>NZ_RXYG01000020.1:0-77043 GCF_003970195.1 Pseudomonas sp. C 49-2
TTGATCTTAGGCGGCCCCCCAAATCACTGTCGGATTACGGGCACACCGAGCCTAGGCGAGGTGCCGAGTGTTGGGGCAAGAGCGCTTTGGTTACTTTCGCGCTTTTCGAAAGTGACCCGCCGTAAGGGCGGAACCATAAGCGGCCGTTACCCAAATAACGGATATGTACACCCCCCCCACCGTAAACAAACCTATCCCGACAAAAACACTAGGACTTTGTACCTGCGTAATAATTTGGCGTAAACTCCCGGCAAGCCTGTGAGGAGTTTCCATGACTGCCATAACCATTACCGACGCCGCCCACGATTACCTGGCTGACCTGCTGTCCAAGCAGAACACCCCGGGTATCGGCATTCGCGTCTTTATCACCCAGCCCGGCACCCAATACGCCGAAACTTGCATCGCCTACTGCAAGCCTGGTGAAGAGAAACCTGAAGACACCGCCCTGGGGCTGAAAAGCTTCACCGCCTACATCGACGCCTTCAGCGAAGCCTTCCTCGACGACGCCGTGGTCGACTACGCCACCGACCGCATGGGCGGCCAGTTGACCATCAAAGCGCCAAACGCCAAGGTGCCCAACGTCAACGCCGACAGCCCGGTGAACGAGCGTATCAACTACTACCTGCAGACCGAAATCAACCCAGGCCTGGCCAGCCACGGCGGCCAGGTCAGCCTGATCGACGTAGTCGATGACGGCATTGCGGTGCTCAAGTTCGGTGGCGGCTGCCAAGGCTGCGGCCAAGCGGACGTGACCCTGCGCGAAGGCATCGAGCGCACCTTGCTGGAGCGTATTCCAGAGCTCAAGGGCGTGCGTGACGTGACCGATCACACGCAGAAAGAAAACGCCTACTACTGAGTAAGGCGTTCACTGCGAACAAAAAAAACGGCGCCCCGTGAGCGCCGTTTTTTTTATTCTTTAAAATCAGTGGTTTGTGATAGCTATCTGTCAAAGAAGATTAACGGTGGAGCCGGGCTTGCCCGCTCTCACATGTTTAACCCTATTTATTCAGTTAAAACAGTGGGTTATGTTATTAAGTTAATTTGGTTTGTTATGGGCGATAAAGGTGCGCATGGGCTGCCCGGTACAGCGATGACTCACTGAAACTGTCACTGGCCAGCACCCGGCCCACCACAATCAGCGCCGTGCGCCGAAAGCCCTTGGCCGCCACTTTCTCGGCAATGTCGCTCAGCGTTCCTACCGCCCAATCCTGATCCGGCCAGGTAGCCCGGTGCACCACGGCAATCGGGCAATCCGCGCCGTAGTGTGGCAGCAGTTCAGCGACGATCTTCTCCAAGTGATTGACCCCCAGGTGAATCGCCATGGTGGTGCCATGCCGGGCCAGGCTGTCGAAGTCCTCGCCGGCCGGCATGCTGGTCTTGTCGGCATAGCGGGTCAGGATCACGCTCTGGGCGATGTCAGGCAGGGTCAGCTCCGTCTCCAGCAAGGCTGCGCAGGCAGCCACGGCGGTGACGCCGGGGATGATCTGGAAGGGAATGCCCAACTCCCGCAGGTGGCGGATCTGTTCACCAATGGCGCCATACAGGCTTGGGTCGCCGGAATGGACGCGCGCCACGTCCTGGCCCTTCTCATGGGCGGCTTTGATCAGATCAATGATCTGCTCCAGGTGCAATTCGGCGCTGTTGGCCACGGTTTCCGCCTGATGACCTTCCAATACCGCCGCCGGCACCAACGAGCCCGCATAAATAATCACCGGGCAACTGCGGATCAGCCGCTGGCCTTTAATGGTGATTAATTCCGGGTCGCCGGGGCCTGCGCCGATGAAGTAGACGGTCATGGGGAAATCCTGATGAAAAACGGGCGAGCATGAAGAATGCTCATGATCGGAAGGGGCGATTATCGGGTTTTCAGCCTGCGCACGCCAATGCAAAGGTGGCCTGGGCGGTTTTTTTGCGGGTGATCAACAGGCGGCCAGGGCCGCCGGCGAGGTGCTCGGCAAGGGCCAAGGCGGCGCTTTCCGCGATGCCATAGCAGCCGGTGTGGGCGAAGGCGATCTCGGATTTGTGGCTCAGGCGATCTTCAAAGGTCGTCAGTTGCTCGGCGCTGAAACAGTGCAATGGCAGGTTCAGCGTTTCAGCCAAGGCGAGTATTCCCGGCTCGTCTTTTTTCAAATCAATACTGGCCAGCGCAGTAATCTTATCGCGCTCGATACTGCCCTCGGCGAGGGCAGTATTAAACAGGCCCAGCAGGGTATGAACGTCACAACCCCGCTGGCACCCCAGGCCGACCACCAGGATCATGCCGAGTATTGATCATCACGGTTGCGGCGGAACAACCAGGCGCTGATCAGCCCCAAGGCCAGCCAGAAGGCGACATTGGTCAACTGCGAAGCAATCTTGAACTGCGCTTCCAGGGCCTCTGGGGCCAGCATCGAATGCACTTCCGGCTGTGGTGCGCCGATCATGTGCGGTACGGCGAGGATCGCTACACCCAGTACTTTCAGCAGCCAGTTGCGACCAAACACGATCAAGGCGATGCCGGCAGCGGTTGACGCCGCAGTGCCGATCCACCAAGTCTGGCGCAGCGCCAGGTCGGCGGCGGCAGTCCCCGGCAGCTCAGGCGGCAGGCCCATCGTCGGTGCCAGCACGAAGGTTGCGTAACCGGCCAAGCCCCACAGCAGCCCTTGGGCGGTGCGGGTTGGCGCACGCAGCGTGTAGAGACCGGCCAGCATCAGCGCAAAACCGACGGCGACCACCAGGTTGCCGCCCGTGGTGGACAGCACGCGCTGCCAGCCGTCTTCCGGCTCCCAAGCTTCGGCGTCATGGGTATGGGCGGCAGCACCTTCGGCATGTTCGTGGGCCACTTCGGTAGCCGCCGGCGCTTTTTCAAAGGTTTCCGCCTGCAGAATCAGCGGGGCGACCCAAAAGCTTTGCAGCAGAGTCAGCAGCAGGGCGGCCAACAGACCGGTGAAACCTGCGGTTTGCGCAATACGCTTGATCATGTCGGCAGGTCTCAGTGGCACGGGAACGCGGCGCTGTGGCGGGTATCGTGGGCAGCGTTGTGTACGGCCTCGATGTGCGAGAAACCGGCGAAATACACTAGGCACGCGCCGAGGATCGACGCGCCGATGGCGGCGGTCAAGCGTTGGCTCAGGGTCGAGGTGCTGCTGGCGGAGTGCGAGGTGCTGCTGATGATCGACATGGCGCGTCCCTTTCAGGTGTCAGGGTGAAACGAGCGCATGAAAACCCCGCGAGCCGGGCACGCAGGGTTTAAACAGCGCCCGCCCACCGCGGGTTTGTTATCTGATTTTTTCGGGCCGGTCTCCGGGCTTGCGAGGGGCATTGCGCCTATTAAGCATCGCCTTCCCATGCCTTGGAGGCACAGTGGATCTGACACTTCGCTCGCTTACCGTTGCGGGGGCAGCACCGGACTGGTCATATCGCTATGACGCACCGGTTTCCCGTTTCACCCTGTGAGGGGCACCCGAAACAAGATGTGTAGGAGAGCATGGGGGTTGGGGGGGAGTCAATTGGGTTGTGGGGGGCATATCCGTTGTTTAGGTAACGGCGGCTTATGGTTCCGCTCTTACAGCGGGTCACTTTCGAAAAGCGCGAAAGTAACCAAAGCGCTCTTGCCCCAACACTCGGCACCTCGCCTAGGCTCGGTGTGCCCTCACTCCGGCTTGAATCCGTGGGCCGCCGCGATGGGCCATCCTTGGCCCAGCGCGGCTAACCCGGCGTCCTGCCGGGTTACCCACGGATTCAAGCCTGCGTTCGGCCAGCGTGTTTAACGGGGCGCCTCAGATCAAGATCAAGAGCGACTCGCTTCGCATCGTAGATACGTTGGTGTGTATCCCGTTTTTTTGCATCATCGTTGACGACCATCGCGGGCAAGCCCGGCTCCCACAGGGAAATGCGCAGGCTTCAACGATTCGGTCGGCTACTAGGCCGCCGCGCTTTGCTTTTGATCGTGATCTTGATCTTAGGCGGCCCCCCAAATCACTCTCGGATTACGGGCATACCGAGCCTAGGCGAGGTACCGAGTGTTGGGGCAAGAGCGCTTTGGTTACTTTGCCGCTTTTGCAAAGTGACCCGCCGTAAGGGCGGAACCAATTTCAGCCGTTACCGCAGAAACGGATATGTACCCAACCCAAACCCCATCATTGACCATCCCCCAAGCACTGCGTAGCCTTGCACCCTCGAGGTTCTTCGGCCCACGCCGAAGCTAAGAAGGGAACGCGGTCCAAGCCGCGGCTGCCCCCGCAACTGTAAAGGGTTCAGCTGACTGCCACGCCACTGCCGAAAGGCGGGAAGGCGCAGCCAGCGCCGGTCGCAAGACCCGCAAGCCCCAAGCCAGGAGACCTGCCTCGCAACCGATTTTCTACTTCAACCGGGCGGGGTGATCCGGTGACGAAATCCGCTGCTGCGCACCGTCGCAGGGCCTATCGTCCCGTATGCCCGCCCCCAAGGGCATCCGATGAAAACACTGGCCAAACTCCCCGTCACCATCGTCACCGGCTTCCTCGGCTCGGGCAAAACCACCTTGCTGCGCCACATGCTCGACAACGCCCAGGGCCGTCGCATTGCCGTGATCGTCAACGAGTTCGGCGAGCTGGGTATCGACGGTGAAATCCTCAAGCAGTGCTCCATCGGCTGCACCGAAGAAGAAGCCAACGGCCGCGTCTACGAGCTGGCCAACGGCTGCCTGTGCTGCACCGTGCAGGAAGAGTTCTTCCCGGTGATGCGCGAATTGGTGGCCCGCCGCGGCGACCTCGACCACATTCTCATCGAAACCTCCGGCCTGGCCCTGCCAAAACCGCTGGTCCAAGCCTTCCAATGGCCGGAAATCCGCAGCGCCTGCACCGTTGACGCGGTGATCACCGTGGTCGACAGCCCGGCTGTGGCCGCCGGCACCTTCGCCGCCTTCCCGGACCAAGTGGATGCCCAGCGCAAGCTCGACCCGAACCTGGACCACGAATCACCCCTGCACGAGCTGTTCGCCGACCAACTGGCCAGCGCTGACCTGGTAATCCTCAACAAGACCGACCTGATCAGCCCTGAAGACCTGGCCCGCGTGCGCCTTGAAGTCGCTGAAGAACTGCCACCCGCGGTGAAGATCATCGAGGCCAGCAGCGGTCGCCTGCCGCTGGACGTGCTGATCGGCCTGGGTGCCGGCTCCGAAGAGCACATCGACGGCCGCCACAGTCATCACGATCATCACCACGAAGGTGAAGACGATCACGATCACGACGCCTTCGATTCCATCTCCATCGACCTGCCGCAAGCCGACGAAGCGCTGCTGCTCGACGCTCTGACCCAGTTGGTGGTGCAACACGGCATCCTGCGTGTAAAAGGCTTTGCCGCAATCCCGAACAAGCCGATGCGCCTGCTGATCCAGGGCGTGGGCACGCGTTTCGACAAGCACTTCGACCGTGCCTGGAGCGCTGACGAGCCGCGTATTACGCGCCTGGTGCTGATCGGTCAGGACCTCGATGCGGCCGGCCTTGAAGCGCAACTGCGCGCCGCCCTCAGCGTTTAACCCATGCACCTGCTCAGGACCCAGCCCGGTGGTTTCGTCTCGGACGACAATATTGCCGACCTTGGCCAAACCCCCGCTGACCTGGTGATCCTGTGCAGCGGCGATTCCAGCCTGGCGCTGCTGGCCGAAGCGGCGCAGCAGTTACCCGACGATTACCCCAGCTTTCGCCTGGCCAACCCGATGCAGGTGCAGAACCACGCCTCGGTCGACCTGTACGTCGATGAAGTGCTGCGCCACGCCAAGGTCATCCTGATCTCGCTGCATGGCGGTATCGGTTATTGGCGTTACGGCATCGAGCGTCTGGTGGAGTTGGCCGAAAGGGGCGTGCAGCTGATCCTGGTGCCGGGGGATGATCGCCCGGACCCGGAACTCAGCGGGTTGAGCACCGTCGGCGCCGAAGCGCGGGATCGCCTCTGGCACTTCCTGCGCCAGGGCGGCCTGGGCAATGCGCTGGATTTTTATCGCTGCTTGGCCACTGCCTACCTGGGCCGTGACTACGCCTGGGCCGAGCCGCAGACCCTGCCGCGCACGGCGATTTATCATCCGCGCCACGCTAACGCCCGCCTGAATGATTGGCAGGCCGACTGGAATGCCGAGTGGCCGGTGGCGGCGGTGCTGTTCTACCGCTCCCATTTGCAGGCGGCCAATACCGGTTTTATCGATGTGTTCTGCCAGCGCTTGCAAGCGGCGGGTCTCAACCCGTTGCCGATGGCGGTGGCCAGTTTAAAAGAGCCCGGCTGCCTGGCGGTGGTCGAGGACCTGCTGGACGAGGTGGGCGCGGCGGTGATCCTCAACACCACCGGCTTCGCCCAATCCAGCCCGGAAGCGCCGCATTTGCGCCCGTTTCGCCGCAATATCCCGGTGATCCAGGCGATCTGTGCCCAGGACAACCAGCCCGGCTGGGAAGCCAGCGAGCAAGGCCTCGGCCCCCGGGACCTGGCGATGCACATTGCCCTGCCAGAGTTGGACGGACGCATCATCAGCCGGCCGATCAGCTTCAAGGACCTGGCCTGGCGCAGCGAGCGCAGCCAGTCGGATGTGGTGTGCTATCGAGCGGCGCCGGAACGCATGGATTTTGTCGCTGAATTGGCGCGGCGCTGGGTCGAGTTGGCGCGGGTGCCGAATGCCGACAAACGCATTGCGCTGATCCTTGCCAACTACCCGACCCGCGATGGGCGTATCGGCAATGGTGTCGGCCTGGATACGCCGGCGGCGGCGCTGAATATCCTGCGTGCGTTGCACGTCGAAGGCTATCCGGTGCCGGATGCACTGCCGGAAAGCGGCACGGCACTGATCCACGATTTGCTCGGCGGCGTCACTAACGACCTGGACAGCCTCGACCTTCGCCCCTGTCATCAAAGCCTTGGCCTGGATGACTACGAGGCGATGTTCAGCCGCTTGCCCGAGGCCAATCGCCAGGCGGTGCTGGAGCGCTGGGGCACGCCCCATAACGATCCGATGTTCCGCGATGGCCGCATGATGATCGCCGGCCTGCGCCTGGGCCTGACCTTTGTCGGTATCCAACCGGCGCGGGGTTATCAGGTGGACGCCAGCGCGGTTTACCATGATCCGGACCTGGTGCCGCCCCACGGCTACCTGGCGTTCTATTTCTGGCTGCGCCACACCTATGGCGCCCATGGCGTGATTCATGTGGGCAAGCACGGCAACCTTGAATGGTTGCCGGGCAAGGGTGTCGGCCTGTCGGAAAGCTGCTGGCCCGATGCGCTGTTGGGGCCGCTGCCGAATATCTACCCGTTTATCGTCAACGATCCGGGCGAGGGCGCCCAGGCCAAGCGACGTACCCAGGCGGTGATCATCGATCACCTGATGCCGCCGCTGACCCGTGCTGAAACCTACGGCCCGCTGCGTAACCTTGAGCTGCTGGCGGACGAGTATTACGAAGCGCAACTGCTCGATCCGCGCCGCGCCCTGGAGTTGCAGAAAGACATCCTCAAACTGGTGCGCGAAACCCGCATCGACCAAGAACTTGAGCTGGAGAGCGACGCCGACGCTGCCGTGTGGTTGCCGCGCCTGGACACTTACCTGTGCGACTTGAAGGAGTCGCAGATCCGCGATGGCCTGCACATCTTTGGTGAGTCGCCCGCAGGCCGCTTGCGTATCGACACGTTGCTGGCCTTGTTGCGTATCCCGCGTGGCGATGGGCGTGGCCCGCAATCGAGCCTGTTGCGCGTGTTGGCCAAGGCTTTCGACTTGGGCTTCGATCCGTTGGACTGTGCCCTGGCCGAACCTTGGACGGGGCGTCGACCTCTGGTATTGCAGAAGATCGACGCGCAATTGTGGCGCACCGCTGGCGATACCCGCGAACGCCTGGAGCTGTATGCCGCACGGCTGATCGAGCAGGCGCTCGAAGGCCCGCTTGAACAGTTGGAAGAGGCCGGCTGGGAAGAGGTGAAGGCGGTTATCGAAAGCCTGCGCATCGTGGTAGCGCCGCGCCTTGACGCCTGTGGTCCCGCGGAAATGCGCGGATTGCTGGATGCCCTCAACGGCCGGTTTGTACCGGCGGGT
The DNA here is from genome assembly GCF_003970195.1 of Pseudomonas sp. C 49-2. Lineage (NCBI taxonomy): Bacteria > Pseudomonadati > Pseudomonadota > Gammaproteobacteria > Pseudomonadales > Pseudomonadaceae > Pseudomonas > Pseudomonas sp. C 49-2. The sequence continues at coordinate 8,024 of NZ_RXYG01000020.1, forward strand.
CCGAGTGGTGCACCGAGTCGCGGGCGTTTGGATGTGTTGCCAACGGGGCGCAACTTCTTCACCGTCGACGTGCGCAACCTGCCGACCACCACGGCCTGGCGCATCGGCTTCCAATCCGCCAACCTGATTCTTGAGCGGCATTTACAGGACCACGGTGACCACCTGCGCCAGCTCGGCCTGTCGGTGTGGGGCACTGCCACCATGCGCACCGGCGGCGACGATATCGCCCAGGCCATGGCACTGATGGGCGTGCGCCCGGTGTGGGCGACCGGCAGCCAGCGAGTGGATGATTTCGAGATCCTGCCGATCAGCCTGTTGGATCGCCCGCGCGTAGACGTGACCTTGCGTGTGTCGGGCTTTTTCCGCGATGCCTTCGCCAATTTGATCCGCCTGTTCGACGCTGCGGTGCAGGCCGTGGCGGCGCTGGATGAGCCGGACGACATGAACCCACTGGCCGCCAAGGTGCGTAGTGAGCGTGAGGCACTGCTCACGTCGGGCCTGGACGAAGAGGCGGCGGCGAAACAAGCCGGTTGGCGCATCTTCGGCGCCAAGCCCGGCGCCTATGGCGCGGGCGTGCAGGGCGCGGTCGACGGTCGCCTGTGGCAAAGTCGTGAAGACCTGGCCGAGGTTTACTTGAACTGGGGCGGCTACGCCTATGGCGGTTCCGACGAAGGCACCGCCGCCCGCGCGCAGTTTGCCCAGCGTTTGAGCCAGGTGCAGGCGGTGTTGCAGAACCAGGACAACCGCGAGCACGACTTGCTTGACTCCAACGATTACTACCAATTCCACGGCGGCATGCTCGCCGCCGTGGAAACCCTGAGCGGCGACAAGGCGGCCAGCTATCATGGTGACCACAGCCAGCCCGACCTGCCGAAGATCCGCACCCTGAAGGAAGAGCTGAACCGGGTGATCCGTTCCCGCGCCGCCAACCCCAAGTGGATCGAAGGCGTGAAGCGCCATGGCTATAAAGGTGCCTTCGAGATGGCGGCGACCGTGGACAACCTGTTCGCCTTCGACGCCACCACGGCGCTGATTGACGATCACCAATATGCCCTGTTGGCCGACGCTTATTTGCTCGACCCCGACACCCGCGCCTTTGTGCAGCAGCACAACCCCGATGCGCTGCGTGACATGACTGAGCGCATGCTCGAAGCGCAGCAGCGTGGCATGTGGCAGGAACCGGGGGCGTACCGCGAGGCGTTGGAAAACCTGTTGCTGGATATCGAAGAGGATGGCTGAAGGCAAGCTTGTTGTGGTGAGCGGGCTTGCCCCGCGCTGGGCTGCGAAGCGGCCCCAAAACCGGACACCGCATTTTGCCAGGAAGAATCCGTTTAGCTTTATTGGGGCTGCTACGCAGCCCAGCGCGGGGCAAGCCCGCTCACTACAGTGAGGTTGCTTGTGTCGCAGAATTTGAAGAGGGATCGTATGACCGATATTCCCCATTTCCCGCTGTCCGCCGTAGTCGGCGCCGATGACCTGAAACTGGCGCTGTGTCTGACCGCCATCGACCCGAAGATCGGCGGTGTGCTGATCGAAGGCCCGCGCGGCATGGCCAAGTCGACCTTGGCGCGTGGTTTGGCGGACCTGCTGGCCAGTGGTCAATTCGTGACTTTGCCCCTGGGCGCGACTGAAGAGCGCCTTGTCGGCACGCTGGACCTGGATGCTGCATTGGGCGAGGGCCGGGCGCAGTTTTCGCCCGGCGTATTGGCCAAGGCGGATGGCGGCGTGCTGTATGTCGATGAAGTCAACCTGCTGCCCGATCATTTGGTGGATTTGCTGCTGGACGTGGCCGCCAGCGGCACCAATCTGATCGAGCGCGACGGCATTTCCCATCGCCATTCCGCGCGGTTCGTGCTGATCGGCACCATGAACCCGGAGGAGGGTGAGTTGCGTCCGCAACTGCTCGACCGTTTCGGTTTCAACGTGGCGTTGAGCGGGCAGACCTTGCCGGCCGAGCGTGGGCAGATTATTCGTCGGCGCCTGGATTTCGACAGCGACCCGGCGGCGTTCTGCGCGCAATGGGAAGCGTCGCAGGCGGCCTTGCGCGAACGCTGCACTCAGGCGCGGGCACAGCTGGACACTATCGCGCTGGACGACGAGGCGCTGGCAACGATCACCGAACGGTGCTTCGCGGCGGGCGTCGACGGTTTGCGTGCGGACTTGGTGTGGTTGCGCGGCGCTCGGGCCCATGCCGCCTGGCGTGGCGCCAGTGCGATCGCCGAGGAAGATATCGAAGCGGTGGCCGAGTTTGCCCTGCGCCATCGTCGCCAGGAACAAGCCCCATCGTCCAACCCGCCAAGTGAAGGGCAGTCGCCCAAATCTTCCGACGCTTCGCCAGGCCAAGGCCAGTGGGGCGACATGCCCGCTCCGGCCCTGCCCACGGGGGCGCGCCGGGAAGTCCCCACCTGGCCAAAAAAGCCCTAGGCATTCGCCCCCGACCTGACACGGGGGCGGATGCCCGCCCCAAGGCAGGGCGACTGGACAGCGGCAGGTACGGTAAGGCGCGCAGCGCGAAACAAGGCTCGATCAATTGGCCGGGCACCTTGCTCGGTGGTCGCCCGCAAACCCGTGAAGATTTGCTCTATCACCTGCGCAGCCGTTCGGCCCATGAGCTGTGGCTGGTGATTGTCGATGCGTCGGCGTCCACCCGGCGGCACCGTGCGCTCACCGATGCCAAGGGTTTGTTGGCGCAATTGTTTGATGACGCCTACCGCCAGCGGGCGCGGATGGCGTTGTTGACGGCCAGCGGGCACTCGCCCAAATGGCAGGTCCAGGGGTTGAAGGCGGCGAAGGGCTTGGCGGATTGGCTGGATCAATTGGGCGCGGGCGGTGGTACGCCGTTGCTCGCGGCGTTGACCGAGGCCGGGGCGTGGTTGACGCTGCGACGCAAGCGTTATCCGGCTGAGCGACAGCAGTTACTGGTCATCACTGACGGGCGACTCAAGGACATCGCCGGGTTGCCGCTGCTGGAGTGTCCGGGGCTGTTGGTGGATATCGAGCGCGGGCCGATCAGGATAGGTAGGGCGCAGGAGTTGGCGGTTGGGTTGCATCTGGACTATCGGCATATTGACGATTAGCTATTGCCCGGCACGTTGGGCCAAAGATCCGCCACCAGGAACAGCCGCTCGGCTTCCTCCCAATCCTGATCGACTTGAACCATCCGCACCAGCAATTGTGCAGGCGCCATGGGATCCAGCTCCGCCAGCCAGCCCCTCATCTGTTCTTCACTCCAGACTTCATCCGCCGGGTAATGCGCCGGCGCCAACCACGCATGCCTGGGTAGGGGCTGCCAGCGACCGGGCGGACTTTGGCTGACAAACGCTTGCCAATCACGCTGATGCAACCAGCGCCCACGTAAATGCTGTGGATGGGCACCAATGGGGGCTTGGGCCTCGCCAGGCCAGGGGTACAACAGATAGCCGCCCAGCCACAAATGCGCATCGAAATGCTGGATATCCAGCGCCGCCAGCGCCTCTCGGCTTTCCGCCCGCTTAGAAATCGGCAGTTGATGCTGGGCCAGATGCGCCAGCTTGCGGTCCAGCCGGTCGTGGCAGCCCGGCCCCAACCATTGATCCGTGTCCTGGCCATTGCCGTCCTGCGGGCCGAGATAGAGTTTGATCGCCAGTTCCAGATGATGCACGCCGTCACGGTCGCGCAGCAGCATGTCCAGCTCGCCGAGGGTATGCCCGGCGCGGCGGATTGGCAGATTGGCCGCCAACAGTTCCACGCCCGGCGCATGCTGTACGGCGAACTGCCACAGGCGCTCGTAATACAGGCCCAGGCGCCGGGTGCGTGACTGGTTCAGCCACTGCTGCAAGGCGCTGCTGTCCTGATCGAGCTGGCGCAGCCAGTGCTCCAGCAGATGAGGCGCTTGCACCCAATCGCTGCCGGTCAGCGGATGGCGTTGCGGCCACGGCGTTTGCGCGAGCATCGGCGGGGCGAGCATCACCCACGCGAGATCGCGCACTTCGGGGTGGCGCAGCTGGCGGGGCAGGTTGTGCAGATCCGGGAACACAGTCATGGTCCGAGCATAGCCTTTTAAGTGCCGGGCAGGTGGCTGAGAACCATTGTCATCAAGGCTTCACCGCGACAAAGGATTTTGCCTGGGGCGGCCTTTCGCCCATAATCCTTCTTTTTGCCACACCCCACATCCCGCAGGAGCCCCATGGAGCAATTTCGCAATATCGGCATTATCGGTCGCCTGGGCAGTACCCAGGTGTTGGACACCGTCCGCCGGCTGAAAAAATTCCTGCTGGACCGCCACCTGCATGTGATCCTCGAAGACACCATCGCCGAAATCCTTCCTGGCCACGGCCTGCAGACCTCATCACGCAAGATGCTCGGTGAAGTGTGTGACATGGTGATTGTGGTCGGCGGCGACGGCAGCCTGCTCGGCGCAGCTCGAGCCTTGGCACGGCATAACGTGCCGGTGCTGGGGATCAACCGTGGCAGCCTGGGTTTTCTCACTGATATCCGCCCGGATGAGCTGGAAGTCGAAGTGGCCAAGGTGCTCGACGGCCATTACCTGGTGGAGAACCGCTTCCTGCTGCAAGCCGAAGTGCGCCGCCACGGCGAAGCCATCGGACAGGGTGACGCCCTGAATGACGTGGTGCTGCACCCTGGCAAGTCCACGCGGATGATCGAGTTCGAACTCTATATAGACGGCCAGTTCGTGTGCAGCCAGAAGGCTGACGGCCTGATTGTAGCCACGCCCACCGGCTCCACCGCCTATGCGTTGTCGGCGGGTGGCCCGATCATGCATCCCAAGCTGGATGCCATTGTGATCGTGCCGATGTACCCCCATATGTTGTCGAGCAGGCCGATTGTGGTCGACGGCAACAGTGAGCTGAAAATCGTGGTGTCCAAAGACATGCAAATCTACCCGCAGGTGTCGTGTGACGGGCAGAACCATTTCACCTGCGCCCCCGGTGACACCATCACCGTGAGCAAAAAGGCACAGAAGTTGCGGTTGATCCACCCGCTGGACCACAACTACTACGAAGTGTGCCGCACCAAGCTGGGCTGGGGCAGCCGCTTGGGGGGTGGAGGCGACTGATGCTCGATCCCGCGCGTAGCTACGACCTGATTGGTGACGTGCACGGTTGCGCTCATACCCTTGAGCACTTGCTCGACCAGTTGGGCTATCACAAGATCGGCGGTGTTTGGCGGCACCCATCGCGCATGGCGGTGTTCCTCGGCGATATCATCGACCGTGGCCCACGCATCCGCGAGGCGTTGCACATCGTCCACGACATGACCGAAGCCGGCCAGGCGCTGTGTATCATGGGTAACCATGAGTTCAACGCACTGGGCTGGACCACGCCCGCGCCGCCCGGCAGTGGCAAACAGTTTGTGCGCGAGCACAACCCACGGCATGCGCGGTTGATCCACGAGACCCTGGCGCAATTCGAACACCACCCGGCCGACTGGCACGACTTCCTCGGTTGGTTCTATGACATGCCGCTGTTTGTCGACGCCGGGCGCTTTCGCGTAGTGCATGCCTGCTGGGATGACGGCTTTATCGATCCGCTGCGCGCCACTTTCCCGGACGGCTGCATCGACCAGCATTTCCTGCAGGCCGCCGCCGTGCCGGGCAGTTTTGCCTGCAACGCCTTCGACCGACTGTTGCGCGGCACTGATATGCGCCTGCCGGATGGCCTCACGCTGACCGGTGGCGATGGCCTGACGCGCTCGTTCTTCCGCACCAAGTTCTGGGAGGACGATCCCAAGACCTACGGCGACATCGTGTTCCAGCCCGACGCCTTGCCGGAGCCAGTGGCGCGTACGCCCTTGTCTTCCACCGAAAAGAATTCCCTGCTGCGCTACGGCGTCGACGAACCTTTGTTGTTCGTCGGCCATTACTGGCGCAGCGGCAAACCGGCGCCGATCCGCGAAAATCTGGCGTGCCTGGACTACAGCGCCGTGCTGTACGGCAAGCTGGTGGCTTATCGCCTGGATCAGGAAACCCGCCTGGATCCGAGTAAATTCGTATGGGTCGACGTAGAGCGCCCCGAGGTTATCAAATGAATGCTGTGGCGGTATTACGCCTGCCCTTGAGCGTCGACCTGGGCGGCTTTGTCCAGTTGCTGCAACGCATGCAAGTGCCCCATCGTGTCAGCGAAGAGGCGGGTGAGCAGGTGTTGTGGGTGCCGGAAACCATCAGCGACGACGTGCGTGTGCTGTATCAACGCTTTCCTGCGGGTGACCCGGACCAGCAACTGGATATTCCCGAGCAGGCGCCGATCAAGCGCCCTGGGTTTCTCCAGCAACTGCGGCACAGCCCGTTAACCGCGTTGGTGCTGCTGGCAAGTATCATTGTGGGCGCCGTGACCTTGCTCGGTGAAAACCTGCAAGCCATGAGCTGGCTGACGTTCCTGCAGTTCCGCATCGTCGGCGAATACATCCAGTTCACACCGCTGGCCGACAGCCTGGCGGCGGGGCAGTGGTGGCGCCTGGTCACGCCGATGCTGATCCACTTCGGTATCCTGCACCTGGCCATGAACGGCATGTGGTACTGGGAACTGGGCCGGCGCATCGAAGCGCGCCAGGGCAGCATCAACTTGCTGGGTCTGACGCTGTTGTTCAGCCTGGTGTCGAACTACGCTCAATACGTTTTTGGCGGCCCTGGCCTGTTCGGTGGGTTGTCCGGTGTGCTGTACGGCCTGCTCGGGCATTGCTGGATTTTTCAATTACTGTCGCCTAATCCGGCCTATCGCCTGCCCCGTGGGGTGCTGGTGATGATGCTGGTGTGGCTGCTGCTCTGCTTGTCGGGGCTGGTCTCGATGATCGGTTTCGGCGAAATCGCCAATGCTGCCCACGTCGGCGGCCTGGTTATCGGTTGCCTGACGGGTTTGCTGGGTGGGCTGTACAGCCGCCGCAAAGTCTCTCTTTGATAAGGAAGAGCCTTATGTCCTCTTTTGCTGAAATGATCGAAAACATCACCCCGGACATCTACGAGAGCCTCAAGCTCGCCGTGGAAATCGGCAAGTGGTCCGATGGCCGCAAGCTCACTGCCGAACAGCGCGAGCTGTCCCTGCAAGCGGTGATCGCCTGGGAAATCCAGAACCTGCCGGAAGACCAGCGCACCGGTTACATGGGCCCGCAGGAATGCGCCTCGAAGTCCGCGCCAGTACCGAATATTCTGTTCAAGTCGGATGCGATCCATTGATTGAAATTGGTCGCGGTGCAGTCAGCAAGATGTCGGCGCAACTCGGTGAGCCGACCGTTCAATACGCGTTTCGACTGGGTGATATCGAGGTGCCGGTCAACCCGTTGATTGGTACACACGTACGCCTGGAGTACCTCGGTGCCATCCATTGCAGCCATTGCGGCCGCAAGACCAAGACCAGCTTCAGCCAGGGTTACTGCTACCCGTGCATGACCAAGCTGGCCCAGTGTGACCTGTGCATCATGAGCCCCGAGCGTTGCCATTACGACGCCGGCACCTGCCGCGATCCGGGCTGGGGTGAAAAATTCTGTATGACCGATCACGTGGTGTACCTGGCGAATTCGTCGGGGATCAAGGTCGGCATCACCCGCGCCACCCAGTTGCCGACGCGCTGGCTGGACCAGGGCGCGAGTCAGGCGCTGCCGATCATGCGCGTGGCGACCCGCCAGCAGTCTGGTTTCGTCGAAGACCTGTTCCGCAGTCAGGTAGCCGATAAAACCAACTGGCGCGCGCTGCTCAAAGGCGACGCCCAAGCCGTCGACCTCAAGCAGGTGCGCGATGAGCTGTTCGCCTCCTGCGCCGAAGGCTTGCTCGGTTTGCAGGAACGCTTTGGCCTGCAGGCCATCCAACCGGTAACCGACATCGAACCGATCGAAATCCGCTACCCGGTCGAGCAGTATCCGGCCAAGATCGTCAGCTTCAACCTGGACAAGAACCCGATTGCCGAAGGCACGCTGCTGGGGATCAAAGGCCAATACCTGATCTTCGACACCGGCGTTATCAACATTCGTAAGTACACGGCCTACCAGCTCGCCGTGCATCAGTAGAAGGATGCCACCCATGCGCACCGAACAACCGAAGATGATCTACCTGAACGACTATCAGGCGCCGGACTACCTGATCGAAGAAACGCACCTGACCTTCGAGTTGTTCGAGGACCACAGCCTGGTCCACGCGCAACTGGTGATGCGCCGCAACCCTGAGCGCGGCGCCGGCTTGCCGCCATTGGTGCTGGACGGCCAGCAACTGGAGCTGCTGAGCGTGAACCTTGCCGATCAGGAATTGACGGCAGAGGACTACCAACTGACCGACAGCCACCTGACGGTACAGCCCAAGAGTGCGACCTTTACCCTGGATACCACGGTAAAAATCCACCCGGAAACCAACACCGCCCTGGAAGGCCTGTACAAGTCCGGCAGCATGTTCTGCACCCAGTGCGAAGCTGAAGGCTTCCGCAAGATCACCTATTACCTCGACCGCCCGGACGTGATGAGCACCTTCACCACCACGGTGATCGCCGAGCAGCATCGCTACCCGATCCTGCTGTCCAACGGCAACCCGATTGCCAGCGGCCCCGGTGAAGACGGTCGCCACTGGGCGACCTGGGAAGACCCGTTCAAGAAGCCGGCGTACCTGTTTGCCCTGGTGGCGGGTGATTTGTGGTGTGTCGAAGACACCTTCACCACCATGACCAACCGCGAGGTCGCGCTGCGCATCTACGTCGAGCCGGAAAACATCGACAAGTGCCAGCACGCCATGACCAGCCTGAAAAAATCCATGCGCTGGGACGAAGAAACCTACGGTCGCGAGTACGACCTCGACATCTTCATGATCGTGGCGGTGAACGACTTCAACATGGGGGCCATGGAAAACAAGGGCCTCAACATCTTCAACTCCAGTGCCGTGCTGGCCCGCGCCGAAACTGCTACCGACGCCGCGCACCAGCGGGTTGAGGCGATCGTCGCTCACGAATACTTCCACAACTGGTCGGGCAACCGCGTGACCTGCCGCGACTGGTTCCAGCTGTCGCTCAAGGAAGGCTTCACCGTTTACCGTGACTCGCAATTCTCCGCCGACATGAACTCGGCCACGGTCAAGCGCATCCAGGACGTGGCGTACCTGCGTACCCACCAGTTCGCCGAAGATGCCGGCCCGATGGCCCACGCAGTGCGTCCGGACAGCTTTATCGAGATTTCCAACTTCTACACCCTGACCGTGTACGAAAAGGGCTCGGAAGTCGTGGGCATGATTCACACGTTGCTCGGTGCCGAAGGCTTCCGCAAAGGCAGTGACCTGTACTTCGAACGCCACGACGGCCAGGCCGTGACCTGTGATGACTTCATCAAGGCCATGGAAGACGCGAACGGCGCTGATCTGACGCAGTTCAAGCGCTGGTACAGCCAGGCCGGTACGCCCCGTCTGGCGGTGAGCGAGTCCTACGACGCGACGGCGAAAACCTACAGCCTGACCTTCCGCCAGAGCTGCCCGGAAACCCCGGACAAGGTGGAAAAACTGCCGTTCGTGATCCCGGTGGAACTGGGCTTGCTGGACGGGAAGGGCGCCGCTATCGCCTTGCGCCTCGCCGGGGAAGCGGCTGTTGGTGCCACGTCCCGCGTGATCTCGGTGACTGAAGCCGAGCAGACCTTTACCTTCATTGATATCCCTGAGCAGCCACTGCCTTCGCTGCTGCGCGGTTTCTCGGCACCGGTGAAATTGAGCTTCCCGTACAACCGCGATCAACTGATGTTCCTGATGCAGCACGACAGCGATGGTTTCAATCGCTGGGATGCCGGTCAGCAGTTGTCGGTGCAGGTGTTGCAGGAACTCATCGCCCAGCATCAGCAGGGCCAGGCGTTGCACATGGATCAGCGTTTGATCACCGCGCTGCGCAGCGTGTTGAGCGACGAACGCCTGGACCAGGCGATGGTGGCGGAGATGCTGTCGTTGCCGGGTGAAGCCTATCTTACGGAAATCAGCGAGGTTGCGGATGTGGATGCCATCCACGCTGCCCGTGAGTTTGCTCGCAAACAACTGTCGGAGAATCTGCACGAAGCACTGTGGTTGCGCTACCAGGCCAATCGCGAGCTGTCCAAGCAGACGCCTTATGTGGCTGCGGCCGAGCACTTTGCCCGTCGCGCGTTGCAGAACATCGCACTTTCGTACCTGATGCTCAGTGGCAAGCCGGAAGTGCTGGCGGCGACCATCGAACAGTTCGACACCGCCGACAACATGACCGAGCGCCTGACCGCGCTGGCGGTGCTGGTGAGTTCGCCGTTCGACGCCGAAAAGGCCAAGGCCCTGGCGGTGTTTGCCGAGAACTTCAAGGACAACCCGCTGGTCATGGACCAGTGGTTCAGCGTACAGGCTGGCAGCACCTTGCCGGGCGGGCTGGAGCGCGTGAAGGCGTTGATGGAGCACCCGGCGTTCACGATGAAGAACCCGAACAAGGTGCGTGCGTTGATTGGCGCCTTTGCCGGACAGAACTTGATCAACTTCCACGCGGCGGACGGTTCGGGCTATCGTTTCCTGGCGGATCTGGTGATCGAGCTGAATGGCTTCAACCCACAGATCGCTTCGCGCCAATTGGCGCCGTTGACCCGCTGGCGCAAATACGACAGCGCGCGCCAGGCACTGATGAAGGCGGAGCTGGAGCGCATTCGGGCGTCGGGTGAGCTGTCGAGCGATGTGTTCGAGGTGGTCAGCAAGAGCCTGGCTTAAGCGGGATCGCTGAATAAAAAACGGCCTGTTCGACAGGCCGTTTTTTTTCGCCTCAGATAACTGGCGGGCGGGGGGTGTCCAGGCCGATATCGATGGGGAAACGCTCGGCGATGATGCCGTGCGGGACACCCAATGGTATAGCGCTGGCGTTGTCGAGACGGGTGACTTGCTCGGCTGACAACTGCACATTCAATGCGCCTAAGGTGCTGTCCAGTTGGGCGCGTGTACGCGAACCCAGGATCGGGATCAGTGCGGTGGTGGAGCGGCGAGCCTTTTCCCGTAGCCAGGCGATGGCAACGTGGGTTGGGGAGGCGTCCACTTCGGCGGCGACCGCCAGCAGAGTGTCCAGCACGGCGGTTTCGCGGGCGCTGTGCTCGGCGTGCACCAGGATACCGAGCTTGTTGGCACGGTTGTCCTCCTGGGTGTTGCGGTACTTGCCGGTCAGAAAGCCACCGCCGAGGGGCGACCACAGTGTGGCAGCCAGGCCCAGGGCTTCGGCCATCGGCAGCAGTTCACGGTCGGCGGTGCGCTCGACCAGGCTGTATTCCACCTGGATGCCGATGATCGGCGCGAAGTTGCGCACTTCAGCCAGCAGGTCGGCACGGGCGATGCGCCAGGCGGGGAAGTTGGAAAGGCCGGCGTAGTGGATCTTACCAGCGCGAACCAAGTCATCGAGGCCGCGCAGGATCTCTTCCATGGGCGTGACGTTGTCGCTCATGTGCGCCCAGAGCAGGTCGATGCGGTCGGTGTTCAAGCGCTTGAGGCTTTCTTCCACTGAGCGGACCAGATTCTTGCGGTTGTTGCCGAGCCGGATCGTGCCTTCATCGGACGGTTGGCTGCGCAGTGTGTATTTGCTGGCGACTACCAGGTTGTCGCGCTCGGAGGCGATGAATTCCCCCAGCAGCTTTTCCGACTGGCCGAACTGGTAGCCGTTGGCGGTATCCAGGAAATTGCCACCGGCTTGGAGGTAACCATCGAAAATCTGTTTGGACTCATCACGCTCGGCACCATGGCCCCAGCCTGTGCCGAAATTGGCAGTACCCAACGCCAGTTCAGATACCTGCAGGCCGCTGCGGCGGCCAAAGACTTTATTGCGCATACAAAGACTCCTGAGGCAGTGATTTTCTTACATGTTTAGAAACATGTATTTAATATGATCGCGATAATTTATTCGGTCAAGGGCCTTTTTTACTGCTGACGTTTTCTGACAGGGGGCTCTGCTAAGCTGCGGCACTTTTCCTTTTTTGGCGGGGCTTCCCGTGTCGCGTACCACTCGTCTATTGACGTTGCTCCAGGCCTTGCGGGGCAAGAAACGCCCGGTGACTGCTGCCGTGCTGGCAGCACAGTTGGAGGTGTCCGAGCGCACGCTTTACCGCGATATCGCCGAACTGACTGCATTAGGTGCGCCGATTTTCGGCGAGGCCGGGGTTGGGTATGTGTTGCGCAGCGGGTTGTTTCTGCCGCCCTTGATGCTGAACGCCGAGGAAACCGAAGCCATTGTGCTTGGCTTGCGCTACGTGGATCAGCGCGGTGATGACGTGCTCAGTCGCGCCGCCGCCAACGCCCTGGCAAAAATCGCCGACGTGCTCGACCCAGCCGCTCAGGAAGCCCTGCGCAACCCTACGTTGCTGCCCGGTCCGCCGGGTTTCGGTTACCCGGAGAACCGTGTGCCGTTGAACGTGTTTCGCGAGGCCATTCGTAACCAGGCCAAGTTGCATATCGAGTACGCGGACGCCAGCCAGACCCAGAGCGAACGCCTGATCTGGCCCCTGGCCCTGGGGTTCCTGAATGAAGTGCGGGTGATCGTCGCTTGGTGTGAGCTGCGTGGCGCGTATCGCACCTTTCGTACCGACCGCGTGGCGAGTGCCGAGGCCCATGGCGAGCGTTATCCGGGGCGGCGCAGTGACTGGCTGCGCGGCTGGCGCAAGCTGATGGAGCAGAATGAGTCCGGGCCATTCACTCCTGACAAAAACTGACACAACCCTGGCTTAGCATGGCGTCATAAATCACCAAGAAAGGAGCTGTGCCATGTCTATTCCTGAGTTGGCGCCGGCCATCGTGGCCTATCTCGAAGCCGCCAATGCCCGTGACACTTCGGCTGTCGCCCACTGTTTTGCCGATGACGCCAATGTGTTCGACGAGGGGCAGCATCAAGTCGGTACCGCCGCCATCGCGCGCTGGATGGAAGACACCGCGCGCCGCTACCAGCCGCGGGTCGAAGTGCTCAAGGTGCAACACCGCACGGGTAAGGTGCTGGTCAGCAATGTGGTGTCCGGCAATTTTCCCGGAAGCCCCTTGGAGTTGCGCTACACCTTTCGCTTGAACGAGCAGGGCAAGATTTCACGGCTGGATATTTCCCTGTAGGTCATACTGGCGAGCATGACTTTCGACTCGCCCCTCGCTGCCTACCAACACGCCATCGCTCATCAAGGCTTCGTGGCCGACGACGCCCAGCGCCGCGCGGTGGAAGCGTTGCAAGCCTGCCATGAAGCCTTGCACCAAGGTTGTGCGCCCAGCATGGGCGTCTATCTGTGGGGGCCGGTGGGTCGTGGCAAAACCTGGCTGATGGATCAGTTCTATCAAAGCCTGCAAGTGCCTGCGCGCCGCCAGCATTTTCATCACTTCATGGGCTGGGTGCATCAACGCCTGTTTCAACTGACCGGCACGCAGGATCCTTTGCAGGCGCTTGCTCGGGAATTGAGCCGTGACGTGCGGGTGCTGTGCTTTGACGAGCTATTCGTCAATGACATTGGTGACGCAATCATCCTGGGGCGTTTGTTTCAGGTGATGTTCGAGGAAGGCGTGGTGATGGTCTGCACCTCCAACCAACCGCCAGACCAGCTGTATGCCGAGGGTTTCAACCGCGAGCGGTTCCTACCGGGGATTGCGGCGATACAACAGCATATGCAAGTGATTGCGGTGGATGGGGGAGAGGACCACCGTTTGCATCCGGGTATCGGTATCCAACGCTATTGGGTCAATCAGCCCTCTGCGTTGGCCGGTGTGTTCAAGCAATTGGCCGAAGGCCAGCCGGTCCGCAGTGGGCCTGTCGCAGTGGGGCATCGCTCCATTGTCGCGGTGCAATCCAGTGATACCGTGCTGTGGTGTCGTTATGCGGATCTGTGCGAGCAACCCTTGGCAGCCATGGATTTCATGCTGATCTGCGATCGCTTCAAGGCGATCCTGCTGGGCGAAGTGCCTAACCTCAGCGCACAAAAGCGCCCCGGCCGGATTGCCCGGGGCACCGAAGACGGCGCACAGCGCGTGGCGGCGGGTGATCGCGAATTGCCCCAATTGTCGGTGCACGATGACAGCGTGCGGCGGTTTATCGCGCTGGTGGACGAGTGCTACGACCGTAAGGTGCCGCTGTTCATCGAGGCGCAGGTTCCGCTCGAATGCCTCTATACCGAGGGTTACCTGGAGTTCCCCTTCCGTCGTACTTTGAGCCGCCTGCAAGAAATGCAATTGCAGCGTTTTTCCTGAGGCGTGTGCGACGAACCCCCTGGAATGGGCCGTTCCGCCTTTTTTAGCGGCATGATTTCAGCGTTTTCAAACGCCTATTGGTAGTTAATCTCCTTCAGTTGGCGGTGCTTCCACGCTTACAATCATGCCCTTAGAGGGAACCGAATCCCTTGTTGCCGTTATCGAGGAAGGAAATGGACACCCCTGACATCCTGGTGCTGCAAGCCAGCTACACCAATGCCGTGCATGCCGAAGCCATTGCGCTGTTACTCAATCATTACGCCAAGGATCCCATGGGGGGCGGGCACAGCCTGGACCCGGATTTGCTGGCGCAGTTGCCAGCAGAATTGGCCAAGCGTGCGCATGCGTTCAGCGTATTGGCGTTTGTGAACGGAGAGCCGGCCGGGCTGGTGAATTGTTTTGAAGGATTTTCCACATTTGCCTGCCGTCCGCTGGTCAACGTCCACGACGTGGTGGTGAAGGATACGTTTCGGGGGCTGGGGCTCAGCCAGAAAATGTTGCAGAAAGTCGAGGAGATTGCCCGTCAGCGCGGCTGCTGCAAAATCACCCTGGAGGTGCTGGAAGGCAATGCGGTGGCTCAGTCGGCCTATCGCAAGTTCGGTTTTGATGATTCGATATTTGATCCAGCCCACGGACGCATGTTGTTCTGGAGCAAATCGCTTTAATAAATAACAGGCAAAAAAAGGGCGCCATTAATTAAATGGCGCCAAGTTCACCTTAGCCATAGGAGCAGGATGGTAAAGGGCAGTGCGGTTAAATCAGTTGAATCAAGTGTTCGGTTGTTGCTCGGCGGTGGATTGACCGGCCGCCTCTTTCTTCACGTTCTTCCCGTCAGCCTGCGCGGTTTGTTCAGCCGTGCCGTGAGTCTTTTGCTGCATGAACGTGAAGTTGTTGTAGAACTCCTTCGAACGCTCGGAACCGCCTTCGGCAAAGGCTGCGGCGGAGGTCAGGGTCATCAGGCTGGCAAGCACCAGAGTGGAGAGTTTCATGGCAATATTCCCATTAAGAGTGATCGGTATCCGCTCTGTCCTTGATCAGATTCATGGGGCGAGTTTGGCGTGAGTTTATTAAGTAGGAATTAACGCGAAAAAATCCCGAAGTTAACAATTTCGTTAACTTCGGGTTAAAAAGCCTTACAGCTTCCAGTCCAATGCCAGCGTGATCGAACGCGGGTCGCCCCAATACACGCCATTATAGAAACCGACGCGTTCGTAATATTTTTTATCAAATAGATTGTTGACGTTAAGTGATGCCGAAACATATTCGTCGAACTGGTAGCGCGACATCAGGTTGACCACGGTGTAGGCCTGCTGGGTGATCTTGGTCGGAGTGGTGATGAGGTCACCGTCCTGATTACGGCCACCCGTTGGACGCCCGGCGAATGCGTAGAACTCGCTTTGCCAATTGACTGCGCCTCCCACCGTCAACCCACGCCACTCACCGGGCAAGCGATAGGCTGTCGACATCTTCAGCAGGTTCATCGGCTGGTCGGTGTTGTTTCGTTGCTTATCGCCGTTGAGCGAGTGGGTGTAGGTGTAGCCTGCGGTAAGGTTCCAGTCGGGCATCACTTCGCCTGACACCTCGA
Organism: Pseudomonas sp. C 49-2; assembly: GCF_003970195.1. Lineage (NCBI taxonomy): Bacteria > Pseudomonadati > Pseudomonadota > Gammaproteobacteria > Pseudomonadales > Pseudomonadaceae > Pseudomonas > Pseudomonas sp. C 49-2. The sequence goes on from NZ_RXYG01000020.1 coordinate 23,758, forward strand.
CCTCAAAGCCCTGCACCTTGTTGCCTTTGCCACCGGATTTGTAGAACTGCTCGCGGGTGACCGGGTCGGGCGGGGCGGCGTTGTCGAGTTCGGCGACGTTATCCTGGGTGCTCCAGAAGTACGCGGCGGCCAGGTTCAATCGCTCGTTCAGCAGGCTGCCCTTGAGGCCGATTTCATAGTTGCTGCCCACCACCGGTTCCAGGTATTTCTTGCTGGCGTCGCGTTCGTCCTGCGGGTTGAAAATATCGGTGTAGCTGGCGTACACCGTGTATTGCGGCGTCAGGTCGTAGAGTAGCCCGGCGTAGGGCGTCAACATGTCGTTGTGGGTCTGGCGGGTTTTGGGTTGGGGGATGCGCTGGTAATTGGCGTCGTAGTCAACAGGGGTACTTTCGATTTCCCAGCTGCCATACCGGCTGCCCAATATCGCGTGCAGCTTGTCGGTCAGGCTCAGTCGAGTGGCCAGGTACCCGGCTTTTTGTTGTTTGCTTGAGTGTGGACCCTTGAGCCCGGTGGTCCGGTCCGGGAACTTGACGATACCGCCCATGTGTTGCCAGTCAGGGATGGTTTCGTAGCCTTCGGGTGTGCTGTAACGCTGGTAGGGCGATGAATCCCTCTGCTCCGACTCCCCATACCCGACCATCAATTCATGCTCGCGGCCCAGCAGTGTGTAGGCGCCAGCGAGGTTGAAGTCCACGGCATCCATCTTTGATGTGCCGACCATCTGGTTGGTCCAGGCGGTCATGCCGCTGCCGTCCGGATTCGGGAAGCCCGCGCCGCCGTAATAGACCTTGCCGTCGGTGTCGCTCTGCCGGTGTGTATAGGCTGCTTTCAGGCGCCAGTTCTCGGACAGTTTGTGGTCAAGGGAGGCAAAGGTGGTCTTGTCCTTGAGCGGCCAGGAACTCCAGTCGGTGGCCATATTGGCGGAGCGCGACAAGCGAGCCTTGCCGCCATCGCTGTTCCAATAGGGCAGTGTGCCCCATGAGGTGCCCTGCACATGTTTGTTCTGATAATCGAAGCCCACGGCTACCACGGTATCGTCTGTCAGATCGGCCTCGAGAATGCCGTAGCCGACTTCCCTTTGCAGGGCGTAATTATCGCGAAAGGATTGGCTGTCGCGGTAAGCCATCACCGTGCGTCCGCGCAGGCGTCCGTCAAATGCCAGCGGGCCGCCCACATCCAGATAGCTGTAGTAGTTGTCATGGCTGGCACCGCTCACGCCGGCCTTGGCTTGCCACTGTGACGTCGGGCGCTTGCGGATCATGTTGACCGTGGCCGAGGGATCGCCCGCACCCGTGGTCAGGCCGGTCGCACCGCGTACTACTTCGATACGGTCGTAGATGATGGTGTCGGAGTCGGACTTCATGCGCCCAAAGGTATTGAGCATGCCATCCACCTGGAAATTGTTGATGGAGTAGCCGCGCGACGAGTAGCCGGCGCGGTCCGAATCCAGGTGTTGGACCGTCACCCCGGTGGTCTGGCGCAGAGCATCGGTGAGTGTATTGAGATTGAAATCATCCATCTGCTGGCGAGTGATCACCGAGATCGATTGCGGGGTGTCTTTGACCGACAGGTTCAGCCGGGTGGCGGTGCTCATGGAGCTGGTGGTGTAGGCCCCGGTGTGCTCGGTGGTGGCACCCAGGCCTTCGGCGGTGATGCTGGTGGCGCCGAGTTCGAGGGCTTTGTTTTCGGGGTCGGTTTCAGCCAGAAGATCCGGGCTTACGACCACGCTGAAGAGGCCGAGGGTGAACGTCATGGAACGGGTGAAGGGCGCGAACATCGCGGAAGACTCCTTGTCGTCTTTGCAGCCTTCTCAGTAAGAGAAGGCCTTGGCTCAAAGACGAAAGGAGGCGAGGAACTTTAGGGCTAAACGAGAATGATTGTTATCTTTCTGTTACAAGGGCTCTTGAAGTACCACTTCGGTGGTGTTCTTTTTCGGTTTGATCAGGCTGAAGTCGATCAGGCCTTTCTGTTGACGCTCGTAGGGGTTGCCGATCATCAAGGGGCGAGGCTTGAAGCTGTCGCTGACCAGGCTCTTGCTACGGTCCCACTCATCAAAACTCAGGCCCGCCAGGTCGGCCCAGGTGTGGATCAGTTGGGAGCTGCTGTACGGGCGCTGCAGGTCGCCGGCAAAACTCCAATCGTGGGTTTCGCGCCATTTGGGGGAGGCGTAGGCCATGAACGGGATGGTGTACATCGGCGCCGTCGGCTTGCCTTCGTTGCGTCCCAAGGTGCTGTGGCCGGCGGAGTCGAAGACGTCTTCGCCATGGTCCGACAGGTACAACAGGAAACCATTGGGGTCGGTCTTGGCGTAGTCCTTGATCAGGCTAGACACCACAAAGTCGTTGTACAGCACCGCATTGTCGTAGCTGTTGTAGGTCGGCAACTGCGCATCGCTGACGCCTTCAGGTACGCCTTGGCGATCAGTGAATTTGTCGAAGGTCGGCGGATAGCGGTACTGGTAGCTCATGTGAGTGCCCAAGAGGTGCACCACGATGAACTTGCGTTCGGTGGGGTCAGCCAGCGCCTTGGAGAAGGGGGCGAGTACGTCACCGTCGTACTGGCGTGCGTTCTGGTTGCGGTTGTTGTTCAGGTACACCTGCTCGTCGGCCTGTTCGGAAAAGGTCGTGAGCATGGTGTTGCGTTTGGTCATGGTCTGCTGGTTGGTGATCCAGTAGGTCTTGTAGCCGGCCTGCTTCATCACGCTGACAATCGACGGGGTCTTGAGGTACAGATCCGGATTTTCTTCGTCGGCGAAGGTCAGCACCTGTTGCAACGCTTCGATGGTGTAGGGGCGCGGAGTGATGACATTGTCGAACACAGCCAGTTGGTCGCGCAGCTTGTCCAGTTCCGGCGTGGTGTTGCGCGGGTAGCCGTAGAGGCTCATACGCTGGCGGTTGGTGGATTCGCCGATCACCAAGACCAATGTAGATGGCTGGCCGGCCATGCTGTCCTTGAGGTTGTTCAGGGGCGGGATCTGGCTGGCACTGGTCAGCATGCCTTGCATGTTGTCCAGTTGTTCGGTGTAGCGGCGATAGGCAACAATCATCTGCCATGGCACAGCAGGCTCGATGCGGGTTTCGAAACGATCGATGGCCTGTTCCATGTTGTCGCTGGTGGCGATCTGCTTGACCAGCGGATAACCCACCACAGCCAGCACAATGGCCGCTGCAGCCAGCATCGACTGACCGCGAGGCAGATAGACCGGGCGCAAACGGGTCCAGAGGAATACAGCGAAGGCGGTGTGAGCGATGAACGCCAGCACGATCCACCAGGCAAAATACTGGGTGGCGTATTCACCGGCTTCCGAGATGTTCGACTCGAACATGATGAAGATGACGCTTTGGGAAAATTCCTGCTGGTAGATGAAGAAATAACCCAGGCTGGCCATGGAACACGCCCACAACACGACGCCGATCAGCGCGGCGAGCAGGCGTGTACGTCGCGGGAACAGCAACATGGGCGCCAGCCACAGGGCGCTCATGAAGAAGGCTTGGCGAAAGCCACTGAAACCGGAGGTCCCGGTCAGTTGGATCAGCAGTTGGGTAATACCCGAGAAGTACCAGAAGAACAGAAAAAGCCAACCAAGACCGGCCCAATCAAAGCCTTTCGCAGACGTAGTGCTGCGTTTGAACATCGCCATCCAGCGCTCCAACCCGATAATTTTTCAGTTGACGCGCAGAGGTGCACGCAACAGAGGCCGCCCTTGCATGGGGCGGCCCTTCGGGCGGGAGTATCGGGAGGTGCATGTGAAAACTTTGTGAGATTTTCGTAGCCGTTATCTTACAAAGTGATGACCGGGCTTAGCAGAGGGCAGGCTGGGCGCTGGAAGGCTGGTCCAACTGAGCCTGGATGATATGCGAACGCAGGCGCAGGACTTCCTGCTGCAACTGTTCGCGTTCGTCTTTCAACTGGCGCAACTCGTCGCGTCGGATGGAGACGTAGAGGGTCTGTGGAGGACGGGTCATCTGTGCAGTGCTCATTGCTTACCTCGCAAATAGCCGGTGTGTCGCGGTGTGCCAGAACGCTTGAGTCGAGGTTCTCGGCAGCAGTCAGGCTAATTCTGAATTCTTTTTGCGAGCAATGGAACTTTTTTATTTTTGATGGTCGTGTGACTTTTTGTACCGTGATGCTCAATTGATGGCTACTTTTTTGTCATGAAACTACAGGGATCCGCTCTGGACTAACCCTCATTAGCCTCATTGCGCTATAAACTATGCACACATTTTTTTAGTAGTTAGGAGCATCAGCACATGCAACTGGGGATTATCGGACTAGGCCGCATGGGCGGGAATATTGCACGGCGCCTGATGCTCAATGGGCATACCACCGTTGTTTACGACCGTAACGAAGCCTTTGTAAAAGGCCTGAGCGAAGAGGGCGCCACCGGCGTTGCCGACCTCAAGGCCCTGGTGGCCGGGCTGCAAAAGCCGCGCACCGTGTGGGTGATGCTGCCAGCCGGCGCACCGACCGAAGACACCATCAATGAATTGAGCACGCTGCTGGAAGACGGTGACGCAATCATCGACGGCGGCAACACCAACTATAAGGACGACGTCCGCCGGGCCAAGGCCCTGGCGGAAAAAGGCCTGCACTATGTCGATGTCGGCACCTCCGGCGGTGTCTGGGGCTTGGAGCGTGGCTACTGCATGATGATCGGTGGCGACGCCGAGACCGTGCAGCGCCTCGACCCGATCTTCAAGAGCCTGGCCCCGGGCCTGGGCAACATTCCGCGTACCAAGGACCGTTCAGACAGCGCTGACCCGCGCGCCGAGCAGGGCTATATCCATGCCGGTCCTGCGGGTTCCGGGCACTTCGTCAAGATGATCCACAATGGCATCGAGTACGGGATGATGCAGGCGTTTGCCGAAGGTTTTGACATCCTCAAGACCAAGAACTCGGAGAACCTGCCGGAAGACCAGCGCTTCGACCTGAATGTGGCCGATATCGCAGAAGTCTGGCGCCGTGGCAGCGTGGTTTCGTCCTGGCTGCTCGACCTGACCGCGGATGCCCTGGCGACCGATCCGAAACTCGATGGTTACTCGGGTTCCGTGGCCGACAGTGGCGAAGGCCGCTGGACCATCGAAGCCGCCATGGAACAAGCCGTGCCGGTGCCAGTACTGTCTACCTCGCTGTTCGCACGCTTCCGCTCGCGCCAGCAAAGCACCTACGGTGACAAAATGCTCTCGGCCATGCGCTTCGGCTTCGGCGGCCACGTGGAGACTTCCAAAAAATGACCGCCAACGGCAAGAAACCCAAGGCCGAACCTGCTCCGCCCACCACACTGTTTCTGTTTGGTGCCCATGGTGATCTTGTCAAGCGCCTGCTCATGCCGGCGCTGTACAACCTCAGCCGGGATGGCCTTCTGGGCGATGGCCTGCGCATTGTCGGCGTTGATCACAACGCCATCAGTGATGCCGACTTCGCCAAGAAACTCGAAGACTTCATCCGCACCGAAGCGGCGAGCAAGGTCAAGGGCAATGGCGAAAACGCCCTGGACCCGCAGTTGTGGGCGCAATTGGCCAAAGGCATCAGTTACGTCGAGGGCGACTTCCTCGACGACAGCACCTATGCGGACATCGGCAAGAAAATCGCCGACAGCGGCACCGGCAACGCCGTGTTCTACCTGGCCACTGCACCGCGCTTCTTCAGTGACGTAGTACAGCGCCTGGGCAGTGCCGGCCTGCTGACGGAAACCGACGACAGCTTCCGTCGCGTGGTCATCGAGAAGCCCTTCGGCTCAGACCTGGCTACCGCCGAGGCGCTGAATGCCAGCCTGCTCAAGGTGATGAGCGAGAAGCAGATCTATCGCATCGACCATTACCTGGGCAAGGAAACGGTACAGAACATCCTGATCAGCCGTTTCTCCAATGTGCTGTTCGAAGCGTTCTGGAACAATCATTACATCGACCACGTGCAAATCACCGCCGCTGAAACCGTCGGCGTTGAAACCCGTGGCAACTTCTTCGAGAAGACCGGCACCCTGCGCGACATGGTGCCCAATCACCTGTTCCAGTTGCTGGCGATGGTGGCGATGGAGCCGCCCGCTGCCTTTGGCGCCGATGCCGTACGCGGTGAAAAGGCCAAGGTGATTGGCGCGGTGCGCCCCTGGTCCCTCGAAGATGCGCGGGCCAACTCGGTACGCGGGCAGTACACCGCCGGCGAAATCGGTGGCAAGCAACTGCCGGGTTACCGCGAAGAAGCCAACGTAGCGCCCGACAGCAGCACCGAAACCTTCGTCGCCCTCAAGGTGATGATCGACAACTGGCGCTGGGTCGGTGTGCCGTTCTACCTGCGCACCGGCAAGCGCATGAGTGTGCGTGACACCGAAATCGTCATCTGCTTCAAGCCTGCCCCTTACGCGCAATTTCGCGATACCGAAGTGGATGAGCTAAAGCCCACCTACCTGAAAATCCAGATCCAGCCTAATGAAGGCATGTGGTTTGACCTGTTGGCGAAAAAGCCTGGGCCGACCCTGGACATGGCCAATATCCAGTTGGGTTTTGCCTACAAGGACTTCTTCGAAATGCAGCCATCGACGGGGTACGAAACCCTGATCTACGACTGCATGACCGGCGACCAGACCTTGTTCCAGCGTGCGGACAACATCGAGAACGGCTGGCGTGCGGTGCAGCCATTCCTGGATGCATGGAAGGAAGACGCCGGGATCCAGGCCTACAAGGCCGGTGAAGATGGTCCAGCTGCCGCCGACGCCTTGCTGGCCCGTGACGGCCGTACCTGGCATAGCCTCGGATGAGTGACGCGGCGATTCATCCCGTCCGTTTTATCCTCAGTGATGTGGACGGCACCTTGCTGCATCCGGATCACAGGCTTAGCCAGCGCACCATCGATGCTGTTCGTGCATTGCGTGAGGCGGGGGTGTTTTTCAGCCTGGCCAGTGGGCGGCCGCCCAAGGCCATGCTGCATCTGATCGAGACATTCGGTATTGATGTCCCGGTGGCAGGCTTTAATGGCGGCACCTTGATCAACCCGGATGGCAGCATTCTGGTTGCCCACCATCTGCCGGCTGACGCGGCGCTGGTCACGCTGGCGCTGTTTTCAGCAGAGCCGGATGTGGAAGTCTGGGTGTTTGCCGACGGTGACTGGCTGCGCCGCGACCCGCCAGGGCCGATGATGCAGCGCGAAGCCGACGGCTTGGGCTATGGGCCGATTGTGGTAGAGAGTTTCGAACCCTACCTGGACCGTGTGGACAAAATCGTCGCGGCCAGCAACAACACGCAATTGCTGGTGGAGCTGGAAGCGCAGCTGCAGCCCAAGGTGCAGGGGCTGGCTCAGGTATCGCGTTCGCAACCGGTTTACCTGGACGTGACGGCGATGCTGGCCAACAAGGGCGAGGCCTTGCAGACCTTGGCGGCGCACCTTGGCGTTCCGATGGAGCAGACGGCGGCTATCGGTGATGGCGGCAATGACCCGGCCATGTTTCATGTCGCCGGGTTGTCGATTGCCATGGGCCAGGCGGAAGAAACCGTCAAGCGCCAGGCCAGCGTGGTAACGGGCAGTAATGTCGATGACGGCGCGGCAGAAGCAATCGAGCGGTTTATTCTGGCCGCTCAATAAGCGTTACGCGGACTAACACTGAACTTGCGCTTATCTAAACCGATAAGCGCAAGTTACAGTGCCGGATTACTTCGGCATCGCCCAGGATTGCAACTGGTAGCCACTTTTATCGAGTTCGGCGCGGGCCTGCAACAGCAGGTCTTCCAGTTGTGCCGGGTCGGTATAAGCGCTCGAAGACAGTTGTTTGCTGCCGATACGGTTGTTGGTGCGGTCGATGACGCTCAGGCTGAGGGCGCCATTGCCGTCATGCCAGGCCACGCACTGAAAGGGCTGGAAGGCACGGTCTGCGATCAAAAGAGCTTCGTTGATGCGGAGCGGGGCGTTCATGTGGGGTTCTCTCTCATTGCCCATTCAAGTGAGTGCCGGCGGTTGGGCTGACCGTGCGGCGGGTTACTTGTACTGATGCACGATGGCGGGGTACGGGTCACATGTTAGAGCAACTATTTTCGATGTTTAGTGATTAATGTCATGTAAGCGGCTGTTTTGAAAGCTGAATGAAAGTTTCGGTGTCGCGTAACTTTTTTTGCGTAAACACGCACAAATGGCTTTTTGCCGAGGTTTATAGCGAAACGGTACAAGGACGGCGTCAAGACCTTGCTAGTGTTAGCGCCAGACGTCACAAACCGTTGTTTCTAAATAACTTTAACAATTTTGACGCCAAGGAATAGTCATGGTCGTTACACCTGTGCAGCGCCGCTTGCTCGTGGTCGACCCCTGTGGCGACTGCCATGGGCTATTGCCTGGTTTGCGCACCGCCGGGTGGGAGGTGGACAGCTGTACGCTGGAGGCCGTGGGCGACCGATCCTGCGATGTCGGGCTGCTGCGCCTGCAGCCCTACCACCTGGAGCGTCCGGAAGCGGTCAAGGAACTGATCGGCCGCAGCGGTACTGAGTGGATCGCCGTACTCAGCCAGGACGTGCTCCGCCTGCAGAACGTGGGTGACTTCGTCTGCGAATGGTTTTTCGATTTCCATACCTTGCCCTTCGATGTGGCCCGTGTGCAGGTCACCCTGGGCCGCGCGTTCGGCATGGCACGCCTGCGGGGCAAGGGCCATATGCCGGTGGATGAGCCCGAGCACGAGTTGCTGGGGGACAGTCGACCGATCCGCGAACTGCGCAAGTTATTGTCCAAGCTCGCACCCACTGAATCTCCGGTGTTGATCCGCGGCGACAGCGGCACCGGCAAAGAACTGGTGGCCAAGACCCTGCATCGTCAATCCCAGCGTCACGCCAAGCCGTTTGTGGCGATCAATTGCGGGGCGATTCCTGAACACTTGATCCAATCCGAATTGTTCGGGCATGAAAAGGGCGCATTTACCGGCGCCCATCAGCGTAAGGTCGGGCGTATCGAAGCCGCCAACGGTGGCACGTTGTTCCTCGATGAAATCGGCGATTTACCGATGGAGTTGCAGGCCAATCTGCTGCGGTTTCTGCAGGAGAAACAAATTGAACGCGTCGGCGGCAGCCAACCGATTCCCGTGGATGTGCGGGTATTGGCGGCCACTCACGTCGACCTGGAGGCAGCGGTAGAGAAGGGCACCTTTCGCGAAGATCTGTACTACCGCCTCAATGTCCTGCAAGTGGTCACGGCGCCGTTGCGTGATCGCCATGGCGACGTCGCGATGCTGGCCAATCACTTTTCACGGTTCTACAGCCAGGAGACTGGCCGTCGCCCGCGCAGCTTCAGCGACGATGCGCTGGTGGCAATGGGTGAACACGCCTGGCCGGGTAACGTCCGCGAGCTGGCCAACCGCGTACGTCGCGGCCTGGTACTGGCCGAAGGGCGGCAGATAGAAGCCGTTGATCTGGGATTGCACGGCCAACAGGCAATTTCACCGCCGATGGCTACACTGGAAGACTATAAACACCGCGCCGAGCGCCAGGCGCTGTGCGACGTGCTCAACCGGCACAGCGACAACCTGAGTGTTGCCGCGCGTGTCCTCGGGGTTTCCCGGCCCACGTTCTACCGGTTGCTGCACAAACACCAGATCCGCTAGGGCGGGTAAACCGAAAAGCCCCGCAACGACCCTTATCGTTGCGGGGCTTTTCCTTTTGGCTGCCGGCGATGGGGCCCTCAAACACACCACTAGAAGTAGTACGGGAATTTCAGACTAAACGTAAAGTCCGGCGCATCATCCGTCATCCCGATCGCCAGGTTCGGCACAATCGTCAGATTATCCGACGCCGCAATCGTCATGCCCACGTTGAAGTAACCGGCGTTGGCATCGCTGGACACCACCGACTGCCAGTCCCCGCCATTGGGCTTGAGCTTGCTTTTACGCTGGATCAGGTCGGAGACCGAAAACGACATACTCATCTTCTCGTTCAGCGCAAAGGCCACGCCGACACCCAGTTGGAAGCTGTCACCCAGGCTGACTTTGCCGCCGACTTTCTGGTTGACGTCACTGCTGATGTCGTCGAACGACTCTTCGAAGTTGTGGGTGTAGGAGAACGAGCCAAACAGCACGGCGGGGTCGAAGGTCTTGACCAGCGAGATCCCCGGCGTGATCGACCAGACTCCATTACCCGTCGGCAGGTTTTCAGGCACGTATAGGTTGTCGTTGGCGGTTGAGCGCACCAGCTTGATGCCGAACGGTTCTTTACCCGTCGGCGCTTTGACGCGCACCGACACCACAGCATCCGGCAGGGTGGGGGTTTCGTCGAGGAACTTGTAGGCCACACCGAAGTTGACGTCGCCGATGGTCGGGTCGCGGCTCACCGACTCTTCCGAGGTGGCGTTGGCGTTGTTACCCGCACCGCCGGACTGGTAAGTCGATTCGCGGTACACCACCGGCACGTTCACGTCGAACTGCCAGCGGTTGTCGACGTTATAGCGACCGGTCAGGTCAAGCGTCCAGTTATCAGCCTTGATTCGATCCAGGTTGATATTGCCGAGGAAGATCGAGTCCAGCGCCAGGAAACCGTTGAGCGTGAGCTGGCGTGCATCGTAGCGCGCGTAGGTAATACCGGTTTCAAAGCTGAACTTGCCGTTGCCAAAGAAACCGCTGGCTTCGTTGTAGAGGTTGCTCACGCTCTGCGCCGGCGCCGAATCATCCTTGAGCGACTGGCCGTAAGAACTGCCGCCGCCGCCCGCACCACCGGATGCCGCTGCCGCGCCAGTACCGGCGACGGTGGCGCCGCTGGCTTTCTGGAAGTCCGCTGGGGATTTGGCCAGGCGTTTCGGTGGTGGGGCCGCCGGTTGATCTTCCACCTGACGCACCCGTTGCTCCAATACTGCCAAGGCTTTTTGCTGCACTTCGTACCGCTGCTTGAGTTCCAGAAGCTCCTGTTTGAGAGTCTCGAGATCGGCGTCCGGCGCGGCATACAGAAAGGATGCGGGCAAGAGCGTACTTAAACAGACCACCGCACGTAGCGATAACGATCGATGCATGAAATAAGCCGTCCTTTTCTAATGCGTAAGTGTCGAGGGTCAGCGTAGTTCAATAACCGAGAGTGCGTAGGCCTTTGAGTTGATCCAGATTGCAATTCAATGCCGGGTTGTTCAGCCCGTTATTCATCACCACATTGAGTTGCGTCATGTTGCTGACGAAGTTTCTGTCACCCGTCAATACGGTGCCTTGCAGCACCTGCCCGCCGCCAATCTGCTGGAGGCTATTGCCTTGGTTGTGGTTGCCCTGGATCGCCATCTGCAAGCCGCCATTGTTGGCCGAAACACTCACCCGGCCTGCGGCGCTGTCACCGGTGACGGTGCCGCCGGCAACCAGTACTTTTCCGGATTGCACAGTGTTGGAGGGCGCGAAGCCGTTCTCGGTGACGTTAATGCCGACATTGTTGTAGGCGGTGTTGCCGTCGCCGGCAGCGCGCACGCTTTGGGTCACGCCTGTGCCGGTGCCCAGGCCGGCGCCTCCGCTGACGTTACCGGTGCCAGTGTTCGGATGGGGGCCCGTACCTGTCGAACCGGTGGTCTGCACGTAAAATTGAGGGGTGATGGTGGAGGAGTCGACTTGCATGCTGGCCTTGCCAGTAATGGTGTCACCCACGGCATTGGTCCAGGTGCTGCTCATGACAATACCGAAGCTGATAATCCGCCCCGGCATCACATAACGACCGCGCAGCTCGGCCATTTCCGAGTCCTTGAGTTCGATCGGCTTGAATGCCGATGAAGCATAAGCGGGCATTGAGGCTGCCAGACACAAGACCGTCAGCCAACGGAAAGTGTTCATCTTTTGCTCCTGGAGCGTCCTGCCCCTTATTGCGCTTCTTAGAAGAAGTCGCTCTGGATGAAACCGAAGTCCATCAGCTCGGCATCGCCTACGGGCCTGAACTCATTCAACTGGTTCTTGGCGGTCAGCGGCATGGGAGGGTCGAGCAGGGCGTTGGCCTTGTCGTAACCTTCACCCAGCACGGCGAAGACGATGCCATTCCAACCTTTGATGAAGTCGTCATGTGAGTAGCGCTTGTGGCCCAGTACTGGGTCGCCGATATAGACCCAATCCTTGTCCGCGCGCTGAAGTACCACGAAATGCTTGTAGCCACGAATCTCCAGCAACACCACCACAGGGATCTTCACGGTAGCCAGCGTGTCTGGCCCGATCTTGTAGCCCCGGGCACGCATGCCGATGCTTTCGAGGTAGCGCTTCATGTCCAGCATGGAGAAACCCTGGGTACGTACCAGGTCCTGGTCTGCATTGACCAGCATGCCTTTGATGACGTGGTCTTCGTCGACGTCCAGCCAGTAGCCCTGGCGCAGAATGGTGGCGAGTGCCGCAGCACCGCAGCTGAAATCGGTTTTCTGTTCCACCAGGTTGGCGAACCGGCGTTCACGGATACTCTCGACCTTCTTGAAGATGACTGCACCGCCAGGCATGGCGGAGATCGCCATGGTGCCTGCCCAGGTCGGGCCGGCGAGCAGCATCAAGAGGGTGAGGGTCGCGAGGCGCATGATCGTCTGACCTGATGGACACTGAAATAAAAAGGGCCTTGTTGCCAAGGCCCCGTTGGATCAGAAGCGCACGCCGCTGCTGCAGACGCTGCAACCTTGGCCTACCGAGAGGCTGTTGCTGGCTTGGTTGCCTGCACCAGATTGCAGGTTCACACCGATGTTGCCGGAGTTGTTGTTGATCGAGTTGTCAGCACTGGCGTTGTTCGAAACGTATTGAGGTTTGCCGCCATGATGGCCGTACCCGGTGGCAGCGGTGTTGAGGTAGTTGTTGGCGAGCGAGTTTTGCTCGGTGTTGGCAGCCGCTGCGATGTTTTTGCCATCAGCGGTGGTGATTGCCAAGTTGTTTTTGCCTTGGTTGCCTTGACCGGCCTGGCCGTTATAACCCACGTTGCCGGAGTTACGATTAACGGAGTTATCCAGGGAGGCGTTGTTTTGCGTGCCTTTGTTGACGAAGTTGTTCAGACCGCTGTTTTGATTCACATCGACTACGGCAAACACGGTCAAGAAGTCGCCTTTAGCGCTGGAGATGGCGCCAGAGTTGTCCGCCTGGTTACCACTGCCGGATTGAATGTTTACGCCGACGTTACCGCTGTTGCTGTTGACCGAGTTATCAGATGAGCTGTTATTTTCGGTTTTGGTATCGTCGAATTTGTTGCCGGCGCTGTTCTGCACATCTGTCACCACGGAGGCAACCACACCGGTTGGTTGAGGCGCAGGGTGCCAACCACCTGCTTGAGCAGCAGCAGCCATGAGTGCGGCGAGAGCGAAAACCATTGGTTTCAGGGCCATTTGAGGTTTCATGGTGTTTCTCCTTGCTTCTAATTAGTTGGTTAAGTGTTGGTACGGTCTAACTAGTGCTACCAAGCGTTTACTTGATAGTGATGCCCAGGGTGTTAGCCACTCGGTTCCCCACCCCGGCACTCTGGTTCACCTGAATCACTCCTCGGCTGCCGGTGAAGGCCTGGTCGCTTGTCACGACCTGGCGGCTGCCAGTGGTGGGGGTGAGCCCTGAGTCGGTTGCCAGCGTCGTCGTGTTCTGTTGCAACAGGACGCTGTCGTCGATGCTTTGCGGGCCAGGGTTGACGCTGATCCGCACGGCATTGACTAATTGGTTGTTGGCCCCGGCGGACTGGTTGATGCCCAACATGCCGTTGCCATTGCTGAAAGAAGTGCCCTCGATCGCCGCCTTGGCGTTCAGGGAAGGGTCGACCTTGCCGTCCATCCTTTGGATATTGCTGGTGGTGGCCTGGCCGCCGAGCGCGACGGCTCGGTTGTTGGCGGTTTGCTGCTGATTGCCCGCGGCCTGGTTGACCATCAGGTTGCCGCGGTAGTCTTTACCGCTGTTGTTGATCACTGCGGTGTTGTCCGCCATTACCGCGGTGCTGCCCAGCAGGGCCAGCAGGAGCAGGGAACGGTTCATTATTTGCCCCCCATCATGCTGCCGATGTTGTTGAGGGGCGCCAGGCCACGCTGGATCGAGTCGCTGATCTGACCGCCCATGCTGCCGCTGCCACCCGAGCGGCTGGCGGCTGCGCCAGCACCCAGGGTGGACATACTGTTTTGTGTGGCACTCAAGCCGGTGAGGTTGCCGTTGGGCTGCATGGCCCGAGTGATGCCCAAGCCGCTGTTGATGTTTCCGAAGTCACGGTCACTCAACTCGCCCGACAGGGCGCCAATGATTTCTCGGCTGGGATTGGCATTGGCGGTCTGGGGATAAGGGTCGGGGCCAAAGGAGGCTCGGCCATACATGTGGCCTTGTACGTCTCGGCCTGTCACGATCACGCCGTCACCCGCCAGGGCTGGAACACTGAGGCTGGCGCTGAGTACACAGCTGATTAGCAGTACCTGCATCGAACCTTGAGTGAGTGTGATCACGGCGGCATTCCTTATTCTTCGCGCTGACCCTAAACAGCGCTGTAAGGGATAGAGCAGAAGCCGTGCCGCTTTTTATTTTGTGTTGTTATTCAAGGTGTTGAAGATATTGCTGGGCAAAGTTATGGCAGCCCTGTTTCAGGCATGAAACAGCACCCCCCGCCATTCGCACCTCTCCAGCCACTGCGCAAACGCTTCACTCGGTTGTATCAGCGCTGTAACACCACCGATGACGAAACGATGAATCCGCTACGCATGGGCGCTTCAGGGCAGGGGGGTGTTAAAAAAACGGACACTTCAGGCGTGGCGAAGCCCACAGCTGTGGGCAGAGGCTCAGCCTTTCGGCGTTTTACGGGGGATGGCGTTGAGTACGGGGTTGCCGTCCTGGTTCTGGGTCAGGTAGACCGGCAAAACCTTGGGCAGGGAGGGCACGAGGTTGTTGACCTCGTTGATGTTGTAGATGCCGCCGATGCGAATCGTGCCGGTGTTGGCGTCGGCCAGCATCACCGGTTTGCTCAGGTAGCGGTTGATCAGCGGCAACGCGTCGGCCAGGGCCAGGTTGTCGAGGATCAGCTTGCCCTGGCGCCAGGCCAGCGCGGTGTCGTTCGGGGTGATCGCCCTTACGCGCGGCGTGGCATCGCCTTGTTGGTAGTTGGCCTGCATGCCGGGGGTGAGCGGCACGCTGCCATGCACCTTGTCGCTGGATATCTGCACCGAGCCTTCGAGCAGCATCACGCGCACCTGGTCTTCATACTTCCACACGTTGAACTGAGTGCCCGTCACCCGCACCTGGCCTTCGCCAGCGTGCACGATAAAGGGGTGGGCGCTGTCATGGCTGACTTTGAAGAACGCTTCACCTTTTTTCAGCGTGATACGGCGCTGGTCCTTGTAGTTGCTGTAGACCAGTTCGGTGCCCAGGTTCAGCTCCACCTGGCTGCCGTCACCCAAGGTGATCTGGCGCAGACCATTGGCGGCATCGTAGCGTTCATAAGAACTGGGCAGCCAGCCGGCTTCCCAACCGGTAAAGGCTGCCAAGGGTAGGACGGCCAGGCAGATCGCCGCCGCCACGGCGTAGGTGCGCAAGCGGCTGCGGGGTTTGAACGGCACCACGACCGGCGTGGGTTCGTTGCGGGGGAGGTGGTCGGCAACGTCCCAGATCTCCAGCATCGCCGCGTATTCAAAGGCATGCAGCGGGTGGGAATCGTGCCATTGTGCAAAAGCCTGACGTTCACCCGTGGTGCAATCACCCGCGTGCAGGCGCATGCACCAATGCGCGGCAGCGTCGGTGATGGCGTCGTATTCGGCTTCTGAAAGGGACTTTTCGGTCATTGACTCATCCTGATTTCCCACATTCTAACCTCCGCACGCGGGCGGCGAGAACAGCCGTCATGGCGATTGCACATCAATTGGAACTTATTCTCGTTTGAGAGCGCCTAAAAAATTCAGGACATTCCCACCATGGAGAACGAAAATGCTGAAGAAAACCTTAGTCGCGTTGTGTGCAACCACCGCTCTGCTCAGTGCTGGCGCCGCCCTGGCTGATAAACCGGGGGCGGGCTGGATTACCATTGAAAAGGCCATCGAAGTCGCCAAGACCAAGGCGGGCTACGTGGAGGTCTACGCTGCCGAAGCCGACGACAATGGCTATTGGGAAGTCAAAGGGCGCAAGTCCGATGGCACGGTCTATGAAGCGCGCATTGATGGCGCATCGGGCAATATCCTGCGCGATCAGAAAGACTGACGCTGCCTGCCGGGAGCCCTCTAGGGCTCCTGGATCCAATGGGTTGACTTATCAAGGGTCGAGCTCACGCCCCATTTCACAAATAAGCTGGGTAACGGAGTCGGCGTTGCGCAGGATTGTATCAATGCGTTTGTCGGCTGATGCGGTATTCAGAAATGCTATACGGGCGTCATTGATACTTGTGGTGGCTGTGGCTTCCATGATGGCCTTGGCGGCCAGGTCATGCGAGTTGGTAGAGTCCATACTCACCCAATTACCGGAACCACCGGAACCACCGGAACCACCGGAACCACCGGAACCACCGGAATCACTGGAACTACCGGAGCTACCGGAGCTAGGGAACCATCGCGAGAACAGCTGACCAAACGGTGTGCGCAGTGACAGAACGTTGTCCTGATAGTCCTTCAACAAAGCGTATTCGTCCCTCCCTCTTTTAGTGCTGGTATCGATCAGGTCCAGGAACGGCCGGCGGACATCGGTGTAGCAGATATCTTCGGTACGCGAGTAGAGGTGGGAGAACTCGTGGATCAAGGCGGACGCTCGCGCATGGCCTGCAATGTTGAATGGTGCGGTCAACAGATTTGCGTACTCGTGTTGCAGCATTCGTTGATCAAAGAACAGATCGGTAAAAAAAACCCGTTCCTTTTTGTCGCCAACGACGACGAATGCGACCACCTCTTGCGACGTCTGTCTTCTCGCGCCAACCACGAAACGTGACATTTCCCATCCGTCAAGGTCGGGGTCTTGCAACGCTTTGCACAGAGGGGTGATGGCGTCGTACACTTTTTTTCGGATGCCAATGTCAATATGTCCGACATCAAACACTCTCTTCAGGATTCCCTCTAGGCGTGTGCCTTTAGTCCGTTTTTGGAGTTGGGCCATGTTATGCATTGCACGAAATGCATAAGTTCTTGCGATATCCAGTGCCTCGATAATTTGCCAGGCCCTGGTCGGGTAGAGCCGGCGAATCTCTTTCATGCCACTGGCTTCGATATTCATGCCCAACCCGGCGCTAAAGCGGCTCACAAAATCGTTACCCAGCCGCGTGATGACTTGGCCGTATCGCAGTGGGTGATGATCCGGATCAAGCACCAGTTGGTGCTGAGGGGTACTGGATAGCAGCGGGCCTTCGCTGCTGGCGGGCAGGTCGGTTATCCGCAGTTGTGGGGTTTTCTTGATCGTGTAGACCTTGCCCTCCACGGCACCATAGAGCGTCTTGCCGTCTGCGGTCGCGTAGAGGCCCGATCCCGCTTGCTTTTGCAAGTCTTGCAACGCCACCTGACTGGTCTCGAAGTCTTGCAGACGTGTGCGCCTGGGGTCGGTCACGTCGATGTCCTTGACGGTCGGTGCAACGGCGGTGTTGGCGGTGCCAGGGGCGCTCGCGTTAACTTCCTCGTAGGCTGGGGGAGGTGCCTTGGGCACTGGCTCGCGCATCAGTTGCCCCATCTCCGCCATCCTCGCAATACCGAAAATGAACGAACGCAATGCATCCCGCCAATGATGCTGTTGCAGGGCCTCGGCAGAGTCTTTGAACAGTCTATAGCTCTGCCAGATCAGAACCGGTATCCGCAGTTTCCCCGGCAAGAATTGCGCGGCGATCTGCACCCCGCTGCTCAAGAGACTTTTGATCGTGTTCCAGCGGCTCTGTTCTTCGGGGTCTTGCTGAGCTTTAAGCATTTGCCCCATCACCACCTGGTTGTCGTGATAAAACTGCTTGAAGGCGTGGCCTTTGATCGGATGATTGGCCAAGGTGATTTCGGAGGTGGTACCTGCGGTGCTGGCCAGTAGATTTTTATACTTCGCCTTGTCAGCGGCCGGTAGATGGGCAGTGATCCAGTCTTGCAGTTTGCCAGGTACATTCAGATGGCTGAGAAACTGCGCAAGGTTTTCAAATTCTATGAAGCACTGGCCTGGGTAGTAAGGCGCGTAGAGAATCAACGGCTCAGTGGCGCCTGCGCTGATCACGTAAAGCCCAAGCGCCTTGACGATGCTCGCGCCTGGTGTGGCGATCATCTCAAGGGGACGAATGGTCGCATTGGCACCTGCGATCGTGGCCCGTGCGATGGCGTCTGGCATGTCGACGACCTGCCGAATCAGGTTGTAGCCAGTCTCCGATAGCCGCTCTTGCAGTTTTAGCGCATGGGCGTGTTGCAACAGCTGCCACGGTAATTGCCGGATAAAACGCAGCTCACGCTCCACTGCGCATGGTTGGTCGGGTGCCAGTTTCTCTTTCAGGTAGTCGTGAGCGACCTGGGCGATGTTCAATTTGAGCAGGAGTTGCCGGACCGTCGATTCGGTCAGTTGCGTTGCGCTTGACTCCACGGTAAAGGAACTCGCCTGCTCGCTGATGTGAGCCAGGGCGTAGTCGGTAAGGTTCTGTCGTTGACCGTCCAAGGCGAGACGTGGCGTGATAAAGACGTCTTCCGGGTCAACGGAATAGTCCACTAGCATATCGTTCAGTTTGTCGTGAACCTGCTGGTGTAGCGATAAAAACTCATACAGATAGTCTTTTTCATCCTGGGTATTGAGCCGATATTGCTCCAGTAGCTCAGCATGGTGCTGCTGTTCAGCAGGGTTTGCCATGCCCAGCCAGGCCGGTAGCGAGCGTTGTGCGACAAAATAATGGGCGAGCTGTGCAGCCCCTCCAAGGACAGGGGTAGGCGGCACCGCCATAAGCTTCAATAGTGCTTTGCCGGTTGGTTTCTGTGCCAGCCAATGGGCCCGTTGGGCGATGTAGTGGTCGATCCAGGACTGCTGGCGATTTTCGCTGATCGGTTCGGTGATCAGCCAGAATGCCCCCAGGGAGTAGTTGGCATGCAGCTGGCGTAGACGCGGATCAAGATTTTCCAACAGTGCCAAGCATGCGGTGGGGTCTTTCAGGCGCTCCTCAAGTTGCTGTTCTGCCACGGCTGGAGACACGAAGGTTTCCAGGCCCCAGGCCGGCGTCCAGAGAATCGCGTGGCCCGAATGGTGGTGATCCAGCCCGCCGCGCTCGGTGATCATCAAGCAATTGGCCAGTCTGTGGCGCAGTGTTTCTTCATCGCGTTGGACGGTGATGTGATAGATATCCGGGATAAACCCTTCCAGGTCCTCCCGCCGACGACGGTCAGGGTTGAAGGGGTCAAACACGGCTTGAATGATGGCGTCGTCCCTGGCATTCAGTGTCTTGTTGAGACGTCGCAGATAGGCCTGATTGCGCATCGCGTTGGACATCATGGTCCCCATCTGCGGCAGCAGGTCCTGGAGGTGTTTGCGGGGGATGTCGCAGATATCATGCTCTTTGTAATGAGCCAACACTTGATTGACGATCCGATTGAGCGTTTTGACGTCCACGTGAGACAGTTCTTGCCCATAGGCGGTGTGGTCTGGCTTGTAAACTCCGTAATGCCGGGTTTCAGGCACCGGGCCAACCCCTTCGGCCAGACGCTCGACGAAGTGATCCTCCAGGCTTTGGCTTTCCAGTGGTGCCACGATAGGGTAGGGGGCCGCCTCTTCGGTGTAGCGGTTGATGAACACCCGTGCCGGGTCGAGTGCCTGTCGTTCGTGGCTTGCCAAGGCATCGGCCAGCGGGGTCATGATGGACGGCAATGGTTTGATCAGATTCTCCAGCGCGTGTGGGATATCAATTAGCTGTTTATGCAGCTGCTCCGCTCGTTTAGCGGCGACCGAAATGGGCCGGAGAGGGTCAGCCAACACTGAGTGGGTGGTCCAGCGGTGTGCAGTGTCCAGCGTCAAGAGCTTGTCATCGACCATGAAGCGCACGTCCGTGGCGTGATCCAGCAGTGCCGACAGGTTGATGTCGCCCCGTTCACGTCGGAACTGTCCGAGAACGTAGATCAGGTTTTGCTGCTGTTTGTCGATGATGCCCTCCATCAGGTGTTCAAATACGTTTCCGTCAATCAGGTTGCCGCTGACTGATGGTTCGGTAAAACCGATAAATAACAGGCGCTCCTCCAGGGACAGGAAGTTGTAGGCATCGTCTTCGTAGGCGGGCGCCTTGACCATTGCCTTTAAGAACTGAATCAGGCCGTCGTGATCGGCCAATACCTGCAACCCCTTGGGCGGCGAGTAAAACCAGGTATGCGCGTTGGCGATCATCACCGAACTGCTCAGCTCGACGAAATGAGAGGCGTGCTCCCAGAACCGCACCGTCTCAAAGCGTAATCCGGCACTGTCCAGGGAGCGTGGCCCGCCGTTTGGTCGATAGAGCGCGGCCAGTTGATCGGCTTGTTCAGGCGTAATGATTTCACTCTGGCGCTTGAGCAATAGATCAACTCGGGCCTTGTGCTCCATGGTGTGCGCCAGGAGTTCGCGACGTGAGGTACCGTTTGGCGATTCTGTGTTCCAAAACGTCTCAAGGGCATTTTGCAAGAACGACGATAATTGTTCTGATGCCTGTTTCAGGCCGTCTTCCCAGCGGGTTGCGTCGTTGGAGGTGGTGATGGACTGGGGATGAAAGAACTCGCGGGTTTGCCCCACCGGCCAGGTTTGCTGACGGTAAATCATCAAGAGCGCCGCGCTGATCGACAGCGAACTGACCCATTGCCGGGGTTCCCCTTCCGTGGGCGGCAATTTGAAGAAATTGACTCGGGCCCGATTGGGGTCAAGCTTGGGGAAGAGTGAGTGAAACACGGATGTGAGCAGCGCCTGGAGCATCGTGTCGAGGCTGGGCAATTTCACCAGCTCGGCGAGCGCGGCTTGCAGGTTGAGCGTTTGCTGGTGATCGATCGCGGCTTTCTGTTCGTCAAATACATCGCCCTCAATATCCACAGGCGTCAGCAGCAGGGTGCGTGGCAGCCTTAATCCTGAACGTGTGCCCAGAGCAATGAACTGCAAGAGTTCATCGGCCTTGGCCGGCGTTTTGAAGCGTTCAGTCAGCTCACTGAGTAATAGCGCTCGACTTTCAAACTTTTCCAGCCCGCCATACGGCGTGTAGAGAAAGGCGTTGGTGTAGGTGCCTGTTGAACTCATTATGAAACTGCCCACCAGTTCCAACTCCGCGGGGCTGTTTGTATTCAGCCAAAGCGTCTGGGCGATCATGGGGGGAACCTGCTTGCGTCGCTCCTCATCGCTGCTCAAAGGCAAACTGTGCAGAAACTTCCTATCGTTGGCGCTGATTCCGAAGTGTCGTTCGCGATCGCGCTCCTTCCAGGCTGAACGCAGCACCTCAGGAAAAAAATAGGGTGGTTGTACCTGACTCATTGGGTGGACCCTCAAAGGCGTTGAGGCGGTGCGCATAGCCCGCCCTAGAAGTCGTGAGCCTAGAGTCGTCGGCCCAGGGGGCGGCATTAGATATGTCTGACACGCCGGGCCGCTTGTCGTGGTCGACAGTCACGCGCGAAACACTGTTTAATCGTCACTGCCGATTGTTCGTACGCAGTGCCCCTTCCAATAATTAAACGGGAGCTACCGATGTCTGCATCGCCTTTGGATCACGACGTTTCAACCACGCACCTGAGCTACGAGACATTGACGCTACTGTTGCAGCGCATCCTTCTGCGGCACGGCGCGTCTGAATCGGTGGCTCAGGTACTGGCCGAGAACTGCGCCAGCGCCGAGCGTGACGGGGCCCATAGTCACGGGGTGTTTCGCGTGCCTGGCTATGTGTCGACGTTGAACAGTGGTTGGGTCAACGGCAAGGCAGTGCCCATCGTTGAAGACGTTGCCAGTGGCTTTGTTCGGGTGGATGCGGCGAATGGTTTTGCCCAACCGGCGCTGGCTGCAGCCCGCTCACTGCTGGTCGACAAGGCCCGCAGTGCCGGCATTGCGCTGCTGGCGATTCATAACTCCCATCACTTCGCCGCGTTGTGGCCGGACGTCGAGCCCTTTGCCGAAGAAGGCCTGGTGGCGTTGAGCGTGGTCAATAGCATGACCTGTGTGGTGCCCCATGGCGCCGACCGGCCGTTGTTCGGCACCAACCCGATTGCGTTCGCTGCGCCACGGGCGGACGGCCCTCCCATTGTGTTTGACCTCGCCACCAGCGCCATCGCCCACGGCGACGTGCAGATTGCCGCACGCAAAGGCGAGCGCCTGCCACCGGGCATGGGCGTCGACAGCCTGGGTCAGCCGACCCAGGACCCCAAGGCCATTCTTGAAGGCGGGGCGCTATTGCCGTTTGGCGGGCACAAGGGCTCGGCGCTGTCGATGATGGTCGAGTTGCTGGCGGCGGCGTTGACGGGCGGTAACTTTTCGTTCGAGTTCAATTGGTCGGAGCATCCGGGGGCACGTACGCCCTGGACCGGCCAGTTGGTGATTGTGATCGACCCGAGCAAAACCGCCGGGCAAAGCTTCGCCGAGCGCAGCCAGGAACTGGTGCGGCAGATGCATGCAGCGGGGTTGCGGCGGTTGCCGGGGGATCGACGTCATCGCACGCGCGCGAAGTCCCTGCAGACAGGTATTGAAATGGACACGAAAGAACTTAGGCAGTTGCAGGCACTGGCGGAAGGTTAAACGGGGCTGCGCCTGTTGCGCAGCCCCGATTGTTTCAGTTGCGACGGCCGAGCAGTAGGCCTACGACCAGGCCGAAACCGGCAGAAATCGCCACGGTCTGCCATGGGTGGCCACCGATGTAGGTTTCGGTGGCATCGACCACCGGTTTGCTGCGCTCGCGCACATTGGACACCGAGTCCAACGCTTGCTTGAGTTTGATGGCGACCTGCTCGCGCAGGGTTTCACCTTCCTCGCCGATCAGGGAGGCGCTGCTTTTGAGCAGTTTGTCCGATTCTTCGATCAGCGCGGTGAGTTCGCTGAAGGCTTGGTCCTTGATTTGGTCTTCGACGGCTTGGGCAGCAGTTTTGCGGGCCATTGTGTGACTCCTTGCGAGTGAATGTGACAGTGAACAATGGAGTATCGGGCGTTGGCAAAAGTTGCAGTTTTTTTGCCGGCCGGCCGTTTCGAGCAAAATCCGGATCAGGAAAATTCGACCTACAGTGTAAGATGTCGCCTATTTGTGCAGCAGGTAAATCAACATGAGCTTCAATCTGGCCAACAAGACCCTCGCCGAACGTGCCGAGCTGGAAGATGAAAAGTCCCGCCTCTATGACCTGTGGCAAACCAACCTGGGCAAGGCCAAGGGCGAAGCGGCCCGCTTGTTCGGTGAGCGCGCCAAGCGCAAGGGCAAGTGGGCCGAGTGGGTGCGCGCCGAACTCGACGGCATGTCGCCGCCGGAGTTTTCCAACATGGTACGCAGTGAGGTCAACAAGTTGATGGCGGCGGCTAAGTAAAGCTCGCCACAATCGCTTCACGCACTTTCAGCAGCAGCGGATCGAGCTGCGCTTGGGTGCGCCAGCCCAACTCCACCGGGTAGCGCGGCAGGGCCAGTGGGCAAGCCAGCACCCGCAACCCGGTCATCGCGCCGATGGCCTCGGCGGCGTGACCGGGAATGGTCGCCACCGCCTGGCTGCCCTTGAGCAGAAAAGGCAGCGCCGCGAAGTGGCTGGTGGACGCACACACTTGTCGGCTCAGCCCTTGCGCCGCTAAACCCTCATCGGTAATCCCTATGAATCCGCCTGACGACACCAGTACGTGCTCGCGAGTGACGAACTCGTCCAGGCTGATGCTGGCCTGATCCGAATCCACCAGGCAACGGTAATCGCCTTCTCCCAATACTTGGCGACTTAACCGGCCATGGGCAAAGCCACCGGCTGTGATCGCAAGATCCAAGGTGCGGTCGAGCAGGGCGCCTGCGACGATCTGGCTATGGGTCTGGCGGAAAATCACCCGTAGTTTCGGTGCGCGCCGGGCGATCTCATACATCAGCCTGCGGCCGTAGGCAATCTCGAAATCATCCGACAGCCCCAGCACTACGGAGCGCCCCTGATACTGCTGATTGTGCGGGTCGACCATGGCCAGGCTCTGCCGACAGCGATCCAGTGCTTCACTGATCAGCGGTTTCAACTGGTTGGCCCTCAGGGTCGGCGCCAGGCCACGCCCGGTGCGCACAAACAATTGATCGCCATACACCTCGCGCAAGCGCCGCAACCCCGCGCTGATGGCCGACTGCGTCACGCCCAGGCGCAAGGCCGCGCGGCTGGCGCTGGATTCGTCATGCAGGGCTTCAAAGGTTTTCAGCAGGTTGAGATCGACCTGGGCGATATTGATTTGGCTCATATCATTCAGCACTGAGGTGGGCTTTATTCATGATCGAGGCTGGCGGGAGAATGGGCAACCCCCATTACCTGGAGTGAACACGATGCCTGTTTCTACTGTGGCGGCCCTGCAAATCGGTTCCCTGCCTGATGGCAAGGGCGAAACCCTGGCGCAGATCCTCAGTTATGAAGACGAGATCCTGCGCAGCGGTGCGCAACTGGTGGTAATGCCCGAGGCGTTGCTGGGTGGCTATCCCAAAGGTGAGGCATTTGGTACGCAGTTGGGGTATCGCCTGCCGGAGGGGCGCGAAGCCTTCGCGCGCTACTTTGCCAATGCTATCGATGTGCCGGGCCCTGAAACGCAGGCGCTGGCCGGACTGTCGGCGCGCACGGGCGCTAGCCTTGTTCTCGGTGTGATCGAGCGCAGCGGTAGCACGCTGTATTGCACCGTGCTGTATTTCGAGCCGGCGGGTGGGCTGGTGGCCAAGCATCGCAAGCTTATGCCCACTGGTACAGAACGGCTGATCTGGGGCAAGGGCGACGGCTCGACCCTGCCGGTGATCGATACGGCAGTGGGGCGTGTGGGCGGCGCGGTGTGCTGGGAAAACATGATGCCGTTGCTGCGTACGGCGATGTATGCCAAGGGCGTTGAGGTCTGGTGTGCGCCGACGGTAGATGAGCGCGAGATGTGGCAGGTGAGCATGCGCCATGTGGCCCATGAAGGGCGCTGCTTTGTGGTGAGCGCGTGCCAGGTACAGGCGTCACCGGCAGCGCTGGGGATTGAGGTCGCCAATTGGCCTGCCGAACGCCCGTTGATTGCGGGGGGCAGCGTGATTGTCGGGCCCATGGGCGACATTCTGGCGGGACCGTTGCTGGGAGAAGCCGGGCTGTTGACGGCGCAAATCAATACCGATGAATTGGTGCGCGCGCGGTATGACTATGACGTGGTGGGCCACTACGCCCGGCCGGATGTATTCGAACTGGTGGTGGATGAGCGCGCCAAGCCAGGCGTGCGCTACATCACCGACTAAAACACGATAGCCCCTGTAGGCGCCGGCTTGCCGGCGATAGCGTCTGTTCCAATGCAGTCGGTTGCATGGCGTTTACCAGGTGGCCGTATTCGGCAGGTCCAGTGTGCCACGGTCAACAAAGCGCATCGTGCCAAACAGCCCACCCGCCAGTTTGCCCCGCAGCACATAAGGCAGGTTGTTCAAACTCTGCGTTTGGCTCAGGCCCAGGGTTTGGCGCAACACCGAAAACGCCGAAACACTTACCGGCACCATGAGCACGGTCTCGGAAAAGCGTGGGATGGAGCCGCGTTGATCACTCACCCCTGACGCCAGCGGCCGGCCATTGACCTCAAGGTCCAGGGCCACGCCGTTGTAGTCGATCGCGGTTTCATTGGGGTTCTGCACCCGCAGCTTCACGGCGAAGCGCACTTCCAGGTCCTGGCTCTGCAGGGGCTCGATGCCCACCACGTTGATGTTCACCGGGTCACGGTTGGGGAACAGCGCGCAGGCGCTCAGGGTCAGCAGCAACAGCGATAGAACCATGAGCTTGCGCATATAAAAGTGCTCCTATTTCGTGACGTCCGGGTCCTGCATCACTTTGAGGGTCGAGGACTCTGGATCAAATTCATCTTCTTCCAGCTCTATGAACTCTTCCGGCAGGAAAATGTTCAGCAGGATTGCACAGAAAGCCCCCACGGTGATCGGCGACTCGAAGATGTTGTGCAGCGCCTTGGGCAGGTCGCGCAATACTTCCGGCACGGCGGCCACGCCCAGGCCCATGCCCAGGGAAATCGCCACGATCAGCACATTGCGGCGGTGCAGCCCGGCTTCGGCGAGGATCTTGATGCCCGCCACGGCCACGGTGCCGAACATGATCAGGGTCGCACCGCCCAGTACCGGCTTGGGCATCAGTTGCAACACCGCGCCGATCATCGGGAACAGCCCCAGCAGCACCAGCAGGCCGGCGATGAAGTACGCCACATAGCGGCTGGCCACGCCGGTCAACTGAATCACCCCGTTGTTTTGGGCGAAAGTCACCATCGGCAGGCTGTTGAAGGTGGCTGCCATCGCCGAGTTGAGGCCGTCGGCCAACAGGCCCGACTTGATGCGCTTGATGTACAGCGGGCCCTTGACCGGCTGCTGGGAAATCATGGAGTTGGCGGTCAGGTCACCGGCCGCTTCCAGGGGCGAAATCAGGAAGATCACCGCCACCGGGATAAACGCCACCCAGTCGAACGAGAAACCGTATTTGAACGGCACCGGCACGCTGATCAAGGGCACCTGGGGTAATGCGGCCATGTCCACGCGCCCCATCAGCCAGGCCACGACAAAGCCCAGGGTCAGGCCGATCACGATGGAGCCCAGGCGCAGGAACGGGTTGTTGAAGCGGTTGAGCACCACGATGGTCAGCAGTACCAGCGCCGCCAGGCCCATGTTGCTGGCGGCACCGAGGTCGCTGGCGCCGAAACCGCCGGCCATGTCGGTAACCGCCACTTTGATCAGCGACAAACCCATCAAGGTAATGATGGTGCCAGTGACCACCGGGGTGATCAGTTTGCGCAGCTTGCCGATGAACTGGCTCAGCACCACCTCGATAAACGCGGCGAAAAAGCAAATGCCAAAGATCGTCGAGAGAATCTCATCGGTGCCGCCGCCCCGCGCCTTGACCATGAAGCCCGCGCTGAGAATTACGCTGATAAAGGAAAAGCTGGTGCCCTGAAGGCACAACAGCCCGGAACCGATCGGGCCAAACTTGCGCGCCTGCACAAAGGTGCCGAGCCCCGACACGAACAGCGCCATGCTCACCAGGTACGGCACTTCGCTTTCCAGGCCCAGCACGCCACCGACGATCAGCGTGGGGGTGATGATCCCGACGAAACTCGCCAGCACGTGCTGCAACGCGGCAAAAATCGCCGCAGTGAAGTGCGGGCGGTCTTCCAGGCCGTAGATCAGGTCGGATTTATAGCGCGGGCGGGGGGCTTGAGCGTCAGACAAAATACGGGCTCGGGTCAGAAAATGGAGGCGCAGGATGCCAGAAAGCGCCGGTCGTCAGAAGTGTAAAAAAATATTTATGAATGACCTGCGGGAAACCCCAGGCCCTGCCGATATCGAGGATAGGCCCACATACCAACGACAACAGTGGTGACCACAGGTCGGAACGGCGCGTTGACGCCGACTGATCGTTTCGCGGCAGGGACGCTCGCAAACACTCCTTCTGAGAGCACTCCCTATGTCCCTGCGCCAGTTGAACATTGCCCCTCGAGCGTTCCTCGGTTTTGCATTCATTGCGTTGTTAGTGGTTTTACTGGGGGTGTTTGCGGTCAACCGCATGGCACAGATTCGCCAATCCTCAGTGGAAATGACCGCGACCCAACTGCCCAGCGTGACCTCGCTGGGCATCATCACCGAGAACGTACTACGCCTGCGCATCCTGTCGTTCCGCGTGCTGGTCAACCGCGAGCCGGCCAGCCTGCAAGAGGCTGAAACCCGCATGGGCGTGCTCGCCGACAAGGTCAAGACGGCCCAAGCCAGCTACGCAGCTCTACCTGCCGGCCCGGAAGAAGCCGCGCTGTACAAAACCTTCGTGGTCACGCTGGACAACTACTTCAAGGCACAGGCCGACATGCTCGCGCTGTCCAGGCAGGGCAAAGTGGATGAGATGCGCGCACTGATCAACAGCCGCATCAAGGACGGCACCGACCAGATGGGCGAGCAACTGAACAAGCTCATCGCCATCAACGCGGCCGATGCCAAGACCGCTGACGCTGAAGCCGGGCAGAGTTACGACGGCGCCATCACCGGCGTCATTGCAGTTTCCGTGGCTGCCGCATTGCTCACCGTGCTGCTGGCGTGGCTGTTGACCCGCAGCATTGTCACGCCGCTGCGCAAAGCCGTGGAGGTTGCCGAAACCATCGCCGGTGGCAACCTGAGTAAAGCCATCGAAGATGACGGCAAGGACGAACCGGCGCGCTTGCTCGGCGCCTTGGCGGCCATGCAGGCCAACCTGCGCCAGACCATCCAGCAGATCGCCGGCTCGGCCACTCAGCTTGCCTCGGCAGCGGAAGAGTTGAGCGCGGTCACTGAAGAAGCCTCCAAAGGCTTGCAGCAACAGAACAACGAAATCGATCAGGCGGCCACGGCTGTCAACGAGATGACGGCGGCGGTGGAAGAAGTGGCGCGCAACGCAGTGTCCACCTCCGAAGCGTCCAGCCAGTCCAACCAGGCTGCCCGTGAAGGGCGCGACCGCGTGGTGGAAACCGTTGGCGCGATCCAGACCATGACCCAAGACGTACAAAACACCGCTGCGATGATTGAAGGCCTGGCCACCCAAGGCCGCGACATCGGCAAAGTGCTGGACGTGATCCGCGCGATTGCCGAGCAGACCAACCTGCTGGCGCTGAACGCCGCCATTGAAGCGGCCCGTGCTGGTGAAGCCGGGCGTGGCTTTGCCGTGGTGGCAGACGAAGTGCGTGCGCTGGCCCATCGCACCGCGCAGTCGACCCAGGAAATCGAGAAAATGGTCGCCGGCATCCAGAACGGCACCGGTGAAGCCGTGCAATCGATGCAGCAAAGCAACCAGCGCACCCAGGACACCCTGGAAATGGCCCGCGCCGCCGGTGTGGCCCTGGAGCAGATCACCCAATCCATCAGCCTGATCAACGAACGCAACCTGGTGATCGCCAGCGCGTCGGAAGAGCAGGCTCAGGTGTCCCGCGAAGTGGACCGCAACCTGGTGAACATCCGTGACCTGGCGACCCAGTCGGCGGCCGGTGCCAACCAGACCAGTGCGGCCAGCCACGAACTGTCGCGCCTGGCGGTGGATTTGAATGGGATGGTGGCGCGTTTTGTAATCTGAATGCGTCAGGAACCTGCTTTTTGTGGTGAGCGGGCTTGCCCCGCGCGAGGCAAGCTCGCTCACCACAGTAAAATCAGTTTTTCCACACTGCTGCATTCACCAGGTTTTTTGGTCGCTTACCGGCCAACGCCTGCAACAGATTATCCACCGCACATTTGGCCATGGCCTCCCGCGTTTCATGGGTGGCCGAGCCGATATGCGGTGTTGCCACCACATTGTTCAAGCGCAACAACGGCGAGCTGTGATCCAGCGGCTCCTTTTCAAACACATCCAACCCCGCCGCCCGAATGGTGCGCTGCTGCAACGCTTCCACCAGCGCCGCCTCATCCACCACCTTGCCCCGCGAAATATTGATGAAGATCGTCTCCGGACCCATCAGCGCGAACTGTTCTGCGCCAATCAACTTCTCGGTTTCGGCGGTAAGTGGCAAGGTCAGGCAAACAAAGTCGGCCTGTTGCAGCAAGTCATTCAAGCTGCGGTACTGCGCGCCGAAACGTGCCTCCACCGCCGGCTTGGGCGAATGGCTGTGGTAGATCACCGGCATACCAAAACCAAAATGCCCACGCTGGGCCAAGGCTTCACCGATGCGGCCCATGCCGATGATGCCCAGGGTCTTGCCATGCACATCGCTGCCGAAATGCGCCGGGCCGATGTTTTTGTTCCATTGACCGGCGCGCACCATGTCGGCCAGCTCGACCACACGCCGGGCGGTAGCGAGGATCAGCGCAAAACCGGTGTCGGCGGTGGTTTCGGTGAGCACGTCGGGGGTGTTGCTGAGCAGGATGCCGCGCCCAGTCAGGTAGTCGATGTCGTAGTTGTCGACGCCGACCGAAACGCTGGCCACGGCCTCCAGCTGCGGCGCCAGATCAAGCAGCTTGGCATCCAGACGCAGGCTGGCGCCCAGCAGACCGTGGGCGCCGGGCAGGGCGTCGCGCAGCTTGGCCAGGCCGGTGTCATCCAGCGCTTCGATCAGCGTCACCTCGGCCTGTTCATGCAGGCGGGCCATCAGTGGCGCGGAGAGTTTCTTGTACAACACGACAGACTTTTTCATGCGGTCTTTACCTTCAATTCCAGATTGGGCGCCGGCGTGCGGTCACTCGCGCCGGGCTTGAGAAAAATCGTCAGTACCACCGACAGCAATAACGCGCCGCTCATCAGCAGGTACGAAGCGCCGGGCGAACCGGTGCTGCTATTGAGATAGCCCACCAGGTACGAGCCGCCGAATGAACCCAGGGCCCCCATGCTGTTGATCAGCGCCATGGCGCCCCCGGCGACATTGGCCGGCAGGATCTCCGGGACAATCGCGAAAAACGGGCCGTACGGCGCGTACATGCAGGCCCCGGCAATCACCAGCAAGGTGTAGGACCACCAGAAGTGTTCGGCGCCGAGCACGTAGGACGCGTAGAAAGCAATCGAGGCAATCAGCAGCGGCGGCCATACGAAACGCTTGCGCTTTTGCAGCTTGTCCGAGCCCCACGACACCACCAGCATGCCAATTACCGCCGCCAAATAAGGCAGCGCCGACAACCAGCCGGCCTCGACCATGTCCATCTGCAAACCTTGCTTGAGGATCGACGGCAGCCACAGCACAAAGCCGTACACGCCAATGCTCCAGCAGAAAAATTGCAGGGCCAGGATGATCACTTTGGGCGAACGGAACGCCTCAGCGTAGTTCTTCACCGCCTTGATCCCGACTTGCTCGGCGGCCAGCGCGGTTTCCAGGTCCTGTTTCTCAGAGTCGCTCAGCCACTTGGCATCCTTTGGACGCTCATCGGCCAGCTTCCACCAGATAAACGCCCACAGCACGGCCGGCAGGCCTTCGATGATAAACATCCAGCGCCAGCTGAAATGCTGCACCAGATAGCCCGACACCACCGACATCCACAGCATGGTCACCGGGTTGCCTAGGATCAGGAAGGTATTGGCGCGCGAGCGTTCTGCACGGGTAAACCAGTGGCACAGGTACACCAGCATCGCCGGCATCACGGCGGCTTCGACCACGCCGAGCATGAAGCGAATCACGATCAGCATGTAGGCGTTGGACACCACGCCGGTGAGGGTGGCCAGGCCGCCCCACAGGATCAGGCTGACGAAGATCAGCTTCTTGACGCTGCGTTTCTGCGCGTAGATCGCTCCCGGCACCTGGAAGAAAAAGTAGCCAAGGAAAAACAGCGCGCCCAGCAATGACGACATGCCGGGCGTGATCATCAGGTCCTCGGCCATCCCGGAGGCGGCGGCAAAGCCATAGTTGGCGCGGTCCAGGTAGGCCAGGCTGTAGGTAATAAAAACGATGGGCATGATGTACCACCAACGGCGGGTGGCGAGTTTCACGGTTTCCATGGGGTTGCTCCTGAGCTTGTTGTAGTTGTGGCAACAGGTAGTGGGTTAGGCAACGGATCGGATTGGTAACTCTGAACGGGCGGGCAGGCCCTCCATATCGCCACGGCTTTGCACGGCGCGACTGCCGATCCAGTTGCCGCGCTGTACCGCCTCGGGAAAGCTGAGGTTTTCCAGCAGGGCGCTGATCATGCCCACTGCAAAACCGTCGCCGGCACCGACCGTATCCACGACTTTTTCCACCCGCACGGCGGCGACAAAGCCCTGGTCCATCTGGGTGCGGTAGTAGGCGCCATCCGGGCCGAGCTTGATCGCCACGGCTTCGGCGCCCTGGTCGAGGTAGAACGCGGCGATGTCGGCCGGGTCATCGAAACCGGTGAGCAGGCGGCCTTCGCCCAGGCCCGGCAAGACCCAGTCGGCCAGTCCCGCGAGCGTGTTGATTTCACGGATCATCGTTTGTTGGCTGGCCCACAACGACGGGCGCAGGTTGGGGTCGAACGACACGCTGCGCCCGGCCTTGCGCATCTGCGTCATCAGCTCGACGGACAACTCGCGCGTCGCCTCGGACAATGCGGGCGGAATGCCGGTGGTATGCAGATGGCGAGCTTGCAGCAGGGCAGGGCTGATGGCGGCGATAGACAACTGACTGGCCGCCGAACCCTTGCGGAAGTACTCCACCTGGGGATCATCGCCCGCTTCTTCACGAGACTTGAATTGAAAACCGGTGGGGTGTGCCGGATCGACCGCCACATGCCGGCAATCCAGGCCCTCCTGGGTCAAGGTGTCGACCACAAAGCGCCCGAGCGAATCATTGCCCACTCGGCTCAGCCAGGCGACGTTGAAACCCAGGCGCGACAGGCCGATGGCGACATTGCTGTCGGCACCCGCGATGCGTTTATGGAACTGAGCCACCTGGGCCAAATCGCCGGTCTGTTCGGCGACAAACATTGCCATGGTTTCACCAAACGAGAGGATATCGATCTCAGACATGCGCATGCTCCGAACGAGGTTGGCCCAGCAGGGTGAGGGTGGCGACCTGCTGCGCAGTGACCGCGACCAGGTCATCGCCTTGCAGCGGGAATTCCACGGCCCGGCTAATACCTGGAGTCATGTGCTTGAGCAGTTGTTCCCACAGATGCAGGTCGGTGGCGCCAGGCGGCAGGGCGACCAGCTTGCCGTCGGCACGCCGCGCCACCGCCTTGCAGTGCAGGTAATCCACATGGCGGCCCAGCAGGCGCGCGGCGGTGAGGGCGGATTGGTCTTGCCACTGCCAGTTGCCGATGTCGAAGGTCATCTTAACCGGCAGGCCCAGGCGTTCCACTTCGGTGAAAAAGCGCTGCATGGGTTCGATGCGGCCACCGTGCAGGGTCTGGTCGTTCTCTACCAACAGGCGGACCGGGTGGCGGTTGAGCAGGGCGTGCAGGCTTTCCAGGTCGTTGGTGTCGGTGAAGTAGCCGAGGGAGACTTTCAGCCAGCGTGAGCCAAACGCCTGCGCCCGATCCAGGGTGGCCGCGAGTTCGGCATTCGCTTGGGCGCGGCCGGCGACCCACAGTTCCAAAGGCGATGAGAACACCGACTTCAAATCCTGTTGCGCTGCTGCCTGGGCCAGTTCGGTGGGCTGTTCGTCCGTCAAAAGCTCTTCGCGCCATTCGATGCACTGGGCGCCAGCGGCGGCGAGGACCTCGACGAAACTAAGCTGGCCCTGCTGACGTACCAGCTCGGCGCCGTAGCTGGAAAGGCTGATGGAGACGGGGTATTTATGCATTGTTGTCTACCTCTGAAACCGGTTTCATTTTTATACGTAAACCAACATCTGTAGGAGCCGGCTTGCCGGCGATAGCGTCCTTGAAATGGACGCTTGCCTCAAGAGCCCCATCGCCGGCTAGCCGGCTCCTACAAGGGGGTTGTGGAGCCTCGGATGATCAGTTGGGGCAGGAAGTCCAGGGTGCGTGTCGGCTCGGTATCGCCGCGCAAGCGCTTGAGCAGGCAGTCAAATGCGCTGGCGCCGATGGCTTCGGTGGGCTGGGCGAGGGCGGTGATACCCGTGCCTACCAGCGGATACCACTCCAGGTCATCCAGGGCGATCAGGCCGATGTCATCAAACAGGTTGCAACCGAGGGTTTTCAGTGCGCGGGTGCAGGCCAACGCCGCGACACCGTTGGCGCAGAACAGCGCCTTGGGGCCAGGTTTTGCGAGAAAGGTTTTCAGGTGTTTTTGCAGCGTTTCATCCAACGCCAACACAGCGCCGGTCAATGCCAGGCGGCTAGCGATTTCAGCCTTGAAACTGTTCAGGCGCTCCAGGCGCGAGCTGGTGCCATCGGTGGCCTCGCTCACCATCAGCACATCGCGATAACCCTGTTGCTCCAGGTGCTCCACTGCCATACGCACCGCCGCCGGGTTATCCAGCCCGACCAGGTCGCTGTGCAGCGGCTCGACCTTGCGGTCCACCAGCACCAGGGGCATTTCCCGCTGCAGTTCCAGCAACTGGTCGAGGTGATGGCCGAGGGTGTTCACGATCAACCCTTCGATGTTGTACGAACGCAGCGCTGCCAAGTGCTGGCGTTCTTGCTCGTCGTCACGGTCGGTGTTGCACACCACCAGGCTGTAGCCGTGTTGACGGCAAGCGGTTTCGACACCGTGCATCACGGCAATGGAATAGGGGTTGCGGATATCGGCCACCAGCATGCCGATCAGGCGCGTGCGCCCACGTTTGAGGCCACGGGCCATCTGGTTGGGGCGGTAGCCGAGTTGTTCGATGGCGTGTTCGATGCGCAGGGCGATGGCATCGGAGAGCAGGGCGCGGTCGTCGCCGATAAAGCGCGACACGCTGGCCTTGGACACGCCAGCGTGTTGGGCCACGTCGAGCATGGTCACGCGGCTGCGTTGGGCGGCGGAAAATGAAGTCACGGTGGAGCCTTTCTTATTGGAATTCGGATTGCACTGAAACCGGTTTCAGAAGACACCAGCCATTGCTTGCAGTCAAGAGGAAATTCGCAGGATGGCACCGTGTTCAGGTTGATGAGTCCGACGGGTGGCAATTGCACCTGTTAGTTCTGACAGTATCCGGGCGGGCGTTTCGGGTGTTCAATCGGCTTCAAGTTAATGGCATTACCGCATTAAGCGTGTTGGATGTTGGGTCCATAGGAGGGCGGCATGAGCAAGCCAAAATCGATAAAATCAAAGCCCAAAAAATCACAGGCGGGTAAGGTTGCTGCTGGTTCTGAGGCCGTCCTGGCTTTTGATGGCCCCCGGGTGATTCGCGCGCAGCCAGATGGATTAGTGCCTGCGCAGTACTATTTCAACGATCTGGAGTGCGAAATCGTTACTCCATGGACCTTTCTGCCCGAAGCTGGCGAGACTCATTACGTCGTACCCATGTGGGATGACCACAGCGCCGCACCCGTCGAAGTGCTACCGGCCTTGCGACTGGATGGCCCACTCACCCCTGAGGACTTTCCTTATCCATTTGAAATTCCCCAGGCTTTCCTGCTGAGAAGTGCGATTGTCGATCTCCGTTTTCGAGTCTATCTCGACCCGCCACCCTCACAAAATTACGATACTTCTGAGCCCACACTGCTCCGAATAGACCGCGATGCGCCTGGGGTGGGAGGGCCGCTGCCACCGGCCATTTTTCCGGTTGATCCGATCACTGACGCTTACTTGGGTATGACGCCACTGGTGCCCATGGAAGTTCCCGGAGGTTATCTGGGACGTGAGATTGGTGATGAAATACTGATGTATTTTTCGGATATGAACACGTTACCGACCGGTGCTCCTGCTGTGGTTTCCCCGCCGCTGACCAGTGCTACTGGGCAAATATTCGTGAATGTCCCTAATACGGTTTTCCAGAACTTCCCGGGTGCTGCTTTTATTTTTTGCTTCTACCGGCTGCGCGATCGCGCCGGTAATCTCAACCCAGAGTTTTCCCTGGTTGCGCAGGCCGTGCTGGAAGTGGGGCTGCCCGCCCCGACCTATATGCGGCCGCGCTTTCCGCAGGCTGACTCCGAACCGATACTGAACCCGAACAGATATATGACGTGCGCCTGCACACCCAAAATCTGGTTCGGCGTCGAAATTCGCATTGACCCGAATACAGGCCCGGGCGCGGGTATCCAGCACGGGGACTTGGTCGTGATGCACTTTCAGGGATACGGCCAGGCCCCCGATGGGAATCCACTTCCTGACATCGTCGATACACAAAGTCACATTTGGGACGGGGTGGCAGACGCCTTGGGTTACTCCTTCTGGATTCTCGATGTAGAACGTTTGATCCGCCCGCTCAAGGACCATGCCGGAGGGGAGGCGAATTACAGGGTGTACAGGGGGGGGCGATTGAATGGCCGGTCTGCCTCCCGGTTCGCACGGTTTGACCGCGTAGTGTCGTCGGCGCCACCCACTCGCTATTGCTGGATTGACGGCAATGCGCCTGAGCCCTGACCCCGGGGCCCACACGCACAGCCTCCTGTGTGTTTAGCGCTATCGGGGCACCGAGGCGGATTTCATTGCAAGCATTTAGTGTTTTGGCTATGCCGCATATGAAGCGGTAGAGAGAGGTATTGCCGGGAAATGAGTTCGTTGGCACTTGAGATCGGAGGTCGAACGCAGCCCGGCGGATGAGTGGTTTTTTGTGAGAAACCTATATTGGACGAACGTGGAGATCATCAAAAATGAGCAGCAATCCGAATGTGCCACTGACCCCCCGGGCAGCCCCAGCCGCTCCCACTATTGTGGGGGCACTGGATGATGCCACCGGGACGATTTTGGCCCGTAATGCGACGGCCGACCTCACCGTACGATGCAAAACTGGCGACATTTCAGATTTCGATGATTTTATCCAAGTCGAAATGGCGGACGATTCGCAACCGATAAAGGTCTGGGTTGCTGTGACACCGCCGATGCAAATGAGTACGGACCCTGCTTTCCCTATCCCTGATAGGTTCAATATCACCGTACGCGCGCCAGCAGGTGGTTTCCGGCATGGTTTCTATCTGCTACGTAGCGTTCAATACCTCAACATCGGTGGTGTACCGGCAGCGATGGGAGAACATTCGGACCCTGGTAATTTTACCGTTGACCTGCTTTCGCCCTATTCCGAAGCCTCCTTTCGTGATCAGCCCGATGCAGTAGGATTTCCCCCAACGCTTCCCGTAGGTGCGGTGATCGACAACGCGTATTTGGTCATGCATGGCGGGGTGGAGTTCGTTATTCCTGATAACACCTTCGTGCCTGTCCCAGGCAGGTGGCAGGCCGGTGACTTCATTACCTTCTACTGGAGCCCGGTGATGTTCCCGCGCCCAGCGGACATCGTCAGCCCCCCCGGTGGGATTCCAATGCTGCCGACAGGCAATACGTTTTTCCTACCGAAAGAAATGATTGATTCAAGTGGGGAGTACTACGCGTTCTACACCCTCACAGACCGGGCGGGTAACGTCAGTCGTCCTTCGTTCGTCGAAAATCGGCGCGTTGCCTTGATCGCAGATCCGGAACGCGGAACCCCGCATTTACCGCTGGCACCTGTACCCGATCCTGGTGAAACAGACAACTTGATTGATATCAAGGATTACCTGCGTAACCCTGAAGTATGGGTCAGAACGTATAACAATCACTCCCCCTTGCTTGATCGGCTGGAAGTGGATATTGGTGGCCTGGGTTATAACGGTCTGGGAATGCCATTCACAACGTTCCCGCAGAGATTCAGTAATTTTCAGGCTCAATTCGTTGCCGCTTATACCCAGGCCATTGGGCCACAGCCGACGACCGTACAGTATCGAGTTGACCGCAGTGGTGATAGTTTCCCTTCGTTCATTCACACGTTCATGCTCGATTTGTCGGTAGGCGGGCCCGTCAACCCTGGTGAGCCAGGTTCACCCAACCCCAACCTTAACCAGGCCCACGTATTCGGTGCTGGCTCGACCACTCCGGACGTATTGCTGCCTGCCCATGCTGGTCAACCGGTACGCGTGGACATCGCGCCGTGGACCGTTGCAGTGTTGCCGCATCCGGGGTTGTCGATCATCTTCCTCTGGGAGGATGAGCGGGTCGGACCGTTCCCTGTCAGCGCGACGGCCAATCCGATCTCGTTCTCTATTGACTGGGACGTAGTCGCCCGTCATGGCAACGACATGAAGACCATCAAGTATCTGGTCCTCGACCCGGCGACAACCAACGAAAACGAGTCGCCACCCACCACGGTCGATGTGCAGGACGCCGTCGTCGTGGAGTTGGCGAAAGCACAGTATATGGTTGCGACTGCGGGTCGTTGGTTCTGTTCGGACTTGGAGACTCGGACGCCCGGCAGTCCGCCGGTGCTGTTTGGTAAGGTTCATGTGCCAGGCGATACACGCATGGCCCTCGGTGTGCCACTGACATTGACGTTGAGCCTTACCAATACCTTCGCCGGCCTGCCACCTGGGCCGTTCCCGTTGACGCTTACTCACCCGAGCTTGAGCCAATCGGATATCGACAACGGGATCACGTTTGAAATTGACTATCAGCCTTACCTGGCCCAAGCCCCGAGGGGGGCGTGCGTGGCGACCTATGAAACGGTTCTGAGGAGTGGAGTGATCGGCCATGGTGAGCCATCGGATATACGTAGCACGCTGGCGAACACCCACTTCTTCTGCGACGGGACCAATTTTCCCACACCTTGATCAAGCCTGAAAAGAATAGGGGAGCGCAGCTCCCCTTTTTTTGCTTTGCGCGAGTATTTCCCCTGCCCTGACCGCTGCCGGTTCACTTGCCTTAATAAGATTAATCCTACATAGATTGGGATGCTTTATCCGTACTCTCTGCGCCGCACAGGTAAGGCTCCATTCCTTGGGAACGAGCCAAACCGTTTTCATCGGCTCTACCCCCAGAGAGTGAACGACCATGCACGTACCAGCCCACTTCAAGCTCAAGCCCCTGAGCGCGATTATGAAAGTCCCGACCATGACCCTGCTTATGTTTGCAGCGGTTCATGGGGCTGCCCACGCCGATCATTTGATTGGCGAACAAAAGACCATTGACGCCAGTGAAACGTCCAAAGACTGGCAACTGGATCATAAGTCCGAACTGACCCTTAATGGCGCCGCTGCACAGAGTATCCTTGTCAATGATTCGGCGTTGATCGTGAACGCCGGCAGTCGAGTGAATGATATCCGCGCTACGCAAGGCTCGACTGTCAGCCTCACTGGTGCACATGTGGAGTCGAGCAACCCGTCGTTTGGCGCCGTACGCCTGGATGACAGCACCGCAACCATCACCGGCAGCACCCTGATCAGCCATACCAATTTTGGCTTGCAGGCGTTCCAGAGTGCCGGTTCGCTTAAGGGTGGGGTTGCTGAAGTGTTCAGCAGTGTCATCAAAGGCGCTACTGCCGGTGCGCTTGCGCAAGGTAACAGCGAGCTGCATTTCAACCAGAATACCTGGGTTGAAGGCACCGGTGCCGAGAGTGCCGGCGTTCGACTGGACAGCGGCGCACTCGTAACCGCCAGCCAAAGTACATTGATCGGTGGCAAGAACGGTGTACTCATGACGAACCTGTTGAACAGCGCTGAAACCGGCAAGCTGGTGCTGGATAACTCGCATGTCGAAGGTCGCACGGGTTCCGCGATTCTTGTAGAAGGCAGGCCGGGTCGTGTTCCGACGGTCGACATCGACGTACGCAATGGTTCGACCTTGACCGGTGGTAACGGCACGCTGTTGGAAGTGAACGGTGGCGCGACCGCCAATATGAATATCGATAACAGTCGTTTGAACGGCAATGTGATTGTCGAGGATGGCAGCACCGCGCATTTGAGCCTGCAGAACAATGCCGGCCTTACCGGCCAGTTGAAAAATGTCACCAGCCTGAACGTGGGCGATGCATCTTTTTGGGAGTTGACCGGCGACAGCCAGGTGGGCGCCTTGAACCTGGCTGGTGGCACGGTGAAGTTTGGTGCCACTGATGCGTTTTATCAGTTGGACCTGGACACCCTGGAAGGCAACGGCACCTTTGTCATGGGCACCGATTTTGCCCGTGGTATCACGGACTTTCTTAACATCGAGGGTGAGGCCAAGGGCAATCACAGCCTGTTGCTCGCTGCCAGCGGTGCGGAGCCGGTCAACCCCGAAGACATTCGCATCGTGCACACCGGTGGCGGCGACGCCCATTTCTCCCTGGTGGGCGATGTGGTCGACGTAGGTGCCTACTCCTACAGCTTGAAAAAGGAAGGGACCGACTGGTTCCTTGACCCGAACAATCGCGTGATCAGCCCTGGCACGCGTTCGGTAATGGCGCTGTTCAATACTGCACCTACCGTGTGGTACGGCGAGGCAACTTCACTGCGTACCCGTATGGGTGAATTGCGCTTCGAACCGGGCCAGTCGGGTCTGTGGATACGCGGTTATGGCAACAAATACAAAGTGTCTGACAGCACGGGCGTAGGCTACGACCAGACCCAACAGGGCTTTACCCTGGGCGCCGACATGCCGCTGGCCGATAGCCAGTGGTTGGTGGGTGTGATGGCCGGTCACAGCACATCTGACCTGAACCTCAAACGCGGTACGTCCGGTAACGTGAAAAGCTACTACCTGGGCGCTTATGCCACCTGGCTGGACGAGGAGAGTGGCCTGTATTTTGATGCGGTCGCCAAGGTCAACCGGTTCCACAACGAGTCCAAGGTCGGTTTGAGCGACGGCACCACGTCGAAAGGCAAGTACAACAACACCGGTGGTGGTTTGTCGGCTGAGTTCGGTCGCAACATCAAGCTCGATGACGGCTTCTTTGTTGAGCCGTATGCCCAGGTGTCGACCGTGGTGATCCAGGGTGCCAATTACAACCTGGACAATGGCCTGCAAGCCAAGGGTGAGCGTACTCGCTCGATCATGGCCAAGGCCGGTGCAACAGTTGGGCGTGATATCCAACTCGACAGTGGCAGCGTGGTCCAGCCCTACCTGCGGGCGGCAATGGTGCACGAGTTTGCCAACAACAATAAGGTGTCGGTGAACAACAATGTATTCAACAACGACCTATCTGGCTCGCGTGCCGAGTTCGGTGCGGGGGTGGCGGTGAAGCTGTCGAAGAACCTGCAACTGCATGCTGACCTTGAACACAGCAGCGGCGGCAAAGTTGAACAGCCTTGGGGTGCCAACGTGGGTGTTCGTTACACCTGGTAAATCCCGATCAGGAAAAAGCCCGTATCGCTAGATACGGGCTTTTTTTGTTGTGCGCCCAGCATGGGCGCAATCTTGCAGGTGAAAGTCCTGCCGTAAGCTGACCACAGCGAACGAAGTGAAGCGCAACTGCATGAGGGCGACCGAGTGTGGGGAGGAAGCGTGAATCGAAACCGCGAGCCGATGAACAAGAACCGGATATAAGGCGATGTCGACCAGGGCGAGCGGGCAATGAACCGCGAAGCTCTTGTGGTCAAAGGGCGGCAGCGTAAATCCGGCGGTTGTGCGGGGAAGGATTGCGTCCTTACCTGGGGAGATCTCGCCTTGTGCCTGAAAGGGCGACGGTGTGTACCGGCCCAGTCCGGTACGGCACGTGGTAATCCCCAAACCTGACGGCGGTGAGCGCGAGTTAGGTATCCCGACGGTGCGAATGTGTATGTTCGCAGCAAGAAGGCAGGGCAACGGGTGATGGCGTTGCTGAAGCGTCTGTATGGAAAACTGCACCTGAGTGGCAATGAGAGTAAAAGTGCGGTGGCAAGTGTGTTTGGGGTATGTGTTTTGGTCGTCAGCCAATGGCATCAAAAGAAAGGTTGCGAGTAAAGCGCGCGAGCAATTCAAGCAGCGCATCCGCAGGCTGACCAGGCGTTCAGGCGGTCAAAGTTTGCAGCAAGTCGTTGACCGACTAAAGCCCTATATCCTTGGTTGGAAGGCATACTTTGGATTGTCGCAAACGCCGAAGGTTTGGCGAGAGCTATGTAGGCTAGGAGCAAGAGAAAGTATTGCGCGCAAGGTGGCCGCTAATAGCCGTTGCTGGTGGCGTAATAGCCGCTTGGAACTCAACCGAGTGCTTGATATAGCGTGGTTCGACAGGATGGGTTTAGCGCGTCTCTCCTGACCTCAATCTCTCGAACCGCCCGGTGCGGACCCGCATGCCGGGTGGTGTGGCAGGGGAGCGGCCTGTGGAAGGCCGCCCCCTATGCCGATTGCTGGTTCAGGTGTGAATGTCGAAGTTAATGATCAAGTCGTGTTCCTGTCCGTTCGGGTCGGTATCGGTGCGAGCAACGGCGGCGCCTTGTACCTTGATAAGCTGCGGGGAAATTTGTTGAATGGACAAGGTGCCGATAACGCCGCGAACAACGTAGGATTCGGTCGCTGTCTTGAACGATAGCCAAATTCTGGTGGGGGTGAATTCACTCTCCGCCAAATTGAACGTCGTGCCCGCCGGCGTGTGATCCGCAAACTCAATGTCGATTGTCCGCACTGTATCGTGGCCCACGGTGTTGCGCCCGGTAATACGCAGAATGCGTTGGGAGGGGTCATTCACAACAGTGATGGTTTGGATGTCGATTTCCTGGCTATCCAGGAACACAGAGAAGGTTCCCACTGCCTCACGTGGCTGGGGGAACAATACGCTCTGTTGGTGGGGAGTCAGCGTTGCAGTTTGTGCTGGCATGATTGCGTCTCCATCTTTGATGAATAGGTCAAAACACTGAACGGCGCCTGGCTTTATCGACAACTGTCCTCGAATCAGCCAACGTACC
This sequence comes from Pseudomonas sp. C 49-2, assembly GCF_003970195.1. Taxonomy (NCBI): domain Bacteria; kingdom Pseudomonadati; phylum Pseudomonadota; class Gammaproteobacteria; order Pseudomonadales; family Pseudomonadaceae; genus Pseudomonas; species Pseudomonas sp. C 49-2. Next base: position 65,814 of record NZ_RXYG01000020.1, read on the forward strand.
TGGGTTTCAATTAGACGCGTTTTCTTGAATAAATCTACTGTCATATATGACAGTTCAATAGGTCAGTTCTTTATTTCTTTTAGGCTTAAGCAAGTGCTCAGCACGAGGGGGTATCGCTTAGCCGAAGAGCCCTGCCGCAATATTGATCGAGAATCCCAGGATCGCTGTATTGAACAGAAACCCGATCAACGACTGCCCCAGCACCACCTTGCGCATGCTTCGCGTGGCCACACCCACATCCGAAGTCTGCACCGCCACGCCGATGGTGAACGAGAAATACAGGAAGTCCCAGTAGTTGGGCGTCGTCAGGCCCTCGGCAAAACGCAGCGCCGGCTCCTTGCCGTCCCAGGTGTAATAAAGGCGCGCGTAATGCACGCTGAAGATCACTCCGATCAGCAACCACGAACCGATGACTGTCAGCCCGGTGAAACCGTAGTGCAGCAGGCGTTCCGAGGTGGCCAGGTCTTTGCTGCCCACCAGTTCGAAGGTGATGGTCGCCAAACTGGCAATGGCGGCGATGCATACCGTGAACAGCACCAGGCCGGCGTTTTCGTCTTCGATTTCGGCGATGCGTTTGACGTCCGGGGCCTTGGCACGGATGGTCAGCCACAGCATCAGTAGCAGGTAGGTCCAGACGCCGGCGTTCCAGCCGATGAGGATTTTGCTGATGAGGCTGTCGGCGGGGACCAGGATACCGACGGCAAGCCCTAGCACGGCGGCGGCGGAAAGGCGAGGGTGGGTGCGGGCGAGGAAAGACATGGAGGCTCACAGGCAGTTGTATGTGAGCACCATAACCCTGGTAGGAGCTGGCTTGCCAGCGATCGCATCGACTCGGTGTGTCTGAAAGACCGAGGTGTCTGCATCGCTGGCAAGCCAGCTCCTACAGGGGGGTGTTGGTCAGTCTGTTTTGTGGCGTTTACGCACCAACTTCATCACCACCACAAAGAACACCGGCACAAACACCACCGCCAGCGTTGCCGTGATCATGCCGCCAATCACCCCCGTGCCAATCGCTTGCTGGCTGGCGGAACTGGCGCCCGTGGCAATCGCCAACGGCACCACGCCGAGGATGAACGCCAAGGACGTCATGATGATCGGCCGCAGGCGCAACCGCGCGGCTTTCAAGGTGGCGGTGACCAGGTCTTCACCCTGGTCATACAGGTCCTTGGCGAACTCGATGATCAGGATCGCATTCTTCGCCGACAGGCCGATGATGGTGATCAGGCCGACCTTGAAGAACACATCGTTGGGCATGCCACGTAAGCCCACCGCGAGGACCGCGCCGAGTACACCGAGCGGCACCACCAGCAACACCGAGGTGGGGATCGACCAGCTTTCATACAGCGCCGCCAGGCACAGGAACACGATCAGCAGCGACAAGCCCAGCAGCAACGGCGCCTGGGAGCCGGACAGGCGTTCCTGTAACGACAAACCGGTCCATTCCTGGCCCAAACCTGCCGGCAACTGGCTGACCAGGCGCTGGATCTCCTCCATCGCCTCACCAGTGCTGTGTCCCGGTGCCGCTTCGCCGGAAATCGCGATGGCCGGGTAGCCGTTATAGCGCGTCAGCTGGGTCGGGCCCTGGGTCCATTTGGCTTCGACAAAGGACGACAGGGGCACCATCTTGCCGGCATTGTTACGCACGTTGATTTTCATCAAGTCCGCCACCTGGCTGCGTTGGTCGCCTTCGGCCTGCACCACCACCCGCTGCATGCGGCCCTGGTTGGGGAAGTCGTTGATATAGGCCGAACCGATGGCCGAGGACAGCACGTTACCCACGTCCGCAAAGGACACGCCCAGTGCGTTGGCCTGCTTGCGGTCCACTTCCAGCTGTACTTGCGGCGCTTCGGCCAGGGCGCTTTCGCGCACGTTGGCCAGGATCGGGCTTTTCTCGGCGGCGGCCAGCAATTCGGTACGCGCCGCCATCAGTGCGGCATGGCCGACGCCACCCCGGTCTTGCAGGCGGAACTCGAAGCCGCTGGACGTGCCCAGGCCGTCCACCGGCGGCGGCAGGATCGCGTAGGCAACCGCGTCCTTGAGCTCGCTGAAGGCCATGTTGGCGCGGTCGGCAATCGACGAGGCCGAATCATCGCTGCTGCGCTGCGACCAATCCTTGAGCGTGGTAAACGCCAGCGCGGCGTTCTGCCCGGAACCGGAGAAACTGAAACCCATGATCATGGTGGTGTCGCCCACCCCAGGTTCCTCGGCGTTGTGCGCTTCGATCTGCTCGGCCACGTGCACCGTGCGGTTCTTGCTCGCACCCGGTGGCAACTGGATGTCGGTGATGGTGTAGCCCTGGTCTTCCACCGGCAGGAACGAGGAGGGCAGGCGGCTGAACATCCAGCCCAGGCCCACCAGCAGCACCAGGTAGATCAACAGGTAACGCCCGCTGCGCTTGAGGGCATACGCCACCCAGCCTTCATAGCGGTCGGTGAGGCTTTCAAAGCGCTGGTTGAACCAGCCAAAGAAACCGCCCTTGGCATGGTGTTCGCCTTTGGCGATCGGCTTGAGCAAGGTGGCGCACAGGGCCGGGGTCAAGGTCAGGGCGAGGAACGCCGAGAACAGGATCGAGGTGGCCATCGACAATGAGAACTGCTGGTAGATAACCCCCACGGAACCGGCCATGAACGCCATCGGCAGGAACACCGCCACCAGCACCAGGGTAATACCGATGATGGCCCCGGTGATCTGGCCCATGGCTTTTTTCGTCGCTTCCTTGGGCGACAGACCCTCGGTGGCCATGATGCGTTCGACGTTCTCCACCACCACAATGGCGTCGTCCACCAGGATGCCGATGGCCAGTACCATGCCGAACATGGTCAGTACGTTGATCGAGAAGCCCAGCAACAGCATGGTGGCAAAGGTGCCCATCAGGGCAATCGGCACCACCAGCGTCGGGATCAAGGTGTAGCGCACGTTCTGCAGGAACAGGAACATCACCGCAAACACCAGTGCCATCGCTTCGAGCAGGGTGTAGACCACCTTGGTGATCGAGACCTTGACGAACGGCGAGGTGTCATACGGGATCTTGTACTCCACGTTGGCCGGGAAGTAGCGCGACAGCTCGTCCATCTTTGCCCGCACCAGGGTGGCGGTGCTCAGCGCATTGGCGCCGGGCGACAATTGCACGCTGACGGCGGTGGACGGCTTGCCGTTCAGGCGGGTGGAGAACTGGTATTCCTGGCTGCCGACTTCCACCCGCGCCACATCGCCGATGCGCACGGTCGAGCCGTCGGGGTTGGCCTTGAGCACGATGTCGGCAAATTCGGCTGGCGTTGAAAGCTGGCCCTTGACCAGGATCGCCGCCGTGATTTCCTGGGTGTTGGTGCCCGGCAAATCGCCGATGCTGCCGGCCGAAACCTGGGCGTTCTGCGCGCTGATCGCGGCGTTCACGTCGGCCGGCGTCAGGTTGAAGCCGATCAATTTCTGCGGGTCGATCCAGATGCGCATGGCGCGCTCGGCACCATACAGCTGGGCCTTGCCCACACCGTCGAGGCGCTTGAGTTCGTTCATCACGTTGCGCGCCAGGTAATCACTCAGCGCCACGTCATCGAGCTTGCCGTCGTTGGAGGTGAGGGTCACCAGCAGCAGGAAACCGGCGGAGACTTTCTCCACCTGCAAGCCTTGCTGGGTCACCGCTTGCGGCAGGCGCGGCTCGACCGCTTTGAGGCGGTTCTGCACGTCCACCTGGGCCATTTCCGGGTTGGTGCCCGGCTGGAAGGTGGCGGTGATGGTGGCCGAACCGAGGCTGCTCTGGGACTCGAAATACAACAGGTGATCGGCGCCGTTGAGCTCCTGCTCGATCAGGCTCACCACGCTTTCATCCAGGGTCTGCGCCGACGCACCGGGATACACCGCATAGATCTCGACTTTCGGCGGCGCCACGTTGGGGTACTGCGCCACCGGCAGTTGCGGGATTGCCAGCAGACCGGCCAGCAGGATAAACAGGGCGACCACCCAGGCGAAGATCGGGCGGTCAATAAAGAACTGCGGCATGGCGGGTTATTCCTTTACGAGCGGGCTGTCGTCCACTTCAACTTTTTCACCGGGGCGCGCGTGTTGCAGGCCTTCGACGACGATACGGTCGCCGGGCTTGAGGCCACTGCTGACGATCCAGCGGTCATTGATCACCGCACCCAGCTCCACCGGCTGCTGGCTCACGGTCTGCTCGGCGTCCAGCAGCAACACCATCGGGATACCGGCGCTGTCACGAGTGATGGCGCGTTGCGGCACGCTGAGGCCTTGTTTGTCGACGGCCTGTTCGAGGCGCACCCGCACAAAACTGCCGGGCAGCAAGTCGAGGTCAGGGTTGGGGAACTCGCTGCGCAGGATGATCTGCCCGGTGCCGGGGTCGACGCTGATCTCGGCGAACAGCAACTTGCCCGGCAGCGGGTAGAGGCTGCCGTCGTCTTCGATCAGCGTGGCCTTGGCCTGGTCCTGGCCGACCTGCTTCAAGCTGCCGGCACGGAAGGCGCGGCGCAGGTCGTTCAGCTCGCGGGTGGACTGGGTCAAGTCGGCGTGGATCGGGTCCAGTTGCTGGATAAGCGCCAGCGGCGTGGCCTCGTTCTGGCCAACCAGTGCGCCCTCGGTCACCAGCGCACGGCCGATACGCCCGGAAATCGGCGCCGTCACGGTGGCGTAGCCCAGGTTCAAACGGGCGCGTTCGACAGCGGCCTTGTTGGCGGCGACTTCGGCGTTGGTCTGGCGCACGGCGGCGCGGGCGTTGTCGTAGTCCTGGCCGCTGATGGCATTGCCTTCCACCAATTGGCTGTAGCGCTGTTCCTGCAGGCGCGCCTTGAAGGCATCGGCCTCGGCCTTGCTCAGGTTGGCCTGGGCGCTGTCGAGGTCGGCCTTGAACGGCGCGGGGTCGATGCGAAACAGCACGTCGCCCTGTTTCACGTCATGGCCTTCCTTGAACACCCGTTGCATCACCACGCCGGCTACCCGTGCACGTACTTCGGCGATGCGCGGCGCGGCAATACGCCCGCTCAATTCGCTGGTAATGGCCAGGGGCTTTGCTTCAAGGGTTTCGACGCGCACTTTGGCCAGGGGCATTTCTGGCGCTTCGGCGGCGGAGTCGCCACATGCGCTCAGGGCCAAGGTGAGGGCCAGCAGGCAAAATGGCGCAAACAGATTCTTCGACATGCTCTTATCCCAATATTGACTGGCGCATCCTAAAGTCACCTGCGCCGTGGTGCTGTGAAGCTGTGTAGCTCGTCTGTGAAGAAATGTAAGGTGCGGCGCGCGGGGCGCCGGGGGCGTATATCCTTGCACAATCCTGCAACACACCAACAAACCGCATTATTTGGAAACACCATGCCCAACATCCTCCTGGTGGAAGACGACGCCGCACTCTCCGAGCTGATTGCCAGCTACCTGGAACGCAATGGCTACCACGTCAGCGTGCTCAGCCGTGGTGACCACGTCCGTGAACGCGCGCGCCTGAACCCGCCGGACCTGGTGATCCTCGACCTGATGCTGCCAGGCCTCGACGGCCTGCAAGTCTGCCGCCTGCTACGCGCCGACTCGGCAGGGCTGCCGATCTTGATGCTCACCGCCCGCGATGACAGCCACGACCAGGTGCTGGGCCTGGAAATGGGCGCCGACGACTACGTGACCAAGCCCTGTGAGCCACGGGTATTGCTGGCGCGGGTGCGTACGTTGTTACGGCGCAGCAGTCTGTCCGAACCCCAGGTGGCCAATGACCAGATCATCATGGGCAACCTGTGCATCGACTTGTCGGAGCGCACGGTGACCTGGCGCGAGCAGCCGGTGGAGTTGTCTAGCGGCGAATATAACCTGTTGGTGGTGCTCGCCCGGCATGCCGGCGAAGTTCTCAGCCGTGACCAGATCCTGCAACGCCTGCGCGGTATCGAGTTCAATGGCACCGACCGCTCGGTGGACGTGGCCATCTCCAAGCTGCGCCGCAAGTTCGACGACAATGCCGGTGAAGCGCGCAAGATCAAGACGGTGTGGGGCAAGGGCTACCTCTTCAGCCGTTCCGAGTGGGAATGCTGAGCCATGTTCAGAGTACTGCTGCGGCTCTACCTGATCACCATCGTCACCTACAGTCTGGCGATCTACCTGATTCCCTCGCTGGTGATCCAGCTGTTCGAACACCGCTACATGAACTACAACATCGAGCAGACCCGCGGCCAGCAGAAGCTGATCGTCAAGCAATACCTGCGGGCGCCGGTAGAGCGCTGGTCACAGGTGACCGAGCAACTGGGGCGCGATTTTGCACCGCTGAAAGTGCAATTACTGCTGCGCCAGGACGCCAGTTACACCCCGGAGGAAGAACAACTGCTGGAGCAGGGCAAGTCGGTCGTGCGCTTGGGGGAGTGGGGCTGGATGACCGAAATCAGCTCGCCGGTCAACGAGCAGTTCGCAGTCAAGCTGACCATACCGCCCGACCCACTCGACATGAACGTGCTGTACTGGGCGATCAATGTGTTGATCGTGGCTGCGTTACTGGCCTGTCTGCTGATGTGGCTGCGCCCCCACTGGCGTGATCTGGAACGCCTGAAAAACACCGCAGCCCAATTAGGCAAGGGCAATCTGAGCGAACGCACACACATTCCCCCAAGCTCCAACATCGGCAGCCTGGCCACGGTGTTCGACACCATGGCCGACGACATCGAACACCTGCTCAATCAGCAACGCGACCTGCTCAATGCGGTCTCTCACGAACTGCGCACGCCGCTGACGCGCCTGGATTTCGGCCTGGCCCTGGCATTGTCCGAAGACTTGCCCGAAGCCAGTCGCGAACGTCTGCAAAGCCTGGTAGCGCATATCCGCGAGCTGGATGAGCTGGTGCTGGAGTTGCTGTCCTACAGCCGCCTGCAGAACCCGGCGCAGTTGCCGGAGCGGGTCGAAGTGGTCCTCGATGAATTCATCGACAGCGTGCTCGGCAGCGTCGATGACGAATTGGAAAACCCCGAGATCGTCATCGACGTGGCGCTCGACTGCGCCGTGGAGCGCTTCAGCCTCGACCCACGCCTCACCGCCCGCGCGTTGCAGAACCTGTTGCGCAATGCCACGCGTTACTGCGACAAGCGTATCCAGGTCGGCGTGAAGGTGTGTGCCAAGGGCTGTGAAATCTGGGTGGACGACGACGGGATCGGCATCCCTGTGGACCAGCGCGAGCGCATCTTCGAACCGTTCTACCGCCTGGACCGCAGCCGCGACCGCGCCACCGGCGGTTTCGGCCTGGGCCTGGCCATCAGCCGGCGCGCCCTGGAAGCCCAGGGCGGCAGCCTGACGGCGTTGGCTTCACCGCTGGGTGGTGCGCGGTTTCGCGTGTGGTTGCCCACCGTCGCCTGATCAGAGCACCTTCACCGCGCGGCCGATTGCCTGAATCGGCCCAGTGGGCTTACCGGTCGGCGACCCACGCGGGTCTTCCAGGGTCAGTTCGAACAGCTGGTTTTGCGTGAGCGGCGGCAGCTTGTCCAGCGGCACCGACAGCGTCTGGCCCGGTTTGACCAGGCCGAGGGACACTGGCCCTTGCCAGCCGTCGCCCTTGGTCCAGAACTGCAGGGCCTTGTCGGACGGCACTTCCATCACGCCCAGCGGGATCAGCTGAATCTGCTGATCATTGCTGGCCTGGATCACCCAGCCCGGTGCCTGGCTTTGCGGCGCGACCAGCACTACCACGAAGCTTGGGTCGGCAGTGGGCGGGCGGGTCAGTAGCAACCCGGCCAGCACCAGCGTGGTCAAAAGCCCCGCACCGGCCAGGCCGCGCCACACGGCCAGCAGGTCCCACCAGTGCGTGCGGGCACTGGCGATGTTACGTTCGATACGCCGCCACAGCTCAGAGGAGGGCGGTACGGGTTCCGCCAAGGCGGTCAGCGGCAACAGGCGTTGCTCCCAGGCGTCCACCGCAGCGCGTAGGTCGGCATCGTGCTTGAGGCGTTGTTCGACGTCGGCGCGTTGTTCGCCGGGCAAGGTGCCCAGCACGTATTCGCTGGCCAGTTCGTCCAGTGGGTCGTTCATGCCATGCACTCCCGCAGCGCGGCGAGGCTACGTTTGATCCAGGCCTTGACGGTCCCCAACGGGGTGTCGAGTTTCTGGGCGATTTCACTGTGGGAATAACCGTCGACATAGGCATGCAGGATGCACGTGCGACGGGCCGGGTCGAGTTGCTCCAGGCAGGTGTGGACCTGTCCCGAGCGCGCACTGAATTCAAAGGTTTCGGTTGCGGCGACTTGCTCGTGTTCGTCGCCCAAAGGCACTTCGCGGTAATGGTTACGCACCACGTTGAGCGCCAGGTGCCGGGTCACGCTGAACACCCAGCCACGGGCCGAGCCGCGACTGGGGTCAAAACTACCGGCGCCTCGCCAGATCTTGATAAACGCATCATGCACGATGTCTTCGGCCAGGGATTTGTCCCTGGCGATGCGCAGCGCCACGCCGAGCAGATGGCTGCTTTCCTGCTCATAGAGCTGGCGCAAGGCGCGTTGATTGCCACGGGCGCAAGCCTGCAGACAGGCTTCGTAATCAAACACGGATGGCTACCCCCCAATGATCGGCATGGGGGGCAGCGTAGACGACTTTACTCAGGTGGCCGCCCAGAAAATGTAATCCGCCTGGTACTTCACCACTTCCTGCTTGCCTTTGTTGGCTGCGGTGCACTCGCTGCTCGGCGCCACGCCGCCCTTGAGGGCCACGCGCTGGATGTAACTCACGCCGCTCATCGCGCCTTTGCCTTCGGCGGGGTTGGCCTTGACCAGTTGATACGGCAGGTTGCCCGCACCGGATGGCGCCACGGCCAACTGGGTGCCGGTGATTTTCGAACCGTCCTTGGCCTGCCAGGTGGCCGGCGGGCCGAAGTAAGTGCCGACTTGCTTGCCGCTGCGGTCATTCAACACGGCCTTGGGCCCGACGAAGGTCCACTCGGTCTGGCCGACGGCGTTGGCTTTGTCGCGGCATTCGTAGGTGATTTCGCCGACGCCGGTGGTTTCCATCGCCACCTTATGGCCGTCCGGCACCTTGATGCTGTCGGGCAAGCCGGTCTGGGCGAAAGCTGCGGGGGTGGCAGCGAGCAGGGCGGTGAGGCAGAACAGTGCTTTAGCGTTCATGGGTACTTCTCCATTTCAGTCAAACAGCGGGGGTTCTGAAAGGACTACCCAGGGCCTGCGCGATTGGATGCAGCGATTAGAAAATTAAGGTGAGAGGGCGCACACTGTGCCCCCGCTTTACCCGAGGAGAGATTGGCAATGACTGGTGTTCACACGTCTGCTCAACAGGGTTTTTCGACCCAGGCCGTCACCTACGCCCAAGGTCGGCCGGATTATCCAAGACAACTTACGGGCTGGCTCGCCGACACACTGCACCTCGACGCGCTGTCCAGTGTGATCGACCTGGGCGCCGGCACTGGCAAATTCACCCGCTTGCTCAGCACCCTGGCGCCGACCTTGATTGCCGTCGAGCCGGTGGCGGCGATGGGCGCGCAGTTGACCAAGCTGCTGCCCGATGTGCGCCTGGTCAATGGCACGGCTGAATCCATCCCGCTGCCGGCCGCCAGCGCTGACGCGGTGGTGTGTGCCCAGGCGTTCCACTGGTTCTCCACCGAGGCCGCGCTGGCGGAAATCCATCGCGTGCTCAAGCCCGGCGGCCGACTGGGCCTAGTGTGGAATGTGCGGGATGAGTCGGTGGATTGGGTCGCCGCCATCACTGACATCATTACTCCGTACGAGGGTGATACGCCGCGTTTTCATACGGGGCGTTGGCGTGAGGCCTTCACTGGCGAGTATTTTTCCGAGCCTGAAATGACCTGTTTTCCCTACAGTCATGTGGGCAGCCCTCAGGAGGTGATCATGGATCGCTTTCTCTCCGTGAGCTTTATTGCTGCGCTGCCGGAGGCGTCCAAGGCTGTGGTGACCGCGCAACTGCAGGCGCTGATCGACACGCATCCTTCACTGAAGGGGCGCGACACCGTGGCCTTTCCGTATCAAACCCAAGCGTATGTCTGTCATCGACTGAGCTAAAAGGCATAAAGTCAGATCATATTGATATAAGTCGTTATAAGAAAAATCGCTATCCTGCGGCCAGAAATTTATAAGGCCGCAGGTAGCTGGAATGGATGTGGGTAATTTTGGTTTTGTGGTGGCGGGCCTGATCGTTGGTTTTATCGTGGGCATGACCGGTGTGGGTGGTGGGTCGCTGATGACGCCGATCCTGTTGTGGTTCGGTATCAACCCGGCCACCGCCGTGGGCACTGACCTGTTGTATGCCGCCATCACCAAATCCGGTGGCGTGCTGGTGCATAGCAAGAACAAGAATATCGATTGGACCATTACTGGCTGGCTGACCCTGGGCAGCGTGCCTGCGGTGCTGTTGACCTTGTGGTTTCTGGCCAGTTTGCATACTGATCCCAGTGTGATGAATGCGGTGATCAAGCAGGCGCTTGGGGTGGTGTTGTTGCTGACTGCATTGGCGATTCTGTTCAAGAAGAGCCTGTTGGGGTTTGCCCAGCGCCATGCGGGTGACAGCTATCACATGAGCCCGCGGAATTTGAATGTGTTGACGGTGGTGACGGGGGCGATCCTCGGCACCATGGTGGCGCTGACGTCCATTGGTGCGGGTGCGCTGGGGACGGTGGCTTTGTTTATTTTGTATCCGTTTCTGGCGACGCGGCGGTTGGTGGGGACTGAGATTGCGCATGCTGTGCCGTTGACCCTGGTGGCGGGGTTGGGGCATGCCAGCATGGGGAATATGGACTGGCATTTGTTGGGGTTTTTGTTGATGGGGTCGTTGCCGGGGATCTATGTGGGTAGCCATATGACGGGCAAACTGCCTGATGGCGTGTTGCGGCCTTGCTTGGCGGTTATGTTGATGGCCATTGGTTATAAGTTGGCGTTTTGATTTGGGGGCATGTCCGTTATTTGGGGGTATATCCGTTGTTTGGGTGATGGCTGGTATTGGTTCCGCCCTTACGGCGGGTCACTTTTGAAAAGAGCAAAAGTAAGCAAAACGCTCTTGCCCCAACACTCGGCACCTCGCTTAGGCTCGGTGTGCCCTCACTCCGGCTTGAATCCGTGGGCCGCCGCGATGGGCCATCCTTGGCCCAGCGCGGCTAACCCGGCGTCCTGCCGGGTTACCCACGGATTCAAGCCTGCGTTCGGCCAGCGTGTTTGACGGGGCGCCTCAGATCAAGATCAAGATCAAGAGCGACTCGCTTCGCATCGTAGATACGTTGGTGTGTATCCCGTTTTTTTGCATCATCGTTGAC
>NZ_RXYG01000021.1:0-74692 GCF_003970195.1 Pseudomonas sp. C 49-2
GTGGGCGAAACCTACCGACTCCAGTATCACGCCAATGGATTGATCCAGCAGGAAACCGGCTTTGACGGCCAGCGCACAGCTTACCTCTACGACCTCAACGGCAACCTGCAGGAAAAGACCGAACACGGCGATGACGGCAGTCAGTTAGTTACCCGTTACGAGCGCGACTACGCCGGACGCCTCGTAAGAAAAACCCTGCCCGACGGCAACCTGGTCGATTACGCCTACGACCGTCAGGGCAATCTCTTAAGCGTCGAGGATGGCCACTGGGCGTTGGCCTACGAGTACGACAGCCAAAACCGCCTCACCGCCGAACACCAAGGCTGGGGCACGCTGCGCTATGGCTACGACGCCTGCGGTCAACTGCAAAACCTACGTCTGCCGGACAACAACCGCCTGGTGTTCAACCACACCAAAGGTGGCCACCTCGCCACCGTCGAGTTAAACGGCGCGTTACTGACATCCCACCTGTTCAAAACCGGCCAGGAACACCAACGCCAACAAGGCCAACTGATCAGCCACTACCACTACGACGATCAACAACGCCTGCACGCCCACGCCGTCACCCAAGAGCAACATACGCTTTACCAACGCCACTACGACTACGACAAATCCGGCAACCTCACCCGCCTGCTCGACACCCGCAAAGGCGACCACCACTACCACTACGACCCACTAAACCGCCTCACCCGCGCCAACCACTCGCAAGGCGAGCAAGAACGCTTTGCCCACGACCCGGCCGGCAACCTGCTCATGCAAAACCGCCCCGGCCCCGACATCGTGGCGGGCAATCGGCTGATGATCCAAGGCGACCATCACTACGACTACGACGCCTTCGGCAACCTTATCCGCGAACGGCGTGGCAAAGGCCATCAACTCGTCACCGAATACCGCTACGACTGCCAGCACCGCCTGATCGGCATCAAAAAACCCAACGGCCAGACCGCTAGCTATCGCTACGATCCGTTTGGGCGGCGCATCAGCAAGACCGTTGATAGCACAACTACCGAGTTCTTCTGGCAAGGCGACAGACTCATCGCCGAACACCAGACGGATCGCCACCGCAGTTACCTCTACGAGCCCGACAGCTTCCGGCCGCTGGCACTGCTGGAAGGCTTTGGTCCAAAGGAAACCAAGGCCTACCACTACCAACTCGACCACCTCGGTACGCCGCAGGAACTTACCGATACCAAAGGCGAAATCGTCTGGTCCGCCCATTACCGCGCCTACGGCGAAATCAGCCGTCTCGACATCGGAAAAGTGGACAATCCGCTTCGTTTCCAAGGCCAATACTTCGACCAAGAAAGTGGGCTGCACTACAACCGTCATCGCTACTACAATCCGGATGTCGGTCGCTACCTGACGCCTGATCCGGTGAAACTGGCAGGAGGCATCAACGCGTATCAGTACGCGCAGAATCCAATCGGATGGATAGATCCTCTAGGCCTAAACTGTAAGAACACGAACTGTCCTGAAGGGCCCTATAGCGTAATAGTTCCGGGAGGAGGTTTAGATGCACATGAGAAGGCAGGAGGACATTTAATGGAAAAGCACATAGGTAGAAGCGACAAACAATTGTTGGACCGTTTGAAACAAGAACCACACATCCCAGCCGCCTCTACTTTCCATGACAGAGCCAGCGCAGAGCATGAAGTATCGACTGTACTGGATCAAAACAAAGCAAAAATCGATAAATTTTTAAAGGGAACAAAGAATCAAACCGTCATCACTCAAAAAACCAACTACCCCGTAGGCACGAGCTTTAAAAAGAACAGCACAACAGCGCTTCCGGGAAAGGAAATTCAACTGATAATCCGTAGAGATCATAAAATGCATACTGGCTACCGAATTCATACTGGATTTCCAAACCCATGAATCAAGACTATCCTGAACTACAGCAATTTCTTGCGGGTTACTTCAATCAAGACTGGGTTGATGACCACAAAAAAGCGGACGACGTTATTAAATATTTCATCTCCGAATCATCTGAAGATACGCTATTAGAAGTGCAAGAAGAACTAGATAAGCTAATGCGAAGTGGAACGACAGAGCAAGAGCTCGAAAATTACTTATTCAGTGATATCGGTTGCTATTATTATTATCGCAGCGAATGGCCCGACGGAATCACTTGGCTGAGACATGTTGTATCAATACTGAAAAATGGAATCCTCCAAATGAAAAATGAAAAAAACTAAACGACGCTTAATAAAGCGAGACCCACTCCTGTGGCAAGCGAGCTTGCTCGCGTTGGGCCGCGCAGCGGCCCCAATCCAGGCAATGGTTTTTTTAGTTAATTCGGCACCGCCTGCTCACTACAATGATCGTGTTCACCCGCTAACCAACAAACTCACCACCCTTCTTTCAACATCCGTAACTCCAAATGCTGCAACAGCATAATCGTCTTCCCATCCACAATCTCCCCGCTCTGCACCATCCCCAGCACCTGCTCAAACCCCAGCTCCAGCACCTCGATATCCTCACCCTCCTCTTCCAGCCCACCACCGCTCCCCACCCGATCCCCCGGCTGATACTCACCCATGAAAAAGTGGATCCGCTCCGTCACCGACCCCGGGCTCATGAACGCCGCATAGATCTTCTCCACATGCCCCACGCGATACCCGGTTTCTTCTTCCGCTTCCAGGCGAATACGTTCTTCGGGACTGGCGTTGTCGAGTAAACCGGCCGCCGCCTCGATCAGGTAGCCGGGGTAGTCATTGACGAACGTCGGCATGCGAAATTGGCGGATCAGCAACACCGTGCGCTGCTCGCGGTTGTACAGCAGGATGGTCGCGCCATTGCCGCGGTCGTATACCTCGCGGGTCTGGGCTTGCCAGCTGCCGTCGCGGCGGCGCAGGTCGAAGCTGTATTTTTTCAGCAGGTACCAGTTTTCCGAGAGGGTCTCTTCGGCGGTGATGCGAACGGGGCTGTTGTCCATGCTCGGGTTTCTCAAGAAAAGGGTTGTGTTTGCTTGATGCTGTTCCAGGCAGCGGCGACCGCTTCGGCGCTACTCGCCTTGATCCGTGCGAGGTTGCGCGGGTAGTCCACCCCTGGGTTTTCGGTGAAGCGCGTGGCCGTGAATTGGCCGTTGCTGGCGCGCAGGATATAACCCGTGTCCTCGCACTGCGAGGAGGCGAGAAACAGCACGCCCGGCGTCACCCAGTCGGGCTTGAGTTCATCCGGTTCTTCGGTCACGCCCCACATGCGCGTCTTGGCGACCGGTGAGATTGCATTGACCTTGATCCCGGCCTCAGCACCTTCGTGGCTCAACGCGTTCATGATCCCCAGTTGCGCCATCTTGCCCGCGCTGTAGGCCACCAGGCCGGTCTGCTCATACTGTGCGTACATGGCGCGGTCGGAGGTGGTGAGGATGATGCGCGGCGCAGATGAGCGCAGCAGGTGTGGCCAGGCGTGCTTGCACAACCACAGCGGTGCGTAGAGATTGATGTCCATGGCGCGTTGCAGGAACGCGGCGTCAAGGTCGGCGATGGTCTGGTAACCGACCCAGCCGGCGTTGTGGATCAGGATGTCGAGTTGGCCGAAGGCCTCGATGGCGTAGGCGATCAGTTGCTCGCAGCCCGCGTTCGTGGACAGGTCACCGCCGTGGCCGACCACGTTCAAGCCTTCGGCCTGCAAGGCTTCTGCCGCGGCCTGGACCACCGAGGCATCACTGCCCGCGCCGGCATTGTCGGCACCGATATCGCTGATCACCACCCGTGCGCCGCCCTGGGCCAAAGCCCGTGCGTAACTGAGACCCAACCCGCGTGCACCGCCGGTGATGACTGCAGTTTTGCCTGTGAAATCCATGTGCTTGCTCTCCTGTTCGGGCCGCCCACCCTAACAACCTCGGCGCGCCTTGTTCAATGCTGTAATACTTTGCAAGCAATCCCCGTTGACGGCTGTCGAATTAATTCCTGCCTGGTTGGGCCATCTGGTAAAACCCCTGCTTCACCTTTTTCCTGGAACCTTCATGTCCTCTCGTTTTCTCTCGCGCCTGAGCCTGCGCTGGTTTCCCATGGTGTGCATGGCGTTGTTGATCGTTGGCCTGCCGGTGGGCTGCGCGGTGCTGCAACACAAGGAGCGCGAACTGGTATTTCGCATCGAGCCGGGTACCGCCAGCTGGTACAGCGGCTTGCCCAAGGCGGTGCAAGAGTTCGAACTCAAGCCGGCCAGTTTCAAAGCCGGACAGAATATCCATGGCTGGTGGTACCCGGCGGACAAGAAAGACGCGCCCGCGGTCCTCTATCTGCATGGCGTGCGCTGGAACCTCACCGGGCAACTGTTTCGCATCGAGCAACTGCACGCCCTGGGTTATTCGGTACTGGCCATCGACTATCGCGGCTTCGGCCAGAGCCACGGCGAGCTGCCTTCGGAAACCACGGTATACGAAGACGCGCGCGTCGCCTGGGAACGTTTCCAGGTGCTGCAACCGGACCCGAATAAACGCCTGATCTACGGACATTCCCTGGGGGGCGCGGTGGCCATCGACCTGGCTGCCGAGCTGGGCAAACAGACTCCACTGCCGGTGCGCGGGCTGGTGATCGAATCCACCTTCACGTCGCTGGCAGATGTGGCCACGGCCGTGGCGAATACCTCGTTGCCGGTGCGATGGTTGCTGTCGCAGAAATTCGATTCCATCGACAAGATTGCCGATATCCATATGCCGCTGCTGGTGGTGCATGGCCTTGATGATCGCTACGTGCCGCCGCGTTTCAGCCAGCAATTGTTTGAAGCTGCCCAGGAGCCCAAGCGGCTGTTATTGGTGCCCGGTGCCAGCCATAACAACAGCATGAGCCTGGCCGGTCGCAGCTATGGCCAGGCGCTGGAAAAACTGATGCACGCGAAGATGCCGGACCAGGTTGCCACACACTCCACAGGTCGAAGCGCAGACTCGTAAAAGCGTATTTCGGCACTGGGTTCGCGCTTGCGTGTCAAGCGCAAACCCTGCCCATACTGGGCCAAAACAGAAGTTGATCAAATAATAACCTCTGCCGAAATCGCCAACCCTGCCGGGGCCTCGCAAAGTTATCCACAGAGATACCCACGGTTTTCGTGGACAACTCTTTTTATATTTTTACGTTTTTTTTGCTCAGTAAACGCTTTCAGGAAATGTACCGGGCAACAAAATCTCGCGATTCACATCGCGTATATCGTTATACCCACACAATGCCATCGACACGTCCAACTCACGGGCGATGATCTCAAGCGCCTTGGTCACACCCGCCTCGCCCATCGCACCCAAACCATACAAATGCGGGCGGCCGATCATGGTGCCTTTGGCGCCCAATGCCATCGCTTTGAGCACGTCCTGGCCGGAGCGAATACCACCGTCGAGCCATACCTCAATGCGCTCACCCACCGCTTCGACAATCGCCGGCAACTGGCTGATGCTCGAAGGCGCACCGTCCAGTTGACGGCCACCGTGGTTGCTCACCACCAGCGCGTCGGCACCGGCGTTCGCTGCCAGGCGAGCGTCTTCTACATCAAGGATGCCCTTGATGATCAACTTGCCGCCCCAGCACTTCTTGATCCACTCCACATCGTCCCAGCTCAGGCGCGGATCGAACTGCTGGGCGGTCCAGGAAGACAGCGAACTCATGTCTGCCACGCCTTTCACGTGCCCGACGATGTTGCCGAAACCCCGGCGTTTAGTGCCGAGCATGCCCATCACCCAACGCGGCTTGGTGGCCATGTTGAGGATATTCGGCAAAGTCAGTTTCGGCGGCGCCGACAGGCCATTGATCAAATCCTTGTGACGCTGGCCAAGGATCTGCAGGTCGAGGGTCAGCACCAGCGCATCCACACCGGCAGCCTTGGCCCGCTCGATCAGTTGTTCGATAAAGCCGCGGTCGCGCATCACATAGAGTTGGAACCAGAACGGCTGGCCGACGTGCTCGGCGATGTCTTCCAGGGAGCAGATGCTCATGGTCGACAAGGTGTAGCGCAGGCCAAATGCGGCGGCGGCGCGCGCGGTCAGAATCTCGCCATCGGCGTGCTGCATACCGGCCAATCCGGTGGGTGCCAGTGCCACCGGCATGGCCATCTCCTGGCCGATCATCGTGGCGCGGATCGAGCGCTCATCAATGTTGCGCGCCACCCGCTGGCGGAACTTGATGCTGGCAAAATCACTTTCATTTGCCCGGTAAGTGCTCTCAGTCCAGGAGCCGGAGTCAGCGTAGTCGTAGAACATCCGTGGGACACGTTTTTGCGCGAGCTTGCGTAAATCTTCGATGGTTGTAATCAACGACATCTAGGTCACCTCTCCCTGAACTGAATGCTGAGAGTAACCGCCCATCGGCTGCGCAACCAGCCATTGCGTTTATATAGCCGCACGGCTAATCTCGCATAAACCCGCAAAAAAGCGCACAAACATGCACGGCACTCATCAAGACATCGACTTGCCCTCTTTGCGCAAACAGAAAATCCTATTGCTGCTGGAGCGCGACGGCAAAGTCACCGCCTCGGAGCTGGTGGAACACTTTGCCGTGTCCCAGGACACCATCCGCCGCGACCTCGGCGAACTCGCGGCCGCCGGCCTGTTGCAACGCGTCCACGGTGGCGCCCTGCCCCGGCCCAAAGACACCGGCAAAGACTTCTTCACCCGTGTCGGCGAGACCAACGAAGCCAAGCGTCACCTTGCGCGGCTGGCCGCCGACCGTGTGGAAGATGGGCAGATCGTACTGTTCGATTCCGGCTCTACCACGCTGCAGATTGCCCAGTCATTGCCGCGCTCGATTCGCCTCACTGTGGTCACGACATCCCCCATGATCGCCATCGCCTTGGCCGACCATCCCGATGTGAAAGTGATCCTCACGGGCGGCCAGCTCAACCCGGCGACCCTGTCCACCAGCGGCCATGAAACCGTGCGCATGATCCAGGGCATCAAGGCCGATTTGCTGTTCACCGGCGTGTGCGCGCTGCATCCGCAAGTGGGCATCAGCTCGCTGCATTTTGATGAAGTGGCGGTCAAACAAGCTCTGCTCGACAGCGCCTCCCATGTGGTAGCGGTGACCATGGCGGACAAACTCGGTGCCGTGGAGCCTTTTGTGGTGGCACCGTGCAGCCGTATTCACACGTTGATTACCGAGTGGCATGTACCAAGTGTGGAGGCGTATGAGCAGCTAGGGTTGGAAGTGCTACGCGTGGAGGTCGAGTAGGGACAGCGCGTCGGGCGTGGCCAAACCGCTGGCGGTATTGTCGAAGATGCACCAGGTGGGAATGCCAGCCGCAACAGACGCGCTCAATAAACGCGCATACGCCTGAATGCGTTCAGGCCCATAACCACTGTGATAGATACGCGGTGCTCCGTGCAGGCGCCAATAATGCACGCCCTGCCAACCGCCCGGAGCATTTCCCGCCTCGATGACCGGCGGGTCGGCAGCTACTCGCCCGATCTGCAGATCCTGCAGCATCTCTTCAGCCGTTAACCAACTCGCGTGCCGTGGTTCAAGTACGACAGCGCCTGTAAAACGTCGGCGCAACGCCGTGAAGAATGCGTTGGCAACAACCGGTTCGTAATTCAACGAAGGCGGCAATTGCACCAGCAGGCAACCTAATTTTTCACCCAGTTGCAGGCATTGCCCGAGAAACGCATCCAGTGCGGCCTCGCAGCCCTGCAAGCGCAATTCATGCGTGATGCGCTTGGGCACCTTGACCGAAAAACCAAAGCCCGACGGCACCGAATGCGCCCAACGCGCGTACGTCTTCGCCAGGTGCGGACGATAGAACGAACTGTTGATTTCCACCGCATTGAAACGCGAAGCATAACGCTCCAAATGCGTGCCCTTGTCGGCAAAGGCTGCCCAGTACTCACGCGGCAAACTCCAGCCGGCACAGCCCACAAACAGGGTTGCCGTCAAAACAGCACCTTGGCGGCATCGCGCATGAAAATCTCGATGGTCTTGGGCCCCACACCATCGAATTCCCCAAGGCGCTTTTCGAAGGACGCTCGGCTCTCGCTGGCCTTGCGCATATGTGTGATCTTTCCCGCGTACTCAGCATTCAACTTGGCGCTGAGGTCGAGCAAACGTTGCGCGGTGGTTTCGTCATAGCGCACATAATGCGCGCGCCCGAGCATGGCGACCAACTCACGCGATGTGCAGTGCTGCAGCTTGCGCGCCGAGTCGCGGCCCTGCTCTTCAACGATCACCTTGTAGGCCTGTGCGGCAATCGGTGCCTGGATGCGCTTGCCCATCAGGAAGCTGGCGATAAACCACTTGAAGAGGCCGTCATCATCGTCGGGTTTGAGTTCGATGCCCAACTCCAACGCGGTGATAGAACGGGCCATGTTTAATGGCCCAGCTTGCGCTCGGCCTTGGCGGCCTGCTCGTTGATGGCATTGGTCTGGCGCTCAGTGTCCTTGATCGAGGTGGGCGTCAGCACTTTATCGACGGTTTCGGTGTTGGGATTTGGGCGCTCCAGGGTCTGGCCTTTTGTGGCTTTATCAGTGCCCTGCTGAGCTTCTCCGGAGCTGATGGGGGCTGGGGTCTTATCGGCAGTCATGGTGTTTCTCCAATCAATGAATGCCCGCAGAAATATCGGGCACCTATGCAGCAGAAGCCTTCAGCCTTGGATAGTTCAAGGAAATTGACCGCGCCAACCACCCAAGAAATAAGCGCAAATTAATTTAAACCTTTGCCGCCCGGGCCGGATCAACTCTCCCATACCCCATCCTTCGCACCCCCATCAGGAGACACTCGATCATGAGTTCAAACCTTAACGGCAAGAAGATTCTGGTCATCACGTCCAACACCGGCATCGAGCGCGATGAACTGCTCAAGCCCCTGGAAACACTACGCGGCTATGGCGCGACAGTGACCCATGGTTCCAGCAAAGGCGGCACGACCCAGACCTTCGTCGGCGATACCGAGAAAGACAAGACGGTCGAGTCCGATGCGGCGCTGTCCGAGCTATCGGGCAGTGAGTTCGATGCACTCGTGATCCCCGGCGGCACCGTTAACGCGGATACCTTGCGCCAGGATGCAGCGGCGCTGACGTTAATCAATGAGTTCGTCAAAGCGGGTAAAACCGTGGCGGCAATCTGTCACGGGCCATGGGCCTTGATCGATGCCGGTGTGATCAAGGGCAAGACCCTGACCTCCTATAAAAGTGTACGTATCGACTTGGAAAACGCCGGCGCCGCAGGCTGGGTCGACGCCGATGTCAAGGAATGCCAGGCCAATGGTTGGACGTTGATCACGTCGCGTACACCGGACGACTTGTCAGCGTTCAGCGAGGCAATCGCCAAAGCTGTAGCCGGCTGACTCCGAGCAGAACGAAAACAGGCGCCGCAATGGCGCCTGTTGTCTATTCAGGCCTGACTCAACTTTTACGCTGCTCGGGCATCTCGCGTTTGGGCCCGAACATCGCCCAGGCGATAAGCCCAAACAACGGCACAAAAATCAGAATGACCAGCCACAATCCTTTCGACTCCCAGCCCCCCGTGCTGCGCAGTACGATATTGATGGCCCATAGTTCCAAGAGCAGCAGAATCACCGCCAACCCGATCCAGATGTATTGAATTTCCATGCTTCACCTCCTAGGTCGTATGCATTAGGTCAAGCCATGGCTGCGAGGGTTCATTAAAATTTGCGTCAACTGACCCGGGTTGTGGAATGCAACGTGTCACAGGCAACACCATGCAACCTGCACGACACGCTTCACCTTCAGCTTATCGTAGGCCATTGAATTACTTGATGAATCAAAAACAGCTCAAGTTGGTACAACTGATGCACCTGAATACGGGACGAGGCATGCATTTCGACATGCCCTGAATATTCCCGTGAGGTGTCACCCATGAATGCCATTGACCTGCTCAAAGCCGACCACGAACGCGTGAAGGCCCTGTTGACTCAATTGAGTGAATCCACCGAACGCGGCGTTAAAAAACGCACTGAGCTGCTGGCCAAGCTGGAAGCGGAAATAAGCCTGCACACCAAGCTCGAAGAGGAAATTCTTTACCCGGCGTTCAGGAAGGCCGGTGGCAAGGAGCAGGACATCATGTATCACGAAGCCAAAGAGGAGCACCGCACTGTCGATTCCTTGGTACTGCCGGATCTGAAACAGACCGAACCTTCGACTACGGAGTTTTCCGGTCGCGTAAAAGTGGTCAAGGAGCTGCTGGAACACCACATCGAGGAAGAAGAAACCGAGATGTTCCCGCAGGCGAAAAAACTGCTGGGCAAAGCGTTGCTTGAAGAGTTGGGCGCTGAAATGGAAGCGATGAAAGCGGCGCATAAAAAATTGCAGTCGACCAAGCCAATGGCGGCCTGATCGAGGCATGACCCGAGCCTGGAGGAAACTCAGGCTCTTGATGCATCACGATAGGGGATTGCATCATGAAGACCAGATTGCCCCAAAGGATTTTACTTATAGTCGGCCTGTCAGCTCTGCTCGCAGGCCCCGCCTACGCCGCATTTGGCGATAATCCCGAACCGGCTGCTAGCGCCTTGAGTGGCGACAGCGCTGCCGGTTCAGCACTGCCGCCGGGAACCTACCCCAGCAGCCCCTCCGACAGCGACAAGAAAACCAAAGAACCGGCAAAGCAGCCGAGCAAGCCGGCTAAACCTGCCGACCGCCAGCCAAAAGAAACTCAGCAAAAACCTCGCTCAGGCAGTTGACGGCTCATCCGTTCCCGGCGGCGCGGGCGTCAGCCCCCAGTCGCCGTGTTCATACCAGTCATCACCGAGCATTTCCGCCGGGTGCATGGGGATCATGCTTGAGGGTCAGCAACGTGCCAAAGGAAGAGTCGAAAGGCTCGGCCAGTACCGGCAAGTAGCGCAGCTAGACCAGCCCAATCCGGCGCCGGGCAATGGATTCAACAGCCTCTCAAGGCACCGACAACCACCCACTGAAACCACCCGGCGCCTTTAACGGGCACCAGGCGAAATCCCAGGGCGGCGGCGGCGGCAACGCCTGCTGTTCGGCCCCTGCAGACCGGCCGTCTTTCCAATCGACAACCCGTGACGATTGCCACGCCAGGGCCACACCCTGGGCCTGACTTTCATCCGTATTGACCCAACACGCCGCAGCCGCCGCCATGAACGCCTCGATCGGCTCGTCGTCGATCTGCGACCGATACGGCGAGCCCAGCAGCCAACGGCAGACATTCAGGTGATAGGTCCAATCCAGCGGCGGCCGGTTGCGATAGGCCCAGGTCATGAAGCTGCGAAACAGGTTCAATCCTTCAGGCGGATCCAGCTTGAGCAGCGCCGGGCAGATATCGAACAGGGTGTGCCAATACGGCAACAACCGCGCATCCAGGTGCACGAAGCTGCGGGAATTACTCGGGTATTCAGGCGGCGCCGGTTCCGCGTGCAGGCGGCGGGACGCCTTGCTGACCAGGCGGCTGGCGCCTGCGGGCAACAGGTGGTTCATGAAACGCACTCACAGTCATGACGATGGAATGCCGCCCGATCACGGGAGGCCCAAGGCATACGTCAGAAAGCGGGGGAAGCGCGAGGGTTGGCCGAAGGCCAGGAATAACGCGGTGGCGCCTTGTTGCGCCGCTCGTAAGCGGGTCGAGGGGTTTGCCGCAGGCCCAACAGCCAGGCGAGACCCACCAGAAACACCAGCGCAACCGTCAAGGCGTTGCAGACCGGGCAAGCAAAGTAGTTCGAGATGTTGCTGGAAGACGGGCTGCCCAACCCTTTGTCGGAAAGTGGTGCCGGCTTGCCGTCCACCGAACAGAACGCCCCGCCGATGCCATTCAGTTCCTGGCCCATCATCTGCCCATGCCCCAAACCGCAGACGAACAGGTTCATCAGCACGCAGAAGTACAGGGCCCAGGCAATCAGGGAACGGTCGGGGTGGCTCAATTTCATGGCAGCGACTCTACCACCAGAGCCGCCAAAGGATGAAGTGTCGCAGGCCCCTGTGGCAGAACGTCGCAGATTACGTGCACTTCCCAGGGTTGGTAGACTGGGCGCCCTCAAAGCCTGACGTATTGATCCAGAGCAATGCAGGCGTTTCACAGGATGCACAGTTGATGAGTACCTTATTCACCCGCCGCAAAGTGCTGACCGGAATGGGCCTGCTGGGCCTGGGCAGCCTGCTGGGCGGCTGTGACTACAGCCCCAAGCTGAACTTCAAGTACGGCAAGGACCTGAGCGACAAGATCATGGGCCGTACCTTCAAGCTCAAGAACACCGACGGCGAAACCGTCACCTTGAGTTCGTTCCGTGGCCTGATGCCGGTGGTGTTCTTCGGTTTCACCCAATGCCCGGCCGTGTGCCCGACCACCCTGGCGCGCGCCGCGCAGGCCAAGAAGCTGATGGGCCGCGACGGCGAAATCATGCAGGTGGTGTTCATCACCCTGGACCCGGAACGCGACACCCCCGAGATTCTCGACAAGTACGTCAAAGCCTTCGATCCGAGCTTCGAAGCGCTGTACGGCACCCCGGAAGAAATCGCCGTGGCCGCCAAGGAATTCGGGATCTTTTATGAAAAGATCCCCGCCGGCGACACCTACACACTGTCCCACACCGCCACCAGCTTCGTGTTCGACACCCGTGGCAACCTGCGCCTGGGCCTGCAGGCATCCCTTACCGCTAAAGAGTGCGCAGAAGACCTGCTCACCGTCATGGAGGTCTGCTAATGACTGCCGTTCAACACCTCAAACGCACCCTCATCGGTCTGACCCTGCTGGGCCTTGCCGCCCACGCCAGCGCCCAGGTGCAAGTAACCGACGCCTGGGTACGCGCCACCGTGCCGGGCCAGCCGTCCAGCGGCGCGTTCATGACCGTCACCGCCGACAGCGACAGCCAACTGCTGAGCGTGGCCTCGCCGGTGGCCAAGAACGTGCAGATCCATGAAATGAGCATGAAGGACGACGTGATGCGCATGGGCCCGGTGGGTTCGGTAGCCCTGCCCGCCGGCAAGGCCGTGTCCCTCGACCCCAACGGCTACCACGTGATGCTGATGGGCCTGACCGGCCAGATCAAGGAAGGCGACCAAGTGCCGCTGACCCTGACTGTGCAAAACGCCAAGGGCGAGAAGCAGGCGATTGAAGTGAAGGCACCGGCCCGTGGCGTGGACGGGATGGATCACAGCAAGATGCATTGATGGGGACTGTGGCTTGTGGTGAGCGGGCTTGCCCCGCGCTGGGGCGCGAAGCGGCCCCAACCAAGAGCACTCAATTCCCTCTGACAGAACGCGGTGGATGGTTTTAGGGCTGCTTCGCAGCCCAGCGCGGGGCAAGCCTGCTTACCAGACCAAACGAGAGCTTTATCGGTTTGGCGCGGGAGTTGGGTGGGCTTTATCGAAAGGGACCAGGCCACCTACCCTTGGCTGCGTCATCAGGTGAAAACTCTCGCTGAGCAACTCGACCGTGGCGCGAATGCTGTCGGTCTGACGCGGTACCGCGAACAACCCATAATTGACGCTTAACGCCGGGCTGCCGTTGGGCCCCAGTGCGATCACGCGCATGGTGTCCGGGCGGATATTTTCGGCAGGCAACAACGCGACGCCCAAGCCGCTTTCCACGGCAGCCATGATCACGCCGATATTCGGGCTGGTGACGGTGACACGGAAATCGCGGCCGGCAGTCAATAACGCGTCGAACATCAGGCGCCGCCACGCGCAAGGTTCGGCGTACACGATGACATCCAACGCCAACGCCGGGTCGATCTCGTCATCGATCCCGCACACCCAATACAACGGCATATTCCAGGTATGCACGGGGTCGGCGGCAAATACCGAGCTCACGCCAATGGCAACGTCGAGCAAACCATCGTGCCAGCGTTCAGCAAGTGCATCGCCGTGGTCCACGGTGATGTCCATGTGCACGTGGGGGCTGGCACGGCGTAAGCGGCCCAGGGCGGCTGGCAATGCTGAGACGGCGACGTCTTCCGACAGGCCGACGCGCACCGTGCCCATTACCGTACGCTCCTTCAAGCGTGTCGCCACTGTTTCGCCCAACGCCAGGATGCGTGTGGCATAGCTGAGCAACAGTTCGCCCTCAGTGGTCGGCACCACGCCACGCCCGGTGCGACGCAACAGGCGTTGCCCGAGCAATTCTTCCAGCCGGCGAATCTGCGCGCTCAGCGCCGATTGCGCCCTGCCCGCCTGTTGCGCGGCGCCACTGAGGCTGCCGTGATGACACACCGCGACAAAGGTGCGCAGCAAATAAGGTTCGAACGCGTCGGATATCATGTTTGGCATAACTCTGAATCAACCGCTATCAGCCTACCTTGATACCCATCGTATGACTACGCTGCTCAGCCTGTTCAATCAGTGAGTAGAAACATCATGGATAACCTCCAGAACCCCCGCGTCGTATTGGCCGCTCGCCCCGAAGGTCGCCCGAAAACCAGCGATTTCCGCCTTGAGTACGCACCGATCCCCGAGCAGAACGATGGACAGGTGCTGCTGGAAAACCTTTACCTGTCTCTCGACCCTTACATGCGCTGGCGCATGAGTGCAGCCAAATCGTATGCCGAGCCGGTGGGCATCGGTGAGGTGATGGTCGGCGGCACCGTGGCGCGTATCAAGCACTCACGTCACGCCGATTGGCACGCAGGCGATATCGTATTGGCCTACGCCGGCTGGCAGCGCTTCGCGCTGTCTGACGGACAAGACCTGCGCCGCCTGGACCCAGGCGTCGCACCGCTGACCACCGCCCTCGGCGTGCTGGGCATGCCGGGCTTCACGGCCTACGCTGGCCTGCTCAATATCGGCAAACCCAAACCCGGCGACACCGTAGTCGTCGCAGCCGCCAGCGGTGCAGTCGGTTCAGTGGTCGGCCAGATCGCCCGCCTGCACGGTGCTCGTGCCGTGGGCATTGCCGGGGGAGCGGATAAGTGCGCATTCGTGAAAGACGAACTCGGCTTTGATGCGGTCATTGACCATCACGCAGCGGACTTTGCCGAACAGCTGGCCAAGGCGTGCCCCCATGGTATCGACGTGTACTTTGAGAACGTCGCCGGACCTGTCTGGGATGCCGTGCGACCGCTGCTCAATGATTTTGCGCGTATACCCGTGTGCGGGCTGATCGCTCATTACAACGATGGCGCCCTTCAAGAAGCAACGACGGACCGATTGCCTGCAACGATGCATGACATTCTCGCCAAGAGCCTGACCGTGCGTGGGTTTATCCAGACCGAGTTTGTCGATCAGCAGCAGGACAAATTCCTGCACGACGCCGCGCAGTGGATCGCCGAAGGCAAACTCAAATGGCGCGAGGACATTGTCGACGGACTGGCGCGGGCACCCGAAGCGTTCATCGGGCTGCTGGAAGGTCGCAATTTCGGCAAGTTGATCGTGCGCCTCAATCCACAATAAACAGCTTCGCCCCACTAGTCGTCGATGAGCGATGGCCTTCCATGTCATTGCCCACCTGGTAACTCATTCCGGCCGTCAGGGTGAACTGACGGCCGTCTTCCAATTCGGTGTGCAACTCGCCTTCAAGGCACAACAGAATATGCCCTCTCCAGCACCAGTGATCCGCAAGGTAGCCGGGGGTATATTCGACCATGCGCACGCGGGTTGTGCCGAAGTGGCAGGTGCGCCATAACGCATTGCCGGTAATGCCTGGGTGAATGGCACGTTCGACAGTAGACCAGTCGGTGGTGCCAAAAGGGACGGCAGTGAGTTCCATGGTGGGCTCGATGGTTGTTTAGCGAGGCTTGAGGCTAATCATCTGGAGCAACGGGCGATAGGCACAGATCAAACGCTTTTCTGGGATACAGGTATCCTGCTCGCAACGCTCCCCTGGATTCGCTTATGCACATCGACCCCGCGTACATCCTTCACGAAACCGAACACTGGCTGCTCAACCACCACCTGGCCTCGGCGTTGCCCGGTTACCTGATGTTGGGCGCCAAGACACCGATCCATTCCCTGGCCGACATGCCGGAAGCGGCGCTGGCGGAGTTGGGTGGGCTGCTGGCGAAAACCCAGCGAGTGGTAGAAGCGCAGCTCAAACCGAAATGGCTGTACATCAGCCGCTATGGACACATGCCGGGATTCCCGCTGCATTTTCATTTCATACCGGTGTACGACTGGGTGGAGGAAGCATTCTGGCGGGATGATCGGTATCGCTTGCTGCAGGATTTTGGCTCGCAGCCCCCGACGCAAACGTTGACCGATGGCGCTGAGTTAACGCTGTTTGTGTGGCGTGAGTTTGGCGAGAGCCTCACACCACCGGTAATCCACGGAGCCTCGGTGGCGCAGGTCATCGAACGCCTACAGGCACGTTTTGATGATTGAAACAGTTCCACTGTAGGCGCTGGCTTGCCAGCGAAAATCGTCAACGATGACACTGGTGTTCTGGATGAGTGCGGCGTCCGTGATTTTTTCGCCGGCAAGCCGGCTCCTACAGGGGCAGGGTGTCAGGTCGTAAGGTGTTTAGTCATCGGGATACAGGCCAACTGCAACCCTGATGGTGAGTGATAGACGGCCTGCTCATCTCCCGCATACCCGTGCGCGCGGTAGAAACCCACCGCATTCAGCGTCGAATCCAGCACCAAGGTGGGGATGCCCCGCTTATGCGCCTGGTCCTCTAGAAAATCCAGCATCGCCTTGCCATAGCCGCACCCGGTGTAATCCGGCAGGACGAACAGCGCGCCGACTTCATTGTTGTCCGGATCAAGCATTCCAGTGACGACCGCCTGACCGTCCACCCACCCCAGGTAAAACGGTTTATCCATCAGCGCGCTGTAACCATCTTCGGCCTTACCCCGCGTCCACAGCAGCATTTGCTCGCGCGTGTACGCGCCGATGCATTGGCCGCGAATGGCCTGCAAGCGGATGTCGAACGCCACCTGGGCGTGTTCTGGGACAGCCCGTTTTATCTCCAGCATTTCACGCTCCTTCCATGAAATCATCGTGCCATTAGCACACTTGTGCTAATCGACCCCTCCCCCCTGCGGCGCTATATTCCCCGACACTTCCAGCGCTACTCCGGCACCGTGCATCTCTTGCGCGTGGGCGCGTTGTGCGCTGGAAAAACCATAACAACCCCAAGGAAGAAGCACCATGAAACTGCAATCCTCTGTTACCCGTCTTACCCTGTTGGGTGCCCTGATCATCGGCATGGCCGGCTGCAGCAACATCAAGCCTACCGAAGACCACCTCAAGACGCTGTCGGAAACCAACCTGGGTGAGCCGGTCAAGCGTATCTCCAATGTGCGCAGCGACTCGATGACCACCTACTACGTCGCCAGCGCGGCATCCGGCGAGTACAACTGCTCGGTGCCCAGCGGTGCCAGCGGTGGTGCGTTCGCGGTGGCGAGCTTTGGGCTGATGAAGCCTGCCGCCTACTGCCAGCCCAAAGGTGCACGCGGTAACCCCCTTCAGGGCTTCACCCAGTAACCGCCTCCTGGCTCAGGTCCCGCAGAACACCGCGCAGTTCAGCGGGGCGCACAGGCTTGGAGAGAATGGCGATCTGACGGTCGTGCAACGCGGCCTGGATTTTCTCCACATCGTGCCCGGTGAGGATCAGCGCCGGGACCGCCCAACCACGTTGTTCGCGCAGGGCATCAATGCATTCGATACCGGTGGCGTGGTTACCCAGATCGTAGTCAGCGACGATGATGTCGCAATCACTGACCAGATCACGCCCCGAGGACGCCGCCTGCACTTCGCACCCCCAGCGCTCCAGCAGCGCCTGGGTGGCGAGCAACACGTTGTGGTCATCTTCCACCAGGCACACCTTCAACCCGGTGAGCAACCCAGCCTGGCGCGTGTCATCACGCGGTGCCGTTGCTCGCGGCGCGGTGGCCAGGGTAAGGCCATACAGGCTTACGGAAGTGCCATGACCCACCCGTGAACGCAGGCTCACTTGAACCCCCATCAACTGCCCCAGGCGCTTGACGATGGACAGCCCGAGGCCCACGCCTTCGACGTCTTTGTCACGCAGGTGGCGTACCCGATAAAACTCCTCGAAGACCTTTGACAGATGCTCCTCGGCAATCCCTCGCCCCCGGTCATGAATCTCTACCGCCAAGCCGCCGTCGCGAATGCGCACGCCGATCAGCACCGGACGATGCGCGCCATATTTGAAGCAATTGGACAGCACGTTCTGCACCATGGTCGCCAACAGCGCCGGGTCGACCAGCACCCAGTGCGCGCACGGCCGCAGGCGCAATTCCACACCCGCCCAGCGCGCGGCCTCGGCGTTCTGGCGCACCAGGTCGGCGAGGAACTCACCCAGGTGCACCGCTTGGTACTTGGGCAGCAGGCGGCCGTTGTCGAGGGTATAGAGGTCCAGTATCGAGCGGAACAGTTGCGACACGTTGAGCAAGGAACGGTCGATATTGTCCACCAGCCGCCGTTCTTCATCACCCAACCGGGCTTCGCGCAGGCACGCAGTGAACAAACCGATGGAGTGAATGGGCTGGCGCAGGTCGTGGCTGGCCTGGGCGAGGAAGCGCGATTTTTCGAGGTTGGCGGCGATGGCTTGCTCGGACGCCTTGCGCGTGCGCTCCAGCAGAATGTGCGCGTACACCGGGATCACCGTGCTGGTGATCATCAGCATCAGCACCATGAAAGGTTGCGCCTGCCACACCGGCGTGAGGCGATACACGATCAGCAGCGCCAGCAACGCCAACGCCGTGGCAATCGCCAGGTATCGCGAGCCGTAGCGCATGCCATTGCCGAGGTTGACCCACACCATCACCGCATACAATGGCAAGGCCGCCTCGCCGCCGACCACCATACCGAACGAGGTGCCGGTGTAGTCGTGAAGCATGCCGAAGATCCGCCGCGCCGGATAATGCCCGGGCCAGCGCACAATCACCTGGCGCAAGACTATGGAGGCCAGCAGGAACAGGAAGATATACAGGATCACCGGCAGGTAGGTGTCCACCGACTGTCCGGGCAGGAAGCCCAGCGCGCCGATATACACAATGGCAATGCTGGCCACCACAATGCGCAGGTTGGCTTGATCGAGTTCGGAGTTGGTATCAAGGCTCATGGGGTTACGTCCTTGTGCGGCAGTCATCAATTCCTTCACACACCCCAGGCAGGCCCAGGGCGCGGTGGTAAGGTAGCATGCAACTGCACAGCCTTGCCCCAGGAAGGAGCACTCCTATGACCGGTCGCATCATCATCGCCGACGATCACCCGATGTTTCGCGAGGCCATGTTGCGCACCGTACAGCGCATACTGCCGGACGCTTTGATGCAGGAAGCTGGCGACCTGGAAACGGTGCTCGCGCTGATCCGAGAAGGCGGCGAGGTCGATACCCTGATCCTCGACCTGCGCTTCCCCGGCCTGACCTGCATGAGCCAACTGGTCGACCTGCGCCAGCAACTGCGGCGCACCACGTTGATCGTGGTGTCGATGGTGGATGACCCGGCATTGATCGATCAGGTCATGGCCCTGGGCGCAGATGGCTTCATTGGCAAGAACATCGCCCCCGATGAGATCGGCCAGGCCCTGCTGGCCATCCGCGAAGGCGAAGTGCTGGTCAAGTTCGCCCCCTCCGGCCTGCTGCCGCTGGACACCCACACCCTCACCGCCCGCCAGCAGGACGTGCTGCGCCTGATCGCCCAAGGCAAGACCAACAAGGAAATCGCCAAGGCCCTGGATATCTCGCCGTTTACCGTGCGCATCCATGTGTCGTCGTTGTTGCGCACGCTGGATGTGCCGTCGCGGGCGGCGGCAGCGGTGAAGTATTCCGGGGAGTTTTAGTGGTAAGCGGGTTCACCAAAGACGCTGCTTGCCAGTCGCTTGGTCAGCCCTGCATCCGATATTTATGCTCACTTCCCAGCTTAATAATATTTTATTTATAACCCCCCTCCCCCTAGCCTTGAAGTCATGCCAACGCTGAATCCAACTGCATTACGCAAGGACAGAGACATGACTCAAGCAATAACAAAAACAGACACGCTGGTGGTAGGCGCCGGCCAAGCTGGCGTGGCCATGAGCGAGCATCTGAGCAAGCAAGGGGTGCCCCACTTGGTGCTGGAGCGCAGCCGTATCGCCGAGCGCTGGCGCACCGGGCGTTGGGATTCGCTGGTGGCCAATGGGCCGGCCTGGCATGACCGCTTTCCGGGGCTGGAATTCGACACGGTCGCTCCGGATGGATTTGCGCCGAAAGAGCATGTGGCGGATTACTTTGAAGCCTATGCCCGCAAGTTCAATGCGCCGATCCGTACCGGCGTGGATGTGCTGTCCGTGGTGCGTAATGTCGGCCGCCCAGGCTTTACCGTGCACACCAGCGAAGGCGTGATCGAGGCCAACCGTGTGGTCGCCGCCACCGGGCCGTTCCAAAAACCAGTGATTCCGGCCATCGCGCCGAAAGACAGCGCGCTGCACCAGATCCACTCCGCCGACTACCGCAACCCCGCGCAATTGCCGGCCGGTGCGGTGCTGGTGGTGGGCGCGGGTTCCTCCGGCGTGCAGATCGCCGATGAATTGCAGCGCTCCGGACGCCAGGTGTATCTCTCGGTCGGTGCCCACGACCGCCCGCCCCGCGCCTATCGCAATCGCGACTTCTGCTGGTGGCTGGGGGTGCTGGGCGAGTGGGACCAGGCGGCCATGAAACCCGGCCGTGAGCACGTGACCATCGCGGTCAGCGGCGCACACGGCGGCAAGACCATCGACTTCCGTGAGCTGGCCCAGCAAGGCATGACCCTGGTCGGCCTCACGCAAGCCTTCAACGGCAGTGTCGCCAGCTTCCAGCCGAACCTGGTGGAAAACCTGGCACGCGGCGATGAAAACTACCTGGCCCTGTTGGACGCAGCCGACGCCTATATCGAGCGTAACGGCGTCGATCTGCCGCTGGAGCCCGAAGCCCGTCGCGTATTCCCTGACGCCGACTGCATCAAGCACCCGATCCTGGAACTGGACCTGGCCAAGGCCGGTGTCACCTCGATCATCTGGGCCACCGGGTTTGCCGTGGACTACAGCTGGCTGAAGGTCGCCGCCTTCGACGAAGCCGGCAAGCCCCAGCACCAGCGCGGCGTGTCCAGCGAAGCCGGGATCTACTTCCTCGGCTTGCCATGGCAATCGCGTCGGGGTTCATCGTTTATCTGGGGCGTCTGGCATGACGCCAAGTATGTGGCCGACCACATCGCCATCCAGCGTCAATACCTTGAATACCGCGAAGCCGCCCCGGTGGTTCGTCCCTCCCCTGTCAGCGCCTGATCCCTTTATTGCCGGAGTTTTTGATGCCTACTCACACTCGCATCCGCATGTTCAACACCAAGGAAACCTACCCTAACCAGAGCCTGGACAACGACCTGTGCCAGGCCGTACGTGCCGGCAATACCGTGTACGTGCGCGGCCAGGTGGGCACGGATTTCGAAGGTAACCTGATCGGCCTTGGCGACCCGCGCGCCCAGGCTGAGCAAGCGATGAAAAACGTCAAGCAACTGCTGGAAGAGGCCGGTTCCGACCTGTCGCATATCGTCAAGACCACCACCTACCTGATCGACCCGCGCTACCGCGAGCCGGTGTATCAGGAAGTCGGCAAATGGCTCAAGGGCGTGTTCCCGATTTCCACCGGGCTGGTCGTATCGGCGCTCGGTCAGCCGCAGTGGTTGATGGAAATCGATGTGATCGCCGTTATTCCAGAGTAAGGAGCCGCACATGACCTTTTCAATCGTCGGCCGTTGTGCCGAAACCGGCCAGCTGGGCATTGCCATCAGCTCATCGAGCATTGCCGTAGGTGCCCGTTGCCCGTGGCTGCGGCCCGGCGTGGGCGCGGTGTCGACCCAGAACATCACCCTCCCGGCCCTGGGCCCGGACGTGCTGGACCTGTTGGAGCAAGGCCTCGCCCCCGCCGATGCGGTCGACAAGGCGCTGACGCGCAACGGTTACAGCCAGTACCGGCAACTGACGGCGATTGATCACCTGGGCCGCAGCGTGCATTTCAGCGGCAGCGAAACCCTCGGCACCCATAACGCCGTGTCGGGCGAACAATGTGTGGCGGCGGGCAACATGCTCGCCGAACGCACGGTGATCGAGGCGATGATCACGGCCTTCGAGCAAGGTGAAGGCCAGTTGGCGGACCGGTTGCTAGCGGCGATGCATGCCGCCATCGCCGCCGGGGGCGAAGCCGGCCCGGTGCACTCCGCCGCGCTGGTGGTGGTGGGCGAACTGACCTGGCCGATCATCAACCTGCGCGTGGATTGGGCCGATGAACAACCGATCCTTGAATTGCAAAAGCTCTGGGAGGCCTATCGCCCGCAAGTGCAGGACTACATCGACCGCGCCCTTGCCCCGGACCGCTCCCCTGGCTACGGCGTGGCCGGAGATGACCGATGAGCGCCAGCCGCGAACTGCTGCAGGCGCTGGTGGGGTTTGACACCACCAGCCGCGAATCCAACCTGCAACTGATCGAGTTTGTACGCGATTACCTGGCCGGTTTCGGGGTATCCAGCGAGTTGGTCTACAACGAAGATCACAGCAAGGCCAATTTGTTTGCCAGCGTGGGTCCGGTTGAGTTGCCGGGGATCGTGCTGTCGGGGCACACCGATGTGGTACCGGTGGACGGCCAGCCCTGGACCGTACCGCCGTTCGAGCTGACCGAACGCGACGGCAAGCTGTTCGGGCGCGGCACCGCCGACATGAAGGGTTATATCGCCTGCGTGTTGGCACTGGTGCCGGCGTTGGTCGCGGCGCCGTTGCGGATGCCGGTGCACATCGCACTGTCCTATGACGAAGAAGTCGGTTGCCTGGGCGTGCGTTCGTTACTCAAGGTGCTTGAAGAACGGCCAGTGAAACCCATGCTGTGCATCATCGGCGAACCGACCGAACTCAAGCCGGTGCTCGGCCACAAGGGCAAGTTGGCGATGCGCTGCGACGTGCACGGCGAGGCATGCCATTCGGCCTACTCACCGTATGGCGTGAATGCGATTGAGCATGCTGCCGAGCTGATTGGTGAGCTGGGACGGATTGGCCAGCGGCTGCGGGAGACCCAGGATGCGCGGTTTGATCCGCCGTTCAGCACGGTGCAAACCGGTGTGATCAGCGGTGGCAAGGCCCTGAATATCGTCCCGGCGGATTGCCGGTTCGATTTTGAAGTGCGTGCGTTGCCGTCGCAGGACCCCGCCGAAGTGGCTGAAGAACTGAAGGCCTACGCCGAGCAGCAGGTGTTGCCGCGCATGCAGGCGGTGAGTGCGCAGAGTGCGATTCACTTTACTGAGTTGTCGGCCTACCCAGGCTTGGTCACCGATGAGCGCAGCCAGGCGGCGGAGTTGATCGCGGCGTTTTCCGGCTCGCGGGCGTTCGGCACGGTGGCGTTTGGCACTGAAGGTGGGTTGTTTGACGCCGTGGGCGTTCCCACGGTGGTGTGCGGACCGGGGAGCATGGACCAGGGGCATAAGCCGGATGAGTTTGTCAGCCTGGAGCAACTGGCGGGGTGTGACGCTATGCTGGGGCGGATGCTGGACTCGATTCGCGCCTGAACACTTCATGCAAATCCCTGTGGCCTTGTTTTTGTGGTGAGTGGGCTTGCCCCGTGCGAGGCAAGCTCGCTCACTACAAAAGCTCGGTTCCTACGGCCGGAGCCCTAGGCGAGGAGTCGGGCGAGTTCTTCGCGGCAGTAATCGACAAACAGTTGCACCGGCTTGGTCAACGGCGCGCGGCGAAGCCAGACTGCCGACAAGCCTGAACCGGTCACCGTTTCTGCCAACGGCACACACACCACTTTCTGGCCATCGTAGGTGTATTCGGTAAACGGCTTGGTCACCAGGATGGAAAACCCGAACCCCCGCCCCACCATCCCCCGCACCATCTCGATGGACGGCGAGCTGAACACGATATTCGGCGTCAGCCCGCGCTCTTCAAAGATGCTCACGAAGTAGGTGCGACTCGGCAGCACATCCAGCAAGATCATCGGTTCCAGCACTAGGTCCGCCAGTGAGACCTTGGCCTGCTGCGCGAAACGATGATCCGCCGGCAACAGCGCATATGGCTGCTGCGGCGGCATCAATGGCGTGGTTTCGATGGTCGCGCCCAGGTCATGTTCGAACAGCATCGCCACGTCGATACTGCCTGCCGTCAACGCCTGCACCAGTTCCTGCTGCTCGCCATCACGAATGCGGATCTCCACCCCCGGCCAACGCGCCTTGAAGCCGGCGATCAAGCGGGGCAGGTACAACGGCGCCACGGTTTCAAAGCAGCCGATATCGATTTGCCCCGCCACCACGTCATTGTCCGCGAGGGCGTTCTGCTCGAACTCATGGGCTACGCGCAGCAACTCCAGGGCCTTGCGATAGAAGCGTGCGCCGCTGGGCGTCAGCGACACCCCCTGGGCGTGATGACGGATAAACAGCTGCACGCCAAAGCTGTCTTCCAACTGCTTGATCGCCGTGGACACCGACGGCTGCGCGATGTACAGCTTGCGCGAGGCCTCGGCGACGCTGCCGCATTCGGCCGTAGTGACGAAATATCTGAGTTGGCGCAGGTTGTACGCAGCCATCGGGACCTCCAGAAACGTGGGACTTCGCCCGCTAAACAGGTGTAGGCAACATACCGGAGCGCGGCAAGGCTGCGAGCTATATTTTTTAAGGTCTATAGCAACAAACTTACTAATTTACCTCCCCGTGTCCATTGCAGATCATCACTCCAACAACAAAGCGCCGCGCACGTGGCGCACAGCGAAGTACGTCAACGTACTCACCTTGCCTTGGAGTTCGTCATGGTCACCACTGCAACATCCTCCGCCCCGCTTATCGAAAAACACACGATTGGATACGTGCCCCCGGAAGATCGCCATGGAAAGGTAAGAGACCTGTTCACCCTGTGGTTCGGCGGCAATATTGCGCCGCTGCCGATCGTCACGGGTGCGCTGGGTGTGCAACTGTTCCACCTCAACCTCCTCTGGGGCATCGTCGCCATCCTCATCGGCCACCTGGTCGGCGGCGTGCTGATGGCGCTGCACTCAGCCCAGGGCCCGCAAATGGGCATCCCGCAAATGATCCAGAGCCGCGCCCAGTTCGGCTCCCTCGGCGCCTTGCTGGTGGTGGTGATCGCCGGCGTGATGTACATCGGTTTCTTCGCCTCCAACATCGTGCTCGCGGGTAAATCCCTGCACGGCGTGGTCGACGCGGTGCCCGTGCCGGTGGGCATCGTGATCGGCGCCATTGGTTCCGGGATCATCGGCATCATCGGCTACCGCTTCATCCACGTGCTCAACCGCATCGGCACCTGGGTGCTGGGCGCCGGGATCGTGCTGGGCTTCGGCTACATATTTACCCACGTACAGACCACGGACTTCCTGACACGCGGCGAATTCAACATCGCAGGCGTGCTGGCGACCGTGTCCCTGGCGGCCCTGTGGCAAATCGCATTTGCCCCCTACGTGTCGGACTACTCGCGCTACCTACCGGCTGACGTGCCGGTTGCGTCCACCTTCTGGACCACCTACCTCGGCTCGGCGCTGGGCTCCAGCCTGTCGTTCATCTTCGGCGCGGTCGCCGTGCTGGCGACTCCGGTGGGGATGGATACCATGGACGCCGTCAAACTCGCCACTGGGGCGATTGGGCCCCTGATGCTGGTGCTGTTCCTGCTCAGCGTGATCAGCCATAACGCGCTCAACCTGTACGGTGCCGTACTGTCGATCATCACCCTGGTGCAGACCTTTGCCTACCGCTGGATTCCAACGGCGAAAAGTCGTGCGGTGATTTCGATTCTGGTATTGGCCGCCTGTGCGATTGCAGCCGTGTTTGCCTCGAAAGACTTCATTGGCCATTTCGTCGACATGGTGTTGGTGTTGCTGGTCGTGCTGGTGCCATGGACGGCGATCAACCTGATCGACTTCTATGCGATTCATAAGGGCAAGTACGACATTGCCTCGATCTTCCGCGTGGATGGCGGGATTTACGGGCGGTATAACCCACAGGCGCTGTTGGCGTATGCGGTTGGCATTGTGGTGCAGATTCCATTTATGAACACGCCGCTGTATGTGGGGCCGATTTCGGAACACATCAACGGGGCGGACTTGTCCTGGGTGGTGGGGTTGGTGGTGACGTCGCCGTTGTATTTCTGGTTGGCGAGCCGGGACAGTGCGTATAAGCGCCGGATGGAGGGGGGAAAGTTGGTAGGGGAGATTTAATCCGGCTGTTTTGGATTGAGCTGTGAAGGAAACCCGCTTTGGCGGGTTTTCTGGTTGCGATGAGTGTGCATTGGCTCCTACCGGCGATAGCGTTTCAGTGCCAGGCACGTGATGTTTCTCTATGATAGAACCTTTCGCTTAGTGCCTCAGGAAAGACCATGCCCGCCCTCACCTTCCGCAATGCCCACCCCGCCGACGCTGCCCAATGCTTTGAAATCGAAACAAGCGCCTACGAAGGCGACGAAGCCGCGACACTGGAAAAGATCGCCACGCGCATTGCGCAGTACCCGCAAGGCTTTTTGATCTTGGAGGCCGAGGGCCAAACCGTGGGTTTCATCAACTGCGGTTGCGCCTATGACGTGGTGATGTCGGACGAGGCGTTCAAGGAGTTGGTGGGCCATTCGGCCGAGGCGCCGAATGTGGTGATCATGTCGGTGGTGGTCGACCCGGCGCAGCAGGGCAAGGGCTATTCCAAGGCGTTGATGACCGAATTCGTGCAGCGCATGCGCGACATGGGCAAGCAGACGATCCACTTGATGTGCAAAGAACAACACGTGCCGTTGTACAAGCGCATGGGCTACCACTACACCACCCCCTCACCTTCCGACCATGGCGGAATGGCGTGGCATGAGATGATGATGGCGCTCTAGAGCACCGCAGGTGGGTTCCGATTGTGTGTCGAGACATCTAAGGCGTAGCGACAGCTCAAAAGATCAATGTATTTCAATCCGCAAAAAGCTGGGGCGCGGCTCCAATCTCTGACGCCAGACTTGAGACCACACACGATAAACAAGACATGGCCTACAGTCTCACAACCGACTGCGTGTACGGACCCGAGGCTGGTTTCAGCCCGTTACATCCCCGTGAAAACACCTCATTGAATGACTTGCCGGCGCTCGATAGCCTGCGATGCGCCCATCAGGGTATTTTTATTTTCATCACAGAGGTGTACTCATGTCTTCAATTGGTGGATTGAACCCTTTCGCTTCGATGTATCAGGCATTCGAAATCGGCAGGATCGATAGCGACAAACCCAGGCATAACCCCCTTGATCAGTCGGCGGGAGATGATGCCGAATACTTCGATCACAACACCCAAAGCTGGCAACCGACGCAGTCTGCCGGCAACGGACACTATGCGCCCTTGGGTGATCCTTACCGCGAGCCTATAGATTTCGAGATCAAGGCCGATGGCGAGGGACGCTGGGAGCGGGCGTAAGACCATTGGCGGCCCAAGGCAGTGCGCACCTGCCTGGGCCGTTCAACACGCACCTGGTGAGATGCAACGATGACTGCACCTTCAATTGAGATCAGCGACCAACCCAACCCCGAAGCCGAACGCATCCTAGGCAGCGGGCTGGCGGCATTTAACGAAAGCATCACCGGCTACAACGATCGCAGGCCGCTGATGGTGCTGATCAAAGACACCGAAACGGATCAGATCCTCGGCGGCATCACCGGTAAAACCACGCAGGGCATGGCCTTTCTCGACCTCTTCCACCTGCCTGAACACCTGCGGGGTTCGGGCTTGGGCAGCCAATTGCTGCAAGCCTTCGAAGACGAAGCCCGGCGTCGGGGTTCTCGCAACGCGGTGCTCTATACCCTGAGCTTCCAGGCGCCAGGGTTCTACGAGAAGCACGGTTGGGTGAAATTCGGTGAAGTGCCCTGCGAGCCTGAGGGCAGCAGCCGGGTGTTTTTGTCTAAATCACTTTGATGTCTTGCCAGCCCAGGCCGGCAAAGTCCTGCGTGAATTCGAGCAACTCTCGGTCGATGTCGTGGGCGTGGCCATGTGTCCCGCTGTCGGCCAAGCCATACGCGCATCAAAATACCCGCACGACTGCAAGGTGCCGGGTAAGTCATAGCCTGACCTGACCATAGGCGGTAGCACGCCGATACATAAGGCGTCCGAAGGGAGGGCATCGCGAATCAGGATGGGTGATGAAGCGGTCTTGCGTAACCAGGCTCGGAACGAGGTCAGCCGCCGTTTTAGCATAGATCCACACAACCAGGCCCTACCGATAGCAAACCAATATCATTTGCGCACAGCCCGCCGCTTTGCTTTAATCGCGACCAATTCTTATTTACACGCTTTTTGAGCTGGACGGGCAGTGTGTCGACCTCTTTTTCCCACCTCTACGGCACCCACCACAGCTGGCTGCTCGGCCTGCTGCGTCGACGCCTGAACGACCGCTGCGATGCCGCCGACCTGGCCCACGACACGTTTGTCCGGATTCTCAGCCGCCCACCCGCCGAAACCGACCCCGTACGCCAGCGCTCCTACCTGGCCACCATCGCCCGCGGGTTGTGCATCGACCATTGGCGCCGGCGCCAGCTCGAACGTGCGTGGCTGCAAACCCTGGCCGAACAACCTCAAGCGCTGCAACCGTCGCCGGAACAGCGGGCGATCATCGTCGAGACGCTGGTGGAGGTAGACGCCATGCTCGCGCGCCTGCCGAAGAAAGTCAGCGAAGCCTTCCTGCTCGCCCAACTGCATGGCCTGCCCTACAAGCAGATCGCCGAGCAGCTTGGCGTGGGCGAGCGCATGGTCAAGAAGTACATGGCCCAGGCCCTGTTGCATTGCGCGATCCTGGAAGCCGAGCTCGACGGGATGCTGGTGCTATGACGCTCCCCGGCAAACTCAGTCACGCCTGCCTGGAGCAGGCGGCACAGTGGTATGTGCGCCTGCAGGATCAGGGCAGCGCCCTGGAGCAACTGCGCTGGCAAGCTTGGGTCGCGCAAAACCCCGAACACCTGGCGGCCTGGCAGTATGTGCAGCGGGTAAGTCAGCGTTTTGCCCCGCTGCAGGAACAAGCCCAGAGTGCCAGCCGGGCCTTGCGCAGTTCGCGGCGTCAGACGCTCAAGACCCTGTTGGTGCTGTGCGGCGGCTCGGCGCTGGCCTGGGGAAGCTGGCGCAACACCGCCCTGCCGCGGCTGGTGGGTGGCTGGAGCGCGGACTATGCAACCACCAGCGGCGAAACACGCGATGCGCTGCTGGCCGATGGTAGCCATGTGTGGCTGAACGCATTGAGCGCGCTGGATGTTCGATTTGATACGAGGCAACGGTTGCTGCATCTGCGCTTTGGCGAGGTATTGATCGACACAGCCAAGGACGCCAGTCGGCCGTTCCTGGTCGACACTGAATACGGGCGTATGCAGGCGCTGGGTACCCGTTTCAGTGTGCTGCAAGGCGACGATCACACCCAGCTCAATGTCTTCGAAGGCCGCGTGCAGGTCACCACCCAAGACCGGCAGGTGCGCATCATCGAAACGGGCCAGCAAGCATCCTTCACCCGCGACGGCTTCAAGCCCATCACAACGGCCTCCCCGGCGCGGGAAGCGTGGAGCCGTGGCGTGCTGTTGGCGGACAACATGCCGCTTGGGCAGTTGATCGCCGAACTCAACCGTTATCGCCCAGGCCATCTGGGTTGCGACCCCGCGGTGGCGCAGTTGCCGGTGATGGGTTCGTTCCCGCTCAAAGACAGCGATCATGCCCTGCACCTGTTGCAGGCGGCGCTACCGATTCGGGTCGACCGGCCGTTACCGTGGTGGGTATCGGTCGGGCCGCAGTAAAAAATCTTCAACCGCCAGTTCCCTTTTTCAACACTCGTTCGGTTAACCCTGCAGACGCTTTGAATTCGCCGATCGATTTGATCCAAAGGGAAACATCCATGTCGCAACCTGCTCGCTTCGCGCTGCGCCCATTAGCGCTGGCCACTTCGCTGTTCTGCCTCGGCGCGCCGATGGTACACGCCGCCGACTCGCCTTCGACCCAGGAAGCCGCCCGCCCATACCGCATCGCCGCCGGGTCCCTGGTCAGTGTGTTGAACAGCTTCGCCGAGCAGTCAGGCATTTTCATCGCCGGCCACAACAGCCTCGCCGCGGACAAGACCAGTCCCGGCCTGAACGGCAACTACACCCCGGCGGCCGGCTTGCAGCGCCTGTTGCAGGGCAGCGGTTTGCAGGCCCTACCTCAGGGCAACAACGGCTACGTGCTGGAGCTGATCCCCGCCAACACCGGCGCGCTGGAGCTGGGCGCTACCACGATTTCCGGCCAAGACCTGGGCGCCACCACCGAAGAAACCCATTCCTACACCACCGGCTCCATGGCCTCGGCCACTGGCCTGCCGCTGTCGATGCGTGAAACCCCGCAGTCGGTGACGGTGATCACCCGTCAGCAGATGGACGACCAGGGCACCAACAGCATCGCCGATACCCTGCGCCGCGCCCCCGGCGTCAGCGTGCAAAACTACGACAGCGAGCGCTGGGAGTTCTCCAGCCGTGGCCTGCCGATCACCAATTTCCAGTACGACGGCGTCAACTCTACCTACGACGGGGTGTATGACTACGGCACCACCAGCACCGACATGGCGGTGTACGACCACCTGGAAATCATCAAGGGTTCTGCCGGCCTGCTGAGCGGCTCCGGCGATCCTTCGGCCACGGTCAACCTGATTCGCAAAAAGCCCACGGCAGCGTTCAAAGCCTCGGTGACCCAGACCTTCGGTTCCTGGGACAATTACCGCACCGAAGGCGACATTTCCGGCCCGCTGACCGAGTCCGGTAACGTGCGCGGCCGCTTCGTCGGTGTGTACCAGGATCGCCAGTCGTACCTGGACCACTACCAGCACACCAAGGACATCGCCTACGGCATCCTCGAGGCCGACCTCACACCCGACACACTGCTGACCTTCGGTATCGACCAGCAGGACACCCGCTCCCGCGGCGCCAGCTGGACCGGTTTCCCGATGTACTTCAGCGACGGCTCGCGCACGAATTTCTCGCGCTCATTCAACCCGGCCGCCGACTGGAGCCGTCGCGACTTCAACAACCAGACTATCTTCGCCTCGGTGCAACAGAAGCTGGCGAATGATTGGTCGCTCAAAGTCAGCCTCGACCGCAAGCGCAGCCAGCACGACACCCTGCTCGCCTCCGCCAGCGGCGGCAACCCAGACCCGGTCAGCGGCGAGAACATGTACATGTTCATGGGCAAATACAAGGGTGACCAAGTGCAGAACACCCTGGACGTGAACCTCAGCGGGCCGTTCAACCTGTTCGGCCGAGAACACGAGTTGATCATGGGTTTCATGGCCACTCGCTCCAAACAGGATGTGCCGGTGTACGGTTCGGTGTACCCGCCCGTGGGCGGCAGCATCTTCGACTGGCACGGCGAATACGCCAAACCCGACATACCGCGCAGCGGCCAGAACGATATCGTGCAGCGCCAGACCGGCGCCTACCTGGCCACACGCCTGAAACCCACCGATGATCTATCGGTCATCCTCGGCACCCGCGTGAGCAATTTCAGCGGCACCGACAACACCGATTTCTACGACCCGACCAAACCCGACAACCGCACCAGCTATCACCAGAGCGGCGTGGTCACGCCGTATGCCGGGATCG
Source organism: Pseudomonas sp. C 49-2 (assembly GCF_003970195.1). NCBI lineage: Bacteria > Pseudomonadati > Pseudomonadota > Gammaproteobacteria > Pseudomonadales > Pseudomonadaceae > Pseudomonas > Pseudomonas sp. C 49-2. The sequence goes on from NZ_RXYG01000021.1 coordinate 31,402, forward strand.
TCTACGACCTCAACGACACCTGGTCGGTGTACACCAGCTACACCCAGATCTACCGCCCGCAGAACAGCAAGGACGCCGACCGCAAGCTGCTTGATCCCATCGAAGGCGACACCTACGAGGCGGGGATCAAGGCCGCGTTCTACGAGGGCCGCCTGAACGCCAGCTTTGCGGCGTTCCGCATCGAGCAGGACAATGTGGCCGAATACGTCTCAGGCTTCGAGACCGACTCGGTGTATCGCCCGATTGCCGGTGCGACTACCAAAGGTTTCGAGGCGGAACTGTCGGGTGAGGTGCTGGACGGTTGGAATGTCTCCGCCGGCTACACCTACCAGCACACCCGCGATGCCAACAACGGCTACGTGTACAGCTCGGTGCTGCAAACCACCACGCCACAGCAAGTGGTGCGCCTGTTCAGCACCTACCGCCTGCCCGGCGCGCTGGAGAACGTCACCGTGGGCGGCGGTGTGAACTGGCAAAGCGAGTTCTTTGGCAATGTATTCCAGCCCGATCCAAACGATACGGTCAACTTCGGCCATAACTCGCGCATCACCCAAGACAGCTACTACCTGGTTGACTTGATGGCACGCTACCGCTTCAACGAGCACTTGAGCACCACGCTGAATGTGAAGAACCTGTTCGATAAAAAGTACTACACCGGCCTGGGCAACTTCGGCACCGGTTTCTACGGCGAACCCCGCAGCCTGCAACTGGCGACCAAGTGGGATTTCTGAGATGACGACGGTGGAGGTCTGTGCAATGATCCCTTCACTTGCTCAAGGGAGGGACCCGCCGCCATGTCGCCGAACAGCCTCGCTCACCCCTCACGCTCGCCGCGCTTCTGGCGCGACGAGCGCCTGCCCTTCATCGAAGCGCGCACCATCGCCGATGGGCGCAAGGTGACCTATAGCCGTCACGCGCATGAGCATTTCTCCATCGGTGTAGTCACCACCGGACGCAGCTATTACCACTACGGCGCCGAAACGTTTGAGATCAGCGCCGGCACGGTGGTGTTGATGAACCCTGGCGACGTACACGCCTGCAACCCCATCGCCAATGAGCCGTGGTCCTACCAGATGCTGTACATCGACACGCCCTGGCTGACAGACTTGCAACACCAGTTGGGGTTCGGCACGGACCAGGGTTACCGCCCATTCAGCACGCCCTACACCCGGGACACGGTGCTCTACGACGGCCTGTTGGAGTTGTACGGGATACTGGCGGATGAACAGGCCGAACACCTGCAAAAACAGAGCGCACTGGTGAGTTACTTCACTGAAGTTCAACAGCGCCTCAACCCCTCCGACACGCCGGTGCGTGAGGTCAACCACAAGCTGGAACGCGCCGCCGACTACATCCGCGAACACTGCACCGACGCCCTCAAACTGGAAGATATCTGTGTAGCAGCCGAGCTTTCACCGTCCTACCTGATCCGTGCGTTCAAGCAGTATTACGGCCTGACGCCCCATGCATTCCTGGTCAACCAGCGTATCCAGTTTGCCCGCGCGCAATTGCGCCAGGGTGAACTGATCGCCGACGTCGCGCTGGCCGCAGGCTTTGCCGACCAGGCGCACTTCCAGCGCACCTTCAAGCAGCATTTCGCTGCCACGCCGGGGCAGTACCGCGACCGACTCAAGCCATCAATAAATAACCCACACTGGCCACCAGCAACGCGGCCATTGAGCGGTTGAACACGCGAACGCCCTGAGGGTTGCCGAGGTAGCGGCGCAGGAATGTGCCGGCGTAGGCCCAGCACGCCACCGACAGGTAGCAGATAACCAGATAGAGCGCCGCAAACAGCCAGACCTGTGCGGCGTCGCCATCCGCCACAAACAAGCCCATCCCCGCCACGCAGGCCAGCCACGCCTTGGGGTTGAGCCATTGCATGATCGCCCCATAGACCATCGACGGCGCCGTTGCGGCGCCCTCGGCATCCAGCCGGCCATCGTCCGCGGCCAGTTTCCAGGCCATGTACAGCAGGAAGGCCACCCCGCCCCACTGGATCAACTGGGTCAAAATCGGCCAGCGTACCAGCACCTCATGCAAGCCCAGCCCAATCAACACCAGCAACAGCGTGAAGCCGACGGCCGCACCGAACACATGCTTCTGGCTGGCGACAAAACCGAAGCGAGCCCCCGAACTCAGCGCCACCACATTCACCGGACCCGGCGTGATGGACGTGGCCAGGGCGAAGGCAGCCATGGAAATAATCAAGCTCATTGCAACTCCTTTTGTTCGAAACCGTGATGGTGTGGCCACGGTAAACGGCGAGTCAGATCGCGGTATTGAACAAAATGACCCTCGTCGGATTAGCCACTCGACGAAAAAGCCCGCCTGCAGTTGGACTGGCAACCACGCTCGACCAGCAACACGCTGATCGATTGTGCCAATGGCCTGATCGCCCACAAGGTCGTTTAGATGCTTTTATTCCATTGATATAACTGCATTTTTTTCTTTCGAAAGGCCGATTTTGATAGGCAAAAATGCGTATTTCCCGTGCAGGAGCCGGTGCTAGAGTTCAGCCCCTACTCATCGCAAAGAAGGAACCGCTATGTCACGTCGTCTGTTGGCAGCTGCCTGCCTGATGCTGTCTTTTTCTGCGGCTCAAGCCGCTGAACGCTGGGAAACCCTGCCGCCGACTCCCGCCGCCGTGGCGGGCGCGAAAACCGGTTACGCCGGCGTCAACGGCATCAAGGTCTACTACACCCGCACCGGTCATGGCTCACCCGTGGTGCTGCTGCATGGCGGTTTGTCCAACTCCGATTACTGGGGCAACCAGGTCAAGGCGCTGGCGGCCAAGCACACGGTGATCAGTATCGACAGCCGTGGCCACGGGCGCAGTTCGCGGGATGACAAACCCTACGGTTATGACCTGATGGCCGACGATGTGGTGGCCGTGCTCGACCACCTGAAGATCCCCCGCGCCGATATCGTCGGCTGGAGCGACGGCGCCATCATCGGCATCGACCTGGCCCTGCGTCACCCGGACCGTATCGGCAAAGTTTTCGCCTTCGCCGCCAACACCCAGACCTCGGGTGTGAAGGACGCCGTGGAAAAAAATCCGACCTTCGCCGCCTTTATCGAACGCGCTGGCAAGGAGTACGCCAAACTGTCGCCGACGCCTAAAGAGTACGACGCGTTTGTCGAGCAGATCAGCCATATGTGGGCCAGCCAGCCGAACTGGACCGACGCCCAACTGCAGAGCATCAAGACGCCGATTCTGATTGCCGACGGCGACCATGACGAAGCAATCAAGCGCGAACACACCGAGTACATGGCAACGACCATTCCAGGTGCTGGCCTGTTGATCCTGCCGAACACCAGCCACTTTGCGTTCCTGCAGGACCCGGCGTTGTTCAATGCGGCCGTACTGGGCTTCCTTGACAGCAAATAGACGCTGTACCCGCCGGCGCGCAGTGTTGATCACCGATCATGAACCTGGCGGTAAAGGCTTCGTTGTCCACGGACAGCCCGGTGTACCTCAACCGTTGATCAACGAAAAATGCGCGCCGACTCCGGCGCGCACGCCCTCCGCCACGGCCAGCGCTACGGATCCGGCGGCGAGGGACGCATCGCCACAGGCAAACACGCCAGGCGTGGATGTCTGGCGCATGTCATTGGTGTGCAGGTAAGCACCGGTGGGGCCGTCGTCAAGCTCACAGCCCAGTTGCGCGGCCAAAGGGCTGATTTGGGTGCGAGACATCGTAAAGATGCCGTCGAGGCTGAACACTCGGCCATCGTCCAACTCCAGGTCGGCTCGCTCGCCGAAGATGCGCCGTACCGCGCCGCTTTCCACGCTGACCCCACGCCGATCCAACTGCGCCTGTTGTTCGGCATCCGGGGTGAACACGCCCTGGGTGAACAACGTGGTGGTGCCCCAGTCCGGCAGCATCAGTGCGTGGTGCATGGCCAGGGGTGAAGTTGCCAACACACCGATGCGGCCTTTGTCCAGCTCGTAGCCGTGGCAGTAAGGGCAATGGAAAACGTGCTTGCCCCACCGCTGTTCGAGGCCTTCGATGGCGGGCAACGTGTCCACCACCCCAGTGGCCAGGATCAGGCGTTTGGCGTGAAAGGTACCGTTGCATTCGCTGCGAACGGCAAACCCTTGTGATTCTGCACCCGCCTCAATCACGCTGTCTTGCACCCAAGTGACCGTCGGGTACTGCATCAATTGGCTGCGGCCTTGAGCAACGATGGCCTCCGGAGCCTGGCCATCCTGGCCGAGGAAACCGTGAGACGTTGCCGCAAAACGGTTGCGCCGTTGCCCCGCATCAACCACCAGCACCTGGCGTCGCGCCCTTGCCAGTTGCAAGCCTGCTGACAGACCGGCATAGCTGCCGCCCACGATAATGACGTCGTACATCATGATGGTGATCCCTGCTTTACGCATTCGGTTGTCCGAATGCTTTCACGACACACCATATGTTACGTGAAAATACTGCGTCAAGACTCTCGCAACTTTTTAGGTTACGAACGATACTTTGGTCCGAATCACCCTGAGGTTTATTAATGAGAAATGACACCCGACTGTCGCGCATGCTCCACGTACTTATCCACATGGGTCGCCATGAAGAGCGCGCAACCTCGGAGACTATCGCGCAAATGCTCGGCACCAACCCGGTTGTGGTGCGGCGCACACTCGGGCTGCTCAAGGAAAAAGGGTATGTACGCTCGGAGAAAGGTCACCAGGGCGGCTGGAGCCTGGGTAAGCCCCTGAGTGAGATCACCTTGCTGGAGATTCACAACGCCCTGGGCACGCCGTCGATATTCGCCATCGGCCTGTCGACCGACCACCCGCAATGCCTGGTGGAACAGGCGGTGAACGCAGCGCTGACCGATGCCTTTGACCAGGCTCAGTCGTTGTTGCTGGCGCGGCTGGGGGATGTGACGCTGGAACAATTGGCGAATGACTTTGACCAGCGCTATCGCATCGCCATGGCGCGTTGACCGGCTACAACCCGCGATTGCGCAACCATTGCAGGAAACCCTTCTTGACGGGTACCACCGGCGCGTCCTGAGTCAAGGCCTGCGCAGCGTGCAGGCGGAAATCCAGCAAGGTTTTCATGGCCTCGCTGATGTCGTGCCGCGCATCCAGGCAGGGCTTCAAGTATTCCTTCTCGATGCGGTACAGGGTGCAGAAGGTCTTGGCCGAGAAATCCGCCAGCGCCGCCTGGTCTGACAGAATACCCGCCTCGCCAATCACCTCCGCCGGCCCCATGCGCCCGGCTTCGAACTTGTGTCCGCCCTTGGTCAGCATCACCGAGACCACCCCGGATTCGACGATAAACAAATGATCACTGACCTCCCCGGCCGGCAGGATCATCTCGCCGGCGCGGTAGGTGTGCAGGGTCATGTTCTGGCTGAAGGTGTCTTTCTCTTCCTGGCGCAAGGTGGAGAAAATCGACGAACGCTCCAGCAATGCGCGCGCCGCAGACATTGCCGGCGGTGTGCTGCTTTCAGTGGCAGACAGCAGGCCGACGCCCGCCGCTTGCAGGTGACGGAAGGCCAAATCGTAAAGCTGGTTGCGCACTTCACGCTTAAGGGTCATGGCCGGTACAAAACCGCTGATTTCATACTCCACACCACCACTGGCCGAGGTCTTGAACGCCACACTCGGCGCCGGCTTGCCCAGCAGCGGCCGACACCCCTGCATCGCCCGCTCCAGCGCCTCGATCACCGTTTGCGGGCGCGCATGGGGGCTGACTTGCAGGCTGACCGAGAGGCCGAACATGTCCGCCGGGCGCGAGAAATTGATGATCTTGGCCTTGGCCGCCAGGGAGTTGGGGATCACCGCCAGGCTGCCCTGGGAGGTTTGCAGACGCGTGGCGCGCCAGTCAATATCGGTCACCCGGCCTTCGGTGCCGTCGATAGAGATCCAGTCATCGATCTGATACGGCTTGGTGGTGTTGAGCACAATCCCGGAGAACACATCGCTCAACGTGCTTTGCAGCGCCAGGCCGACAATGATCGCCACCGCGCCGGAAGTAGCGAGCACGCCCTTGACCGGCAGGTCGAGCACATAGGCCATGGCGGCGATGATCGCGATCAGGAAGATCACGGCGCCGACCAGATCCTGCAACAGGCGCCCGGTGTGCCCGACGCGCTGCATCATCACCGCACCGAGCAACACCGTCAGCGTGCGCGCCGCGAACAGCCACCAGCCGATCTGCAAGGCAGTGGCCGCCAGGTGCAATGCGGTGTTGTCCGCATAGGGTGCCATTTGCATGGGGTTCATGCCGTCGTTGAACAGCACGGCGCTGTACACGGCAAAGATCGCCAACCGCGCCGCGAGCTTCCAGTTGGCGAGGTTGACGGAAATAAGGCGCCACACTGCGATGTCGATAAAGATCAGCGCCAGGGCGCACAACATCGGGTGATCAGCGATAAATGAGGGCATCCAGGCGACTCCAGGGTGAATGCCGTGAAGATCGCATGAAATGCCGCTGCAGGGTATAGCGGGTGTGCTTACATCTGGCCGAAACGACCGGATTGAAAGTCCGCAAACGCCTGATGAATCTCCTGCTCGGTATTCATCACGAACGGGCCATGCCCGACGATAGGCTCGTCGATGGGTTCGCCACTGAGCAGCAACACCTTGGCGTCGTCGTTGGCCTCCAGTGTCAGTTGGCGACCATCACGCTCAAACAGCGCCAATTGCCCTTGGCGCGCGACTTCCGCGCCATTGACCAACACCGTACCGCGCAGGATCACCAGGGCTGTATTACGCCCTTCGTGCAGGTCCAAAGTGACGGGCTTGCTGGCGTTGAGGCGCAAGTCCCACACGTCGATAGGCGTAAAGGTGCGGGCCGGGCCTTGGGTGCCAGCAAACTCGCCAGCAATCAGGCGCAGTTGCCCGGCGTCGTTGGCCAACGGCAGTACCGGAATGTCGCCATCGACAATCGTCTGGTAACCGGCGTCGGCCATTTTGTCCTTGGCCGGCAGGTTGACCCACAGTTGCACCATCTCCAGCGCCCCGCCGCTACGGGCAAACGCTTCGGAGTGGAACTCTTCGTGGAGAATGCCTTTGGCGGCAGTCATCCATTGCACGTCGCCGGGGCCGATGGTGCCACCGGCGCCGGTGGAATCGCGGTGTTCGACTTCGCCATCGTAGACGATGGTCACGGTCTCAAAGCCGCGATGAGGGTGTTGACCGACGCCGCGACGTTGTTCGGTCGGCGTGAAATCTGCCGGACCGGCGTGGTCCAGCAGCAGGAATGGGCTGATGTGCTTGCCCATGGTGTCGTAGGAAAACAGCGTGCGCACCGGGAAACCGTCGCCGACCCAATGGCCGCGAGGGCTGGTGTAGATGCCGATAAGCTTTTTCATGGTGTACCTCCAAAGTGCATACACCATAAGGCTGCTGGCCGTTGGGCACTAGCCGGCAAAAGCGGCCTGGATCGTCCTACGTATAGGACAATCCCTTGACCTGGCGCTGACGCAGCAGATGAAACGCGACAAAGGCCGTCAGCGCAAAACAGGCCTGGATGATGATCATCGGCGCGGCACTGCCATCGCGCAGTTGGCTCAGCAAGACGCCGCTGCAGGTGGCGCCGAACATCTGCGCAAACCCCATCAAGCCTGCTGCCAGACCGGCGCGGTGTGCGTTGGGCATGACGCCACCCGTCACCGACCCTGGCAGCACCAGGCCGCCGCCCAGGGTGACCAGCGCGATCGGAATATCCAGGCCGAGTACCGATAGGCCGAACAGCGCATAAATGACCAGCGCTGACACGCCGCCGATGGCCACCATTGTCACGCCCATCGCCACAATCCGCTGGGGGCCCAGGCGCAGGATATTGCGTCGGGTGTAGGTGGAACCGACGATGAGCATCGACACGATCAGGCCGAAATTGATCCCGTACTCAAGAGTGCTGAAGCCCAGCAGGTTGATAAACACCGCCGAAGAACCGGCAATCACCGCAAACATCGCGCCATAGGTGCACGCCAAGGCCACGGCGAACGCACGGTATTGACGGCCCTTGAGCAGATCCAGGTATTGCCCGCCGAGGGTGCGCCAGTGGCCGGCCTTGGGATCGAGGTAGTGGTTGCTCTCGCGAAAGAACAGCAAGGCCAGCAGCAACACCACGCTGCCAATCACCAGCGCCAGGACGATCGGCGCGTGCCAGCCGAAGAGTTTGATCAACAGGCCACCGACCATGGGTGCCACCACAATGGCGTAGAGCATGCCGATCATGGTCAAGGCCAGTGCAGGCCCCGCCTCGGCCTTCCACACGTCCCGCACCACCGTGCGCGCCAGTACCAACGCGGCGCAGGCGCCCAGGCCTTGCAGCACGCGGGCGGCGATGAACTGGTGGATGTCGTGGACCAACAGCATCGACAAGGTCGCCAGCACGTACAGCACCAGGCCGCCGATCAGCACCGGACGCCGGCCGATACGGTCCGACAGCGGGCCGAACAGCAATTGCCCGAGACCAAAGGCAGCGACAAATGCCGACAGTGCCATCAATGCCGAGCCGGCTGGCGCTGCCAATGCATGCTCGATGGCGCCAAGGCCAGGGATGATCAATTGGGTCGAAACCTCACCCAGTGCCGTCAGGGCCACCAGTAAAAACAGTAGGCTTCGCGAGGGGACCGGGGCATTTGTCATGAGGTGTATCCGGGGGGCTGGATTAATTTATATTTCGACCATAATATGCGTAAAAAATTATGTCCATAATTTTTTGCCCAACGGTTATCCCCGGAGCCCGCCATGCACCCTCTTCCCTTGCGTCTTCTCACGCCCCTGGCCCTATTAATCGTCCTCAATGGTTGCAACAGCAAAGCCGACACCGCCGCCGAAGTCCCTCAACCGCGCCCGGTCCTCGCGGCCAAAGTCGAAGCCGCCGGCACCCAACAGAGCGCCTATACCGGCGTGGTCGCGGCACGTACCGAAAGCGACCTGGGTTTCCGGGTCAGCGGCAAAGTCATCGAACGCAAGGTCGATCCTGGCCAGCACGTGTCCCGTGGCGACACCCTGCTGGTGCTGGACATCGGCGACTTCGAACTGGCCCTGCGCTCGGCAAAGAACCGCGTCAACGCCGCCCAGGCACAACTGCGCCAGCGTCGTGACGACGAAAACCGCTACCAGCGCCTGGCCAATACCGGCGCCGTGTCGCGGCAGATCTTCGACCAGTCCGCGACCAACCTGCGCGTCGCCGAAGCCGAGCTGGCCTCGGCGCAATCCGACGCCAGCCAGATCGAAAACCGTCGCACCTACTCCGTGCTCAAAGCCGATGGCGACGGCATCATCACCGACGTGCGCGTGGATCGCGGCCAGGTGGTCGCCGAAGGGCAGATTGTGGCGCGCCTGGCCCATGACGGTGCCCGCGAAGCCATCGTCAACCTGCCGGAAAACCAGCGCGACCAGGCCTCACAGAAAGCCCTGGCCTTCCCCTTCGGCGCGCCTGACCAAGCGGTGAGCGCCACGTTGCGCGAACTCTCTGCCAGCGCCGACCCGACCACCCGCACCTACCGTGCCCGCTACGTGCTGCACGGCGCCGTCGACCGCTTCGCCCTCGGTTCCACCATCACCGTGCGCCTGCAAGGCAACGGCCAGGCCGAGCAAACCCGCGTGCCCATCGGCGCACTGCATGACGCGGGACAAGGCACCGGCGTGTGGCTGATCGGCGCAGATGACAAAGTCAGCTTTGCTCCCGTGAACGTCGCCAGCCTCGGCCAGGAAGACGTGCTGCTCAACAGTGGTGTTGCCCCCGGCCAGGTCATCGTTGCTCTCGGCGCACACCTGCTGCACAGCGGTGACGCCGTGCGCCTGCTGCCCGCGCAAGTACTGGCCCTCAACCGCAAACAGGACAACTGAGCATGCGCGGTATCAACCTCTCCGAACTGGCGGTCAAACATCGCGCGGTCACCCTGTTCCTGATCATCGCGATCCTCGCCGCCGGGATCTTCTCCTTCGGCAAACTGGGACGCGCGGAAGACCCCTCCTTCACCGTCAAAGTGATGACCATCACCGCCGCCTGGCCCGGCGCCACTGCCCAGGAAATGCAGGAACAGGTGGCCGACCGCCTGGAAAAACGCTTGCAGGAACTGGACTACTACGACCGCGTCGAGACCATCGCCCAACCCGGTTTCGTGTCGATGCGCATGACCTACAAGGAATCCACGCGCCCCAGCGAAATCCAGGACCTGTTCTACCAGACCCGTAAAAAGCTCAGTGATGAAGCCGCGAAGCTGCCCAAGGGTGTGATCGGGCCATTCTTCAACGATGAATATTCCGATGTGTATTTCGCGCTGTACGCTCTGGAAGCCGAACACCTGCCTCATCGGCAACAGGTGCAGATGGCCGAAGACCTGCGCCAGGGTTTGCTCAACCTGCCGGGGGTGAAGAAGGTCAATATCCTTGGCGAACAGGCGCAGCGGGTGTTTGTGGAGTTTTCCTACGAGCGCCTGGCAACCCTGGGCATCAAGCCGGATCAGATTTTTGCTGCATTGGCCGCACAAAACGCCGTGGCGCCGTCGGGTTTCGTCGAGACCGCCGGGGCCCGCGCTTACATCCGCATCGACGGTGCGTTCGATAGCCTGTCGCTGATCGAAAACGTGCCGCTGGAAGTCAATGGCCGCGTGTTGCGCATCGCCGATGTAGCCACCGTCATCCGAGGCTATGAAGACCCGCCCAGCTACCGCATCCGTCACCAGGGCGACCCCGCGTTGATGCTAGGCGTGATCATGGAGAAACACTGGAACGGCCTGGAACTGGACAAGAGCCTCAAGGCCCAGGAAGCCAGGATCCAGGCCGATTTGCCGCTGGGCGTGAACTTCGCCAAGGTCTCCGACCAGGCGAAGAACATCAGCCTGGCAGTGAATGAGTTCATGCTGAAATTCTTCGTCGCCCTCGCGGTGGTGATGGTGATCAGCCTGTTGGCCCTGGGTTTCCGTGTGGGCCTGGTGGTGGCAGCAGCGGTGCCGCTGACCTTGTCGGTGGTGTTTGTGATCATGCTGCTGACCGGGCGTGAATTCGACCGCATCACCCTCGGCGCGCTGATCATTTCCCTGGGTTTGCTGGTGGATGACGCGATCATCGCCATCGAGATGATGGTAGTGAAGCTCGAGGAAGGTTTCGACCGTATTCACGCCGCCACCTTTGCCTGGAGTTCCACGGCGGCGCCGATGCTGACCGGCACGCTGGTCACCATCATCGGCTTTCTGCCGGTGGGGTTTGCCCGCTCCGGTGCCGGGGAATATGCCGGCAACATCTTCTGGATCGTTGGCTTTGCGCTGATCTCGTCCTGGCTGGTGGCCGTGGTGTTCACGCCGTATCTGGGCGTGAAACTGCTGCCGCAGATCAAGCCGGTGCCTGGCGGCCATGACGCAATCTATGCCGGGCGTTACTACCAGAAGCTGCGGGCATTGGTCGAAGCGTGTGTTCGCGGGCGTTGGCTGGTCACCGGCCTGGTGGTGGCGGCGTTTGTGCTGTGCGTGCTGGGCATGGGCGTGGTGAAGAAGCAGTTCTTCCCCAATTCCGACCGTTCCGAGCTGATTCTTGAGGTGTACATGCCGCCCGGCAGCGCTTTCAAAAGCACCGAAGCGGTGGCCGCGCAGTTGGAAAAAGCCCTGCTGCAAGAACCGCAAACCACAATCGTCGACACCTATGTGGGCGGCGGCGCACCGCGTTTCTTCCTGTCGCTGAACCCCGAACTGCCGGACCCGGCGTTTGCCAAGCTGATCGTGCAGACCCCGGACTCCCACGCTCGCGACGCCTTGAAACTGCGCATGCGTGAACGCATTGCCGCCGGTGAGTTTCCTGCGGCGCGGGTGCGCGTGACGCAGTTGCTGTTCGGTCCGCCCGTGCCGTTCCCCGTGGTGTTCCGTGTGTCCGGCCCTGACGTGGACGTGCTGCGCGGGGTCTCCGAAGACGTGCGCAAAGTCGTCGCCGCCAACAAGCTGACCAAGGACGCCTTCCTCGATTGGGGCGAGCGCACCAGCGGCTATCGCCTGGTATTGGATCAAGACCGCCTGCGCCTGCTGGGTTTCACCCCCAATGAGGTCAAGTCCCAGCTCAATGCCTTGCTCAGCGGCAATCCGATCACCGAAGTGCGTGAAGGCAACCGCACCGTCTCCGTCGTCGCCCGTGCCCAGGGCAGCCAACGTGAAGACCTCGGCAACCTCAACAACATGACCCTGACCAACAGCGCCGGCACCTCAGTGCCATTGGCCCAGGTCGGGCATTTCCAGGCGGTGATGGAAGAACCGATCCTCAAGCGCCGCAACCGCGCGACCACCGTGGAAGTGCGCGCCGACATCATCGACGGCGTGCAACCGCCCGACGTGGAAATGGCCGTGTACAAAGACCTGCAACCGCTGATCGCCAAGCTGCCCGCCGGTTACCAGATCGACATCGGCGGCCCGGTGGAAGAAAGCGCCAAGGCCAACGTCGCCCTGGCCGCGCTGTTCCCGATCATGATCCTGCTGACACTTACGGTGATCATGTTCCAGGTACGCTCATTCGGCGTGATGTTCATGGTCTTCGCCACGGCGCCGCTGGGTTTGATCGGCGCGGTGCCGACCTTGCTGCTGTTCAACCAGCCGTTCGGCTTCAACGCGATCCTGGGCTTGATCGGGATTGGCGGGATCTTGATGCGCAACACACTGATCTTTACCGACCAGATCCGCCAGAACCAGGAGCACGGCATGGCGATTCGAGAGGCCATCGTCGAAGCCACGGTGCGGCGTGCAAGGCCGGTGATCCTCACGGCATTGGCGGCGGCGCTGGCGTTTATTCCGCTGACGTTGTCGGTGTTCTGGTCGTCCCTCGCCTATGTGCTGATTGGCGGGGTGTTGGTGGGGACGGTGTTGACGCTACTGTTCTTGCCGGCGATGTGCAGTCTGGTGCTGGGGCGAACGCGCACAAAAACTGCTGAAACCTCCCACGTAACAGCGAGATAAGCTCTACAGATATCACCTGAAAACCTCTGCAAAGTCCCTCGACTGATCACACAGTGCGAGGGATTGCAGATGGATTTTCTATTGAGTGCGTTGGCTTTCTGGGCATCAGCCGCAGGGAGTCGGCGCCGGAGTCCCCTGTGGTGAGCGAGCTTGCTCGCGCAGCGGCCCCAATCCAGGCGATGGGGATTTCAGGCAAATCGGCATCGACTGTTCTAGGTCTGCTACGCAGCCCAGCGCAGGGCAAGCCTGCTCACCACACCTGCTCACAACAACAGGATGTCAATCACCGGAAAATCACCGCTTCGACAACTCCATAATCATCCGACTAAGCAAATAAACCCGCGGCACCACACTCTCCACCTCCGCATACTCCTCCGGCGTATGAATATTCCCGCCAACAATTCCAAACCCATCCAACGTCGGCGTCCCAACCCCAGCCGACAGACTCGCATCCGCCGCCCCGCCGCTGCCTTCAATGGTCAGCGTCTTACCCAACTCCGCATAAATCCCCTGGGCGATCGCGACCAGTTTGTCCGACTCCGGCGTTTGCGGCATCGGTGGCAACCCACGCTGCAGGCTGGTCTTCACTTCGGTCTCCGGGATGAGCTTGTTCGCCGAGACCCGCGCAAGGTCTTTCTCGATGCGATCAAACTCTTCCGGCAATGCCGCACGCACGTCGGCCTTCGCAGTGGCCTGGTCAGGAATGACGTTGGTACGGTCCCCCGCCTTGATCACCGTAAAGTTGATGGTGGTTTTCTTCTCCTCATCCCCTAGCTTGCCCAGTTGCAGGATCTGGTGCGCGGCCTCCATGGCGGCATTACGGCCAAGTTCCGGGGCGACGCCGGCGTGGGCGGCTTTGCCTTTGACTTCGACCACGGCGGTGGCGCTGCCTTTGCGCCACACCACGAGGCCGTCGGCGGGGCGGCCGGGTTCGAGGTTGAGGGTGACGTCGTGGCCCTTGGCGGTTTTGCGGATGAGGTCGGAGGCGGCATCGGAGCCGGTTTCCTCGCTGGCATCGAGCAGGAAGGTGATCTGCGCGTAGTCCTTGAAGCCCTGGTCCTTGAGGACTTTGAGCGCATAGATGCCGGCGACGATGCCGCCCTTGTCATCCATCACGCCGGGACCGTAGGCGCGGCCGTCCTTGATGTGGAACGGGCGTTCGGCGGCCGAGCCTTCCTTGAACACCGTGTCCATGTGGGCCATCAGCAGGATCTTGGCTTTGCCGGTGCCCTTGAGGGTGGCGACCACGTGGCTGTTGTTGGCCGCTTTGTCCGGCACCAACTCAATGGAGAAACCCAGCTGTTTCAGCTCACCCACGGCAATGTCGCGCACTTGGGTCAGGCCCGGTTCATAGCCTGAGCCCGAGTCGATATTCACCAGGCGCTCCAGCAGTTTCAGGGCCTCGGCCTTGTACTGTTCGGATTGCGCCTGGATCTGTTTATGGGGTTCGGCGCTATAGGCCGGCAGGGCGAAGGACAGGGCCAGGGTGGCGGCCAGGAGGGTACGGGGGAAGGTGAAGAGCATGAACCGATCCTTGTTTTTGTTGAAAGGTGCCGCCACACCCTACTCCACTAGATCGATCGCAACCAACTCCCCTGTACCGAGCTGACACGGTTGCGCCCGCTGCTCTTGGCCTCGTACAACGCCTGGTCGGCATCGTTCAGCCACTGGGTGGAGTCGGCATGGCTCGGTTGATACGGCGCCAGGCCGATGCTCAAGCTGGCGCGCAAGGTCGGGTCCTGGGCGTAGGCCAGGGCGTTGAAGCGGTCACGCAGGGCATCCATCACTTCAGTGGCGCGGTTGAGCGGCATGTCGGGCAGGATCACACAGAACTCGTCGCCACCGTAACGCCCGGCCAGGTCGGTGGCACGCAGGTTCTGGCGCAGCACTTTGCTGAGCTGGCGCAGGACGATATCGCCGGTGACATGGCCGTAGGTGTCGTTGATGGTCTTGAAGTGGTCGATGTCGATCAACGCGATGGCGGCGCCGGCAGGACCTCGGCGGCAGCGCTGGAACTCGATTTCCAGATGGTCCTTCCAGGCGCCATGGTTGAGCAGGCCGGACAGGCTGTCGGTGCGGCTCAGGGCCAGCAGTTCGCGCTTGTGCCGCGCCAGTGTCACCGCCTGGCGATAACAGATCCAGCCCAACGCCAGCGGATACAGCATCAGGATTGGCAGGCAAGCATAGAGTTGCCCCTGAGAGGTGACGGCGATGAATGCGGGTGCAAAGATCAGTAACGCGGTGCCGATACCCAGCGCCTGCGCCACCCACCCTGCCAGCATGAAGCGCGGACCGCCGATGGCCACGTTGTTCATCGTCATCATCGACAAGGTAGTCACGCTGGGCAGCGGATTGAAGTGCATGGCACCCACCCAGAACCCACCGCAAAAGGAATCGAACAACAGGTTGCGCCGCTCGCTGCGCAGAGCGTTGGTGCTGCGCAGCGTCAACTGAAAAGCCAGATGCGGCCAGGCAAAGGCGTTGATCACCATCCAGGCCCACACCCATCCAGCGGGATCCAGGGGATACATCCCGAACACCACACAGACAAAACCGAGCGTCAGCCCAAGGGTACGGGATTTGTACAGCCGTGAAGCGAGCGGAAGTCCGGTGCCCTCTGCAGCTGACATGGTGAGGTGAGATCCTGGAGGAATGCCTGGAGTCTAACAGGGCAACGGCAGATCGCCACTACCGCTCATAAGCTCACTCCTCAGTGGGCAAAACCCCGCGCCAGCATCAGTGCTACGCCCAACAGCAACAGGGCCGTGATCCGCTGCAACACCACCCGGCGCTTGGGGTTTTCCAACACATGCTTGATGCGCTGGCCGAAGTAGCAATACAGGCAGCCGCTAGCGAATTGCAGCAACAGGAATGTCAGCCCGAGGATGGCAATGTCCATCGTCGAACTGTGCTCTCCTGTCCCGGCGAACTGCGGGAATACCGCGCTGAACATGATGAGGGTCTTGGGGTTGGAAAAACCGGTCAGCAAGCCCTTGCCGAACAGGTTGCGCGCCGCTTCCACATGGCCGATCCGTTCGATCACCACGCCGCTGCTGGTCCACTGTTTGTAGGCGAGGTGCAGGATGTACGCCACGCCGACCACCTGGATCACTTGGGTGATCACCGGATAGCCTTTGATCAATTCGGAAAAGCCCACGGCAAAGATCAGGATCGAAATCAGGTACGACACACTGGCGCCGATTTGTGCCGGGATCGAACGGCGCAGCCCGTCACGCACGCCCAGGCTCAACAGCAGCAGGGTCATGGGGCCTGGGCTGAACGTCATGGTGGCGCAAAACAGCAGGAAATACAGGAACGAGGAAAGGGTTAACGCACTTGTCATGGCCGGGGACCTTGAGGATAGAGCCCGCAGTCTAGGCAGCTGGCATTGCGCAAGGCAGGTAAAGTGATGCCTAATCCGCCCTGACTTTACCGGTAAAATCACCAGCAAAGATAAGGAAATCACGTGTTCGTATCGGCCATCGCCTTTGTAGAAGGCACCCCCAAGGTGCAACAGATCGTCGAGGCGTTCAGCCAGGCCATCGAAAACGGCGAATGGGCGCCCGGCAGCAAGTTGCCGTCGGTACGCGAACTGACCGAGACCCTGGGCGTGAGCAAGTTCACCCTCAATGAGGCCCTCGACCGCCTGCGCGGCCGCAACCTGCTTACCTCCAGCCAGGGCCGTGGTTATTTCGTGGCGATGGAGACCGTGCGTCCGCCCGCCGCGAACTGGGTGGACCTGCTGCCTCAAGACCTGCTCAGCGTATTGCGCCGCCCCTTGGCCGCGGCCAACGGCGACCTGCGCCCTGGCGGCGGCCACCTGCCGGAATCCTGGCTGGACAGCGAAGCCCTGCGCCAGACCTTGCGCAGCGTGGTGCGGGCGCCGTCACTGCGCATCGCCAGCCTGGGCACACCGGCCGGGTTGCTGCCGTTGCGCCAGGCCCTGCAACAGAAGCTGCATGGCGAGGGCCTGTCGGTGTCCGTGGAACAGATCATCACCACCCCCAACACCGTGCAAGGCCTGGACATGCTGATGCGCCTGCTGGCACGTCCCGGCGATACGGTCCTGCTCGATGCACCCTGTTATTTCAACTTCCACGCCAACCTGGCCCTGCACGGGGTCAAGGTGGTGACGATCCCGCGGCGCCCCGACGGTTTTGACTTCACGGCCCTCGAACACCTGCTGGCCGAGCATCGCCCCCGCCTGTACCTGACCACCAGCGTGTTGCACAACCCCACCGGCCACTCCTTCAGCCCCGGCCAGGCGTTCCGCCTGCTGCAACTGACCCAGCAGTACCACTGCCATATCGTCGAGGACGACCTCTACGGCGACCTGCACCCCAACCCGCCACCGCGCCTGGCCGCCCTCGCCGGCCTGGACCAGGTCACCTACCTGTCGGGCTTTTCCAAAATCCTCAGCGCCAACGCCCGCGTCAGCTTCGTGGTGGCCGCGCCGCAACTGGCGGCCAACCTCACCAACATGAAGCTGATGAGCGGCGGCGTGACGTCCGAACTGTTCGAGCAAGTCGTGTACCGCATGCTCAGCGAAGGCAGCTACGCCAAGCACCGCAAGCGCATGGTGCAGCGCTTGATGGAAGCCGGTGGACGCGTGGAGCAATGGCTCAAGCGTTGCGGCTGTGAACTGCCGATGGGTTACGAAGGCGGGATGTTTATCTGGGCGCGCCTGCCGCCTGGGGTCAACGGCGAACTGTTGGCCCAGGCGGCATTAAAACAGGGCATGGTGCTGGCGCCCGGCGCGCTGTTTGGCTATGACCCGGCGCAGCGTGACTCGATGCGTTTCAACGTGGCCCACAGTGATGAGGCAAAGGTCCAGCGGTTGTTCGAAACGCTGCTGGGCAAGGCTTCGCACGCCCTTTGACTGATGAACATAGCCTGTCGCACCCGCCATTTTGCATCGTCGTGTATCTGCTTATCGCCAGATACACTGGAATACAAAGGGTACAAGGCAAGGGCGTCGCCAATGGCTAGACTGCGCCCCAATGAGTATTTAACGAGGAAGGCAGCATGGATCATGTCGATCACATCCTGATCGTCGATGACGACCGGGAGATCCGCGAACTGGTAGGCAACTACCTGAAGAAAAACGGCATGCGCACCACCGTGGTCGCCGACGGCCGCCAGATGCGCAGCTTCCTCGACACCACTCCCGTGGACCTGATCGTGCTGGACATCATGATGCCCGGTGACGACGGCCTGCAGCTGTGCCGCGAACTGCGGGTGGGCAAGCACAAGGCCACTCCGGTACTGATGCTCACCGCGCGCAACGATGAAACCGACCGCATCATCGGCCTGGAAATGGGCGCCGATGACTACCTGGTCAAACCCTTCGCCGCCCGTGAATTGCTGGCGCGGATCAACGCCGTGTTGCGCCGCACACGGATGCTACCGCCGAACCTGGTGGTCAGCGAAACCGGACGGCTGATCCGTTTCGGCCGCTGGCGCCTGGACACCACCGCCCGCCACCTGCTTGACGAGGACGACACCCTGGTGGCCTTGAGCGGTGCCGAATATCGCTTGCTGCGGGTGTTCCTCGACCACCCCCAACGCGTGCTCAACCGCGACCAGTTGCTCAACCTGACCCAAGGCCGCGATGCCGACCTGTTCGACCGCTCCATCGACCTGCTGGTGAGCCGCCTGCGTCAACGCCTGCTGGATGATGCCCGCGAACCGGCCTACATCAAGACCGTGCGCAGCGAGGGTTACGTGTTCTCGCTGCCGGTGGAAATCCTCGGGGCCAAGCAATGAGTCCAAGGTTTCGCTGGCCGCGCACCCTGGCGTCGCAACTGTCGCTGATCTTCCTGATCAGCCTGCTGTGTGCCCATGGCTTGTCCTTCAGTGCGCAGTTCTACGAGCGCTACATCAGTGCGCGCACTGCCATGCTGGGCAACCTGGAAAACGATGTGTCCACCTCGGTGGCGATCCTCGACCGACTGCCGGTCAACGAACGGGCCAGCTGGTTGCCGCGTCTCGACCGGCAGAACTACCGCTACCTGCTGAACGCCGGTATGACCGGCGAACCGATGAGCAGCGATGATGTGCCCATGGCCGCCACCTCCATCGCAGACGCGCTGGGCGAACACTACGCGCTGACCTTCCGCGACATTCCCGGCATGCAGAAACACTTCCAGGCGCACCTGACCCTGGCCGATGGTAGCCCGATCACGATCGACGTACGCCCCGCCGCCCTGCCCGTCGCCTACTGGCTTCCGGTGGTGCTGGTGTTACAACTGGCACTGTTGCTGGGCTGCACCTGGATCGCCGTGCGCCTGGCCATCCGCCCACTGACCCGCCTGGCTCGCGCCGTGGAAACCCTCGACCCCAACGCCCACCCCACGCCGTTGGACGAAAAAGGCCCCACCGAAGTCGCCCACGCCGCGGCCGCGTTCAACGAGATGCAAAAACGCATCGCCGAGTACCTCAAGGAACGCATGCAGATCCTGGCGGCGATTTCCCATGACCTGCAAACCCCGATCACCCGCATGAAACTGCGCGCCGAGCTCATGGAGGACTGCGCCGAACGCGACAAGCTCTGGAGCGACCTGGGCGAAATGGAACACCTGGTGCGCGAAGGCGTGGCCTATGCGCGCAGCGTCCACGGCGCGACCGAAACCAGCCACCGGATCAATCTCGACGCCTTCCTCGACAGCCTGGTGTTCGACTACCAGGATATGCACAAACAGGTCAGCCTCACGGGTAAAAGCGCCGTCGTGTTCGACACGCGCCCCCACGCCTTGCGCCGGGTGCTGGTGAATCTGGTGGACAACGCTTTGAAGTTTGCAGGCAGTGCCGAATTGGAAGTGGGCTCGACGGCGGACGGGGAATTGTCGATCAAGGTATTGGATCGTGGCCCGGGGATTGCCGAAGACGAACTGGTTCAGGTGATGCAGCCATTCTACCGCGTCGAAAGTTCACGCAATCGCGGAACCGGCGGCACCGGACTGGGGTTGGCGATTGCACAACAACTGGCCGTGGCGATAGGCGGTTCGCTGACCTTGAGCAATCGGCCGCAAGGTGGGTTGTGTGCCGAGATACGCTTGGGGCTTTAAGCCAAGGAGACCGGTGTTGCCGACGCATGCGGACGGTGCACAGATGCAAATTATTGATATACAGCCAAACTCATGATTAAACATTTTAATAATTAGGTTAGAACCAATCGGCATTTTACAGCCCCGGTCCCGCCACCTACTTTGGAGGCGAATAACCGACCCCCTGCCCGGTGGAGGTGTCACTCACGCATGACACAAGGACAGACCATGAGCATTGAATTCATCGGCTACATTGGCGGCCATCACGCTTCCGAAATCCATCCGCGCAGCGGCCCTACCCTGCAACCCGACTACGTAGAGACCGTGGCCCGCGCCCACGAAGACGCCGGCTTCGACCGCGCACTGGTGGCCTTCCACTCCAACAGCCCGGACAGCACACTGATCGCCTCCCACGCCGCCAGCGTGACCCAAAAACTTCAATTCTTAATCGCCCACCGTCCCGGTTTCGCCCAGCCCACCTTGGCTGCGCGCCAGTTCGCCACCCTGGATGTGTTCAACGGTGGGCGCACGGCCGTGCATATCATCACCGGCGGCGACGACCGCGAACTGCGCGCCGACGGCAGCCACATCGGCAAGGACGAACGCTACGCCCGCACCGACGAATACCTGAGCGTGGTGCGCCAGGAATGGACCAGCGAACAGCCTTTTGACTTCAAGGGCACCTACTATCAGGTCGAAGGCGCGCACTCCACGGTGAAGTCGCCGCAACAGCCGCATATCCCGCTGTATTTTGGTGGTTCGTCCAAAGCCGCGATCGAAGTGGCAGGCAAACACGCCGATGTGTATGCGCTGTGGGGCGAAACCTACGAACAAGTGCGCGAGATAGTGAATCTGGTGCGTGCCGAAGCGGCCAAGCATGGACGCACCATTCGCTTCAGCCTGTCGCTGCGGCCGATCCTTGCCGAGACCGAAGCACTGGCGTGGGCACGGGCCGAGCGCATCTTGCAGCAGGCGACCGAGCTGGCAGAGAAAAATGGTTTTGTGCGGCGCGAACCGCCGAATGAAGGCTCGCGCCGGTTGCTCGCAGCGGCGGCGCAGGGGTCGCGCCTGGATAAGCGCTTGTGGACGGGGATTGCGGGGTTGCTCGGTGCACAGGGTAACTCCACCTCGCTGGTAGGCACCGCTGAGCAAGTCGCAGAGGCGTTGGTGGATTACTACGATCTGGGGATCACCACGTTCCTGATCCGTGGGTTTGATCCGTTGAATGATGCCATCGACTATGGCAAGCGCCTGATTCCCCTCACTCGCCAACTGATCGCTGAACGCGAGCAGGCCCAGCAAGTGGCTTGATCCCCAGGGGAGTTGGTTAGCCAACTCCCCCACTGAAGATTCAGTTCTTGTAGTCGGTATCACTGCGCTCCAACTGCCGGATCAACGCATTCCAATGCCGCGCCACACCCGGACCGTCCCCACTGGCAAACACCTTCGCCTGCTGCTCGACCTTCTCCACCACCTCCCTCGGAGGGAAGATCAACTCCGCATTCCCCGCCGCCTGCGCCGCGACCTGGATATTGCACGCACGCTCCAACTGCTGCAGTTGCTGGAACGCATGCTCGACACTGACGCCTGCGGTCAACAACCCATGATTACGCAGAATCATCACGCTCTTGTCTCCCAGGTCCGCGACCAGGCGCTCACGCTCGTCCAGGTCCAGGGCTACGCCTTCATACCCGTGGTACGCCACCCGCCCGGAGAAACCAATGGAGTGCTGTGAAATCGGCAGCAGCCCATCCTTCTGTGCCGACACCGCTATACCGTCACGGGTGTGGGTGTGCAGCACCGCTTGCAGGTCGTGGCGCGCACCGTGGATGGCGCTGTGGATCACATAGCCGGCGTAGTTGATGCCCAGGCCGGTAGGGTCGTCGACGATGGTGCCATCGAGGTCGACCTTGACCAGGTTGGACGCGCTGATTTCATCGAACAACAACCCAAAGGCATTGATCAGGAAATGCTCGTCGGGGCCCGGTACACGGGCGGAGAAGTGGGTGTAGATGTGGTCGGTCCACTTGTACAAGGCCGCCAGGCGATAGGCGGCGGCCAGTTTGACGCGCACTTCCCATTCTTCCGGAGTGACGCGCTGGCGAACATTAGTGGAAACGCTGGAAATCGAGGTGACGCTGCTCATGGCAAAACTTCCTGGATGGCCTTAAGGACTTCCAGGCAAGCCTAGGGGATGCAAAAAAATAATAAAAAGCACATTTTAATCTAAGCTAATTATTATTTTTTTTCATATCAAGCTGCATCCTTGATCTTGTGCAACGAGGCCGCGACCCACTTGCCAAACGCATCCACCGGCCCCTGCAGGTTACCCAAGAAGTGCGGATAGATCAGCCACAGGTCCATCACCGGCTTGAAATCCTTGAGCGGCACCACCGCTAGATGCTCACGATGGGCGCTGCGCTCCAGCAACGGGCGTGGCACCAGGCCAAGGCCCAGGCCGTCCGCCACCAAGCCCAATTGCAGCTCAGTGCCAAAAGTCTCCAGGTTCACCCGCAATGCCAGCCCTTGGTCGGACAAGGTCCGCTGCAAGCCTGCGCGGAAACCGCAACCGTCCGGGTTGAGAATCCAGCCGTTCTGGTACACATCCGCCAGCTTGCAGGGCTTCTTCGGCAGTTGGGCCTTGGCACACACCACCACCAGTTCCATCTTGCCGATGGACTCGCCGATGATGTTGTCCGGGAAGATCTTGCCCGCCGGGAACAACGCCGCAGCCGCATCCAACTCGCCGCGCTCGATCTTGCCGACCAATTGGCTGCCCCAGCCCGTGGCGACCTGGGCGCGCAGGTCCGGGTATTCGGTACGCAGGAGCTTGAGCGCATCCAGCAGCACCACATCGCCAATGGTCTGCGGTACACCCAGGCGCAGCACGCCGGTGGGTGGTGCGTCGGTGGCCACCAGCTCACGCAGGGCATCCATCTCGCGCAGGATCAGCCGGCACTGCTCGTAGACGCGGGTACCGATCAGCGTAGGCTTGAGGGGTTTGGTATTACGGTCGAAGAGCTCCACGCCCAGCGCCTGCTCGAAGTTCTGCACACGGCGGGTAATGGCCGGTTGGGTCAGTTGCAACGACTCAGCGGCATGGCTAATGGACTGGCAACGAATCACTTCGACAAAGGCATCGATATCGTCAATTTTCATTTGGGCCGCACATAGAGAACAGTCATTAAGATGTGTGCGAAGCATAGTTGCAGGAAAGCTATCTGGATAGTCCGCGCTGTGATCGATAACGTCTAACGCTATTCAGACCGGTTCTAAATTACCTTCAGCTATAAGCTAATCATTAAAAAATAGCATATTAACTATAAACATTATGCTTAGATAAACCCATCACCACCGACCACACCATGGAATTGTCATGACCCAGGCCAAGCACCCCGAAAGACTCAGAGCCTTCATCGGCGCCCTGGCGGAATTGATCGACGGCAATCCACGCGAAGGCGACCTGTTGCACCGGGGCGGCAAACTGCTGGCGCAACTGGTCAGCCATGATGACTGGCTCCCCGATGCGTTCGCCCAGCCCGATCCCGAGCGTTATCAGCAATTTTTGCTGCACGCCGACTCGCGCCAGCGCTTCAGCATCGTCAGTTTTGTGTGGGGGCCGGGCCAAAGCACGCCGATTCATGACCATCGGGTGTGGGGCCTGATCGGCATGCTGCGCGGTGCCGAATTTTCCCAAGGCTTCGAGCGCGCGCCGGATGGCCGCCTGGTGGCTGAAGGCAAACCGATCCAGTTGGTGCCGGGCCAGGTTGAAGCCGTGTCGCCCAAGGTCGGTGACATCCACCAAGTCAGCAATGCCCACAGCGACCAGGTGTCCATCAGCATCCATGTGTACGGCGCCAACATCGGTGCGGTGCGCCGGGCGGTGTACCAGCCCGACGGCAGCGAAAAACTGTTTATCTCCGGTTATTCCAACGCCTTCCTCCCGAATATCTGGGATTTGTCCAAAGAAAAGAGCCCTGCCCTATGACCACCGCATCCACCCGCAGCTTTGCCCAGCTTCGCCAGGCCCTGTTGGACCATCAAGAAGTCGCCCTGATCGACGTGCGCGAAGAGGCGCCGTTTGCCGAATCCCACCCGCTGTTCGCCGCGAACATACCGCTGTCCAAACTGGAACTGGAGGTGTATTCACGCATTCCACGGCGTGACACCCAGGTCACCGTCTACGACAACGGCGAAGGCCTGGCGGCCCGTGCTGTCGAGCGTCTGATCGCCTTGGGCTACACACAGGTCAGCCTGCTTGAAGGCGGGTTGGACGGTTGGCGCAAGGCCGGTGGCGAGCTGTTCATCGACGTGAACGTGCCGAGCAAGGCGTTTGGTGAACTGGTGGAAAGCGAGCGGCACACACCGTCACTGGCCGCTGAAGAAGTACAGGCCCTGCTCGACAGCCAGGCCGATGTGGTGGTGCTCGACGCGCGGCGTTTCGACGAATACCAGACCATGAGTATTCCAACCGGCATCAGCGTGCCCGGTGCCGAGCTGGTGTTGCGCGCCCGCGAGCTGGCGCCGGACCCGGCCACCCGCATCATCGTCAACTGCGCCGGGCGCACCCGCAGCATTATCGGCACCCAGTCGCTGATCAATGCCGGCGTGGCCAACCCGGTGTCGGCGCTACGCAACGGCACCATTGGCTGGACCCTGGCCGGGCAGAAACTTGCCCACGGCCAGTCGCGCCGTTTTGCGCCGACCTCGGAAGAGCATCGCCAGGTCGCCGCCGCCGATGCCCGGCGGGTTGCCGACAAGGCCCGCGTGGGCCGCGCCACCCTGGCCGATCTGCACGCCTGGCAGCAGGAACCGACGCGTACCACCTACCTGTTCGATGTGCGCACGCCGGAAGAATTCGAAGCGGGGCATCTGCCGGGCGCGCGCTCCACGCCAGGCGGTCAGTTGGTGCAGGAGACCGACCACGTCGCCAGTGTGCGTGGCGCGCGACTGGTACTCGCGGATGACGACGGCGTGCGCGCCAACATGTCCGCCTCCTGGCTGGCCCAGTTGGGTTGGGAAGTTTACGTACTGGATAACCTGCAACCCACGCACTTCAGCGAGAAAGGCGCCTGGATCGCGCCGGTGCCGACGCCCGCCCAAGCCGAGCTGATCAATCCGCACACCCTCGCCGACTGGCTCAGCCATGGCGACACCGTGGTGCTGGACTTCACCGCCAGCGCCAACTACGTGAAACGTCACATCCCCGGTGCCTGGTGGGCGCTGCGTGCACAGCTACCCCAGGCCCTGGCCAAAGTGCCTGCCGCTCAACGCTACGTGCTGACCTGCGGCAGCAGCCAATTGGCGCGCCTGGCGGTGGCGGAAGTCGAAGCCATCACCGGCAAGCAGGTGTTCCTGTTACAGGACGGCACCGCCGGCTGGATCAACGCGCAACTGCCGCTGGAAGAAGGTGAAACTCACTTGGCCTCACCGCGCATCGACCGCTACCGCCGCCCGTACGAAGGCACCGACAACCCCAAGGAAGCCATGCAGGCCTATCTGGACTGGGAATTCGGCCTGGTCGACCAACTGGCGCGCGACGGCACCCATGGTTTCTATGTGATCTGACGGTATGCCCTTGCCGGGCCTTCACAACAGCCGACCCCTTCTCCAGGCGGAGGCGACTGCAACCTAACCCTTAGCCTGGAGCCTCTCTTATGCGTCTGACCCTGCCCCTCCTGCTGATCGCTCTACTATCGGGCATCACCTACGCCGACGACCTGCAACCCTTGCGGGTCGCCAATCAGAAATCCACCATCAAGGCGCTGCTGGAAGCCTCCGGCGAATCGAAAAACGTGCCCTACGAAATCCGCTGGTCGGAGTTCCCTTCGGCCTCGCCCCTGGGTGAAGCCTTGAACGCCGGGGCCGTGGACATCGGCGCCCTCGGTGACGCGCCCTACGTGTTCGCCCTGGGGGCCGGTGCGTCGCTCAAGGTGGTCAGCATCATTCACTCCGAAGGGCGTAACACCACCGCCCTGGTGGTGCCCAAGGATTCACCGATCAAGACTGTCGCCGACCTCAAGGGTAAGAAGATTGTCACCGGGCGTGGCTCCATCGGCCATTACCTGGCGATCAAGGCCCTGGCCACCGCCGGGCTGACCTCCCAGGACGTGCAGTTCATTTTCCTGCTGCCGAGCGAGTCGCGCCTGGTGCTGGACAACGGCACCGCCGACGCCTGGGCCACTTGGGACCCGTACACCACCGTGGTCACCTCGCAAAGCCAGGCCCGCGTGCTGATCAGCGGCAACAAGCTGCTAAGCAATCACCTGTACCTCGCCGCCACCAGCCAGGCCATCGCCGACAAGCGCCCGCAACTGGATGACTTTGTCGCCCGTCTCGACCGCGCCTATGCCTGGGCCAACGTGCACCCCAATGAATACGCGGCCGCCCAGGCCAAGATCACCGGCCTGCCGCTGGCAGTGCATGTGGAAGTCGCCAAGGACACCCACCTGACACCGGTCGCCATCGACGACGCGGTCATCAGCGGCCTGCAAGCGACCGCCGACACCTACCAGAAAGAAGGCCTGCTGCTCACGCATATCGACGTGTCACAGGGCTTCGACAAGAGCTTCAACGCCAAGCGTGCCCCCCTTTCCCAAGCCTCGCGCTAATAGGAGCAGAACATGAGCAAGCCACGTCAATTCAAACCACGCCATTTAAAATTGGGTGCAATGGTCCACGGCGTCGGTCACGGCTGGGGCGAATGGCGACACCCGAACGCCCAACCCAACGCCAGCACCAGCTTTGGCTTCTACAAACAGCAGACTGAACTGGCCGAAGCCGCCAAGTTCGACTTCGTGTTCATCGCCGACAGCCTGCATATCCACGCCAAATCCAGCCCGCATTACCTCAACCGTTTCGAGCCGCTGACCATCCTCTCGGCGCTCGCGGCAATCACCACGAACATCGGCCTGGTGGCGACCGTGACCGTCAGCTACACCGAGCCCTACCAGGTGGCGCGCCAGTTCTCGTCCCTGGACCATATCAGCGACGGCCGCGCCGGCTGGAACGTGGTCACCTCCTGGTTGAGCGGCACCGCCGACAACTTCGGCAAAGCCGAGCATCCGCCCCATGCCGTGCGCTACCGCATCGCCAAGGAACACGTGAACGCGGTCAGGGGCCTATGGGATTCCTGGGAAGACGACGCCTTTGCCTACAACAAGCAATCCGGCGAATTTTTCACCCCGAGCAAGCTGCATGCGCTGAACCACAAGGGCGAGTTCTTCTCGGTGAAAGGCCCACTGAACATCGCGCGTTCGCGTCAGGGCCAGCCAGTGATTTTCCAGGCGGGCACCTCCGAAGATGGACGCAACTTCGCCGCAGAAAACTCCGACGCGATCTTTGTGCATGTGGACAGCATCGAGGAAGGCCTGGCCTATTCCCAAGACCTGAAGCGCCGCGCCAAAGGGTTTGGCCGCGACGCCGACAGCCTGTCGATTTTGCCGGGTATCCGCCCGATTGTTGGCCGCGATGAGGCCGAAGTGGAAAGCCGCTATCAGCAGGCCGTGGACCTGGTCACCGTGGAAGATGCAATCGTCGCCCTCGGCCGCCCATTCAACGACCACGATTTTAGTCAATACCCGCTGGACGCACCCTTCCCCGAACTCGGTGACCTGGGTTCCAATAGCCAGAAAGGCGGTTCCGACCGCATCAAGCAATTGGCCAAGGACGAAGGCCTGACATTGCGTGAAGTGGCCCTGCGTTTTTCGCGGCCAAAACGTGATTTTGTCGGCACCCCGGAGCAAGTCGCTGACGCGATCCAGACCTGGTTCGAAACCGGCGCCAGCGATGGTTTCATCATCAATTCGGTACTGCCGGATGGCTTGCAGTATTTCACCGAACTGGTGGTGCCGGTGCTGCAGCAACGCGGCCTGTTCCGCACCGAATACAGCGGCCAAACGCTACGCGACAACCTGGGCCTGGACGTGCCGGCCAACCGCTACAGCGTCGCCGTCGAGGTTGAAGCGCAGCAGCAGGCGCTGGCATGAGCCAATCCTCGCACCCTTCCCTACGCTCCGTGGAAGTCGCCCATTTCGACGCCCTGCTCGAACGCCTCACCACCGAGCTGGCCAGCACCGCACACGTCTATGACGAGAGCGGCGCCTTCCCCCATGCCAACTTCCAGTTGCTGCACCAACATGGCCTGGTCGCCCTCACCGTGCCCAAGGCCCTGGGCGGCGGCGGCGCGAGCCTGCCCCAGGCTCGCAAGGCGATCAGTGCGATCGCCAAGGGCGAGCCGTCCACCGCGCTGATCCTGGTGATGCAGTACCTGCAACACACGCGCCTGCAAGACAGCAAAACCTGGCCGCCACACCTGCGCGCACAAGTGGCGGAAGACGCCGTGCGCAACGGCGCCTTGATCAACGCCCTGCGCGTCGAACCCGACCTTGGCACCCCGGCCCGTGGCGGGCTGCCGGCGACCACCGCCGTACGCACCGCGGAGGGCTGGCGCATCAGCGGCCGCAAGATCTACTCCACCGGCAGCCACGGCCTGAGCTGGTTCAGCGTGTGGGGCCGCAGTGACGATGCCGACCCACTGGTAGGCGCCTGGCTGGTGCCCAAGGACAGTCCCGGCGTGTCCATCATCGACACCTGGGACCACCTGGGCATGCGTGCTACCTGCAGCCATGAAGTGGTGCTCGACAACGTGCTGGTGCCGCTGGACCACGCCGTCAGCGTAAGCCCCTGGAGCGCCCCGTCGCCGGAGCTGGATGGCGAAGGTTTCCTGTGGATGTCGGTGCTGTTGTCCTCGGTATACGACGCCGTGGCCCAGGCTGCGCGGGACTGGCTGGTGAACTGGCTGGAAGAACGCGCGCCGTCCAACCTCGGCGCTGCGCTGTCGACCTTGCCGCGTTTCCAGGAAACCGTCGGCCATATCGACACCCTACTGTTCGCCAACCGCAGCCTGCTTGATGCTGCCGCCGAAGGCCACACCCCGGCCGCCCATGCGGCGCAGTTGAAGTACCTGGTGACCCACAACGCGATCCGCGCCGTGGAGCTGGCCATCGAAGCCTCGGGCAACCCCGGCCTGTCGCGCCATAGCCCGTTGCAACGGCATTACCGCGACGTGCTGTGCAGCCGCGTGCATACCCCGCAGAACGACGCCGTATTGCAAGGCGTCGGCAAAGCCGTCTTCGCCCAACGCCAGAAGGAACGCACATGAGTCAGGTGATTGTCGCCAGCCAGCTGGACGAAGATTTCAATGAAGTGATTCGCGAGCGCTTGGCAAAGATCCATCCCGACGCCCAGGTGATCGACGTCCCCGTTGGCGTACCGAGCGACCTGCCGCCCCAGGCGAATATCCTGCTGCTGCGCCCGATCAACGTGCGCGGCTACACCGCGCCGGACACGCCGCCACCGGGTTGGCCTTACGGCGCGCAATGGGTGCATCTGGTGTCGTCGGGCATCGATTTCTACCCGCAATGGCTGTTCAACGGCCCGCCGGTGACCACCTCCCGTGGCAGTGCCGCTGACAACCTGGCCGAGTTTGCCTTGGCCGCGATCTTTGCCGCCGCCAAGCATTTGCCGGACATCTGGGTAAAGGATTCGCAGTGGAATTTCACCGCGTTGCGCCCGCTGAAGGGCACCACATTGGGCATCCTGGGGTTTGGTGCGATAGGCGAACGCCTCGCGCAAAAAGCCCTGGCCCTGGGGATCAAGGTCGTAGCGTTGCGCCAAAGCCAGGCGCCGTTCAGCGCGGGCGTGGACGCCGCCAAGGACATCCACGACCTGTTCGCCCGCGCCGATCACCTGGTGGTGGCGGCACCGCTGACCGAGTCCACGCGGCAGCTCATCAACCGTGACGTGCTGGGTAGCGCCAAGCCGGGGCTGCACCTGATCAATATTGCGCGGGGTGGGTTGCTGGATCAGGAGGCGCTGCTGGAAGCGCTGGACAATGGGCGGATAGGCCTGGCATCGCTGGATGTGACCGAGCCGGAGCCGTTGCCGGACGGGCATCCGCTGTATACCCATCCGCGTGTGCAGCTATCTCCGCATACCTCGGCCATTTCGACCAACAGCAAGGAAGAAATTGCCGATACGTTTTTGGCGAATCTGGCGCGGTATGTAGCCAATGTCGAACTCTACAACCGCGCCAATTGATCGCCGTCTACTTGATGCGGTAATGGAAAGTATTGCGCACAGCCGGCACCGGCACGGGTTTTCCATCGACGATCCTCGGCTGGTAGCGGAAGGTATTCGCCGCCGCCAGTGAAGGCCGCATGAACAGTGGATGGCAGCCGTCCAGCACCTTGGGGTTTTCTACACGCCCTTGGGTGTTGACGGTGTACTCCACTGAACAATCGCCTTCGATGTTTTTGTCCAGGGCACGCTCCGGATAGTCCGGCGCCTCTTTGCTCAAGGGTTGGTACTGACGGCTATCGAAGGCCGGCGCGGCGACCGGTGCTGCAGGGCGCGCACGTTCAGCGGCGAGGCGCTCCTGGGCCAGACGCTGCTGCTCCAGCTCGCGGTTGCGCTGTTCAGTGACCAGGCGCTCCTGTTGCTGCTCCAGCTTCTTTTCCTCGACCCGCTTGCGCGCCAATGCGGCTTTTTCCAGTTTTTGTGCCTGGATCTGTGGATCGATCACCGGTTTCGCCGGCACGGGAGCGACCACAGGCTCCGGCGCAGGCGCTGCGACGGCCACCGGCTCAGGCACGGGAGCGGGCGTCGGCGGCACCATCACCAACTGGGTATGCATCACCCTCGGCGTTTCCACCTGCGGCTTATCTGTCGACCCACCCAGCATCAACACCGCCAGCACGCCTACATGCAGCGCCACCGCGAGGCTGGCCGCCACGCTGTTTCTCCAGAACCCGGAAGGCCCCCCAGGCCCCACTGCGAGCATCGGACTGTGCATGATCATTGCCGTCATTGCGGGGCCTCGGTCACCAACCCCAGATTGCTGACACCGCCCTTCTGCAACACCGCCATGGCTGCCACGACCCGGCCGTAGCCAGCGCTGTCGTCGGCGCGGATATACACCTGGGTATCGCTGCGCGCCGCCACCACCTGCATGACCTTGACGCCCATTTCATCCAGGGTCACGGCGCTGTCGGTCTGGTGCGTGGTATCGAGTTCGCCGCCCAGGTTCCAGTAGTAGCCGCCGTCAGCCTTCACCGACAGCGTGAGGATCTGCTGGCGCGTATCGGTGGCCAGTGCCTCGGCGGCGACTTTGGGCAGCTCGATTTTTACGCCTTGGGTCAGCATCGGCGCGGTGACCATGAAGATCACCAGCAGCACCAGCATCACGTCGATGTAGGGCACCACGTTCATCTCGGCCTTGGGCCCGTGCTTGCGTTGCGGCCTGGTCAACATCGGTTTGCTCCTTGTTCAGGCGGCCACGGCCAGGTTGATCGGCGTACCGCGCAAGGTGCGGTGCAGGCGCACTTGCAGTTCGTTGCCGAAGGCGTAGTAGCGGGTCAATAGTGTCTGGCCACGTGCCGCGAAGCGGTTATAGGCGATCACCGCCGGGATGGCCGCGAACAAGCCGATGGCAGTGGCGATCAGTGCCTCGGCAATGCCCGGCGCTACCGTCGACAACGTCGCCTGCTGCACCTGAGACAAACCGATAAAAGAATTCATGATGCCCCACACGGTGCCGAACAAGCCGATATAGGGGCTGACCGAACCCACGGTCGCCAGGAACTGCAGGCCCTTTTCCAGCTCGATTTCCTGCTCGGTGATCGCCACCTGCAAGGCGCGCTCGACCCCTTCCAGCACGGCCGGATCGTGGCCCTGCAGGTGCTGGTATTCCTGCACTCCCGCGATAAAGATCGGCGCAATGCCGCCCTCGCCCGCTTGCACGGTTTCGCGGTACAGCGGCTGCAAGTCCGCAGCGCTACGAAAGCGCAGTACAAAACCCTTCAACTGGCGCTCCAGGCGGCGCAATACGCTGGCGCGCTGGATGATCAGGTACCAACTGAGCAAGGACGCCAGCAGCAGCGTGACCATCACGGCCTTGACCAACAGGCTGGCGTCACTGATCAAACCCCAGATCGTCATATGTTCCATCGTCGCGTGCATGGTTAAGTTCCTATTCGATTAAAAAGTGATGACCGGGTGATGACGACTACGGCAATTCAAGTGCGCGGGTCACTTCGGCCCACGGCACGAACTTGAAGTTCTGGGTCTGCTCGGGCATGCGCTTGCGGCCGTCCTGCACCACCAACATGCCCTTGCTCCAGGGCCCGCCGAGGTTCATGGCAGTCACTTCCAGACCGTCGGTTTCCGAAGCGCCATCGATCCCCGCTGCCGCGTTCAGGCCGACACGAAAGGCGCCGTGGGTGGCGAACGGCGGCTCGGCATCCAACACCAGGTAGCTGTCATTGCCCTGGCTGGAGATCACCAGGTAGTCGCGTTCCTTGCTCTGGTACAACGCCAAGCCCTCGACATCCGCATGCAACTGCGGACCGACCTTGATCACGCTGGTGAGCGTGGCGGGTTGGTCGGCGCGGGCATCCACCGCCCAGACGCCGACATCTTCTTCACCGATGAACAAGCGCTGACGCTGGTCATCGGCCACGCAGCCCTCGGGTTGGCTGTCGACTTTGAACTGGCGCACCAGTTCGCCCTGCACCCGGCCGTCCGGCGCACTCAGGCGGTATTGCAGGAAGGTGCCGTCCTTGCCATTGGCGATCGCGTAGATCTCGCCGCTGGCGGGCTGGAATAGGCAAATGCCGTAAATTTCCTTGAGCGGCGTCGGCACTTCACCCGCTTCACGCAACTCGCCGCTCTGGCGGTCGATGCTGAACAGGCTCAGGCTGTTGTGATCGCGATTGCTCGCCACGGCGAGGTCGACTGTTTGCGCGCCGAGCTTGAAGTTGGCGCGCACGTCAACGTTATTCAGGCGACCGACCGCCAGCTTCTGCAGCAGCTTGCCGTCGAGGTCATAGGCCAGCAGGCCTTGCTTTTTGTTGGTGCCGAGCACGCGGCTTTTGGCGGGTTGTTCGGGGTGAATCCAGATAGCCGGGTCATCCGCCGCATCCCCCTGGCGACCGACCGGGTCGGTCTGGCGCAGGGCGGCGACTTCCGGCAATACCGGCTCGGCGGCCACAGGCGTTGCCTTCCAGTCGAGTTTGCCCTGGTAGAGCCTGCCGGTGTCGTCATCCCGCACCAGCACGTGCTGGCCGCTGACGCTCAGTTGCTCCGGTTCTTTCAAGCCCGCCAGCGTCAGGCTGCCCTGTTCAACCCAGCGCTCGCCGGTTTGCTGAAACAGATGCAGTTGGGCCGCCTTAGGATCCAGCGTCACCACCCCGCCCGGCACCAGCGCCATGGCGCCAGCCTCGCGTTTAGGGTTGTCGAACAGCGCCAGCGGGGTGCGTTTCACATCCGCCTCAGGGTGTGCCGGGTAGGCCCACCAGCCGACGTTTTCTTCATTGACCAGCAACTGTTGGGTCGCGTCATCCACCTGGCAGAACTGTGCCGACGGCGGCAGCGGCAAACCGCGCACGCGCTGAGGGTTGCTTAACAGCGTCGAACCATTGCCCACCAGCCATTGCTCGCCCTTGCCCTCTTCGCCCACCAGGAACACAAACAGGTTTGATGCCCCGTCGCGATACAGGCACAGGCCGTTCACCGGGTAGTCGCGGGTGGGCACGTACAGGGGCTGGCCAAAGGTCTTGGTGGACGCATCGAGGCTGATCAGCAGCGCCTGTTGGCGGTCGTTGTCGAGGCTGGCCACGAGCGTCTGGGCACCGGCAGCACGGGTGTCGAGGCTGCTGAAGCTGCCTTTGAAGCGGGCCAGTTCCGCGCCTTTGCTGTCGAGCAGTTGCAGGCCGTCGCGGGTGCTGGCGGCCAGGCGCTGGGTGCCGCCAGGTAGGAAGGCCACCGCTTCGGCATTCAGGTTTGGCGCCCAAGGGACCAGCGCCAGGTCGGCGGCCATGGCTTGACCACAGGTTGCTAGAGCGATCAGCAAATACAACTTGGAAATTCTCATGAACAAACAAATCCTTTGAAAACACTGGAGATCTACTGTGGGAGCGGGCATGCCTGCGACGGCATCGACGGGGTCTGCCTGAAACAACGAGGTGTCTGCATCGCAGGCAAGCCAGCTCCCACATTCAAATCGGGGTTGGTGCTTAGAAATGGGTGAAGGTCAGGCCCAGCTTGTAGGTGGGGCCGTACTCTTCGTACTGGCCGTTGTAGCTGCGGTGGCCGGTGTAGACGAAGTACGACTCATCGGTGAGGTTCTGGGCCTCGAAGCTGACTTGCAGGTTCTTGGTCAGCGAATAGCGCGCGCTGAAATCGACGAAGGTCTGGGCGTCGACGTGCAGGTCGTGGGCCTTGTCGTTGATCGAGGCCAGCTCAAAGAGGTAGGCCGATTTGTAGTTGGCCGACAGGCGCAGGCTGAGCTTGTCGTTCTCCCAACCGAGCATCAGGTTGCCGACGGTGTCCGACTGATTGGGCAGGCTGATGTTGCGCTTGCGATTCGCGCCGCTGGCGCTGTCGAAGCCTTCGATGTCAGCACTGGAACGGCTGAATGTGGTGTTGGCACCGACCAGCAGGCCATTCCACGGTGCCGGCAGCCAATCGAATTTCTGTGAGTAGGCCAGTTCCAGGCCGTAGAGCTTGGCGCTGTCGCCGTTGGCGTAGGTATGCGCCTCGGAAAAGTTGGTCCAGGCCCCAGTGCCCGCCAGGTCGGTGTTGTAGACGAAGTTCTTGATGTCCTTGTAGAACACAAATGCGGAGACCGTACCGGCACGGCCCATGAAATGCTCGATGCCCAGGTCCAGGTTGCTCGACTCCAGGGGTTTGAGGTCCGGGTTGCCGAAGGTGGCTTCGTCATCGTCGATCACGAACCCCGGCGCCAATTGGCCAAAGGTCGGACGCACCACGGATTTGGTCCAGGCCGCGCGCACCTGGGTGTTCTTGTCGATCTGGTAGCGTGCATGCAGGCCGGGCAGCCAATGATGGTAGCGGCGCTTGGTCTCGGTGGGTGTGAACACCCCGTCCGTGGCGCCGGTACCCTTGGCTTCGAATTCGGTGCCCTCGTAGCGCAGGCCGGCGATAAAGCGCCAGTCGTCGATGTCGATGGTGTTCATCAGGTAACCGGCGTTGATGTCTTCACGGATGGTGAAGTCGTTGACCCGGGATTCGGTCTCGTCATAAAAGTCCGCGGCGTTGAGGCCTCCGATCAACTGCTTGATGCTGCTGGGGCTGATGCCCGGCCCGTAGTTGCCCAGGCGGTAGTCGACGTTGCCTTTCTGGAACTGGCTGAGGTTGAGCTGGTCGTCGGTAAAGCCGAGGGTGTCGAAGTCTTTGTAGACCCAGGCCTCCAGGTCGTTGTCCTTGTTGCGACGGCTGACTTTGCCGCCGAACTTCACCTGGGAGGCATAGCCGCTCAGGTCATAGTCACGGGCCAGGTCCAGGCGCAGGTTTTTCTCGGTGTCCTTGGTGTTCTGTTTTTCCCAGTCGACCTTGTCGAGGGTGAAGTTGCGCGCGTCGTAGAAGCCGCTGCCAATGATCGGGCGTGGCTTGTCCTTGTCGTAGAAGCCGCTGTTGGCAAAGTCGCCGCCGTCGAATGTGGCACCGGCGATGTGCGCCGGGCTGTCTTCGCTGGATTGGCTGTAGCCGGCCTGGCCGCTCAGGGTCCACAGGCCGAGCATGCGCTCGCCGCCGAATACGTAGGACTGGATTTCCTGGGTTTCTTCGCGGTTCTTCAGCTTGCGTTTGGCCTCGGCATCGTCCAGCTCGCCGGGCGCTTGGGGGTCGGCAAATTCGAGGCTGGTGGAGTTGCGGGTCTCGGTGTCTTTGTAGCGGCTGTAGAGGGTGCGCAGGTAGTAGCTGCTGAGGTCATCGGGCTTGTAGTCGAAGTTCAGGCCGCCACCGGCACGTTCTCGGCTGATGTCGTAGTCACGTTGCTCGAATTCATTGAGCTTGGCGCCGTTGGTGAAGTCCCAGGCGCCGCCTGTCTCGACGTTGTCCGAGCCGAAGTCACGCTTCTGCCAGCTGAGTGCAGCCGCCACGCCGAAATTGTCGATGCCGTCGCCGAGGCTGAAACGGTTACTGGCGGCACCGGAGAATTTCGGGCTGGTCTGGTGGGTGTTTTTGTCGTAGCTGGCCTCGGTACTGCCGGTGTAGAACAGGCCCTTGTGGTCGAAGGCCGACAGGCTCTGCACATCAACGGTGCCGCCGAGGGAGTTGGCGTCCATGTCCGGCGTGAGGGTCTTGATCACCGACAGCGACTGCACCAGCTCCGAAGGCAGTACATCGAGGGCCACGGCGCGGCGTGCGCTTTCCGGGGCCGGCACCAGGGTGCCGTTGATGGTCACGCTGTTGAGGTCCGGGCCAAGGCCTCGCACGCTGACAAAGCGCCCTTCGCCCTGATCGCGCTCCACACTGATGCCTGGCAGGCGCTGCGCCGCCTCAGCGACGTTTTCATCCGGCAACTGGGCCACGCCGTCGGCATGCACCACGCTCTTGATGCTGTCGGCGCTGCGTTGCTCCTTGAGCGCCTGATCAATGGCTGCCGCCTGGCCGACCACCTCGACGTGCTCGGTGTTGGCCACTTCGGCCGCCGAAAGCCGCTCGCTGGCCATCGCCAGGGCCAAGGCAGTAAGCGTGAAGCCGACGAGCCCGGTGCGCTTGTACATGCAATCCTCCCCAAGAATCCGTTGGCGCCAGGCAAGAGGCCCGGCAACTGGGAGGGCACGCTAGGGGTGGGGGATGACGATTCTGTGACAGGGGTCGCCTGAAAACCCCGTAAACCGGGGTTTTGAGCGGTTTTAAGCGAACAAATGAGCTGAATTGACCTCGGCTTAAAGTGTGGGAGCTGGCTTGTCGGGCCGCCGCATCGCTGCGATAGCGGTCTGTCTGTTAAAGCTCGATTGCCTGACCCAGCGCTATCGCAGGCAAGCCAGCTCCCACATTTGTTCTGTGTTTGGCCGGGGATCGGGTGTATGCCATGAGCTGATTCGACCCTCCCCCACCGTCACGCAACCGTCACATCCATCTGCTGTGCTGGCGCCCATCGCTTTTTTGCCCAAGGACTCGCGGCCATGTTTTCCGTGCTCAAACCCCACCGCTGGAAACTCTCCCTGTTGCTGATCGCCGCCAACCTCGGGCTGATCCTGCACCTGGCCTGTGGCGAGTTGAAGAGCTTCAGCGAATGGGTGTGGCTGGACATCTTCGGCGAAGGCGGCTCCGCGCTGTTGGCGCTGGTGTGGCTGGGCCTGGTGCTGAAAAGCCGCCCCGCCGGGCGCGTCACCAAATACCTGGCGCTAGGCCTGTCGTGCATTTTCTTCTCCTGGTGGATCGACAGCCTCGATGAGTTCATCCGCCTGCCCGACAGCATTACCTGGGATCACTGGCTGGAGTCCGGGCCGATGCCGGTGGGCATGATCCTGCTGACCATCGGCATCTACCACTGGCACCGCGAGCAACTGGCGATCAGCGCGCAGATGGAAAAGCGCGAGCGGCTGTTCCGCGAGCATCGGCTGTTCGACAAACTCACGCCGCTGGCCGGTGCCGACTACCTCAAGCGCCAGTTGGCCGACAGCCTGCAAGACAGCCACGCGCAGCAACAACCGCTGTCGCTGCTGGCCCTGGACCTGGACAACTTCGCCGCCATCAACCAGGCCTACGGGCATGCCGAAGGCGATGCGGTGTTGCAGGCGCTCAGCCATTTGTTATTGCTCAACCTGCGCCGTCAGGACCTGCTGTGCCGCCTGGCCGGTGACCGGTTTGTGGTGCTGCTGCCCAATACCGGCGAACGCCAGGCCAAGGAGCTGGCGCTGGAGTTGCAGCAGGCCGTGCGCGGCCTGGCCCACAAGACCCGGCTGCACGGTGAGCGCCTGCAACTGGCGGCGACCACCGCCGTGGTCATGGCCCTGAACGAGCCGCCCCATGACTTGCTCAAGCGCCTCAACCTGGCCCTGGCCAGGGCCAAGCAACCCCTGGCGAAAAGTGCCTGAAATGGCCGTTAAAACCAGCTGGTACGAGGCCGACAGCCGCTTCATCCCCGGGCACTATCAACCGGCCACGTTGATCGACCTGGCCCTGTCCCGGGACATCGACAGCCACCGCCTGCTGCGCGGCACCGGCTTGTTCCACGAAGACATCCTGGCCGGCACGGCGCGGCTGAGCCCGCAGCAGTTCCTGGGTTTGATCGGCAACAGCCGCAAACTGCTCGACGCAGACGACAGCAGTTTTCTGTTTGGCCAACGCCTGTTGCCCGGTTATTACGGCGCCGCCAGTCATGCGTTGGGCCATGCACAGAACCTGCACCAGGCCCTGGATATCCTGATCCAGCAACAGGTGTTGCTCAGCCCGCTGGTCACCCTGCAACTGGAGCTGGATGAGCACCACGCCTATCTGTATTGGCTGGACAGTTGCGGCGCCGGCGAGCACTGGCGCTTCTTGCTTGAAGCCAGCATGACCTCACTGGTTGCCATGAGCCAATGGCTCAGCGGCGAACGCCTGCCGTGGACCGCCAGCTTTAGCCATGCCGAGCCGCGCTATGTCGAGCAATACTGGGTGCACCTGGGGGAAGACACGCGTTTCGAGCGGCCGCTGGACATGCTGAGCATCCCGCGCGAACACCTCACCCGCGCCTGGCCGGGCGCCTCGGCCACCGCCGGCCAGGTAGCGCGCCAACAAGCCCGCGAGCAGATCGAACAGTTGGGTTTCACCGGCAGTTTTCTGGATTGTCTCTACGACTACCTGCGCGAGCAGGTGCGCCAGCCGCCAAGCCTGGAACACGCCGCGCAGGCCTTCGCCATGAGCCCGGCAACCCTCAAGCGCAAGCTGCACAAACACGACACCGGCTTTCAGCAACAGGTCGACCGTGTGCGCAAGCAAGTGGCGCTGCACCTGTATCAGGTCAAGGGCTACAGCAATGACGAAGTGGCGGCGTACCTGAACTTCAACGACGCAGCGAACTTTCGCCGTTCATTCAAGCGCTGGACCGGCAGCACGCCCAACCTGATCCGCCAACTGTTCAACAGCCGCTAGCCAGGCGCTCGCGCAGAAACTCCACCAGCGCCTGGACCGGCCGCGAGCTTTGTCGGTGTTGCGGGTACACCGCCGACAGGGTCAACGCCTCGGGCGCGAACTCGTCCAAGAGAGTAACCAGGCGGCCGTCCTTCAACGCATCGCCGACGATAAAGGTCGGCAGGTAGGTCACACCCAAGCCGGCGATGGCGGTGTCGCGCAGCAAGTCGCCGTTGTTCACGCGCATACGCCCGCTCACGTTCAGCGCCTGTAGCTTGCCTTTGAAACGCCATTGCACTTGGCGGCCATGGCCGTAGGGCAGGCAGTCGTGGTCAGCAAGGTCTTCGGGTTTTTGCGGTGTGCCGCGCAGGGCCAGGTAGTCGGGGCTGGCGCAGTACACCCGGGGGATGCTGGCGATACGGCGCGCAATCAAGGTGGAATCCTCCAGGGTGCCGATGCGCAGCACCAGATCGTAGCCTTCGCCGATCAGGTCCACAGGGCGGTCGCTCAAGTCAACCTCCACCGACACCTGGGGATAGCGCTGCAGGAACAGCGGCAACAGGCAGCCCAGGTGCGCCATGGCAAACGACAACGGCGCGCTGAGGCGGATGGTGCCGCGCGGTTCGCTGTTCTGCCCGGCGATGCCCTGCTCCACTTGCTCGACTTCACCGAGCAGGCGCAAGGCGGATTCGTAGTAACTCTGGCCGAGTGGCGTGACATCCAGACGGCGCGTGGAACGGTTGAGCAGGCGCACGCCGAGGCGGTCTTCCAGCTGGATCAGGCGGCGGCTGACGAACTGCTTGGACAGGCCCAGTTGCTCGGCGGCGGCGGTGAAACTGCCGGATTCCATGACCTGGCAGAACAGACGCATGTCTTCGAAGGGGTTCATTGTCGCTTCTCGGTGGACATTTGCGGTTTTTATAACGGGTATGTCGCCACACCACAAATCAAATGTGGGAGCTGGCTTGCCCGCGATGGCGGTGTGTCAGCCAACATTGCTGTCAACTGACACACCGCCATCGCGGGCAAGCCCGGCTCCCACAGGGTTCAGCGGTGTTCCGTGGCGAAGCTTACTTGGTGATAAACGCCGAGTAGCTGTTCATCAGGTTGCGGTAGTTGGGAATGCGCGGCGACAGCAGGTTGGCCAGGCCTTCCATGTCGTTGCGCCAGTCCACTTGCAGCTCGCAGGCCACGGAGAACCAGTTCACCAATTGGGCACCGGCTGCTGTCATGCGCGCCCAGGCGGCCTGTTGCACAGTTTCGTTGAAGGTGCCGGAGGCGTCGGTGACCACGAACACTTCGAAGCCTTCATCGAGGGCGCACAGGGTCGGGAACGCAACGCACACATCCGTCACCACGCCGGCAATGATGATCTGCTTGCGGCCGGTGGCCTTGACCGCCTTGACGAAATCCTCGTTGTCCCAGGCGTTGATCTGGCCAGGACGCGGGATGTATGGCGCGTCCGGGAACAGTTCTTTCAGCTCGGGCACCAGTGGGCCGTTAGGGCCGCTTTCAAAACTGGTGGTGAGGATGGTCGGCAGCTTGAAGAACTTCGCTACGTCAGCCAGGGCCAGCACGTTGTTCTTGAATTCGTTCGGGGAGAAGTCCTGGACCAGTGAGATCAGGCCGGTCTGGTGATCGACCAACAGGACAACGGCGTCATCTTTGTTCAAGCGTTTGTAAGTCATGGGTTAACTCCTTCGGGGGTTTGATCAGAAAGCAAAACACGAGCAGCCAAACGCACCCCAGAATCCCTGGAAGTCGCTGACCGGCACGCTGGAAAGCCGCGCCTTTTCATGGCTGTGGGAATGCACGCCACACGGGCCGCTGCACTGGTGAACCTGAGCCTGCAACGGCGAACTCGGCCGCCAGTGACCCGGCACCTTGACCACCGGCGACCAGTCCGGCAGCACCGGCACGCGGGGCGGTGCGAAATCTTCGAAGTCACCGGCGCCGTAGACCACCTTGCCGCCGACCACGGTGAGCACCGATTCGATCCACTTGATGGCTTCTTCGTCGACACTGAAGAAGTCCGCCGACAACGCCGCGACGTCCGCCAGTTGGCCAACCTTAATCTGGCCCTTCTTGCCTTGCTCGGACGAGAACCAGGCGCTGCCGTGGGTGAACAGTTCCAGCGCCGTCAGGCGCGGCAGGCCTTCGGCGTGCAGCTCCAGGCCGCCAACGGTGCGACCGCTGACCATCCAGTACAGCGAGGTCCAGGGGTTGTAGCTCGACACCCGCGTAGCATCAGTGCCCGCGCCGACCGGCACGCCTTCGGCGAGCATGCGCTTGATCGGTGGCGTGGCTTCGGCCGCCTTGGCGCCGTAACGCTCAACGAAGTACTCGCCCTGGAACGCCATGCGGTCCTGGATCGCGATACCACCACCGAGCGCCCGCACCCGTTCGATGTTTTTCGGCGTGATGGTTTCAGCGTGGTCGAAAAACCACGGCAGGCCGTTGAACGGAATGTCGCGATTGACCTTTTCGAACACGTCGAGCATGCGCGAGATGGATTCGTCATAGGTCGCGTGTAAACGGAACGGCCAGCGTTGCTCCACCAAGTGACGCACCACCGGTTCCAGCTCCTGCTCCATGGTCAACGGCAGGTCCGGGCGCGGCTCAAGGAAGTCTTCGAAGTCGGCCGCCGAAAACACCAGCATCTCGCCGGCGCCGTTGTGGCGCAGGTAGTCATCGCCCTGATGCAGGGTGACGCTGCCAGTCCAGTTCTTGAAATCGCTGAGTTCTTCCTTGGGCTTCTGGGTGAACAGGTTGTAGGCGATGCGCACCGTCAACTGTTCGTCCTTGGCCAACTGCTCGATCACCGCGTAGTCATCGGGGTAGTTCTGGAAACCACCGCCGGCATCGATGGCGCTGGTAAGGCCTAGGCGATTGAGTTCACGCATGAACTGGCGGGTCGAGTTGACCTGGTATTCCAGCGGCAGTTTCGGGCCCTTGGCCAGGGTCGAATACAAGATCATCGCGTTGGGTCGCGCTACCAGCATACCGGTGGGGTTGCCGTTGCTGTCACGCACGATCTCGCCGCCCGGCGGGTTCGGCGTGTCCTTGGTGTAGCCGGCCACACGCAGGGCGGCGCGGTTGAGTAAGGCGCGGTCGTACAGGTGCAGCACAAATACAGGCGTATCCGGTGCGGCCTGGTTGAGTTCTTCCAGGGTCGGCATGCGTTTTTCGGCGAACTGGAATTCGTTCCAGCCGCCGACCACGCGGACCCATTGCGGCGTCGGTGTGCGGTCGGCCTGGTCCTTGAGCATGCGCAAGGCATCGGCCAGTGACGGCACGCCTTCCCAGCG
Source organism: Pseudomonas sp. C 49-2 (assembly GCF_003970195.1). Taxonomy (NCBI): domain Bacteria; kingdom Pseudomonadati; phylum Pseudomonadota; class Gammaproteobacteria; order Pseudomonadales; family Pseudomonadaceae; genus Pseudomonas; species Pseudomonas sp. C 49-2. The sequence continues at coordinate 73,583 of NZ_RXYG01000021.1, forward strand.
CAGTTCCAGGTTGTAGTTCAGACCGCCACGGATCAGGTGCAAGTGCGAGTCGTTGAGGCCGGGGATCACGGTGCGGCCCTTGAGGTCGATGACCTGGGTGCCATTGCCGCGCAGGGCCATGGCTTCACCGTCGGTGCCCACGGCGACGAAGCGCCCCTGGTGGATGGCGACGGCCGTGGCGCGGGGGTTTTCACGGTCCACGGTGTGGAACTGGCCATTGAACAGAATCAGGTCGGCGTTCATAGGGTTTCCTTTACGGAGGCTTCGAGCCAGGGAGCGAACAGGCGGGTGGCCGCCGGCATCAGCAGGTAGACCACCAGCAGGACGATGGTCAAGGTGACCAGGAAAGTGGCGACCACGTAGTTGGAGAGGAACGGATGCAGACGCAGCACCGGGCCCCAGATGATCGGCACCAGCAGGGTCAGCGGCAGGATCACGAACAGCGTGACTACTGCCTGCTTCCAGCGCGGTGGCTTGGCGGCGTTTGGGGTTTCGGGGTTGAACCAGAATTCGTTGACCGCGCCGATTTCGGTGTTGTCGCCGTCGGCGAGCATGGGGGTGGCTTCGGCGATCAGGGTTTTGCGCTCGGGGGAGTCGAGCCAGGTTTCCAGGTCGTCGGTGGAGCGGTAGCGCAATACGCAGGTGAACAGGGCCAGGCTGCCTTGCTTGCCGCGCACCACGTCGACACCGAGGTGGCCTGGGCGTGCGCCGGCGATACGTACGATGCGGCGTAGCCAGGCTTCGTAGTCGGTTTCTCGGCCTGGTTTGATCAGGTGTTTGACCACCAGGGTGACGACTTCGTCGGGGGTTGGTTTTGTTGCTGGGTCCATGGCGTGGTCCTCTGCCTTGATGTTTCAGCGATGAGGGAGTTTGCGGGGGTTGGGGTGGGGAAAATTGGATGTACGTGCTGTTTGGGTTGGGTTGGGTACATATCCGTTATTTGGGTAACGGCCACCTATGGTTCCGCCCTTACGGCGGCTCACTTTTGAAAAGCCGGAATGCCGGCCCAGTCAAAAGTAAGCAAAACGCTCTTGCCCCAACACTCGGCACCTCGCCTAGGCTCGGTGTGCCCGTAATCCGACAGTGATTTGGGGGGCCGCCTAAGATCAA
>NZ_RXYG01000022.1:0-71585 GCF_003970195.1 Pseudomonas sp. C 49-2
ATCGCCACGCGCACTTCCGGGCCGACGCCACGGGCGATCAAGGCGTGGGCCAGGCGATTGGCCTGGCTGTCCAGCTCGCCATAGTTCAGGGTTTGCGCGTCGAATTTGACGGCGATCGCCTGCGGATTTTCCCTGGCGCGGTCAGCCACCAACTCATGCACAAGACGCTCGGCCGAGAAGCCAGCGTCAGTCTGGTTCCACAATCGCAGGATGTGCTGCCGCTCATCCTCGCCCAGCAGGTTCAATTGGCTGATGGGCTGCTGTTGATCGGCAACCATTGCCTGCAGCAGGTTCTGCCAATGGCTGGCCATGCGCGCGATGGTCGCCGGTGCAAACAGATCGGTGGCATAACTCAGCGATGCGCCGAGCTGGTTCCCGGACTCCTCGATGTCCAGGATCAGGTCGAAATGCGCGGCGGTTTCATCCCAGTTCACCGGGCTCATGTCCAGCTGCGCCAGGCGCTGCAAATGCTCGCCGGCCAGGCTGATGTGGTGGTTGAACGCGACCTGGAACAAGGGGCTCAAACTCAGGCTACGCTCGGGTTGCAGGGCCTCGACCAGTTGCTCGAACGGCAAATCCTGATGCGCCTGGGCTTCCAGCGCGCGCTGTTTGACCTGGGTCAATAGCTGCCGGACGGTGGTCTGCCCGTCGACATCGGCCTTGAGCACCTGGGTATTGACGAAGAAGCCAATCAGCCGCTCGGTTTCGACCCGGTTACGGTTGGCAATCGGCACACCGACACGAATGTCCTGCTGGCCGCTGTAGCGATGCAACAACGCCTGGTACGAAGCCAGCAGCACCATGAACAGTGTCACACCTTCGCGCTGGGCCAGGGCCTTGAGGCTTTCGACCAGCGCGGACGGCAGCGCAATATTCAGGCGTGCACCCCGATGGGTCGGCACCGCCGGACGCTGGTGATCGAACGGTAACTCCAGCACCGGCTGCTCACCGCCCAGCAGGTCACGCCAGTAATCGAGCTGGCGCGCTTTTTCCCCGGCCTCCATCCAGTCACGCTGCCATTTTGCGTAGTCGGCATATTGGATCGGCATCGCCGGCAATTGCAGCGCCTGGCCTTGACTGTAGGCGGCGTAGAGCTGCACCAGCTCGTCGACCATCACTTGCATGGACCAACCGTCGGAGATGATGTGGTGCTGCACCAGGACCAGCACATGCTCCTCTGCTGCCAGGCGCAGAAGATTCACACGCATCAGCGGCCCCTGGCGCAGGTCGAAAGGTCGAGCCACCAGCGCTTCGACCCTGGTCTTGAGCTGGGCCTCATCGGTGGGTTCTGACACCAGCTCGATCCGTGCCTGCGGGCTGACCACTTGTACCGTGCGGTCGGCCTCTTGCTGCAAGTGCGTGCGCAGGCTGTCATGGCGCGCTACCAGGGTATCGAAGGCACGTTGCAGGGCCACCTGGTCCAGCGGACCTTTCAAGCGCAGCGCACTGGGCACGTGATAGGCCGAACTGTGCGGGTCCAGCTGCCAGAGAAACCACTGACGCTCCTGGGCGTAGGACAGCAGCAAGGGTTGAGTACGGTCTACCGCTACCAGCGCCGGTGCCGACCCCTGGACGTCGCCCAGGCAGCTGACAAAGTCGCCAAGCACAGGCTGTTCAAACAACGTCTTGAGCGCGACTTCGATGCCCAGGCCGTGACGCACCCGAGACACCACCTGCGTGGCGAGCAGCGAATGACCACCCATTTCGAAGAAGTGATCGTTGAGCCCTACCCGCTCGGCGCCCAGCACCTGGGCCCAGATGGCAGCGATGCGTTGCTCCTTCTCAGTGACGGGCGCGACCCATTCGGCCAGCGAATGGCTGGCATCCGGCTTGGGCAGCGCGGCACGGTCGACCTTGCCGTTGGGGCTCAGAGGCAGGCGCTCCAGCACCAGTAGATGCGCCGGCACCATGTAGTCCGGCAGCTCCTCGCGCAGCACGGCCTTGAGTTGGGTGCGCAGTTCGGCTTGCCGGGATTCATCGAGCGCTTGAGTGGCCACGACGTAGCCCACCAACTGGTTGTCCGCGGCGATGACCAACGCCTCGCGCACACTGGCCTGGGCCAGCAGGCGCGCTTCGATTTCGCTCAGTTCGATGCGGAAACCACGGACCTTGACCTGGTGGTCGATACGGCCCACGTACTCGATCATGCCATCGGCACGGTAACGGGCCAGGTCACCGGTGCGGTACAGGCGACCAGCGCCGTCGGTGCAAAACGGATCGGGAATGAAGCGGTGGGCCGTCAGGTCCGGGCGATTGAAGTAACCCCGCGCCAACAGCGGGCCGCCGATGACCAGTTCGCCCGCCACACCTACCGGCACCGGGTTGAGGTTGGCGTCCAGCAGGTAGATGGCACGGCCATCCAGCACGCGGCCGATCGGCATCATCGACGGCAGGGCTTCACGGCCATCCACATAGGCAGCGCAGTCCAAGGCGGTGGCGGTTACCGTGGCTTCGGTGGGGCCATAGGTGTTGAGCAGGCGCACATGCTCCAGGCCCGCTGCCCGCCAGGCATTCAAGCCTTCCGGCGGCATGGCTTCGCCGCCGATGTGCAGTTGGCGCAGGCGTCCGTAGTCACGCGGCCCCCGGTCGGCAAAGTCGCGCACCAGCAGCAGCCAGTAGGCCGTGGTCAGGTCCACCACGGAAATATCGTGTTCGATCAGCTGTTGATAGAAGGTGTCGCTGTCCCACAAGTCGCCGCCACGTACCACCACCGCAGCGCCGCAGCACAGCGCCGGGTAGAGTTGCTCGACGAAGCCATCGAAATTAAAGGTGCCGAACTGCAGCACGCGGTCATGGGCTTGCAACGCAAACAACTCGGTGAAGACTTCCACATGCCGAGCCAGGGCGCCCAGATCGATGCCCACGCCTTTTGGCCGGCCGGTAGAACCGGAGGTGAACATCACGTAGGCCAGGTTGGCCGGCTGCGTGCTGGAAGACGGATTTTCGCTGCTGTAATCGACGAGCCAGTCGACCCCGGTTTCCAGGCAAACGAGGGTCAGATCCTCGCTGAGCGGCAACTGCTCCACCAACGGCTGCTGGGTCAGCAGCAGTTGCAGACCGCTGTCCTCGATCATGCACTGAAGGCGCTCGGCTGGGTATTTCGGGTCCAGCGGCACATAAGCGCCGCCGGCCTTGAGCACCGCCAGCAAGCCGACGATCATCTCCAGAGAGCGGTCCACCGCAACACCCACTAGGGTGTCGGCGCTGACGCCCAACTCGATCAGGCGATGGGCCAGTCGATTGGCGCGCAGGTTGAGGTCGGCATAGCTCATGCGTTGCTGATCGAGGATCAGTGCGATGTTTTCCGGGTTCAGCAGTGCTTGTTGTTCAAAACGCTGCAATACGCTGGCCTTGGCGGTTTGAGCAACACCCCGCGGGTTCCAGTCTTGCAGCACGCGGGTGTATTCGTGTTCCAGCAGCAACGGCACGGCGCCCAAGGCCTGTTCCGGCGCACTGGCGAATTGCTGTAGCAAGCCCTGCAGGTAGGCGCCGATGTGCTGCACCGCGTCGGCGGCAAACTCGGCTCGCAAGTATTCCAAGTGCAGGCTCAGGTGCTCGCCGCCCTGCACGGTGAGGGTCAATGGGTAATTGGTGCGCTCCTGATGGCTCACAGCACTGAAACGCAAGCCGCTCTCCCCCGGCTGCTCCAGGCTCTTGGCCACCGGGAAGTTTTCGAACACGACCAACGTGTCGAACAGCGCCTCACCGGCCGAGCCGGCCCAACGCTGGATGTCGAACAGCGGCGTGTGTTCGTGGTCACGCATTTCCAGGTTCAATGCCTGAACGCTACGCACCCAATCGCTGACGCTTTGCGCCGGGCTGGCGGCAGCAATCAGCGGCAAGGTGTTGATGAACAGGCCGACCTGCTGCTCGACATTCGCCAGCTGCGCCGGGCGCCCGGATACCGTGACCCCACAGGCGACGCTGGACTGACCCGTGTAGCGCTGCAACAGCAACAACCACGCCGATTGCACCAGGGTGTTGAGGGTCACTTGATGGGCACGGGCGAAAGCGGTCAGGCGCTGAGTCTGAATGGCATCCAACTCACACAGGAGTTCGCCGTATTCGGCACCCGTGTGCGCGGCGCTTTTGGCCACTGCACGTGCCAGGTGCGTCGGTTCTTCCAACTGCGCCAGGCGCTGGCGCCAGAACGCTTCGCCCACCGCAGGGTCCTGCTGTTGCAGCCAAGCAATATGCTGGGAAAACGCCGCGCCTACCGGCGGCAGCGCCTGGCCCTTGCAGGCTTGCAGCACTTCATTGAGGACCAGGGCATTACTCCAGCCATCCATCAGGATGTGGTGGCTGGTATAGATCAAGTGCCAGTGGTCTTCGCTCGTGCGGACCAGCGCCACCCGCAGCAACGGCGGGCTCGCCAGCTCGAAGCCCTGGCGATGGTGCTCGGCGGCCAGGCTATCGAGGGCCGCCGGCAGATTCGAACGGTCGCGCCAGTCGTATTCGATGAAGGGCAAGCTGACTTGGCGATGCACCACTTGCAGGGCCTGGCCCTGGTCGTCTTGCCAGACAAAGCCGGTGCGCAACATGTCATGCCGTGCCAGCACGTGCTCCCAGGCGCCTTGAAATGCTGCCACGTCCATCCCCTGCACGTCGGCGCGCAATTGGCTGACATAGACGTCATCCTCACCCTGCTGGTAGAGGCTGTGGAACAACATGCCCTGCTGCATGGGCGACAGTGGATACAGGTCTTGCACGCTCCGTGCAGGCAGTGCCAGGTCGTCCAGCTGGGCTTGGGTCAGGTGCGCCAGGCTTACATCGGCCGGTGTCAGGCCACCGTGCTGCGGGTCGATGCAATGCGCGATCAACGCCAGCAGTTCCTGCTGGTAATCGTCCGCGAGCTGCTGGATGGTTGCTCTGTCGAACATCTCGCGACTGAACCCCCATTGCAGGGCCAATTCGCCGCCATACACCTGCCCTTCTACCGTCAGCCAATTGGCCAGCGGCGCCTCCGGGTCCTGAGCCTGACCGCTGCCCTGGGTCGACGGAACGAACAGCGCCGACTCGTTGAATTGGCGGTCGAACTGGCCCAGGTAGTTGAAGGTGATGCGCGGCGCGGCCAGGCTCGATAGGGCTTCGCGGGCCTCAGGCGTTCCGAGGTAGCGCAGCAGGCCGTAGCCGATGCCCTTGTGCGGCACGGCGCGCAGTTGTTCCTTCACTGATTTGATTGCAGCCGACAGCTCGCCATCGGCTTGCAGGCGTACCGGGAACAGGCTGGTGAACCAGCCGACGGTGCGGCTCAGGTCGACGGTGTCGAACAGGTCTTCGCGGCCATGGCCTTCAAGCTGGATCAGCGCCGCGGGCTGTTCGCTCCAACGGCTGATGACGCGCGCCAGTGCGGTCAGCAGCAAGTCGTTGACCTGAGTGCGGTAGGCCGCTGGGGTGTCTTGCAGCAGTTGACGGGTCTGTTCGGCACTCAAGCGGATTTCGACTTTGCTGCCCAGGCGGTTTTGCAGACCGCCCTGGGGGTTATCGCACGGCAGATCGGCACTCGCAGTCTGGGCCTGCCAGTACGGCAGTTGGTCATCCAGCGTCTGCGCGTGGGCCTGCAACTGCTGCGCCCACCGCTGGTAGGCGCTGGTCTTGGCCGGCAATGCGACGTTGCGGTAAGCCTGTTGCAGGTCTTCGAGCAGGATGCGCCAGGACACGCCGTCCACCGCCAGGTGATGCACCACCAGCAACAAACGTTGAGCGCCATCGGCCATCGTGACTAAGGCCGCACGTAACAAAAGGCCCTGCCCAAGATCGAGACTGCGCTGGGCTTCGTCGCAGAGTGCGGCCAACTCAGCGTCGTCAGCGACCTGGGTTTGCCACAACCCGGGCGTTGTCACCGAATCGGCATGGGCTTGCTGCCAACCGCCAGCTTGTTGCACAAATCGCAGACGCAGGGCGTCGTGGTGGTTGATCAGTTGGGTCAAAGCGGCTTCAAGGCGCGCAGGCTCCAGGGTTTCCCGTGGCGTCAGCAGCAACGACTGGTTCCAATGCTGGCGCACCGCAATCGCCTGCTCGAAAAAGCTGCGTTGCACGGGCGTGAGGATCACTTCGCCGGTGACCGCCCCCTGGTCGATGACCATCGCCTGCTCGAAGCTTGCCACCAGTGCCAGGCTGCGCACGCTCTGGTACTGGAACAGGTCCCGTGGACTGAGGCGAATACCCGCCTGGCGCGCACGGCTGACTACCTGGATGGAGATGATCGAATCACCGCCCAGCTCGAAAAAGTTGTCTTCCAGGCCGATCTGCGCCACACCCAGTACATCGCTCCAGATCGCTGCCAAGGCTTTCTGCAGGTCGTTTTCCGGTGCGACATAGGCCTGCTGTGGCGCGGCGTCCGGCACTGGCAAGGCCTTGCGGTCGAGTTTGCCGTTGGCGGTTACCGGCAGCTTGGCCAGGTACACCAGATGGGTCGGCACCATGTATTCCGGCAGGCTGCTGAGCAGCCAGGCCTTGAGATCGACCGGCGCCTGGCCCTCCAGCACCAGGTAGGCCACCAGTTGCTTGCCGCCTTGCACCAACACCACGGCTTCGCGCACCGAGGGGTGTTGCATCAGGCGCGTCTCGATTTCGCCCAGCTCGATGCGCAGGCCGCGCAGCTTGACCTGATGATCGAGGCGGCCGAGGTATTCGATCACGCCATTGGCGCGCTGACGCACGCGGTCGCCCGTGCGGTACAGACGCGTGCCGTCACCGAAAGGACTGGGCACAAAACGTTCGGCAGTAAGTGCCGGACGTCGATGGTAACTACGAGCCAGACCAGTGCCGCCCAGGTACAGCTCGCCGCTGACGCCAGCGGGAACCGGATTGAGCTGGGCATCGAGCACGTAGGTGCCGAGGTTGGCGATAGGCCGGCCAATGGGCACGCTGTCGGCGCCTTCGTCGACACAGGTCCAGTGGGTCACGTCGATGGCTGCTTCGGTCGGCCCGTACAAATTGAACAAGCCCGCCTGAGGCAACTTGGCAAATACCTGCAATTGCGCATCCAGCGGCAAGGCTTCGCCACTGCACACGATGCGCTTGAGGCGGGTGCACGCTTGCACTCCCTGCTCATGGATAAACGCCTGGAGCATCGAGGGCACGAAGTGCAAGGTGGTAATGCCGTGGTGCCCAATCGTCTCGATCAGGCGCGCCGGTTCGCGATGCTCGCCGGGCGCTGCGACTACCAGGCGTGCGCCGGTCATCAGCGGCCAGAAGAACTCCCACACCGAAACGTCGAAGCTGAACGGGGTTTTCTGCAGGACCGCATCGCTGGCGTCCAGGCCATAGGCCTGCTGCATCCAGCACAGGCGGTTGACCAGCGCGCGATGGCTGTTGCCGGCGCCCTTGGGCTTGCCGGTGGAGCCCGAGGTGTAGATCACGTAGGCCAGGTTCAGCGCGTGAAGCGTAACGTTTACCGATTCGCGGCTGTAGCCATCGAGCCAGTCGGCGGGCTGGTCCAGGACAATCACCTGAATGCCCTCGGCAGGCAGCACTGGCAACAGGCTGTGCTGGCTGAGCAACAACTGAATGCCGCTGTCCTCGATCATGTAGGCCAGGCGTTCCTGGGGATACTCAGGGTCCAACGGAACGTAGGCGCCACCCGCCTTGAGAATGGCCAGCAGACCGACCACCATTTCGATGGAGCGCTCGATGCAGATCCCGACCAGCACGTCCGGACCTACACCCTTCTCGCGCAAGGCATGGGCCAGCTGGTTGGCGCGGGCATTGAGCTGGGCATAGGTCAGCGCTGTGGCGCCGAACAACAGCGCGGGCGCGTCGGGCGTGGCCTGCACCTGGTCTTCGATCAGGTGATGGATGCCGCGCTCGGTCGGGTAGGCCTCGGCGGTCTGGTTCCAGGTGTGGACCAGCACTTGCTGCTCATCCGCATCCAGCATCGGCAATTCACCGATGCGCTGCGTACCGTCGGCCACCATGGCCTGCAACAGACGCACCCAATGCCCGGCCATGCGCTCGATGGACGCCGCGTCGAACAGGTCATTGGCGTAGGTCAGCGCGGCGTACAGGGTGCCGGATTTTTCATAGGTATCGAGGGTCAGGTCAAACTGAGTGGTGCGGCCTTGCCACTCCACCAACGCCAGCTCCAGGCCGGAGGCCGTGCTGACGCTCGCAATGTCGGCCACCACCGGCTGATGGTTGTACATGACCTGGAACAACGGCGTATGGCTGAGGCTTCGCTCGACCTTGAGGGCCTCCACCAGGCGCTCGAACGGTAATTCCTGATGGGCCTGGGCGCCCAGTGCATGCTCCTTGATGCTTTGCAGCAGCTCAGAGACAAGGGTTTGCCCGCTCAGCTCGGTGCGCAGCACTTGGGTATTGACGAAAAAGCCGATCAGCCCTTCGACTTCAGTACGGTTACGGTTGGCGATTGGCACGCCGACGCGGATGTCGCCTTGCCCGGTATAGCGATGCAGCAGCACGTTGAACGCGCCGAGCAACAGCATGAACAGGGTAACGTTGTGTTTTTGCGCAACGCTGCGCAGTTGTGCAGCCAGCGCGGGTTCGATCGCGAAGTTATGGCGCGTGCCCTGGTAGCTCGGCATGGCCGGGCGTGGGCGATCCGTGGGCAGCTCCAGTACCGGGTGCTCATCGCCCAGGCGCACCTTCCAATACTCCAATTGTCGAGCCTGCTCACCCGCTTCCAACCAGCGACGTTGCCACAGGGCATAGTCGCTGTACTGGATCGGCAAGGCGGGCAGTTGCGGTATTTCATTGCGCTCATGGGCGTCGTAGCAGCGGATGAACTCCTCGATCAGCACGTTCATCGACCAACCATCGGAGACGATGTGGTGCAGGGTCAGCAGCAACACATGCTCCCGTGTGTCGAGCTTGAGCAATTGCACGCGCAGCAACGGGCCGTTTTCCAGGTCGAACGGCAGCAGCGATTGACGGATCGCGGCGTCGTTGACGGCCTGTTCGCGTTCGGCGGTAGCGAGGTGGCTGAAATCGACTTGCTCGACGGCCAATGACGTCGCCGTCGGCACTTGCAACAGGCGCTCGTCGGCCTGGCGCTGGAACACCGTGCGCAGGGTTTCATGCCGCGCGACCAGGCTCGCAAACGCTTGCTCCATCGCTTCCAGGCTCAACGTGCCTTTGAGGCGTACAGCACCGGGCAAGTTGTAGGCGCCACTGGCCGGGTCCAACTGCCAGAGAAACCACATGCGCTGCTGTGCATAGGACAGCGCCTGGCGATCCTCCGCCTCCACCCCTGCCGGAATCGGAAACCGGGAAAAATCCACACCTTCTTTCTGCAAGGCCTGCAGGAACAATTGGCGTTTTTCCAGGGGCAACCCGATAAACCGGCGAGCAAGTTTCAAGGAGTCTTCAGCATTCATTTCTTGGAGTCCGGAGCAATAGGCGGGAAGCACAAAGGCACGTCGTCCCTATAAAACGAACCGGACAGGGAAAAATTAGCGGGGAGTGGAAGGCGTGGAGCGGGGTGTCATCAAGGGTTACATCAATCTCGGCAGAGACACCCCAACCCGAGCTAGCATTGACGAACACCACTTTTTGCAACTACATTTAGTTACACGCAGGGAACGCCGTGTCCAAAAATGAAAAGCTGCTCGCCAAACTGCTCAATGAGCACATGGCATTTACCTGGCCTGAGCTCGTAACGCTGCTGCTACGGCTGGGCTACACACAGATTGAAGGGGCTGGAAGCCGGGTCAAGTTCGACATCGGCGACCCCAGTGCAATGATCACCTTGCACAAGCCTCACCCTGGCAACGAACTGAAACACTACATTCGGCGCCAGATCATTGAGCAATTGAGGTCAGGAGAACTGATTCAGTGAACAACCAACTGAAACACAAAGGCTACATCGGCTCTATCGAAGCCAGCGTCGAAGACAACTGCCTGTTCGGCAAGATCCTGTTCATCAAGGCGCTGGTGAGCTATGAAGGGAAAACCGTCGCTGAGCTGGACGCTGCATTTCGGGAGGCGGTGGATGACTACCTCGCCACTTGCCAGACCCTCGGGCAGCCCCCGGAGAAGCCCTGCAAGGGCTCCTTCAATGTCCGCGTCGGCCATGACTTGCACTTGGCGGCAGCCCTGGCGGCGACCCGCAAAAAAGTGACCCTCAATGACCTGACACGCCAGGCCTTGAATGAGTTTTTACAACATCATGGCAATGACGCATGCCCTGCGGTTAGCTGATTACCCCAACCGCCGATAACCCAACACTGCCGCCCCCAGCACCACTGCCCCCGCCGCCAACGCCACGTAGAACCCGCTGGTGGCGCCGAAGTGGTCGATCATCCAGCCGGAACTGGCAGCGCCAATGGCCACGCCGATGCTGAGGCCGGTGATCAGCCAGGTCATGCCTTCGGTCAGGCGGCTGGCGGGTACGATCCGCTCCACCAGGGCCATGGACACGATAAGGGTTGGAGCGAAGAACAACCCAGAGATAAAGATCGCCACGGCGAGCCCGGGAATGTTAGTTACCAGAAGCAACGGCAAGGTGGTCACAGCCGTAGCCACGCCACAGAACAGGAACTGCCGAGGCAACGACACCTTGAGCTTCAGGGTACCGAACGCCAGCCCTGCCAGGCACGAGCCAATGGCGTACACCGACAGCACGATACTCGCTGCCGCGGGTTGGCCCTGATGCTGGGCAAACGCGACGCTGACCACGTCCACCACGCCAACAATCACACCCATGGCCAGCAGCAGGATCATCAGGATCAGCACCGAGGGTGACGCAATCAGCCAGCGACCGTGGTGGCCCTGAAGTGCATGCACAGGCGGTTCGGTCTCACGCTGCAATACAAAGGTGGTGACACCCACCGCCAGCAACAACGCGGCGACCAGAGGCCCCGCCTCCGGAAACAACACCACGCTCAACCCGACCGAAATCGGCGGGCCGATAATGAAGCACACCTCGTCCAGCACCGACTCCAGGGCAAACGCGGTTTGCAGCTTGGGCCGGCCCCGGTACAACTCGGTCCAGCGCGCCCGCACCATGGCCGACATGTTGGGCATGCATCCGGCCAACGCGGCGAACAGGAACAGCAGCCAGTTCGGTGCTTGCAGACGAGTACACAGCAGCAACATCAACAACGCCCCGCCGCCAATCAATGCGGCAATCGGCAGCACTCGGCCTTGACTGTACTGGTCCACCAGCCGCGACACCTGCGGCGCACAAAACGCCGTCGCCAAGGCGAACACCGCCGCGACCGAGCCGGCCAGGCCATAGCCGCCATGTACCTGCGAGAGCATGGTGATCAAGCCGATCCCCGTCATCGATACCGGCATGCGCGCAAGCATGCCCGCCAGCACAAAAGCCCGGGCGCCAGGGACCTGGAACAACTCGGCGTAAGGGTTTGCCATCTTGCTCGACCTCTTCACGAATGCCCTGGAACTTGCTATTCACAAGAATCGAGGCAAAATACATACGGTGCGTATGTGACAAATCATGCTTAACGTACGCAGCGTATGTCAATCTTTCCCTTGCCGATTGTGAGCCCAACCATGAGCCGTGCCCGTGCCGAAATGATCGAAGACACCCGCGCCCGGCTGATCGCCAGCGCGCGTCAGGCTTTTGCTACACAAGGTTACGCGAATACATCGATGGACGACTTCACCGCCCGTGCCGGCCTGACCCGAGGGGCGCTGTACCATCACTTTGGAGATAAGAAAGGTTTGCTGGCCGCCGTGGTTGGCCAACTCGACAGCGAGATGGATGCTCGTTTGCAGCGCATTTCAGATGAAGCTGAAGCCCCCTGGAGCGGCTTTTGCGAACGTTGTCGTGCCTACTTGCGTATGGCACAGGACGACGAAATCCAGCGCATTGTGTTGCAGGATGCGCCGGCCGTCCTGGGCGACACCGGCGCCCAGCAACATTGCGTGGAGTCATTGCGCCAGTTGCTGGAGGCGCTGATGCAGACCGAGGCGATCCCCTGCGTCCCGAGCCTTGCACTGGCGCAACTGATCAACGGCAGCCTGGTCAGCACCGCGCTGTGGATCGCCCGGGATGAACACCCGGACGAGCGGCTCGAACAAGGCCTGCAAGGTCTTGAACTGCTGCTACGCGGCCTGAGCCTCACACCAACCGCTTGATCTGCTTGTGCCGCCACACCAACCGGTAATACGCAGTCTGCAAGGCCAGCATTGCCAAGTAGGTCACGGGGAACGCCATCCACACGCCTTCCAGGCCAAAATGCGCGTTGAACAGGTACGCCATCGGCAGTTCGACGCAGAGCACGCAGAAAATCGAGATCACCACCGGCATCAGCACCACGCCGCTGGCACGCATGATCCCGCCAACCACCGCCTGGAAGCCAAAAACCAAGATGCTCCACAGCATGATGTGCAGCAGGTGTTCAGCCTTGACCCGTGCCGCATCGTCGGTAATGAACAGCCCGAGCAACCAGTGGGACAACACATAGCCCAATACAATCAGGCCTCCGGTAAGGCACAGGTTGATCAACAAACCGGTGCGCAGAATCGGCCCGATACGCTCTAACCGCCCAGCACCAATCGCCTGCGCACCGAGGATCGAGGCAGTGATGGCGATCGACAACGCCGGGAACTGCACGTAGTTGACGATCTGCGTCACCGCGCCATACGCCGCCGTGGCCTGGGAGCCGTGGCCGTTGACCAGGGCGAGGATGACCAGTTCCGACAGTGACAGCACCACCATCTGCAGGCCGGTAGGCAAGCCGATGCGCAGGACTTTGCCGAGAATCACAGGTTCCAGGCGCAAGGCCGCGAGCAGTTCGCGGTCCGGCGCCATCACATGGTTTTTATGCCGAAGGCGCAAGATCAAAAACAGCATGGCCAACGCGTTGCCCACCAGCCCGGCATACACCGCGCTCTGGATGCCCATGGGCGGCAGGCCGATCCAGCCGCCAATCAGTGCCGGCGTGAGCAGCAGGCCGACCAGGGTCGACACCATCAGCGCCAGCAACGGCGAGATCGTGTCGCTGACGCCGCGCAGCAACTGGGTGTAGAGGATGAATACCAGCAACAACGGCATGATCAGCATCATCTTCTGGGCATAGCCAACCGCATCGTCCAGCACATCAACCGGCGTGCCCAACGCCTGCAGTGCTGGACGTGCGAACAGACTGCCCAGCACCGCCGCGGTCCCCCCCACCAGCGCCCCCAACGTCAGGGTTGCGCCAGTGATCACCTTGACCATCCCCGTTTCATGCGCTCCCCAGGCCTGGCCGATCAGCACCGAGGCGCCCGCCCCGAGGCCGATCACCAGGGCAATGAAGAAAAACACGATGGGAAACATGCCCGACACCGCCGCCAGCGCCTGGGTGCCGAGCATCTGCCCGACATAGATGCCGTTAAGCGTGCCGGAAAAACTTTGCAGGAAGTTGGACAGCACCATGGGTGCCAGAAAGATCAGGTAGATCTGCCACAACGGCCGTTGTTGAGTGACTTCCATGAGGGTAGGGATCCAGGAATGGTGATCAGACTGGGAACGCGTTGCGCGTCAGCCAGGCCAGGTAGGTTTGCACGTCCACCGGCCAGTGCGCGATCTTGCCGGAGAAGTCCGTTGCGTCAAACGCAAACAGCGCGCGCGAAGCCTCTTCGAAACCGGGCAGGTCGCCGCCGATGGCGCTCATGAAACGATACCCGGCCTCCTTGGCCTGGCGTATCTGATCACGGGAAGCATGGGCAGTGCGAGCTTCATCCACCAGCCGGCGCAACGCCGCCGATGCACCGCCGCGCTGCTGGCCCAGCCATTCCCAATGACGCGGCAATAACGTGACTTCGCGTGCGACCACGCCCAGTTTAGGGCGCCCGACCGAGGGTGCAGCAGGAGGCTCATCGGGTACTTCGGCCTGGAGCGGTTGTTCGGGCGCATAGCCTGCCGGCCAGGGGAAGTCGACTTGGAGGCCGGTGGCGTCATCGAATACCAGAAAGCTGCCCGCAGCGTGATCAAGACTGGCGAGTGTATCGGCAACGTCGGCGTAGGAACCCGTCGCTACACGCTGGTGGCCAACGAAGGCAGTGCACGTAGAAAGGTTTTGCGTAGGCATAGCTATTACCCGGATATTAATTGTTTTACCCGGATCATATTAGCCAAAGTTTTAGGAGATGCAAGGACTCTTGTGGTGAAACTCCCAACGGCTCACCCCTGTACGGCGAACGACTTCGGATAACGTAGGAATCCAGGTTTTATTCCATCAATTCGCTCGATGGCAGAGTCAGTAATTTCTGATTGGACGCGTGACGGGCCTATCGATAGATTCCCTAGCGAAGATAGCTTTTAGCCATCACTTTTAACTCCCCCTGAATATCGAGCTTTCCATGAAAAAACCTGTCTCGTTGGCGATGCGTATCGGACTGGGCTTTGCGTCCATTCTGTCGTTGCTGGTGCTGATCACCGCCGTCGGTATTCAACGCGTGGGTTTTATCGACAGCACACTCAAGGACGTGGCCGAAAAAGCCGCCGTGGTGCAGCGCTATGCGATCAACTTCCGTGGCAGCGTGCACAACCGCGCCATCGCCATTCGCGATGCGGTACTGGTCAAGGATGAATCGTCGCTCAGCCGCCACCTGGCCGAGATCGACCAGCTCAAGCGCGATTACCAAGACTCCGCAGTGATGATGGATCGACTGTTCGCCAACACCGTCGCAAGCGCTGCCAGCGCCGAAGAATCCCGTCTGTTGGCGGATATCAAAGCCATCGAGACCCAGGCCCTGGCCTCCACCGAGCGGGTGATCAGCCTGCGTCGCAGCAATGACATCGCCGGCGCCCAAGACTTGCTGCTGGCCCAGTCGTCGGCCCACTACACCGAATGGCTCAAGCGCGTGAATGCCCTGATCGACTTCGAAGAAGCCCAGATCAAGCAACGCCTGGACACCGTGCAAGTCGCCGCCGGTAACTTTGCCGTGCTGATGCTGCTGGCCAGCGCCGTGGCAATCATCTTGAGCGTCCTGGTGTCCTTGTTGATCATCCGCAAGGTCAAGGCCACCCTCGGCGCCGAGCCGGAGGACGTCGCCGAGGCGATCCGCCGCCTGGCCAATGGCGACTTGAACCAGCCCATCGAAACCCGCTACCCCGACAGCGTGATGGGTATTCTGAAAAACGCCCTGGCGCGCCTGGGCGACACCATCACCGAAGTGCGCTCGGCAGCCCAGGCCCTGCGTCACTCCTCGGTCACCCTGTTGTCAGTGGTCAGCGACAACCGTCAGCAGATCACCCTGCAGACCAGCGAGGCCCAGCATGTGGCCGCCGCGATTACGCAAATGGCGGCCTCGGTCAGCGAAGTTTCGGGCTACGCCTCTGCCGCGTCCAAGGCGACCATTCTGGCAGACGCAGAAGTCGAGAGCGGCCACCGCTTGGTGGGCGAAGTGACCGTGGCCATCGAGGAGCTGGCAACCATCCTTGACCAGGCCACCAGCCGGGTCAACCAAGTGTCCAGCGACAGTGAAAACATCGAAACCGTGATCGAAGTGATTAACGCCATCGCCGCACAAACCAACCTGCTGGCACTCAACGCGGCCATCGAAGCCGCGCGGGCGGGTGAACATGGCCGTGGCTTTGCGGTGGTGGCCGATGAAGTGCGGTCGCTGGCGACGCGCACCCAGGAGTCCACCCAGGAGATCCGCGACATGATCGGCAAGCTGCAAAGCGGCACCCAGGATGCCGCCGACATCATGCAACGCAGCCGCAGCCTGGCCCAGGTCACCGTGGCGCAGACCCGCGGCTCCCAGTTGGCATTGGGCAAGATCAGTCAGGAAGTGGGTGCGATCAATGCGATGAACGCGCAGATCGCCAGTGCTTCAGTGCAACAAAGCGCGGCGGCGGAAGAAGTCGCGCAGAACGTCACACGCATCCATAGCTCCACCGTGCAATCGGCGGCGGGCTCCGAGCAAGTGGAGCATTCCAATCAGGAACTGGCGGAGCTGGCGGATCGCTTGAGTACCAAGGTGGCGTTTTTCAACGTGGCCTAGGGGCCGCCGGCACCCTAGCCTCCCTCGGCCAGGCGACCTTCATGCTCGCCGGCCTGGAAGTGCGCCCCGAGCGCATGCGCAAGAACTTCGACATAACCCAGGACCTGATCGTCACCGAAGCCGTGATGCGACCGGAAAAGAGGATCAGCCCCGGCTGAGCCAACTGGGAGAAAGGGTCATAACTGGCAATGCAAGGCTGTAGATGCAGCCCACGGCATGAGCTGCATCTTAACCAGCACGCTCAACCAAGCAACTAGTTCGCCTGCTTCTCTTTGATTATGTGGTCGACATTGAGCCTATCAAACCTTTCATCTTCTGCGCCCCTGCCACCTTTACCATCAGTGCCGACATCAACTTCTTTCATCAGACCCGGACGACGGAGAAGTTCAGCCGCGAGTCGAGATTTATCAGTGGGAGGAGACGCCGCAGCCGCTTCTTTAAGACTATCGAAGCTGATGTAGTCATCTTTGCCCCAATACTGTTTGAATTTATCTTTAAGGGCCCCAAGCAAGTCCACGTCACTCATAGTTTCATAATTCGGTGCAGCAGGTTGGCGGGACACCCGCTCAATAGTATCGCGCCCAATCAACCCGTCACCTTTGTCAGCATCGTGGTCAGAATCCAGTTTGCTATTGACCTGCGGCCGACTGAGGATCTCGTTGGCCAACAGGGTCATCCGGTCGTCTACGGGGTTGCCAGTCAAAGGCTGACCTGCGACTTCACGAAGCGATTGCTGGGTTATCTTGCCATGCTCGTTGGGATTGAAGTAGTCAAAATTATTACCCAACTCCGTCGTTAAATCTGAGTCTTTGGCCTGTTTGAAATTATTCGCGACCTCAGCATTCTGCGGGCTCATGCCGTTCCCTGCCGGTTGATAATTGCGTGCACCGTAGTCGCCATATCCATTTTCAACACGACTGCGTTGCATGCCACCGTTATACCTTGCCGGTCCACCCTGCATGTCACCGTTATACCCTGCTGGTCCACCCTGCATGCCACCGTTATACCCTGCTGGTCCACCCTGCATGTACGCTGCCTCCTGAGCCTCGTACTCATAGACCGCCTGTTGCGCATCACCCTGGCTGATCAGACTATCTTCACGGCCGCCATGGTTGATACCATCGAGTAAGTTAATCATTCCTGGACGGCCAAGAATCTCCCTTGCCAGCATTGTCATTTGATCGTGAAACGGATCACCGATCAGCGGACGATTGGCAGCATGTTGAAGCGTTTCCTTCGTGACGAAACCGGATTTTCCCTGGAAATAAGGGAAGGCGTTGACAAAGTTTCGCGCAACTAACGAATTGGGGACTGGCCGAGAGACCTCCATTGAGTTACTCATTGCGGGCTGATAACCAAACCTGGCGCGACCTTCCGACGGGCAAGATTGCGGGTAGTAAGTTTGTGTGGGCTGACCGAAAGGAGTATTTATCATTAAAACACCTCAGATAGTTGATGCAATTAGGCTGACCAACGCCCAAGTCAGCGTTGAATCAACAGCCATCTGTGGCAGTTTGTAAAAGGACAGTTCCGTTAAACATGAACAAAAAAAATTATTTTCTGGATAACTAACACGCACCCAGAAAGTCTAGTACTGCCTAAGTAAGCGCCTGATCGTTACCCATTCCACACGCCAGCCGATGGTGCCGGCGATGAGGGATGACAGAGCATTGAATGGAACCTGTGTATGTGCAGTACGGCGGCCAGGTCGGTAACGTGGGCCGCCATCTGAACTACCCACCAAAGGTCTGCGAAGGCCTGCGCAACGTCGGATCAAACGGATTGATCCGCGGCCCGATCGCAGCCGCTTCACGCTTGAGCAACTCCACCACCATCGGCAAGCGGCTCGGCCCCAGCCGATCACTGATGGTTGCCACACTCAGCGCCGCCACTGCATGCCCGTCGCGATTGAGGATCGGCACCGCCAACCCCGCCATGCCTTCCAGCACCCCGGTATTGCGTGCCGCATACCCAAGATTGCGCACATTCTCAACTTCCGAGCGCAACAGCACTTCGTCATACAAGTGGAAGTCCTTGAGCCGTGGCAGGTTGTAGCGGATCACCGTCTCGCGCTCTTCCTCCGGCAAGAACGCCAGGATCGCCAGGCTGCCCTGCCCCACGCCCAATGCCACACGCCCGCCGATGTCCCCGGTGAAGGTACGGATCGGGTATGGACCTTCGCTGCGGTCCAGGCAGATCGCGTCGAAGCCTGAGCGCGCGAGCAAGAACAGCGAATCACCCAATGACGCACTCAGGCGCAACATGCTCGGCCGCACCAGATCACGCAGGTTGCCGGTCTTGCCCGCATTCGCCGCGAGAGCGAAGAACTCCAGGCTCAGGCGATAGCGCTTGCTGCGCGCGTCCTGCTCGACCATGCCTTCGTCCATCAGGCTGCGCAGCAGGCGGTGGGTGGTCGGCTGGGACAAGCCGACCTGTTGCGCGAGCTGGGTCACGCGTTCGCCGCCCTCTGGCACGTCACCCAGGGTGCGCAGCAGCGCGAACAGTCGAGACACCCCACCGGGGCCGACTTCTTTGGCGATTTCATTTCGATCAGTGGAATCCATAACAAACAATCTCTTACTAAATTCCGGTGAATGAATAAATATGAAAATAATACTCCATTCAGTGAAATACCATCTTCCGCCCATCCTAGTCTTCGTCCTAATCTGCGTCCACAGGGGCGACATGAACAACTAACGGCAGCCGACTCAAGATCGAGCGCCAACGCACCGGCAACACTTCATTCGCATCTGCCCAAAACAAAAAAGCGCGTTTCGACGCGACTCAAAAAAGGTGGAACGCAGACATGGCATTTCTCCAACTCAACGCCTTGAGCAAACGCTACGGCGCCGTCGATGCGGTGGTCGCCACCGACCTTGCGGTGGAAAAAGGCGAGTTCGTTTCCCTGCTCGGCCCGTCGGGCTGCGGCAAGACCACCACCCTGCAAATGATCGCCGGCTTCGTTGATGTGAGCGGCGGGCAGATCTTGCTCGACGGCCGCGATATCACCCATGCCAAGCCCGCCAGCCGTGGCCTGGGCGTGGTGTTCCAGAGCTACGCGCTGTTCCCGCACATGACGGTGCGCGACAACGTTGCCTTCGGCCTGAAGATGCGCAAAGTGCCGTCTGCGGAGATCGCCAGCAAGGTTAAGACGGTATTGGAACTGGTACGCCTGGCGCCGCACGCCGACCGATATCCACGTGAGCTGTCCGGCGGCCAGCGCCAACGTGTGGCCCTGGCCCGCGCCCTGGTGATCGAGCCACCGGTGTTGCTGCTGGATGAGCCGCTGTCCAACCTCGACGCCAACCTGCGTGAAGAAATGCAGTTCGAAATCCGCCGCATCCAGTGCGCCGTGGGCATCACCACCTTGATGGTCACCCACGACCAGGCCGAGGCGCTGTCCATCAGCGACCGCGTGGTGGTGATGCAGGCCGGGCGTGTGACCCAGATCGACGCGCCGTACAAGCTCTACGAACATCCGCGCACACGCTTCATCTCGGACTTTGTCGGCAAGGCCAACCTGTTGCCGGGAGACTACGACCCGTTGGGAAGCCCACAAGTGCGTCACGAAAGCGGTGACGGTGAGCTGACCCTGAGCCTGCGTCCGGAAAAAATCCAGTTGGTGGACGCTGGCAACGGCCGACTGCAAGGCAAGGTCCTCGACAGCTACTTTTTCGGCAGCCAATGGCTGTATCGCATCCACACTAGCCTTGGCGAAATCACCGTGGTGCGCAGCAATGACGGCAGCGCGCCGCTGAGTTGTGGTGCGGCGGTGGGTCTGGACTGGCAAGCCAGCCTGCTGCGCGTATTGGCAGCGGATGAGGTGCGCGCATGAGCCGGGGCTACCTGTTGTCGTTACCCGCGCTGGTGCTGTTTGTCGGGTTGCTGATTCTGCCGTTGGGCCTGACGCTGGTGTTGTCGTTCAACGTATTCGATTACCAAGTGGGCGTGAAGGCGGATGAATGGACCTTCGCGCATTACCTGTCGTTGTTCAGCGATGCGTACTTCTACGAAATCTTCTGGCGCACGTTTTGGATCAGCGCGCTGGTGACCCTGCTCTGCGTGGTGATCGGCGTGCCCGAGGCGTACATCCTCAGCCGCATGGGTGCACCATGGCGCTCGATTTTCCTGATCCTGATCCTCACGCCGCTGCTGATTTCGGTGGTGGTGCGCGCTTTTGGCTGGAGCCTGCTGCTCGGCGCGGACGGGCTGGTGAACCAAGTCATCCAATTCCTTGGCGGGCGCCCGGTGAAGCTGTTGTATACGCCGTTCGCGGTGATCATCGCCCTGGTGCACGTGATGCTGCCGTTCATGATCATCCCGGTGTGGACCTCCCTACAGAAACTCGACCCGTCGGCGGAACAGGCGGCGTTGTCCCTCGGCGCCAGCCAAACCACGGTAATGCGCAGGATTGTATTGCCGCAGGTGATGCCCGGCGTGCTGTCCGGCACGCTGATCGTGTTCGGCCTGGCCGCCAGTTCCTTTGCGATTCCCGGCCTGCTCGGCGGACGCCGCCTGAAAATGGTCGCGACCGTGGTGTACGACCAGTACCTCTCGGAACTCAACTGGCCCATGGGCGCGACCATCGCGGTGGTGCTGCTGTTGGTCAATCTGCTGATCATGCTGAGTTGGAACCGCATGGTCGAAGGCCGCTACAAAAAGTCCCTGGGGGTTTAAGCGCATGTCCAGAAACGGTCCTTTGGCCCTGGGTTTCCATACCCTGGTGGTGCTGTTCATGATGGCTCCGCTGGTGGTGGTATGCCTGGTGGCGTTCACACCGGAAAACACCTTGAGCCTGCCCACATCGGGCTTCTCCCTGCGCTGGTTCCGTGCGGTGTTCGAGCGCGCTGACTTTATCCAGGCGTTCTACAACAGCCTGATCCTGGCGTTTACCGCCGCGAGCCTGGCGACCTTGATTGCGGTGCCGGCCGCCTTGGCGATCAGTCGCTATCAGTTTCCGGGGCGCAATTTTTTCAGTGCGCTGTTCCTGTCACCGATCATCATTCCGCACCTGGTGCTCGGCGTGGCGATGTTGCGCCTGTTCGCACTGATGGGCGTGAACGGCAGCTTCACCTGGCTGATGCTGGCTCACGTGGTGATCATCACGCCGTATGTACTGCGCCTGGTGTTGGCCGCGGCGATTGGAATTGATCGCAGCGCCGAGCAGGCCGCCGAGTCCCTGGGCGCCAGTCGCTTTACGTTGTTTCGCCAGATCACCCTGCCGATGATCCTGCCGGGGGTGGCGGGCGGTTGGTTGCTGGCGTTCATCAACAGTTTCGATGAGGTGACGTTGTCGATCTTCGTCAGCTCGCCAGCGACCCAGACCCTGCCGGTGCGCATGTATGTGTATGCCACCGAATCCATCGACCCGATGATGGCGGCGGTGTCGGCGCTGGTGATTGCACTCACGGCGGCCACCATGATCCTGTTGGACCGGGTCTACGGCCTGGACCGCGTGCTGGTGGGGAAACATTGATGGCCCTGTTCAAACGCCTGGCCGAAACCCAACGCCCTGCCCTGGCCTTCACCCTGGATGGGCAACCCGCCAGCGGTTTGCTCGGTGACACCTTGTTGACCGCCGTGCTGACCTGCGCCGAACACCTGCGCGGCAGTGATTTCAGCGCCGAACGACGGGCCGGTTTCTGCCTGATGGGCGCGTGCCAGGATTGTTGGGTGCGACTTGAAGACGGGCGTCGCGTGCGCGCCTGTTCGACGCTATTGGAAGAAGGCCAGGTCATCCGCCGCGATCCGGGGCGCCAGTCATGAAGCCTGTGGTGATTGTGGGCGCAGGCCCGGCCGGGATCAGCGCGGCGCGCACGTTGCTCGACCATGGAGTCAGACCTTGCCTGGTGGATGAAAGCCTGCGCGGTGGCGGGCAGATTTATCGGCGTCAGCCACAGGGATTTCAACGCACCGCCAAGCAGCTTTACGGATTTGAAGCACGCAAGGCCGAGGCCGTGCACCGCACAATGGATGAGCTGGCACCGCTGATCGACTACCGCCCGGAAACCCTGGTGTGGAATGCCGAGGACGGGCGCCTGGATATGCTCAACAACGGCCGCGCAGAAAGCATCGAGTACGCGCAACTCATCGTCGCCACAGGCGCCACTGACCGCATCCTGCCCGTACCGGGCTGGACCCTGCCGGGCGTGTACAGCCTTGGCGCGGCGCAAATCGCTTTGAAGTACCAGGGCTGCGCCATCGGTGAGCGCGTGGCGTTTTGTGGCAGCGGGCCGTTGCTCTATCTGGTCGCCTATCAATACGCCAAGGCTGGGGCCAAAGTGGTGGCGGTGCTCGACAGCGCGCCGTTCAGTGCCCAATGCCGTGCATTGCCAGCGTTGCTCGGACAACCGACGACCTTGGCCAAAGGCTTGTATTACCGCGCCTGGCTGACGGCCCATGGGATTCCCGTGCATCAGGGCGTCACGCTTAAACAGATCGACGGAACGCAACGGGTCAGCGGCATTCAATGGGGTGATCAGACCCTGCCGTGCGACGCAGTGGCTTTCGCCCATGCCCTGCGCAGCGAGACCCAACTGGCGGACTTGCTTGGCTGTGAATTCACCTGGAATGCCCTTAACCGCGCGTGGCTGCCACAACGGGACAGCGCCGGACGCAGCAGCGTCAACGGCGTGTACCTGGCGGGCGATGGGGCCGGGATCATGGGCGCGGACGCCGCGCAAATGGCCGGTGAACGTGCAGCGCTGGCGGTGCTCGAGGACTCGGGTGTTGCCATCGATCAGCGCCGCCCTGCTGTGCTGGAGCAACAATTGGCGGCCATCCAACGCTTTCGTCATGGTTTGGAAACCGCGTTCCCTTTTCCGGAGAACTGGGCAGTCGAAGCCCCAGATAAATTGATCCTCTGTCGCTGCGAAGAAGTCAGCGTCGGCGACGTGCGCGCGGTGGTGGATGAGGGCCACTGGGAGATCAATCGCGTCAAGGCCCACTGTCGCGTCGGCATGGGCCGCTGCCAAGGCCGGATGTGCGGGTTGGCGGCGGCGGAAATTGTCGCCGAGCGCAGTCGCCGGGCCATCGAAAACGTCGGCCGCTTGCGGGGCCAGGCACCAATCAAGCCGCTGCCGTTTGGCGTGGAGGTGCAGCCGTGATTGATGTCATCGTATTGGGCGGCGGGATTGTCGGCGCGTCGGCCGCGTTGATGCTGGCGCAGAAAGGCCAGCGCGTGGCGCTGGTGGAGCGGGATTTCTGCGGCTCACACTCCAGCGGCGTCAACTACGGCGGCGTGCGGCGCCAGGGTCGGCCCTTGCACCAGTTGCCACTGTCGCAGCGTGCCCACCAACTGTGGGCAGACTTGCCGGGATTAATCGGTATCGACGGCGAATACGTGCGTTCCGGGCATTTGAAACTGGCGCGCAGTCACGCAGATTTCGGCGCCTTACAAGCGTATGCCGAGCAGACACAAGGATTTGACTTGGGTTTGCAGTTGCTGGATTACGCCGAGCTGCGCGCGCGATTCCCCTGGGTCGGTGACATCGCCGTCGGTGCCTCGCTGTGCCCGGAAGACGGCCACGCCAACCCCCGCCTGGTGTCGCCCGCCTTTGCCCGCGCGGCGAAACAACGCGGCGCTCACCTGTATGAACAGTCGCTGGTCACGCGTATCGAGCATGACGGCCAGGACTTCCAGGTGCACTGCGCCAACGGTCTGCATCTGCAAGCACCGTGGCTGCTCAACTGCGCCGGGGCGTGGGCAGGTGCGGTGGCCGAACAGTTTGGCGAAGCGGTGCCTATGACCTCGGCACACCCGGCGATGCTGGTCACTGAGCCCTTGCCGGTGGTGATGGACGTGAGCACGGGCGTCGAAGGCGGCGGGATCTATGCGCGACAGGTTGCCCGGGGCAATTGCATCCTCGGCGGCGGTCGCGGCTTTGCCCTTGGCCCGCAGCAAGCGCGACCAGGGCAAGCCGCGGTGCTGGAGATTCTGCGCAATGCCGGCGAGCTTTACCCGTTTCTCAAGGGTGCCCAGGCCATCCGCACCTGGAGTGGCACCGAAGGTTACCTCCCCGATCATGAACCGGTGATCGGCCCCAGCAGCACCCAACCCGGCTTGCTCCACGGTTTCGGCTTTGCCGGCGCCGGGTTCCAGCTCGGTCCCGCCGTCGGTGAAGCCCTGGCAGAGATCGTCTGCACCGGTGCCAGCCGCCAACCTATCGAAGCGTTTTCCATCCGTCGTTTCCAAGCCTGAGAGGAAAAACATCCATGAACCCACGTATTGCGCTGTCCTGCTTGTCCCTCGCCCTGCTCGCCTCAACGGCGCACGCCGCGCCCACGCTGTACCTGGGCATGAACGGCGGCACCATGGAACGGGTCTACGCCGACAAGGTGCTGCCCGCGTTCGAAAAGGCCAATAACGTCAAGGTGGTGATCGTACCCGGCACCTCGTCGGACATCCTTGCCAAGGTCCAGGCCAACAAAGACAACCCGCAGATGCACGTGATGTTCCTTGACGACGGCATCATGTACCGCGCGATTTCCATGGGGTTGTGCGACAAGCTGGCGCCAAGCCCGACCCTGGAGCAGATCCCTGCCAAGGCGAAGATCAAGGAACAAGCCGTGGCCGTGACCCTCGGCGTCACCGGCCTGGGCTACAACGCCAAGATGTTCAAGGAAAAAGGCTGGGCCGCGCCCACCTCCTGGATGGACCTGGCCGACCCGCGTTTCAAGGACAAAGTGGTGTTCCAGTCCCTGGCCTCCTCCACCTTCGGCCTGCATGGCTTCCTGATGTTCAACCGCATCCAGGGCGGTGACGAAACCAACGTAGACCCGGGCTTCAAGGCCTGGCCAAAAACCGTCGGCCCCAACGTGCTGGAATACATCGCCAGCTCCGCGAAGATCTCCGAAATGGTGCAGACCGACGAAGCCGCAATCTTCCCGCTCACCCCGACCCAAGTCGCCACCCAGAAACTGCTCGGCGTGCCCATGGAATATGCGCAACCCAAGGAGGGTGCGGTGGTGCTGAACGTGGCTGAGTGTGTGATTGCCCGCAACGACCAGCCGGAACTGGCGCAGAAGCTCGCCGCGTTTTTGCTGACCGCCGAAGCCCAGGCCCCGGCGCTGGAAGAAGGCGACCAGATCCCGTCTAACCCGGCCACGCCGACCACCGACAAGACCCGCGCCCGGGTAGAAGCGATGCAAGGTTATTTGCAGACCGCTATTTCGATTGATTGGGACCAGGTCAACCAGGCGCGGCCGGAGTGGAATGCGCGGTGGAGTCGGTCGATCGAGCGATAAAAAAGTTATAACCGCGTCTGGCGCAGACCCCGTTGGCGCTGGGCGCTGCCTATCGCGGCCAGTGAGCCCCACCACATCCTTGTTTTGAACAAGAGTGGCTTGTCGCAGCTCGACTTGGGCGAACCTCTTTGGCAAATCCCCCCCGGCCCGGCAATCGCCGGATCGGCATTGATGGAAGCAAACAGCCGACACAGATTTATATTGCCTTCAATGCACTCACGAGTAGTGAGATGAGTGCCGGGGAAACATTCTTGAATATGCCAACTGCCATTCCTTTACTCCCGAACGCATAAGAGCGCAGAGCGTAAAGACTCAATATCCCGCAACAACGTAGGAGGTTTCCCTTTTTCTTGGCAGGTACTTCCCGTTCTCGGCTAAGCGTCTTGTAGTTAATCGGAGGAATAGGAAAAGTGCGCCATGCGCCACTACCGGCGAACGATCAGACCAGGAACGAGCATGGCAATTGATATGTTTTTGAAGCAACTCGTTAACTCAGCACGTTTCCTTGACCTCAAACCACTTTTGCAAGGTAGGCATTATGAGTGGAAAGCCCGCCGCCCGCGTTACTGACCCTACGGCATGTCCAATGCCGGAGCACGGCACCAACCCTATCATCGAAGGTTCTCCTGACGTCTTCTTTGATGGCTTGCCCGCAGCGCGCCAAGGTGATGTATCTGCTTGCGGGAGCCCGATCAGCTCTGCCGTGTCATCGACGGTTTTCATCAACGGAAAACCTGCCGCAACGCTCGGCAGTGTCGGTGAACATGGCAACGTGATCATCGGTGGATCGGGAACCGTGATCATCGGCGACATGTTCACACCGACCCCGTTCACCCCCATCGTGCCATTGAGCAGTTCCACTGCCCCTTACTCCGGACGCTTTCAACTCATAGATCAGGAAACCGGCAAACCCATCGTTGGCCGCAAAGTAAAGGTCTGGTCTAGTGCCGGCTGGAGCGCGCTCGACACCACAAATACCGAGGGCATGACATCGTGGGTTAAGCACGATGCGTCGGAGTCTACCCATATTGACCTGGTGCAGGGAGGCGAAGAATGAATGACCAATCCGGCTTGTCTCAGGGTGGCATGAGCCCCGAAGGAAAGACTAACCCCGTGGGCATCCTGAAGCCGAAGCTCGATCCCCAGGACAAGAAAGTACTGTGCTCGGCAATTTGCTATTGCAGCAGCACACCCAACATCAGCCAAGATGGCAAGAATCTCAAACAGGGCTGTGTAGCCCAGCGCCTTGGGGAGCTTGACGAGATTCTCCAGAACCGTAGTCCGTATAAGCCCGAGGTCAGTTACGACATGACCAAGAATCCACCACAGCCAATCCTCGATAGCCAAACAGGGAACATCCCTCATGGCTGGATACCGGGTTGGATCAACAAGTATTGGAATGAGGACCCAGAGCACCCACCGTTCAAGCCCGGGAAAGGGATGATTCGCCGGCCCGATGTCGTGATCGTCAAGGACGCCAGCAAGCCGCCAACTCAGGACAACATCAAGCAAGTGGTCGAGATGAAGTTTCCACCTGACCCACCGAAAGTGGAGCAGGCGCAGGATTATGCAAACATTGCTGGCAACAAAAACAAGGTTGTTGAGATGACATCCACCGAATGCGATTGTAGCCAGGATAATCAGCAGTCCAATGTGCCAGTGGAGCAGCTCGGGTGGGCCGCGGCCATCGCTGGGAGTGTGATGTTTATCCTGACGCGTGGCCGCTCCCCTCGGCCAATGATCCCCGCTTACTGATTCGTAGGAATATCCATGGAACCGGAATTCAATGTGGCCGAAGAACTTGCCAAGCAACCACACCTGCTGGAGATACCCGGCCACTTGCTAATGAAGGGGGGGCGCCAGAACTATATCGGTGCAGTGCTCTGCCTGCGCGGGACGCTTTATTTCAAGGACGCCCACACACGCTTGGTGCGCGAGGCACTATGCCAGTGCTTCGACGATTTCAAGCGTTTGGCCGAGCCCTATCTCACTTGGGTCTGGCGCGAAGAACCTCCTCAGGGTAAACCATTGTCAGCTTATGCTGACGCAAAGCCATTACGCGATATGGTCGAAGCAATGGATGAAGACGACCTTCTCAGCTTCTACTACCTCAGTGGCAAGCAATCAAATGACGCCAGCGCTTGGCTCTTCGATGCTTTTGGTATGCGGGGATGGAAGGCAAAGATGGGGGATGAGCTTAGCGTTCTGGAGTTCTCAGTACCACTTTTGTACCAAGAGCAGAACCCACTCAGTTTCCTGCGCTTGTTCCTTGACTCAGCACGCCGGTTGGCTCCAGAGCAGGGCTACGCGGGGCATGCCTTCAATCTTTCTGTAACCAACCGGGACGGCAACGAGCCTACTGAAGCCTTTATGGCGGCGCGCATGCCTGGTTTGGATGCGGGAACAGCCGCTCTGCTGGCGAATATCCGCGAGTTCAAACCTACAAAAATCAAGACGGTCAGTTGGCTGACCTTGCTCGACCAAGCTCGCCTGGATCTTGTTGGCGGTCTGGAGGAGCTACGTGCGCAGCTACCCTCCAGCCATTTTGCCTTCTATGACTACGGTAACGGCGTAGTGATCCAGGCCGGCGCATACCCCTATCTTGGCGGTGATGCCGATGATCCGAAGCCGGCGGCCTACGTATTACTGAACCATGTACTCAAGGGCATTCGCTACGAGACGGTAGGTTCATTGCATGGCGGCTCTCATGATGGCGAGTTGCGGCTGGTGGACTGGTCGGCTGACCAGTGGCTCAAGCGCTTGGATGTGGATGCAGACGACATACCCGGCTGGCGTGCCAAGTTACTTCGCGACGAACCCTGCCTGGATGCTACAAACACTCTGCCAGGGCGCTTGTAGATATAGAATGCATTGCTGAAATCAAGGAGTAATCGGCAGCGCCCGCTTGTGCGCTGTCTTGCTGTATGCCCCCTCGACAATCGCCCGCACCCGCTCACTCACCGGCTCGCCCATCAGGTACGCATCGATCTCTTCGTACGTGCAGCCATAGGCCTGTTCATCCAGCTTGCCCGGCGCCAGCTCTTCGAGGTCGGCAGTGGGCTGCTTGTGCACCAGGTTCGTCGGGGCTCCAAGGGCACTGGCCAACAGGCGCACCTGGGTCTTGGTCAGGCCCGACAGCGGCGCCAGGTCGCTGACGATCTGCGTCACCGCCCCATAGGCCGCCATGGCCTGGGACCCGTGGCCGTTGACCAAGGCGAGGATGACCAACTCCGACAGCGACAACACCACCATCAAACAAGTTGTCGAGATGAAGTTTCCACCTGACCCACCGAAAGTGGAGCAGGCGCAGGATTATGCAAAAATTGCCGGCAACAAAAACAAGGTCGTTGAGATGACATCCACTGAATGCGACTGCGGTCAGGAACATCAGCAATCCAATGTGCCGGTGGAACAGCTCGGGTGGGCCGCAGCCATCGCTGGTGGCGTGATGTTTATCCTGACGCGTGGCCGCTCCCCTCGGCCAATGATCCCCGCTTACTGATTCGGAGGAACACCCATGGAACCGGAATTCA
Organism: Pseudomonas sp. C 49-2; assembly: GCF_003970195.1. NCBI lineage: Bacteria > Pseudomonadati > Pseudomonadota > Gammaproteobacteria > Pseudomonadales > Pseudomonadaceae > Pseudomonas > Pseudomonas sp. C 49-2. The sequence continues at coordinate 28,701 of NZ_RXYG01000022.1, forward strand.
ATGTAGCCGAAGAACTTGCCAAGCAACCACACCTGCTGGAAATACCCGGCCACCTGTTGATGAAGGGCGGGGCCCAGAACTATATCGGCGCGGTACTCTGCCTGCGAGGAACATTGTATTTCAAGGAGGCCCATACCCCCTTAGTGCGCGAAGCGTTATGCAAGTGCTTCGACGACTTCAAGCGTCTAGCCGAGCCCCATCTCACCTGGCTCTGGCGTGAGGAGCCTAGACAGGGTCAACCACTGTCAGCGTATGGTGAGGCAAAGTCACTGCGTGAAATGCTGGGCGCAATGGATGAAGACGACTACCTCAGCTTCTACTACACCAGCGGCAAGCAATCCAACGACGCTAGTGCCTGGCTCTTCAATATTTTTGGGATGCAGGGATGGGCGGCGAAGATGGGGGATGAGCTTAGCGCTCTGGAGTTCTCAATACCGCTTCTGTACCAAGAGCAGAACCCACTCAATTTCCTGCGTTTGTTCCTTGACTCAGCACGCCGATTGGCTCCAGAACAGGGCTACGCGGGACATGCCTTCAACCTTTCCGTCACCAACCGGGATGGCAACGAGCCTACCGAAGCCTTTATGGCGGCGCGCATGCCTGGATTGGATGTAGGAACAGCAGGTCTGCTGGTCAATATCCCCGAGTTCAAACCTACAAAAATCAAGACGGTCAGTTGGCTGACCCTGCTCGACCAAGCGCGACTGGATCTTGTTGGCGGTCTTGAGGGGCTACGTGCGCAGCTACCTTCCAGCCATTTTGCCTTTTATGACTACGGTAACGGTGTGGTGATCCAGGCTGGGGCGCACCCGTACCTTGCCGGTGATGCTAATGATCCGAAACCGGCTGCTTACGTGTTACTGAACCATGTACTCAAGGGCATCCGTTACGAGACGGTGGGTTCATTGCATGGCGGCTCTCATGATGGCGAGTTGCGGCTGGTGGACTGGTCGGCTGACCAGTGGCTCAAGCGCTTGGATGTGGATGCAGACGACATACCCGGCTGGCGAGCCAAGTTACTTCGCGACGAACCCTGCCTGGATGCTACAAATACTCTGCCAGGGCGCTTGTAGAAGAGATGGACTGCGCGGCTGCCGACGCAACAGAAATAATCTGGCTGCTGTCGCAGCTCCCTCTGGTCGCAGCCACTCTACAATCATCCTCCATCCCCCCCGTTTGAAACCATTTGTAGATAAGTCCAAGCAAACACGCCTCCTCCCAATCCCTGGCGATAGAGGTGTCAAAAATGCATTGCAGAAATCAAGGAGCAATCGGCAGCGCGCGTTTGTGCGCTGTCTTGCTGTACGCCCCTTCGACAATCGTCCTCACCCGCTCACTCACCGGCTCGCCCATCAGGTACGCATCGATCTCTTCGTACGTGCAGCCATAGGCATGTTCATCCAGCTTGCCCGGCACAAGCTCTTCCAGGTCGGCAGTCGGGTGTTTGTGCACCAACTTGTCGGGGGCGCCGAGGGCCGTGGCGAGCAGACGCACCTGGGTTTTGGTCAAGCCCGACAGCGGTGCCAGGTCGCAGGCGCCGTCACCGAACTTGGTGAAAAACCCCATCAACGCCTCGGCGCCGTGGTCGGTGCCGACCACCAGGCCGTTGTGCAGGTTGGCCACGGCGTACTGGGCGATCATCCGTGCGCGTGCCTTGACGTTGCCCTTGATGAAATCGACATGGGTGGCGCTGGCTTCGGTGGCGGTCAGGCTGGCCATGAGTCCGTCGACGCTGGCGGCGATGTTGAGGGTGTCGATCTGGTCCGGGGTGATGAAGTCCAGGGAGGCATGGGCATCGCTTTCGTCGGCCTGGATTTTGTAGGGCAGGCGCATGGCGATGAAGCGCGCGGCGTAGTCTTCGTCGCGCAGTTGCTCTACGGCCAACTGGCACAAACGGCCAGCCGTGAGGGAGTCAACGCCACCGCTGATGCCCAGTACCAACGCCTTGCTGCCGGAGCCGAGCAAGGTGGTCTTGATGAAATCTATGCGCCGTTGGATTTCCTTCGACTCACCGCCTTTGACCAGTTGCCGATTGATGTTCAGTTCCTGTGCGATACGTTCTTGCATGTCACACCTCCACGCTGCCGACATTGAACACTTGTGCTGCATACTGCAAAAACGAGGCGTCTTCGCAGACGTTCTTGATCGGGTCATCCGAGAATTTCACCACCGGTTCGCCGTGCACCCGCACCAGTTTCATCACGATGCTCAGCGGTTCGACGCCCTCCACATCGCAGGCCAGGCTGGTACCCATGCCAAAGCCGAATTTGGCCTTGCCACGCACGTGACGCAGGATCGGCAGGCATTTTTCGAAGTTCAGGCCGTCGGAGAACATCAAGTCCTTGGTCATCGGGTCGATGCCCAGCTGCTTGTAGCGCGCCAGCACCTTGTCAGCCCAGACGATGGGGTCACCGGAGTCCTGGCGCAGGCCGTCATACAGTTTGGCGAAGTAAAGATCGAAGTCCTTGAGGAAAAAGTCGGTGCTGATGCAGTCAGTCAAGGCGATGCCGAGACGGCCACGGTATTCGCGCACCCAGTTTTCCAGCGCGGCGTTCTGGCTTTCGCGCAGGCGGCCCAGTTGCTGGTGCACCATCAGCCATTGGTGCGCCATGGTGCCGATCAGCGGCAGGTCGAATTCGTAGGCCAGGTGCGCATTGCTGGTGCCGACGAACTGGCCGGGAAAGTCGCGGCGCATGATGTCGACCACTTCGCGCTGGGCCTTGAACGACAGGCGGCGCCGGGTGGAAAAGTCAGACACTCGCAGGTCGGCGAGTTCTTCGCGGCTGAGGTTTTTCTGCAGCCAGTCGAATTTCTGATAGAGCTTGCGGGTGACATCTTCCAGGGTCACGTCGGGGTATTTGTTGCGGTTGCGCAGCTCACTGACCAGGGCCAGGACCGGCTGTTCGAACATGATGCAGTGCAGCATCGGGCCGACCACGCGGATGTTGAGTTGGCCGTCGATTTCGCTGACGTGGATGTAGCGCAGATTGAAGCGGAACAGACCGAGGAAACGCTCGTAGTCCGGGGTGAGGTATTCGCGAAAGCGTGGATTGAACAGAAAGCGCAGCTCACCTTCGCGCATACGCAGGCTGGCGAGTTGCTCCAACTCGGCACGGATTTCGGGAATCAGGTGGCCGAGCTTTTCCTTGGACCGCACGATGAAGTTGTACTCCACATCGACATTGGGGTACTGGTGCAACACGGCCTGCATCATGGTGAAGGTGTAGTAGTCGGTGTCGAGCAACCCCTGGATAACGGGCGTTTCGTAGTCGTAGGCACTTTCCATGGTATGTCTCCTTAACGCGCGGCCATCGCGGCCAGTTCTTCGCGGGTGCTGCTGATGACGGCACCGGCCTTGAGCAACTCGTTGACCGCCTGTACACCGCCCTCCTGCGTAATGCCTCTGCACGCCGGCAAGTGCAGAACCACTTCCAGGCCAGCCTTGAGCAGTTGCAATGCGGTGGTCTTGACGCAGTAGTCCAAAGCCAGGCCGCCGACGATCACGCGGGTCACGCCCTGGGCTTTCAGGTACTCGATCACGCCGGTAGACAGTTTGTCGTGCAGGTCGTGGTAGCAGGCGCCGTAGGGGTGCAGGTCGGGTTCGACGCCTTTCCAGATGAAGTAGTCGTAGTCATAAGGCGTAGGCAATTCGTCGAGCAAGGTGAAACCCTCGGTGCCGGGTACGCAATGGCTGACCCAGGTCACATCGGCGTGGGTCAGGCCGGTGGCTTGCAGCATCTCGCTGTGCTGCGACACCACCCAGGGTGCATGCGGGGTGTGAGCGTCTTTACTGCCGACGCGATGGCCGGCCAGACTCGCCATGTAGTTGAGCTCGGCACCAATCTGGTCGCCGCCGGCCACAGGCAATTCGTTGGGGCACAGCGGCGTGAAGCTTTTCTGGGCGTCTACGTCGAATGAAGCGATGGCGGATATCGAGAGGGTCATGGTGGTTCTCCTGTGGCCTGGAAACAAAAGTACACGTCATGTACTTTCATTGCAAGAAACATCTGGTTATCTATCCTGGAGCAAGTCCATGACATATCTGCTCGATTCGTTAGACTGTGCGTCATCGCTGTCTAGAAGGACGTCAACATGCCCCTGAGCCCCTACCTCCACACCGTCGACCTGTGCGTATTGTTTTATTGCCGCGCCTCCGGGGAATTGAAATTGCTGCTGAACAAACGCGACGCCGAGCCCTTCGCCGGGCACTGGGCGCTGCCGGGCGTGGTGGTGAATGGCGGCGTGCAAGATCTGAGCCTCAAGGACGCGGTGGAGCGCTTGCGCGCGAGTGACAAGGTAGGACTTGATCTGGCCTGGAGCGAGCAAGTGGGCACGGTGGGGGATGCGTTTCGTGATCCGCGCTGCTGGTCATCGTCCACTTACTACCTGGCGATCGTGGCAGATGAGGTAGAGCTGGGTGAGCATCAGGCCTGGTTTTCACTGGCGGGGGTGGCGGATGGCAGCATCAAGCTGCCGTTCGATCACAACAGCATCGTGGCCGCCGTGCAGGAACGTTTGTTTTCCAAATCGCTGTACAGCAGCTTGCCGCTGATGTTCCTGGGCGATGAATTCAGCGCGCCGGAAGCGACCATGATCTTTTCCCTGGTGCTGGCGCGGCCGGTATTGAAGACCAGTATTCGCCAGCGCTTGCTGAAGCTGACTGAGGCGGGGTACCTGCGCGAGACGGGGCGCAAGAAAAATGGTGAAGGCGGCAGGCCCCAGGCGACGGTGGCGGTTCTAAAACCTGGAGAAATCTACTTCTTCGACCGCAGTTTTGCCGAATAGCCTCTATTCAAGAAACGAAGAAAATCAAATGTGGGTGCTGGCTTGCCTGCTCCCACATTTTGATCGGTGCATGGCTTAACTCATCCAGTTGCCGCCATCGACGTTGTAAGTCTGGGCCACCACGTAGTCGGACTCTTTCGAGGCCAGGAACACCGCCATCCCGGTCAAGTCCTCCGCCGTACCCATCCGCCCAAAAGGTACTTCGCCCCCGACCCGCTTTTTCTTCTCGCCAGGCGCCAACCCCTCATGCTTGGCAAACAATGCATCCACCCCATCCCAATGCTCGCCATCCACCACACCCGGTGCGATGGCGTTGACGTTGATCCCGTGCTTGATCAAATTCAACCCCGCCGATTGCGTCAAACTGATCACCGCCGCCTTGGTCGCGCAGTAGATCGCCACCAACGGCTCGCCGCGGCGTCCGGCCTGGCTGGCCATGTTGATGATCTTGCCGCCGTGGCCCTGGCTGATCATCTGCCGCGCGGCGGCCTGCAAGGTGAAGAGCGTGCCGGCGACATTAATCGAGAACAGCCGTTCGTAGCTGTCGCGGGTGATGTCGACAATGGGCGCCAGGTCGAACAGCGCGGCGTTGTTGACAAGGATATCCAGCTTGCCAACCTGGGCGACCACAGCGGCAATCGCGCCGTCGATGGACGCCTGGTCGGTGACATCCATGGCGACGGCATACGCCTGTGGGCCCAGCTCAGCCGCGGTGGCCTGAGCCCGTTGCAGGTCGATGTCGGCGATAGCCACGGTGGCGCCCTCGGCGATGTAGGCCTGGGCAAAGGCGCGGCCGATGCCACGCGCCGATCCGGTGATCAGCGCGCTCTTGCCTTCAAGTCGTTTCATGAAATAGTCCTGTTGAAGTTATTTCGGGTAGCCGGCGCGTTTCATTTCGCGCTCGGTGGTGGACTGGGCTTCCAGCAGGGCCTGGTCAACCGACATGCCACCGGTCAGCGCCGCAGAGAACAGCTTGCCGACCGAAGTGCCAATGGCCTGGAACTCGGGGATGGTCACGTACTGGATGCCCACGTACGGCACCGGCTTGGCCGAAGGGTGCGCGGGATCGGCGTGCTTCATCATTTCCAGGGTCACCTGGGCGAATGGGGCAGCCTTCAAGTACGCCTCGCTGTAGGTAGATTGTCGAGTGCCTGGCGGTACGTTGGTGATGCCTTCTTTATCAGCGACCAGTTGGATGTACTCCTTGGACGTCGCCCAACTAATGAAGGCCTTGGCAGCGTCCTTGTGCTTGGACGTGGCCGGAATTGCCAGGGACCAGGCATACAGCCACGAAGAACCTTTATCGGTGACTTCGGTAGGCGCGGCAGCGAAACCGACGCTGTCGGCGACCTTGCTCTGGCTCTTGTCGGTGGTGAAGGAACCGGCGACGCTGGCATCGACCCAGATCGCGCATTTGCCGCTGTTGAACAGCGCCAGGGTTTCGTTGAAACCATTGCTGGACACACCCGGCGGGCCGTATTGCTTGAGGGTGTTGACATAGAAGTTGGCGGCCGCCGTCCACTCGGGGCTGGTCAGCTCGGGCTTCCACTGCTCGTCGAACCAGCGTGCACCAAAGGCATTGGCCATGGTGCTCAGCAAGGCGATGTTCTCGCCCCAACCGGCCTTGCCGCGCAGGCACATGCCGTATTGGCCCTTGTCCTTGACGGTAAGCTTGGCGGCGAACTCGCCGAGCTGCGTCCAGGTAGGATGCGCGGGCATGCTCAACCCGGCCTGCTTGAACAGGTCGGTGCGGTAGTAGGTGACGGTGCTTTCGCCGTAGAACGGCAAGGCGTACAGGGTGTTGTTGACCGACAGGCCCTGGCGTACCGAGGGGAAGATATCGTCGGCGTCATAATCGGCCGGCAGTTGGGTCAGGGGTTCCAGCCAGTGCTTGGCGCCCCAGAGTGGGGTTTCGTAGGTGCCGATGGTCAGCACGTCGAACTGCCCGCCTTGGGTAGCGATATCGGTGGTGAGGCGCTGGCGCAGCACGTTTTCTTCCAGCACCACCCAGTTGAGCTTGATGTCCGGGTGCTGCGCTTCGAACACCTTGGACAGGCGCTGCATGCGGATCATGTCGCTGTTGTTGACCGTGGCGATGGTCACGGTGTCGGCGGCGTGGCTGGGCATGGCCAGCGTCAGGCTGGAAAGCAGGAACAACGCTTGCGGGAGCTTGGACATAGCGGTTTCTACCTGTTGTTTTTGTTGTTGAGGGCCGATTACAGCAGCTTGGCCAAGCCCCCACAAACGCCTGGAGGATGGGCGACTGATACTTTTTTAACCTGGATATGAAAGTTAAAAAAGTATCAGTGCCAGGCAAAACCAGGGGTAGCGCGCCCATGACTGAGGCGCGTATTTTGGAGCGATTCCAAGAATCATAAGAATCCCGCCATGCCCATCAGCCGCGCCAAGCTGTTCGAGCACCGCCCCGCCGAACTCGAAGTGATCCTGCCCGAGCCGGACCACTGCTTCCGATGGTTCGAACATGACTACCCCTACGACCTGGCGCGCTGGAACCACCATCCCGAATTTGAAATCCATCTGATCCGCCAAGGCAGCGGCAAACTGGTCGCGGGCGACTATATTGGTGCGTTCAGTGCCGGGCATGTGGCCCTGATTGGCCCCGACCTGCCCCACGACTGGATCGGTGAACTCGCCCCCGGCGAATACCTGAGCGGGCGCGATGTGGTGTTGCAATTCGACGGTGCCGCCCTCCTCGCCCTGCGCAAGACCCTGCCGGAACTCGGTGACCTGCAACCGCTGTTCGAGCGTGCCTGGCGCGGGCTGGAATTCACCGGCGACACCGCGTTGCAGGCTGCGCACTTGATGGAAGCCATCGGCGCCGCCCACGGCCTGCAGCGCTTGATCCTGTTCCTGCAACTGCTCGACACCCTGAAGAACGCCCCGACACAACAGGCCAAGGCCCTGGCCAGCCCGTGCTATGCACCGACGTTGGATGCACGCAGCGCCGAACGCATCAACAAGGCGTTCGACTATCTGATGCGCGAGCTGACCGGCGATGTACGCCTGTCGGTGATCGCGCAACAGTTGGAGATGAGCGAGCCGGGCTTCTCACGCTTCTTCAAGCGCAACACCGGCCACGGGTTCATCGAGCTGATGCGCAAGTTCCGTGTGCAGCGCGCCTGCCGACTGCTGTTGCAAAGCGACATGTCGGTGGCGGACATCTGCTTTGAAGTGGGCTACGCCAACCTGTCGAATTTCAACCGGCACTTCCGTATCGAAATGCACCAGACGCCGAGTGACTATCGACGGGAAACAGCAATGCACCTGTTCCAACGCATTGAAAAAATGACACCCAATCAATTCTGACCAAAAGGTCGACTAAATCCCGTTTTTTTCAATTTGATCAACCCATTGAGCAAACTTGGTACAGCCTGTGCAAACGTTTGCGGTACGAACTTGCCTGCCAAGTTCACCCTTGCCCGGAGAATCGGGTTCAAACCGCGTACGAATAGGGATTTTCAATGCACTCCACCTCAAGGCGTCCTGCCTCCTTTGGTGTTTCCTTGCTACTGGCCGCCGTTACGGGAGTACTCAGCGCCCCCATTTTGGCGCAGGAAAAACCCGTGGATGACTCAGCACAGGGCGAAACCCTCAGCCCGGAAGCCAGCCCGGCGAAAAAAGGCGCGTACCTGTCGGAATGGTTCAACCAGGACCTGACATTGATTGGCAGCAAAGACATCAGCTTCGGCCCCAAGCCACAGGATGATGTCTACCTGGAATACGAGTACTTCGGCCGCAAAGGGCCGTTCGAGTTGTACGGCTATGTCGACGTGCCGAAGATCCTCACGATCGGTAACAGTAATGACAAAGGCGTGTGGGACCATGGCTCGCCGGTGTTCATGGAGCACGAACCGCGTATCTCCATCGACTACCTGGCGGGCCGTAGCCTGGCCTTCGGCCCGTTCAAGGAATGGTATGTAGCGTTCGACTGGATCTACGACCATGGCAGCCGCAAGGAAAACCGCGCCAACACCTTATACAGCGGCCTCGGCACCGACATCGACACCCATTCGCGGGTGAACCTGTCGGCCAACTTCTACGGGCGCTACCAGTGGGAAAACTACGGCGCCAGCAATGAATATTCATGGGATGGCTACCGTGCGCAGATGAAGTACATCGTGCCCATCGGCAAATTCGATAACGGCGCCTCGCTGACCTACATCGGCTTCACCAACTACGATTTCGGCTCCGACCTGCACAAGGACAACCCGGCGCGCACCGCCAACTCGCTGGTCGCGACCAATGTGCTGCTGTACTCGTTCACCCACCTGCGTTTCACCCTGGTCGGCCGTTACTTCCATAACGGCGGCAACTGGGAAGACGGCAGTGAGCTGAATTTCGGCGAAGGCAACTTCCGCGCCCGTTCCGACGGCTGGGGTTACTACGCCGGCGTGGGCTACCAATTCTGATAGAGGAGCTTTAGATGAACGCGTTTACACGTTTCTCCATGGCGGTCGGCCTGGCGCTGCTGCCCCACGTGGTGCTGGCCGATACCGCACCGATCAAACCCAAGGTGATGCTGATCACCATGTTCGCCCCTGAGGCGCAAACCTGGATCGAACGCCTGGAACTCAAGCAGGAAGTCCGCGTGCCAGGGCTGTCCGCCGAATACCCGGTGATCCGTTGCAACACCCAGGACGTGTGCCTGCTGGTCACTGGCATGGGCCAGACCAACGCCGCCGCGTCCACGCTGGCCTTGGCCTTGTCGCCCAAATTCGACCTGCGCCAGAGCTATTTCCTGATCGCCGGGATCGCCGGCATCAGCCCCAAGCACGGCACCATCGGCACCGCAGCCTGGGCCCATTATCTGGTGGAATTCGGCACCCAGTGGGAGCTGGATTCACGGGATGCGCCCAAGGATTGGCCGACGGGCTATATCGGCATCAACACCAAAGGTCCCAACGAAAAACCACCGTTGGACTACAAGACCGAAGTGTTTGAGCTGAACCCCAAGTTGCAGGCCAAGGCGTTTGCCTTGTCACAAAAAGTGGAGCTGACCGAAAGCAAGGAGTCCGCCGCCTGGCGTAAACACTACCCCGCCGCCCCGGCCAATCAACCGCCGCAAGTCACCCGCTGCGACACCCTGGCGGGCAACACCTGGTTTTCCGGTACACGCCTGAGCGAACGCGCCGAAGTCTGGACCAAGTTGCTGACCGACAACAAAGGCGAATACTGCACCACCCAACAGGAAGACAACTCCACCTACGAAGCCCTGCTGCGCGCCAGTCGCGAAGGTCTGGTGGATATCCAGCGCCTGGCGGTGGTACGTGCAGGCTCGGACTTCGACCGTCCGTACCCTGGCTACAGCGAAGTGGACAACCTGCTGAAGTACGCGGATCAGGGTGGTTTTGTGCCGGCGCTGGAAAACCTGTACCGCACGGGCAACCCGTTGGTACAGGCGATCCTCAAGAATTGGTCGGCGTGGGAGAACGGTGTTCCCGAGGCCTGACCGTCAGGATCAAGGCAGGAAGATGATTTTGTCTGCGCTGCCTTGATTCACGGCTTCATAGCACTGCACCCCATCGGCCAGCGTCACTTCACGCAGGCCGGTGGGCAACGGCAACAAGCCCTCATCAAAGAAACGCCCGAACTGCTCCAGCATCACCGCGCATTGCTCGCAGTTGTAGAGCAACGAATTGATCCCCACCACCGAGCCGCCTTTGCGATACAGCGCCAGGGCCGGCAGTTGTACATGACCGTCCACCGGCGCGGCGATGATCGCGATGCGACCGAACGGCGCCAAACCTGCAACGGCCGCCGGCAGCCAGAAACCGGTGGTGTCGAAGATCACATCAGCGCCGCCCTTGAATACCGCATTGACCTGCGCACCGAGCTCTTCCGGTTTGCCTAAGGTAATCGCTTCACAACCTTGCGCCTGCAATACCTCGACCTGCTCTGGCCGACGTACAGCGGCCAGCACCTGGGCGCCACGGATTTTTGCCAGGGCCAGGGTGGCGCTGCCCACCGCGCCATTGGCACCGATCACCAACAGGCGCGTGCCTTGGGTCACACCACTGCGCTCGAGGGCGTCCCAGGCGGTGGTATAGGGCACACCGAGGCTGGCGGCCTGGGCAAAACTCAAATGGCTGGGCTTATGCGCCACGCCCTTGGCCGGCACAGTGAGGTACTGGGCGTGGGAACCGTCGGCAAAAAAACCCAGGTCACGGCCAGTGCCCCAAACCTCTTGGCCCAGCAGTTCCTGCGGCCCCTCCACCACCACACCGGCAAAATCACGACCGGGAATGCGCGGCAAAGTGGTGTAGGGAAAGCGACCAAGCACGTTTTTGACGTCACTGGGGTTAAGGCCGGCGGCCTTGACCTGCACCAGTACTTCACCGGGGGCCGGCACCGGGGTGGCGACATCAACGAAGCGCAGGGCGGCGAGGTCGCCGGTGGCGGAAAATTGCAGTGCTTTCATGGCCAATATCCATCGAAGTGAAAAAAGAGATCAGGAGAACCAAGTGCCCACCAGGTGTCGCCCCATGGGCCAGAGCTTTTCACCCAGCAGCATGCCCATCAGGCCCACCAGGGCGATGGCCGGCGGTGCGGGCGAACGGAAATCCAAGGCGCCATAGATCACGCCGACAAACAGGCCGATGGCGAGGGAAATCAGGTAGTTCATGGGGGTAGCGCCTTGTGGGTGGATGCGCCCAGTGTAGAGAGCACGCTCCTGAAGCACCGGCCAAGTGCTTCAGAATTTCGGCCAACTCCTCAGCCGACGTACTGCGAAGGCGCTATACCGAGTTCGCGGCGGAACATGTCGCTGAAACTGCTGGGGGAATAGCCAAGGGAACGCGCGATGGCACTGACCGGCTGGCCCTGGATCAACTCCGCCACCGCCGTGGCCAGTTGCACCTGGCGGCGCCATTCGGCAAAGCCCATGCCCAGGTTGTTCTGGAACAGCCGCGACAAGGTACGCACACTGGCCCCGGCGGCTTCGGCATGCTGTTCGAAAGCAATCTCCAGCGATGGCGCAGCCATGACCGCCTGGCACGCACTGATCAGTCGACGGTCGGCATCCACCGGCATCGCGATGCGGATCTGCGAGCGGCGCGCCCGCTGCAATTCCAGCAAGGCCAGGCTGACCACGGCGTCGTAATACGCTGCATCGCCGTTATCGCCCTGCTCCACCAGTGTGACGATCAGTTCACGCAGCAACCCACCGACCTCGATCACCTGCACCTGGCTGTCCAATGTGGCCGCCAGTGCCGGACGCAAGTAGATATTGCGCATCTGCAAATCCGACACCACGCGAATCCCGTGTTCCACCCCGGGCGGCAGCCAGACGGCACGCTGCGGCGGCACCACCAAGGCTTCGCGCGGCGTCTCGACCCACATCACGCCGCTCATGGCGTAGAGCAATTGGCCCCAGTCATGGCTATGGGGCTCAACGTAAAGTCCACGCGGATAGGTACGCGCCAAGGGCTGCACGGGGACGGCGTGATCACTGAGGTCGGGAGGCGCAGCCAGGGCCATGATGTACACATCAATCAAGGGTGAGAAGCCATGGTAATGACCACCGTTCGACAATCCGAGTGAATTTTTGCGGGCCACGGAGATCATTGGCTTATACCGGCGCAGCTCGGAAGCGTGCGCTACAGGCTTGATCAAGGAGAGAGACGATGAATTCAACACCATCGATCAACGGCATGGCACGGATCGATTACACCCAGGACACCCTGTTCGGGCCGATTACCCGGCATGTCGAATGCCAAGTGAGCTTGCAACACCAAGCGGGTGGGACGGTACTGAAAGTGTTTCAACCGTTGCCGGAGGATCTACGTGATGCGCAGACAGTGGTGTTTGCGCTGGAGGGACGACGTACCCGTGGCGTGGTGAAGCATCGTCGACACCTGGCCGACCATAGCCTGCGGCTCGAACTCGAACGCCAATAGGAGCCGGCTGGCCGGCTCCCGCAAACACGTCAACCTTTGGCGGATTTGGCGCACTCGCACCCGGTAGCCGCCGCACACGGCTCACCATGCGCATGGTGCTCCGCACAGCCCTGACAGCAATAGCCCTTGCCGTCCTTCATTACCGCGTCAGCTCCCAGCACACACTTGCAGTGTGGGCAGGCACAGGTCTTATCTGGCATGGTCAGACTCCTTTTTCTTGGTCGTCCCGGTGCGGCGGGCGCCGGCACCTTAATGAGTGACTGCGGCCCGTCGGCGATGGTTCAAACCGTCAGTCGGCGCGGGTATTGCTGCGGTACATGAACACCAGCGCCAGGGCCAGGCAGACCATCGCTACAATCCGCGCACCCGACAATTCAATCGCCGGATTGCCCAGCCAACCGAAGTTGTCGATCAGCATGCCCATGCCCAATTGCCCGACGATCACCGCCACCGTCGCCACCGCCGTGCCGACGACAGGCACCGCGCCGACCATCACCATCATGTACACCACACCGAACAAGGCCCCCGTGAGTTGCCATTTCGGCACATCCAGCAAGCTCACCGCCTGGGCGGGTTCAAAGAACAGGATCAACAACGCAGTGACAATCGCGCCCACCCCAAAGGTCACCAGGCTGCCGCGCAATACTCCCACCGTCTGGCCCAGGCGACCATTGATGGCAGCCTGCACACTCAACACCGCACCTGCGGCGACTACCACTACCAGTAACAGAATCAGGTTCATCGCCTTAACCTCGCGCAATCAAAACAAGTGCCACCACAATCAGCGCCAGGGCAATCCAGCGTTCGCCATTGACCCGCTTGCGCGCCGCACCAAACCAGCCGAAATGATCGATCAGCACGCTCTTGCCGACTTGCCCCGAAAGAATCGCGATCATGGTCATCGCAATGCCGATATGTGGCGTGGCCAGGGTCAGCACCACCACGTAGATCGGCCCCAGCAAACCGCCGATCAACTGCCAGCGCGGCAACTCGGACAACGCCGGGCCCTTTTGCGGGCCACTGAACAGCAGCAGTAGAAACAGGATGGCCGAACCCACACCAAAGATGCTCAGCGTCGCCCACAAATGCCCCACCTGCACACCCAATGGCCCGAGCAGGCCCGCTTCAACCGACAAACCCATGCCAGCCAAGATCACCAGCGGCAAAAGCAGTAGCCGCAGGACGTTTTTTTTTGGCTTGGCTAACGCCACGCCCTCGATGGAACTTGCTTGCATACACCACCTGCACATCAACAAAGGAATGGATGGCGAGCATTATCCGGTGGCCGTCCTGTGCGATAAATGGGAGCATACCAACAACACCTTTGCGCAAAACGCACAGCCTGGAGGCACGATGCAAGGCTTGAATGAACTGAGCTTCAAGGCGCTGCGCCTATTCGTCGCCGTACTGGACTTGGGCAGCTTTTCCGAAGTGGCGCGCCGAGAGGGGCTGGCGCCCTCTTCCATCTCCCGGCAGATCCAGCTGATGGAACAGGCCCTCGGCCAGCAACTGCTCTACCGGCACACCCGCGCCGTCAGCCCTACCGAAGCCGGGCGCTTGCTCGGGCGACATGCGCGGTTGATGCTGGAACAACTGGAAGCCGCCGGCCAGGCGCTGCAGGAACAGGAAAGCGAACCCAGCGGCCTGGTGCGCATCAATGCGCCGATGGTGTTCGGCCAGCGCCATCTCTCTCCTTGGCTGGGCGAGTTGTGCCGGCGTTACCCGAAGCTGCAACTGGACATCCAGCAAACCGACACCTATGTCGACCCGCTGCAAGACGGCACCGACCTGCTGTTCCGCATCGGCGTGCTCAACGACTCCAGCATGCAGGCGCGCATCTTCGCCCCTCAACGCTTCCGCATCGCCGCCAGCCCGGCCTACCTGGCCCGACACGGCGCACCGCAACATCCTGACGAACTGATCAACCACCAGTGCCTGGCCTACAAAGGCATTACCGGCCAGCAACGCTGGTTTTTCCGCAAGGGCCAGGGCGACTGGACACCTTATAGCGTCAAGGGCCCGATCACCGGCAACCATGCCGACACGCTCACCTACGCCGCCGAGCAGGGGCTGGGGCTGGTGGTGTTTCCGTCGTGGTTGATCGGCGACAGTTTGCGTGCGGGCGCTTTGCGGGCAGTGCTGACGGAGTACGACGTGGCGACAACATTGGAGCCGCAGCAGATTGCGGCACTGTGGCCGGGGAGCCGGCGCTTGTCGCTGAAGGTGCGGACGGTGATTGATTATTTTGTGGAATGTTTTGGAGGGGTGCCGTATTGGGATCGGTGACTTAGGCAGACGCGTCACTGAAGGCATTTCCCACTGCAAAAAGTAGTTCCGGTCTGATTTTACTGGCCAGTATTTTTGCGCTCAGAGCGTTGCGACAGACTGAGGCAACTTCCACGATGGAGAGAGCCATGAAACCGACATGCGTAGAAATTACGGTCACGCTAGATCAAGCCGAGGCAGACTTTTCAAACCTGGTTCATCAAGCCAGTGCCGGGCAACCCATAACGATCACCCAGCATGGACCTGCACTAGCTAGGCTCATCGCCATAGAACCCTCACCTCAGCCGCGGATCCGCGCGATGAAAGGTAAATGGGTAATACCTGAAGACTTTGATGCACTACTTCCGGAGGATACGCTGAATGCATTTGAACGAAGGTCTTTTTACCCAACCTGAACTGCCACTCAGAACACCCACTGCCCAATCAACCAGGCATTCGCCCCACTGATCACCGCAAACAGAAACCACGCCAGCAAGCGTGTCGGCAACCGATTCACGAACGGCCCCATCAGTTGCTTGTCACCGGTCATGCGGATCAGCGGATACAGCGCGAACGGCAACTGCAGGCTGAGCACCACCTGGCTGAGGATCAGCAATTTGCCGATGGCATCGTCGCCCATCAGCCATACCCCCAGGAACGCAGGGATCAGCGCCAGGCCACGGGTGATCAAACGCCGCTGCCAGCAGGGAATACGCAGGTTGAGGTAGCCCTCCATGATCACCTGCCCGGCGATGGTGCCGGTAAAGGTGGAGCTTTGCCCGGAGGCCAGCAAGGCAACGCCAAACAGAATACTGGCGAAGGCACCACCAACCAGCGGATCAAGCAGGTGGTAGGCATCCTGTATCTCGACCACGTCAGTGTGGCCGGTCTTGTGGAAGGCTGCGGCAGCGAGCACCAGGATCGCGGCGTTGACCAACAGCGCCAGCGCTAGCGAGCCAATGGTGTCGATACGCGCCAGTTTGACCGCGTCCTGTTTGCTGGCCAGATCCTTGCCGATCAGGCGGGTTTGCACGATGGAGCTGTGCAGGTAGAGGTTATGAGGCATCACCGTGGCACCGAGGATGCCGATGGCCAAATACAGCGGTGCAGCATCGCTGATGGCCGACAGTGACGGGGTGAAACCACTGAACACGTCCGGCCAGTAAGGTTTGATCAGTACCAGTTCGATGAAGAAACACACGCCGATAGTTGCTACCAGCGCCAGCATGATCGCTTCCAGGCGGCGGAAACCCCGATTTTGCAGGGCCAGGATCAGCAGCGTGTCGAAGGCGGTTATGACAATGCCGGTGGTCAGCGACACCCCGAGCAGCAGGTGAAAGGCCAGGGCACAGCCGAGTACTTCGGCGAGGTCGGTGGCAATGATGGAGATTTCCGCAAGCACCCACTGGGTGCGTGCGGATCGCTTGCTGTAGCGCTCGCGGCACAGTTGCGCCAGGTCTTTTCCGGTGGCAATGCCCAACCGCGAGCACAGGCACTGCACTGCCATCCCTGCCAGGCTGGCCAGCAGCACCACAAACAACAGGTTGTAACCGTAGCGCGAGCCGGCCTCGATGGCCGTGGCCCAATTGCCGGGGTCCATGTAGCCGATGGAGATCAGCAGCCCAGGCCCGGCAAACATGAGGATGCGTTTGAAAAACGAAGCGTTGGGATCAACGGCAACAGAACCGGCCACTTCCGGCGGGCAGAACGGGGCGGTAGCGATTTTTGGCAGGCTGAATTTCACGCGGTATCCCAGGCAAACACACTCGATAGAGACGCAGCTTATCAGTCGGATGCGACCGTGCGCATCACCGTCTCCCGCGGCAAGTCGAACGCTTCGACCACTTGCACCACCAGGTCCATCTCCTGGTTCAACGCTTCACGCTCCATGCGCTGGCGGATCACACCTATCACAAGCACCGCCAGGGTGGTGATTGAATACGCCGGGCCGGAAAACGCCCGGACCCCGCTCACCAGCAGCATCGCTGCGGCCAGTGCCTGGCCCACTACCGGGATGGCCGTGGCCGCGCCACGACGCAGGATA
The DNA here is from genome assembly GCF_003970195.1 of Pseudomonas sp. C 49-2. Classification (NCBI taxonomy): domain Bacteria; kingdom Pseudomonadati; phylum Pseudomonadota; class Gammaproteobacteria; order Pseudomonadales; family Pseudomonadaceae; genus Pseudomonas; species Pseudomonas sp. C 49-2. The sequence continues at coordinate 45,711 of NZ_RXYG01000022.1, forward strand.
AAACCGGTCAACCCGGCGAGCGCCGTGCCGCTCAACGCGGTGGTCGCCGATCGGCCGACATCGAAACGGTTGAACAAGCCCTGCTCCTTTTGCGCGGCGGCCTTGAGTTCGGCGTCGAACACCTGACGATCGGCGTTGCTGAGTTTGTCCTTGTACTGCTCGATGAGCTTTTCGGCGACCTGGGCTTCAAGGTCGGCCAATTCGACGGTATTGAGCGGCTCATCGAACTTGATACCCAGCCGCTGCACCACATCTTCGGCGATCTGGCGGTAACTCACGCCGTGGCCACGGGCCAGGTTCATAAAGGTATCGCCGCCCATGCGCTGCAACTCGATGGCCAGCTTGAGCGGCTCGCGCACTGTGGCGTCGATAGTCGCACTGCGCTTTTGCGCCATCAGTTCAGCGAGAAACTTCAACTCCTCGGGCCGCGCCTGCACCAGCGCCGGAAACAGCTCCGCGTCCTCTTCGGCAAAACGCACCTGCGGGCTGCGCTGGTCGGAGCGGATCATGCCGCGCCGCTCGTGCAACAGGTCGGTGTACTGCACCACCGTCTGCAACTGAGGCCAGTAGGCGGCATGATCGAAGGTCGCCAAGTGCACGTTGGTGACCTTGGCCTTGAGCGCCGGCGTCACCGGGATCGCATAGCGGCCGATGCAACGCTCGGTATCCGGTTTCAGGGCCAGCGCCCAGTCTTTGCTGGAGTGGCAATTGATCACGCGCCCGTTGAGCGGCGCCGATACATCATCCCACGGACTCGACGTGCAGATCGCCCCGCCCATCAACAGCAGATTGTCCAATGGCAGTTCACGGGCGGTCTCGGGATTGGCGAGCAGGCTTTTGACCAGAATGCGTGCGCCAAGGGAATGGCCAATCAGGTTGATACGCCGGACTGCCAGGGACTCGCCGTGCAGGTAATTGGCCAATTCGGGCAGCAAGCTCCTGGCGACCTCGTCTACCCGTGCCTCGACGCTTTTGTAGTGATCGAGGAAATACGCAATTGCCTTGCCCACCCCGACAGTCGCCGCGCCCAGGCTGCCGCCGCCAAGCATTGCGCCGATCACATCCTTGAACGGTGCAAACAGGTTCTCCAGGAAATGCCCCGCCGGCCAGAACAGCATCAGGTTGGTGGAGCCTTCGATGCCCGCCAACTGCGCCTTGAAGCTACCCAGCTGTTGTCGGTTGAAGAACGCCGAATAACCGTGGACATAGAGATTAAGCACATCGCCCTGGGGCTCACCACACATCAAGAACGTGGGCTTGCGGGTGCGGTGCATTTCATCCCACTGGTGCTGCATGGGGCAATGACTCCTGGTGACAAGGGACGGCGATAGTAACAAAGGGCGGGGTTCAACGTCGTACCGCTGGGGGAAAAGGCACTGCATTGGCCTCTTCGTCCTTTCAGAACAGAGAGGCGGCCTTGGACTTGGCCAGGTAACGCGCCGGTGAATCGCCCAGATTGCGGCGGAATACCGAAGTGAACGCGCTGGAACTGCTGAACCCCAACTCGAACGCCACATCGGTGATGGACGAGCCATGACTGAGCCGCGCCGTCGCCTCCAACAGGCAAACCTGCTGGCGCCAGGACACAAAGGTCATGCCCGTGCATTCACGGAAGTTACGAGTGAAGGTGCGTCGGCTCATGCTCGACCAGTCGGCCATCTCGCAGATGGAGATCTTCTGCGTCGGGGCTTCGAGAAAGCGCTGACAAGAACGGGCCAGACGTGCTTCGGAGGGCAACGGCGCACTGAGGGGCAACTCGGGCATGGCGCCGATTTCATCGATCAACAGCGTCAGCACGCAGCGATCGCGAACACTGGGCGAGGCCGATGGCCCAATCGCCAGCGCCGCTTCCAGGAGATGGCGCAACAGCGGCGAGACGCCAAATACCTGGCAATAGTCCTGCAACCCTGCGCGCCGGGCCGCGTCGTCGTCCAGGTAAGTATTGAGCATCACCACATCACCGCGCATGTGCATCTCATGGGAGACGCCGCCTGGCACCCAGATCGCGCGCTGCGGCGGTACGACCCAGTTACCAAGGTCAGTGAACATTTTCAGCGCACCGGTGGACGCATAAGCGAACTGCCCACGGCGATGGGTATGCCGTGGAAACACCGTGCCGGACGGGTACTCGCGCAGCGTCACCACCGCTTCGGGGCTGTCGGGTTCGTACGGGGAATAAGTGAAGGTCGGCGGCATGGCCCGATTTTGTCAAAGTATGACCTGACATAGCAAGCGGGCCACTACTCTGCCACCTAGAATCGTCGCTCCCCAAGTTGGGTTCATCTCGAAGGGATATTCGGAAAATGAGTGTCAAAAACTACTTGGACGTACGAGTAGACGGCGCCGTTCTGATGGTGGGTCTCAACCGCCCGCAGAAGCGAAACGCCATGTCTCTGGAAGTCATGCACGAACTGCGCGATACCTTCACCAATATGCCTGAAGGCATTGGTGCCGCCGTGCTCTACAGCACCAGCCAGCATTTCTGCACGGGGCTGGACTTGTCGGAGATCCGCGACCAATCGGTCATCGACAACGTCCAGGCCTTCCGCGAATGGCACAAAACCTTTGAACTGATCCAGTTCGGCAAGGTGCCCGTCGTCGCCGCCATTACCGGTGCCGCCATCGGTGGTGGCCTGGAAATCGCCACGGCCTGCAGCCTGCGCGTGGTGGATGACAGCGCCTTCTTCTCGCTGCCCGAGGCCATGCGTGGCCTGTATGTAGGCGTCGGCGCCTCGGTGCGCTTCCCACGCATCGCCGGCATCGCCCTGATGACCGACATGATGCTCACCGGCCGCACGCTCTACGCCAAGGAAAGCTATGAGCGCGGCGTAGCCCAGTACCTGGTGCCGGTCGGCCAGGCGGTACTCAAGGCCACCGAGTTGGCGCACAAGATCGCCGGCAACCTGCCCATGACCAACTACGCGGTAACCCACGTGCTGCCGCGCATTGTCGATCAAAGCCAGCAGGACGGCCTGATGACGGAAGCCTTGATTGCTGCCGTGGTGTCTTCGGACATCCGCACACAGGATCGCCTGGCGGACTTCCTGGATCGCAAGAAGGACAAGATCCAGACCGCGCCAGCGGTGTAACTCCCGGTCGTGAACGTTGCCGAGCGCACCTCGGCAAACCATGGATGGCCTTCACAACTCACTATCAACCCGGTGAAACCATGTTTCAGCACAGCACTCAAGACGATCTTTATCGCAGCAATGACGCGACCGATGAACGATTGATCAAAATCGAACGCAGCTGGCACAAACGCGCACAGATCAAGCTCGATTCCCAGCGCCCGGATATCCAGCTTGACCTGCAGGCGCCGGACTTTCTCGAGGCCCTGTTACCTTTCGCCCATGATCCGCATTACCAGCACTACCCCCACGCCCTGAAACTGCTGATCCTGTCGGCCGGCTGGGTGATCTACAACCAGAAAACCATCGCCATCGAAACCGAAATCATCTGCCCATCCTGCATCGACCTGCTGCAGTTGGGCCCGCGCCTGAGCTCCGCCAGCGCCGCGACGATTTCCGAAACCCTGGCGGATGAGGCTTATCACACTCTGTTTTCGATCAACATGTGTGAACTGGCAATTACCCAGCGTGGCATGCGCATCAAATGGCCGGAGCTGGAACTGACCCGCCACCTGAACCAGGCCCAGGCCACCTTGTCCGAAGCGGATTTCAAGATCTACCGCCTAGCCTTCTCGCTGGTCTCGGAAACGTTTATCAGCGACTACCTGGCCGACCTCAGCGACGCGCCGGAGATCCAACCGGTGTTTCGCCATGTGGTGGCCCTGCACAAAAAAGACGAGCTGGTGCACAAGCACATCTTCCCGCTGTTCGTGCAGCAGGTGGTTGGAGACTTCACCGCGCAGCAAACCGCCTTGTTCACCCGCGGCATCGCCAACTCCATCCGGATCTTCCCGATGCGCGAGATTTCGGCGTGGCGAATCATCCTGCCGCAACTGCTCGAAGTGTTCGGCGACCAATCGCTGCTACTACCGACTCAATTTACCGAGACCGGCGAAGCGGACTACTCGGCCATGCCCGAGATCCTCAGCTCCATTGGCATACACCCCGACGCGGTGCTGCCTGAGCTGCCAGCGATGAGCGAACCGGTCACCACCGTTTGAAACCAGCGTGCTGCTGATCAATACAAATTCAATAGAGTAATTGTCATGTGTGGATACATTGGCGTCTTTGCCAAACAACCTCGTGCGTTCAACCCGAACATGTTCGATGCCGCCCTGCGTGCAATCCATCATCGCGGCCCGGACAGCTCCAGCCAATGGTTCGACCCCCAAGGCCAGGCCGCCTTTGGCTATGTGCGCCTGGGACTGGTCGGCCTGGGTAACGGCACCCAGCCTATCGTGGCCGACGAAGGCGACTTGGTGATGATGGTCAACGGCGAGTTCTATGACTATCAACGCATCCGCGCCGAACTGGAGAGCGATGGTTGCCGCTTCAAGACCTCGTCCGACAGCGAAATCGCCATGCACCTGTACCGCCGCCATGGCGTACGCGGCCTCAAGCAACTGCGCGGCGAGTTCACCATCCTGATCTTCGATCGGCTGCGCAAAAAGCTGTTTGCCGTGCGTGACCGGGTGGGCGTCAAGCCGCTGTACTACACCGAGCATGAAGGTGCCTGGTACTTCGCCTCCGAAATCAAAGCCTTGCTAGCAGCCGGTGTACCCGCGCAGTGGGACCACGAAGCCTACGCCAACCGCGGTTTCATCCTGCGCGACCGGACTGTGTTCAACAATATTCGCAGCGTGAAACCAGGTTGCTGGATCATCGCCGATGAAAGCGGCCTGCAAACCGAACAGTACTGGGACTGGGACTTCCCGGATGCCCAAGCCACCGAACAGCGCAGTGAAGCCGAGATGATCGAGTCCCTGCGCAACACCATCGAAGAGTCCGTACGCCTGCGCCTGCATGCCGATGTACCGGTCGGTGTGTGCCTGAGTGGCGGTCTCGACTCGTCGGCCATGCTCGGCATCGCCACCGAGCTGACCGGCCAGCCATTGCAGGCGTTTCACTTGTCGTTCGAAGGCGAGCAGGCCTACGACGAACGCCAGTACGCCGAAGTGGCCGCACGGCATAACCGTGCCCACCTCAATGTGCTGTCGGTGAACTCCTCCGACATGGCGGACAACTTCGAAAATGCCCTGTGGCACGCCGAAATGCCCTTCGCCAACGCTCACAGCGTGGCCAAGTACCTGCTGTGCAAATATGTGCAGAACCAGGGCATGCGCGCCGTACTCACTGGTGAAGGTGCCGACGAAGTCTTCGGCGGCTACCCGCACTATCGTCGCGACATGGTGTTGTACAACCACGAAAACCAGGACCCGACGGCGATCGCCGAACTCAGCCGACGCCTGCATGCCAGCGAAGATCGCTACCTGCCCGGCGGCAAAAATGATGTGAAATGGGTGCAGGACGAACTGGGCCATGGCGTGTCCTGGCTGCAAACTCAGTCGGCGCTGTTCGGCCCCCTGGCGCAGTTGTACAGCGATGACTTCCGTGAGCGTTTCAGCAATACCGATGCCTATCGCGAGTTCTACGATCGCCTGAGCCCACGGGCGCTCAACGGCTGGGAGCCGGTCAACCGTTCGCTGTATATGGTGGCCAAGTCCAGCCTGCCCAACGTGGTGTTCACCTCCCTGGGCGACCGCATGGAAATGGCCGGCAGCCTGGAAGGTCGACCACCGCTGCTCGATCACCAAGTGATTGAGGCCGCGTGCCGCCTGCCAGTGAACATGAAAGTGCGCGGCGCCACCGAGAAATACGCGTTGCGCGAAGCCATGCGCCCTTACGTGCCCCAGGCTGTGCTGGACCGCAAGAAGCAGTACTTCCGCGCCCCGCCGGCATCCGAAAGCCCGCAATCGAAGCTGTATGAAATGATCAACGACGTGTTGAGCGGCCCGGCATTGAGTAACGTACCGTTCTTCGACCCGCGTAAAGTACGCGCCTTGCTGGCAACCCTGCCAAGCTTGTCCACCGCCCAACGCGCTTCGGCAGACAACCTGCTGATGGAAATCGCCGGGCTGTGCCTGATGCAAAAACGCTTCGCCTTGAACTGACTTCCCGGCGGCACCTCGCGATCGCGGTGTGCCGCCTGACCCAAGGAGGGTCCATGCTGAAAAAACATCTGTCTCTTGCCGTACTCGTCACCCTGGTATGGGGCGTCAACTTCCCCATCACCAAACTCGGCCTGCGCGCCATCGACCCGTTTGTACTCACGGGTATCCGCTTCGCCCTTGCCGCCCTGCCGCTGGTATTCTTTATCAAGCGTCCCGCCGTCAAGTTCAGCTACGTGGCGGCCTATGGCTTCATCTTCGGGCTTGGCATGTGGGGCGTGATCAACTATGGCATCCAGGTGGGCGTGAGCCCCGGTATTGCCTCATTGATCATTCAACTCAGCGTGTTCTTCACCATGGGCTGGGGCTTTTTGCTGTTTAAGGAAAAGATCCGTGGCGCGCAGATGCTCGGCGCCGTGCTGGCCTTGATCGGCCTGACGGGAATCATCTCCACCCAGGAAGGTAACCACGCGGTGCTGGGCGTCATGCTGATCGTGCTCAGCGCGGTGGCCTGGAGCGTGGGCAACGTGATCATCAAGAAATCCGGGGTGAAGGAGATCTTCTCGTTCATGGTGTGGGCCAGCCTGATCCCGCCGATCCCACTGTTCCTCACGGCCTGGTTGATGCACGGCAGCGCCGCGTTCGAAGGTTTGCAGGCCAGCCTCGACCTGACGGCGGTTTTGTCGATCCTGTTCCAAGTGTACCTGGCCACGCACTTTGCCTACTGGGGCTGGAACTCGTTGCTCAAGCTGTACCCGGTATCCACCGTGGCGCCGCTGTCGTTGCTGATTCCGGTGTTCGGTATCACCAGTTCGATGCTGATTCTGGATGAGCGCATTTCCACGCCGAACCTGATCTCGATCGGGATCATCATCGTCGGACTGGCTGTAGGCCTGTATCGCAGGCCAGCCAACCTCGCGCCCGTGGAACCGCAGCCAATTGTCCACATGGATAGATAGTCATGGCATAAATTCGGTATTTTGTTCGTGTATTGAGTGCTTTAGCTTGGGTCCAGTCCTGTACTGAACCGAAGGAAATACCATGAGCACGCCTGAATTTTTTGTCACTCCCGGCTACGGCGATTACATGCGCGAGCACCTGCATTACTCGCAGGCGGTAAAAATCGGCAATCGCGTGGAAACCTCAGGCCAAGGGGGCTGGGACGATGAGTTCAAGATCCCGGCCGCCCTGGCCGACGAGATCGCCCAGGCGTTCCACAACCTGGAACGCACCCTTGCTACTGCCGGCGCCAGTTGGGAGCACGTGATTCACGTCAACTCCTACCACGTCGGTGGTTTCCCGCCCGAAGTCAACGAAGCGATGGTCAAACACTACCGCCAGTACATGCCCCACCATGCGCCGATCTGGACGCAAGTCGGCGTCGAGGCCCTGGGCCTGCCGACCATGCGCGTGGAAATCCGCGTGACCGCGATTATTCCCTGACCCCGAACCTGCGGATCACCCATTCGACAAACACCTTGAGCCGCGCGCTCTGGTGACGATTGGGTGGGTAGAGTATGTGCAGCGGCGTGGCTGGACGCGACCACTGTGGCAGCACACTGACCAATTGGCCGTTGTCCACGTAGTACTGAACGATGGCCTTGAAATGCTGCCCGACGCCCAGTCCGGCGAGCAGCATTTCCTTGAGGCCGTTGCCTTCATTGGTGGAATAGGCGCAATCGCCCACTTCGATGCGCCTGTCACCCTGCTCGAAAATCAGTGGCTCCGCCTTACCGGATCCGGCAAAAAAATAGCCAGCCTTGAGATGGTTGAGCGCCAGATCCTCCGGGGAAAGCGGCACACCTCGGCGCTCCAGGTAATCAGGGGCCGCACAGGTCAAATACTCCAGGTCGGTCACCTTACGCCCGATCATCGCCATGTCATCCAGCTTGCCGGCGCGGATCACGCAGTCCACCCCTTCCCCCACAATGTTCACCGAACGATCACTGATACCCAAGGCAATGGTGATATCGGGATACTCGCGATGAAAATCCACCAGCGCCGGAATCAGCAGGCAATTGGCAAACGACGCAGGCGCATCCACCCGCAGATGCCCGCCGGGCTTGAGGACTTGCCCGCGGATGGCACTATCCACTTCGTCCAACTCTGCGACCAGGCGCCGGGCATGCTGGTAATACTCCAACCCCTCGGACGTTGGCGCCAGAGCCCGTGTGGTGCGGTGCATCAGCTTGATGCCGAGGTGCTTCTCAAGGTCGGTGATCAGCTTGCTCACGGTGGAGCGCGGCAGCGCCAACTGGTCGGATGCACGACTGAATGAGCTGGTTTCGACGACGCGAACAAAGGCACGCATGGCGAGAAGTTGGTTCACAAGGATGACCTTCTGGATAGCTGCAACCGCTTTCAGCAGGCGAAATTGTCGATCTTGACCTGACCATCGGGAAACGTGGCAATAATCTCCAACTCGCCGCCCATCGCGCGGATATAGTCGCGCAATGTGCTGATGTACATGTCGGTGCGCCGCTCCATCTTGGAGACGGCCGCCTGGTTGATGTTCAGTGCTTTAGCCAGGCTTGCCTGGCTTAACTGCTGGGCTTTGCGCAGCTCATGCAGTGGCATTTCCTGCAGATGCTGCTGAAACAACAGCTTGGCTTCGGCACGGGATTGCGGCGTCATGCGCGCTTGCAGTTCAGCGAATTTCTTAGGCATGTTTACGGCCCTCTTTACGCAATGTGTCCAAATGCACGTCATACAGCTTTTCAGCCAACGGGACGTGTTCCTCATACCATCGATGCCGTCCTGTCTTGTCACCACCGATCAGCAACACCGCGCATCGTCGTGGATCAAAGGCATACAACACTCGAAATGGCCGCCCTGCGTGCTGTATGCGCAGCTCCCGCAGGTTGCCATGCCGGGATCCCTTGATATCGCTGCTGTGGGGAAAGCCCAGTCCCGGCCCGAAAAGCCCCAGTAAATCAACGCTGGCGGAAACGGAAACCTGTTCCTTTGTTCCCAGGTCATCCCACCAGTCTCCGAATTCATCCGTGTATTCAACGTCCCAGCTCATGAAATATGCCACCCAAGGAATATAAACTCAAGAGCCTAAAACTAGAGGATGAAGTGTCAGGGCTTCCACCCGTGGGCGCCGGGAAATTGTTTGGACATCCTTCGGATAGGAGACCAGAGCACTCAGCACCTTATAAAAACGGTGCGCTATCGCACCTATACGCAGCAAAAACACAATTTTCGAAATGTAAAAAGCGCTCTAATACCCCCCTGTTGATTGGTTTTAGAGATCCTGGAGTTCGCAATGCCCCATGAAGGCAACCTGTTACAAGCAGCTGTGGTGTTCCTGCTCGCCGCCGTGCTGACCGTGCCCCTGGCCAAACGCCTGCAACTGGGCGCGGTACTGGGCTATCTGTTCGCTGGTGTGATTATCGGCCCGTCGGTGCTGGGTTTGGTGGGCAATCCGCAAAGCGTCGCGCAATTTTCCGAGCTGGGCGTGGTGTTGCTGTTGTTCATCATCGGTCTCGAACTGTCGCCCAAGCGGTTGTGGGTGATGCGCAAGGCGGTGTTCGGCGTCGGTCTGGCGCAGGTGCTGCTGACGGGCCTGGTGATGGGCGTGGTGGCGTTGTGGCTGTTTGGCCAGTCGTGGAACAGTGCGATCGTGCTCGGTCTGGGCCTGGCGCTGTCGTCCACCGCGTTTGGCCTGCAAAGCCTGGCCGAGCGCAAGGAGCTGAACCAGCCCCACGGCCGCCTGGCCTTTGCGATTCTGCTGTTTCAGGACATCGCCGCGATCCCGCTGATCGCCATGGTGCCGCTGCTGGCCGGCAGCGATCACCCGACCACCGAAGCCCAGGGCCTGCAGCATGTTTTGCAAATTCTCGGCAGCATCGCGGTGGTGATCATCGGCGGACGCTACCTGTTGCGGCCGGTGTTCCGCATCGTCGCCAAGACCGGGCTGCGCGAAGTGTCCACCGCCACCGCACTGCTGGTGGTGATTGGCACGGCCTGGTTGATGGAACTGGTGGGCGTGTCCATGGCCCTCGGCGCCTTCCTCGCCGGCCTGCTGCTGGCGGACTCGGAATACCGCCACGAACTGGAATCCCAGATCGAACCGTTCAAGGGCCTGCTGCTGGGCCTGTTCTTTATCAGCGTGGGCATGGGTGCCAACCTCAGCCTGTTGCTCAGCTCGCCGCTGGTGGTGATTGGCCTGACGCTGCTGCTGATCGGCTTGAAGCTGCCTTTGCTCTACGCTGTGGGCCGGCTGGTGGGCGACCTCAATCGCGAAAGCGCCCTGCGCCTGGGCGTGGTGCTGGCGGCAGGTGGCGAATTCGCCTTCGTGGTATTCAAGATCGGCCGTGATCAAGGTCTGTTCGAACCGCACCTGTACGACATCCTGGTCCTGACCATCACCCTCTCCATGGCTGTTACGCCGCTGCTGTTGCTGGTGTGCCCAAAGCTGTTCAAGCCCAAGGTCAAGCCGGTGGAAGTGCCCGAGGAATACCGCACCATCGAAAGCGACGCGCCCCGCGTGGTCATCGCCGGCATGGGCCGTATGGGCCAGATCGTCGCGCGGATCCTGCGCGCGCAAAACATCTCGTTCATTGCCCTGGACACCTCAGTGGAAACCATCGAGCTGACCCGCAGCTTCGGCGGCATGCCGGTGTTCTACGGCGACCCGCAACGCCCCGAGATTCTGCATGCAGCCAAAGTCGACCAGGCGGAGTTCTTCGTGATCGCCATGGACGACCCGGAGATCAACATCAAGACCGCCGAACTGGTGCGCAACCTCTACCCGCACATGAAGATCATCGCCCGCGCACGTAACCGCCAACACGTGCACCGCCTGGTGGACCTGGACGCGTCACCGATTCGCGAGACCTTCTACTCCAGCCTGGAAATGAGCCGCCGCACATTGGTAGGCCTGGGTTTGAGCCAGGCCCAGGCCGACGCGCGCATCACCCGCTTCAAGAACCACGACCTGCAAGTGCTGGCCGCGCAACATGCGGTGTACGACGACGCCGCCAAAGTGATGCAAACCGCCCAGGAAGCCCGGGCAGAACTGGCGCGGCTGTTTGAGATGGACCGACTCGAGGAAGAGTCCGACAAGGTGTGAGTCTATGGATGAACGATTTTGCGAAAATTCTGACAGAATACGGCGCAATTTCGTTCACCCCTGGAGCGCTTCATGGCCACTTTCACCAAGACTGCCGTCCTGCTGGCCCTCGCATTGACTGCCGGCAGCGCATTCGCCGCGTCCAAGCCGACCACGCAAACCATCTCCACCTTGGGTGGCAAGTTCACCTTCAACCTGCCCAAAGCCTACGCCGCCGACACCCTGCCGGCTGGCAAGGCCGAGGATGGCACCGCTGACACCCAGGGTACGATGTATGCCAACCAGACCACCAAAAGTGTGGTGATCGTCGCCGAAACCGTGCGTAACGATGGAGTAACCATCGGCGACAACGACGCGCAATTCCTGGACGGCGCCGTGGCCGGGTTCGTCAAGGACCAGAGCGCAGCACTGCCTGACTTCAAGAAACAGAGCGAGAAGAAACTGACGTTCAAAGGCCTCGGCCTGCGCCAGGTGGACAGCACCGCCACCCAAGGCGGCGGTAAAACGCTGAACTCCACGTTCCTCGGTGGTTCGGGTAATCACCTGCTGGTGATCCAGGCGATTTCGCGGGCGGATGATGCCAAGGGGCATGCGGCGTTGGTAAAGCAGATTACCGGCGGCAAATAACCTGATCTCCCAAGCAACTCAACTCTAATGTGGGAGCTGTCTTGCCTGCGATAGCGGTGCATCAGTCAATAGGGTTGTCGACTGATCAATCGCTATCGCAGGCAAGCCGGCTCCCACCTATTTTGACCGCGTTCAGTTCAGGCTTTTTTCCAGCCAGGCTTTCAGGTCCTGCACTTCCGCCTCGCTGATGGTATGCGGCATGCCTGGATACCCATGAAACTCCGGCTTCAACCCCAACCCCGTCAACACCTCATTCGCCCGCGTCCCCGACACATAGGGCAGTGCCTGGTCCAAGGTGCCATGGCCGATAAAAATCGCCAATTTGCCCAATGATGCATCCGGCTTCAGTTCAGCCTTGAGCACCGGCAGCACGCTGCCGCTCAACGCCGCAATGCCGCGCAGCAGTTCCGGCCGGCGCAGGCCCACCTCATAGGACATGATCGCCCCCTGGCTGAAACCCACCAGGAACACCCGATCCGGCTGGGTGTGATATTTGGCGGTGGCTTTGCCGACAAAGTCTTCGATCAACTGGGCGCTGCGTTGCAGGTCCGCCGTCTCGCCATCGTAATCGCCGTTGCCGGGCGTTTTGGTAAACCAGCGATAGCCGTGCGGGTCCACCGGCATAGGTGCACGAGCCGACAGGTACGTCCAGGTAGAGGGCAGCGCGTCCTTGATGCCGAACAAGTCCTCCTCGTTACTGCCAAACCCGTGCAGGAAAATCACCAGCGGCTGGTTGCGCGCGTCGCCCTGGGTTTGTTCCAGATACGACAGCGGCAAATCGGTGTGCAGCGTGTCGTCGGCATGGGCGGTGCCGGCCACGAGGGTAAGTGCCAGGGCAAACAGTTTGAGCATGGGACGTTACCTCAAGGTTTGCGTAAAAGATAAGTGTCCATGATCCAGCCATTTTCCAGGCGCGCCGCCTTGCGCACCCGTTCGATTTCTTCTGCGACTTCGCTGACTTTGCCGCTGATCAGTAGCTCATCCGGCGTGCCCAGGTAGGCGCCCCAATAGATCTCCAAGTCCTGGTCCGCCACGCTGCGGTAGGAGTCTTCGGCGTCGAGCATTACGACCAACGTGTCGGCATCACTCGCCTGCCCCGCCGCCAAACGGCGCCCGGTAGTGATCTCAACGGACTTGCCAATACGGTTCAGCGGCACTTTGTGCTGGGCAGCCAAGGCTTGCACACTGGTGATGCCCGGGATCACTTCGAACTCGAACTCACTGCGGCCACTGGCAAGAATCGCCTGCAAGATGCGGATGGTGCTGTCGTACAGCGCAGGGTCGCCCCAGGCGAGGAACGCGCCCACTTCACCGTCAGCCATTTCTTCGTTGATCATGCGTTCGAAGGTCTGCTGCTTGTCGCGGTTGAGGTCCTGCACGGCGGTGGTGTAGTCGATCTCGCCGCGCACCCGCTCGGGGCAACTGGCCTCGACGAAACGGTAGCCAGGCTCGGTGATGTAGGTCTCGCAGATCTCGCGACGCAGGTCGATCAACTTGTCTTTGCTCTGGCCCTTGTCCATCAGGAAAAACACGTCGGTGCGGTTGAGCGCCTTCACGGCCTGCATCGTGATGTAGTCAGGGTTGCCGGCGCCAATGCCGATGATCAGGATGCGTTTCATGGGTTGCTCTCATTGCGGGGCGTGGATTTTGCCATGTTCGGGCGGCTAGGCGTGAGTTTCCAGGCGCAGTCGCCAGACGTCGTTGAAGCGCAGCTCAGTGGCGGACAACGGTTCGACGTCGATCAGGTAGAACATCGAGATCGGAAATTCCATGACGTACAGCATTGCCGCACGGATCACGAAGGGATGGGTGATGGCCACGACATGGCCGGGTTGGGTTTCGAGGGATTTCATCCAACGGCCTACTCGTGCGCAGACTTGGTCCACGGATTCGCCGCCATGCGAGGCACTGGCGCTGTTACCAAGCCAATCCATCAACTCGTTGCGATCTATCGCGTCGATGTCCTTGCCCTTCCACCGACCAAAGTCAGCATCGCGCAAGGCTTTTTCGACTTGGGGATGCCTGCCGAACATACCTGCTGTCTGTCGGGTACGCGCCTCGGGACCGCACAATAAGCGCAGGTTTTTCTTGTAGCGGCCGGCAAGGGACAAACCCGCATTTCGCCAATCCATCGCAACGGACTCGTCATCGGGAAAGCGCCCCTTTTTTTGCTGGAGAGTCACGGCATGGCAGATAAGTGTCAAACGAGTGGCCGGCATCACAGAGTGCTTCAACGACAAGGATGAGGCCACCAAGACTGGCGCAGTTCTCGCTAGGGCGCAACGCCTTGTGCCAGATAAAGCACCTCGTAACCCGCGCCAGGATATTCGGCGTCCAGCGCCTTGGCGGACAGCGTAAACCGCACCAACCGCCACGCTTGCACATCCAACGCGAGGAACACTGCGAACGTGTCACTGCGCTCGGCCACCTGCTGATTACGCTGTTTCTCCTCGGCCAAGATCGCGGCGCGGTTCGCCCCTGGCGCCAATGCCCACTCCTCGCGATACAAACTCAACGCGCCCTGTGCCGGGCCACGTTGCAGGTCCAACGGCAACCAGCTCTCGATATGTGGGCGGCCAAAGCTGTCGAGCACCTTCTGAAAGCGCGCGCCCAGCAGGAAGTCAGCCGCCTGCAGCGGGTCGGCCCAGAGGTAAACCGACGAATACACATTACCCCCGCGCTCCTGGGCGATAAACGCCTTGAACAGCAACCCCTCGGCGTTATCCCACAACGGCCCCAATTGCGCGGCGCGTCGGCGGATCACGCCCATGTCGTAGTCGGCAGGCAAGCGATGTGAATACTGTTTGGCAAACATGGACAAACTCCTGGGCAAGTTGAGTGTTCAGCTTGCGCAGCGACGATGATTTCAACAAGATATCAACCGATATATGTGCGATAAGGATCCAATATGACTGACGCCCCCAAACCGCTGGATATCGATACCGTCCAGGCCTTCGTGCTGGTGGCCGATTTCGCCAGCTTCACTCGCGCCGCCGAAGCCCTCGACACCTCCCAGGCGGCGATCAGCCTCAAACTCAAACGCCTGGAAGAGCGCCTCGGCTATCGCCTGCTAGAGCGCACGCCACGCCATGTGCGGTTGTCGCCCCAAGGCGAACAATTCATCGTCGCGGCCCGCGCCCTGCTCAATGCCCATGAACGCGCCTTGGGCGATATGAACAGCCACGCGCCGCGACGCCTGGTGATCGGCATCAGTGATCACGTGGCCGGCCCCGACTTGCCGACCTGGCTCAATCGCCTGGCCGCTTACGATCCGTTGGTGATCCTTGAAGTGCGCATCGCCTCCTCCCGCGACCTGGTCGCCGCCTTCGACCGCAGCGAACTTGACGCCGTGATCGTGCGCAACGAGGGCGACCGCCAGGATGGCGACGTGCTGGCGGTGGAACGCTTCGGCTGGTTCGCCGCCCCCACCTGGCAACACAGTCCCGGCACGCCCCTGCGCATGGCCACAATGGCCGCGCCCTGCGGCGTTCGCCACTTGGCCACACGCGCACTGGATGAGGCACGCATCGACTGGACCGAAGTGTTCGTTGGCGGCGGTGTCATGGCCGTGGGCGCCGCCGTCAGCGCCGGATTGGGCGTCGCCGCCCTCGCCCATCGCGTTGCGCCGGCAGGTGCGGTGGAAGTGAGTGAGCAATACCGGTTGCCCGCCTTGCCCGTGAGTGAGGTGGTACTTCACAGCCGCATCACCGATGTGCGCTCACGGGAAACACTGCGTGCCTTGAGCGCGACCTTTCGCGGCGTGCTGCAACGCTAATCAAACCATTCGCGTCGGCCTTCAAAGGTGCCGATGATCAACTCCACAATCATCCGCACCGCCTCCACATCCGCCACCTGCGCATTCACCGCCAGCCACACCTGGCGCTGCATGCTCTCGGCCAACAACCCCGGCAACGCCACCAGGCCCCGGTCAAAACTGCTCATGTAATGTGGCAGCAACCCAATGCACGCACCGCAACGAATCATCTCCAACATCAGCGAATACGCATGCACCTGCACCACCGCCGCCAAGCGCTGCTGCACCACTCGGTTCCACGCCTGCAACGCGCCCACCTGCGCATCAGGCTGCCATTGCACCAGCATGTAGTCGTCGAGGTCTTCGACACTGTCCGGGCGTGTGGTCAACCGCGAATAACGCTTGGCGATATGGGGCAAGTAATGTAGGCGCGCCAGGGCCTGTGGCGGCTCGATGGCAAAGCTCGGACCAGGTACGGGGCCATCGGTGTCCGACAGCCACAGCACCACATCCACATCCACCGCTTGCAGCGACAACTGGCTGTCGATGGAGATGATCTCCAGGCGCACGCTGGCATTGCGGCGCAACAAAGCGATCAGGTCGCGGCCAAGGATGTCGTGCAGGATCGGTTCGGCCACTGCCAGCCGAATCAACGGCTGCTCCGTGACCGGCAAGCGCCGTTCATGGGCCAGGGCAATCAATTGGGCCTGCAACTGCTGGCCATCGCGACTGAGCACCAGGCCATTGCCCTGGTAGGTGAACAGCGAATGCCGTAAATGTTCTTCCAACTGCGCCAGGCGCTTGCGCAACAGCGTCGCCTTGATATTCAAGCTGCGCGCCGCCTGCATGAAGCAACCGCAGCGCGCGCTCACCAGAAAGTAGCGCGCAACCTCCGGGTCGATCTCATGGGCCAGGGCCAGCCAGCTGCTGCGTCCCTCGGTGGCGGCGCGATAAGAGGACGGTCCCTGGGGGGCGGACGGTTCTAGAAATGCCATGGGAGACTCCCTGTCTTGTCGGTCTGTGCATCCAATGCGGGTTGACGCGGGTTACTCCAGCACCTTGTTCAGCTCGGCACCGTCGATACTCAGGGTTGCGGTGTTGAGCGTGCCTTCGAGGTACGCCTTGGCGATCTGCTCCTGACGCTGGACACGCAGGGCCTGGGTCAGGCGCTCGCGCAGTTCGTCGAGGGTCGCAGTACGCGCCGGTTGCTGGCCGGTGAGTTTGAGCACATGAAACCCCGCCGCGCTCTGCACCACGTCCGACACGGCGCCGACCTTGAGGCGCGACACGGCATTGCGCACTTCCGGCACCAGTTGTTGCAGGGGTTGCATGCCCGAGTCACCGCCGCGCGCGGCGGAGTCGGTGTCCTGGGAAAACTGCGTGGCCAGGGCCGCGAAATCACCTGGCGCGGCCTGGGCACGACGGCTCAGTTCCTGGGCCTGGCGGCGCACGTTGTCGACGGTTTGCGGGTCATTGGTCGCCAGGAAAATCTGGCTCACCCGGTACAATGGCGGCGTCACCCATTGCGCCTTGCCACTGTCGTAGGCCTGCTGCAACTCCGCCGCGCTGGGGTAATCGGCCGGCACCTGGCTGACCGAGAGCATATAGTCGCGAAACACGATCTGCTCGACGGCGGCGCGGGTCTGCTGTTCCACGTCCGGGCGCTGGCGCCAGCCCTGGGCGTCGGCCTGTTCGAGCACCGCCTTTTGCGCCAAGCGTGAACGAATCCAGGTTTCCAACGCGCCACGGTTACCGCGCAACTGCTCACGGGACTCGGCAGGCAGGCTGGCCAGCACGGTTTTCAGTTCCGTCAGGTCGATCTGCTGATTGCCCAGGCGGGCCACCGCCGGCCCGGCCGATACAGGATTGATCAGCGGCGCCGGTTGCTGCGCCGCCACCGGGTCACTGCCCGGCCGCAGGCTCAAGCCCACCGCCACCACCAGCAAGACCAACGCACCCGCGCCGACCATCAAGGTTGGTTTCTTCACAATACCGGCGCCTCGGCTTCAGCCTGCAACTGCGCGGCCTGCTGGCTGTATTCACGCAGATAAACGATAAATTCCTGTAACAGGCGATCCCACAACTCCAGCTGACTGCGCAGGTGCGTGGCGCCGACACCCGCCACCACCACGTCCATTTCCATCAACAAAAACTCGCCCTGCACCGACAACCGCGCAAAGCGTCGCGACGCGTTCCACACCTGCGCCAGGCCTTCAGGCAATTCGCCCTGGATGCGCAGCGCACAGCTATAGGTGAAATCCACATAGCTGCCCTGCTCCGCCGCCGGGTTGCCGAAACGCACGGCAAAACCGATGCCCTGGCTGGCGCTGAGCAATTGCACGACGCCGTTCTGTTCGGTCTGGTTGACGCGGTAGCCGGCTTCCTGCAGCAGTTCGGTGAGGCTCTGGGTAGTGACGCTGGAGATCAATTCGTTCATGGTGATTTCTTCCCTGTCGATCAATGATTGGCGGTTGCCTGGGGCGCATCGAAACGGCTCTTGTACAAATCGTCGCCAAAGCCCTGGGCCAGTTCCTCGAACTTGACCCGCGCGCTGCTGGCGAAGGGCTGGCGAATACTCATCACCTCGGCCACGTCGATTTTTTCGTAGGCCGCGAGCAACTGCTGGGCCACGCCGTACATCTGTTGATTCTTGACTGAACATTGCTGCACTTGTGTGTCACGTTCGCTCAGTTGTGCCTGCAAGCGTGCACGCTCGGCCTCTTTGCCCTTGGCCAACACCAGCAGTTCGTCATAGGCCTTCTTGAACTTGCCGATCTGCTCGTTGCTGGCCGCCACCTGGGCCTGAGCCTGACTGTGCAGGCTCTGTTGCTGGCCGGCCATTTGCTCGGCCACGCCACGCACCTGGGCGAGTTCGGTCGTCAGCTGCTTGATTTGCGCCTGGGCCTGCTTGGCCTGGTTTTCGGCGGCAATCCTTGCGGCGCTGGCCTGGGCCTGTTCGCTTTGCAGGGCCTGCAATTGCTGGGTGGTGCTGCGCAGTTGCGTACGCAGGCGCTCCTCCATGCCTTCAGCCGACGCGCCGGTGGTGACCAGCAGCAGCAATAGCCCGCAGATTCGCGTGTTCATGTGGCATCTCCGTGCGCATCAAAAGCGCGTGTTGAGTTCCAGTTGCATCACATCGACTTCGAACGGCGCGCCATACACTTCGGACGCGCTCAACCAACGCGCACTGGCGTAGATGTTCTTTTCGATGCCGTAGTTGGCGCCAATGAAATACCCCTTGGCGTTAGTGCCGCCCAGGTGGAACGACGAATCGTTGAAGCCGTCAGGCAGTGCGTCAGGCTGGATGTATTTGTAGCCGGCCAGCACGTTCCAATCGCCGCGTTTGCGCATTTCCAGCGCGCTGCCGAGGGTGAACGACACCATCAGCGCATTGCCGCCACTTTCAAACTGGCCCTTGCTGTTGATGTTGTTGACGATCTGGCCTTCGCTGCGCTTGAGCATCTCGCCCTTGTCGTAGGCCAGGTTGTGGATGAAGTTGCCTTGGGTGCGCAGCTTGAAATCGCTGGGCAGCTCGGCATCCCAGGCCAGGTTCAGGTCGAGCACATCGAACTTGGATGCCAGGCCGACGAACTGCGGTTGCGGGGTCAGGCCTGGGGTGGCTGGATTCGGCGTAATGTCGCGTAGCAGGAACACGCTGTTGCCCTTTTGCATGAAGGCCAGGCGCGAGCCGTCACTGTCACACGCCGGCTGGCCGGACCACGGCTGGCAAGCGCCGGAGCGTTTACCTTCGATATCGTCAAAGTGGTAGTAGGCCAGCGCGCCCTTCAGGCTGTTTTCGCGGTTGATCTTCCAGTTGGCGCCGATCTGCCCACCAAACAGCCACTTGGTGTCGCTGTCTTCCTTGTCGAAACCGTTGCTGCTGGCCGAGTCAGAGGTGTACTCCACCGGAAACGCACCCAAGGTGCCGAACAGGCCCCACTGGCTATTGAGCGTATGGTTGAAATTGGCGGCGATACCGTCGAAGTTCAGGTCGCCCGAATACATCATGTCAGTGGAATAGAACGGGTTGGCGAAGCGCCCGGCAGTGAGGGTCACGTCCGGCGTGGCCTTCCAGCTCAGGTAGCCCTGATCGAGCCAGATGTCTTTCTTGCCAAAGCCGCCGCCCAGGGTCTGGGTGGTGGACACCGGGTTGTTGTCGGAGCCGGTGCCGACGCGAATACCGGCGGTCCAGTCCGGTGACAGCACGGCTTTCATGCCCAGGCGCGCGCGCAGGCGGAACAGGTTTTCGCGGTCCTTGGTGGTGTTGAGCAGCGGCGGCAGCTTGGTGTTGGTGTCTTTGTTGGTGTCGTACGGGCCGCTTTCATTGAGCTTGGCGTAATCGACGATCTCGTTGCTGTTATTGCCCGAAAAATAGCGCGACTCGTCCCGCAGGCGGATATCGCCATCAAAGCTGATACGCGAGACCCAATCCGGGAAGGTATTGGGCTGGGCCCAGTTTTCCTGCTTGGCGGTGGCCATGACCTCGGCCTTGACCTGATCACGGATCTGATCCTTCACCGCCTGCGGCACGTACTGCACACGCACGTCACCCGGCGCTGCGGCCGGGCCTGCGGCCACCACCGGCGCGGCATTGGCCTGGCGGGCCTGCTGGGCCTCTTTTTCGGCCTGGGCGATCAGGCCGTTGGCGGTGTCCTGGGTCAGCACGCCTTGCTGCACCAATAGGCGGATCAGGTTGATGGTGACGTTTTCCGAAGGTGCGACCGGGGCTGCAGCCGCCTGGCCGACCAGGGTCGCGATGACCATGCCGACCGCCAGGGTCAGTCGATTCACGGGGGAAATCATGTGTACGCAACTCCTGTAAAAAACCGTAAAAAAGGGTTTGTTCAATCCGGACGCCGGCCCTTGAGCGACAGGCGCATGGGCAGCGTCAGCGACGCCGGCGGCTTCTGTGTGGCACGCGGTGCCTGGATCAAGGCGAGCATCTGCGCGTCGGTCTCGGCATCCCCGCTGGACTTGGCCACCAACGCTTTGGTGACCTGGCCATCGGCGCCCAACCACAGGTCTATCTGTATCGAGAACGCCTTCTTGCGCAGTTCAGGGTCTTCGCGCATCAGTCGCTGATAAGTGCCGGCCAGGTACTGCTTGTAAGTGCCCGTTCCCAACCCACCGCCACCACTGCCGGCCATGCCGCCGCCCTTGCCGGCGCCGATGTTGAAACCGTCGTTGCCGGACTGTGCGTCGCCGTCGATCTGCATCGGGTTGGCCAGGTCTTCGTTAGGCGAAGGCGGCGCTTCCTCGGCCGGCTTGACCTCCTCGGGTTCGGGGCTTGGCACCGGTTCCGGGATTTTTTCTTCGACCTGGGGCTCAGTCTCCTTGGGCTTTTCCGGCGGCGGCGGTGGCGGTGGTGGCAGTGGGATAATCGTCGGCACCTTCGGCGCTTCACGGCGCACGCCACTCATGTCATTGGCCCACTGCCACAAGAACCAGGCCGCCACGGCGCCCAGCAACAGGCCGGCGCCCCACTTCAACGGGCGCAACGGCGGCTTCTTCTTAACGGGCAAGGGCGCGATCGGGATCTGTGCGGTCATGTCTCAGCCCTGACTCGGTTTGCCGGTAACCAACCCGACCTGGGACAGTTCCAGCCGACGCAGCAGGTCGAGCACTTCGATCACCTTCTGGTACTGCACCATCGCATCGCCACGCACGATCACCGGGAAATCCGGGTTCAGCGCTTTCTCGATGCGCAGGCGTTCTTCCAGCTCGCCGAGGGTCACCGGGTAAGCGTCGAGAAACACCTGGCCACCGTCGTTCACGGAGATGGCCTTGGTCTTGGCCTCCGACAACGACACCGAAGCGCTGGCCTTGGGCAAGTGGATCTGGATGCCCGAGACCTGAGCGGTGGCGGTGAGGATAAACATCACCAGCACCACCATCAGCACGTCCACCAGGGGCGTGATGTTGATACTGTCGACGGCGGCATCATCGTCATCGTCGTGGGAGGTATTTACGGAAGCCATGGCAGATCTCCTCAGGCCGGAACAGCGGCGTGATGGTCACGACGGTGCGCGGCTTCACTGTGCTGGCTCTCGCCGTGCATCTCCGCCAGGCGGGTGATGAACTCGTCGACAAACACACGCATGTCCGCGCTGACTTCCTTGTTGCGCGTAATCAGGCGGTTGTAGCCAAACAGCGCCGGGATCGCGACAAACAGGCCCATGGCCGTGGCCAGCAACGCCGCCGCCATACCGGGGGCAATCGCGTTGATGTTCACATCACCGGCCATGGCCGTGCCGAGGAACACCACCATGATCCCCAGCACCGTGCCGAGCAGGCCGATGTAGGGGCCGCCAGCGATGGCGTTGGACAAGGTCGAGAGCTTGGAACTGAGCGCCTGGTTTTCGCGGGTGCGCACGCCGTCCATCGAGCAGCGGATGGCTTCGATGGTGGCGGCCGAGACCGACGAGGTGTCGGCGCCCTGGGCACGCCGGGTGCGGATCTCTTTGACCGCCACCAGGTACAGGCGCCACAGCGAAGAATGGGCCAGGCGCTCACCCAGTTGGGCGTCGTCGGCGTACATCTCCAGTCGCGTGCCAATCTGCGCGAAATGCTCGCGGAACACTTCATTGGCGCTGCTCACGCGGCTGACCTGGCGGTTCTTGCGCAGCATGATGACCCACGACTGGAACATCATCGCCACCAGCACCAGGATGATCACCCAGGCATCCACCGGCACCGCGTTGAGCAAGAAGCCCAGGCTGCCGAAACCGAAGCCGGACTGTTCTTCATCCACGCCATAGGCCACCAGTTTCGACTCGGCGCCCTGGGCGTTGGCATCGGCCAGCAACAGTGCCGCCGGACGCGCCACCTTGGACAGGCGCAACTCATCGATGGCCCCGGCGAATGGCAGGTGCGTGGTGCCCGCTTCCGGCAGATCGGCACCAATGGCTAGTTGGGAGTTGAACGCGGGCAAGGCAACAGCCAGGGTGGCAGTCTCGCGGCCATTCACATACAGCGTGACCTTGTCACCTTCGGCGGTGAACGCCAGGTGCTGCCACTGGCCGGGGTTCAGCGGTTGGTTCGACACGGCGCGCTGGCCGTCGATTTCCACGAACGGCATGCCTTGGTTCAACCCCAGCAGCAGGCTATGGGCACCATCACGTCGGGCGAGAACGACTTGCTCACCGCTGGCCTGGTCCAGGCGCAGCCAGGCGCTGAAGGTAAACGCGCCACCCGCAGCGTGTTGCAGCGAAGGGCTGGCCGGCAATATCAGCGGTTGACCGGCAAACTGCAAGGCACGGCCGATCACACCGTCGATGCTCGCACCGGTGGCGTTCAACGCGGTGTTGGCGTAGGCCGTGGTGTCGCGGGCGGGTGTGCCGTTGGCCCCGTCAAAATGGTAGAGCGCGGTGTAGTTCGGGTCGAACGTCAGTTGGCCGTTGGCGGTGGCCGGGGCCTTCTGGTTGCCGTAGTACATCCACAGGTCCTGACGCTGACCGCCTTCGACCTTGGGCACATCGACCCAGATCAGTGCCATGCCCATCAACGGGTCGAAGCTCTCGATCTGGTGGTTGAACACGGTTTTGTCATCGGCGCTCACAAAACGCAGGTCGGCGCCGTCATCCTTGACCCCGTCAAAGGTGAAGTTGCCGGTGTGCAAGCGCACCAGCAACGCGGTACGGCCCAGGGCCTGGTTGATCGCGGCGCCTTGGGCGGTGGTGTCCACCGAAATCTGTTTGCGGTAGTGCCAGTCGTCCTGCCACCAGGCATGGGCGGTGGCCGGGAGCGTGAAGCCCAGGCAGATCAACAGGCTCAGGAATAGGCGTTGCATGGGTGAAGTCTCCGGAAGAAAAAGTCAGAAAGTCGCCTGCACACTGAAGTGCAGTCGCGAGTCCTGTTTCTGGGTGTTCGGTCCATCAAGCAGCGGGTAGCCCCAATCCAGGCTGCCGGACAACCATTTGCTCAAACTGGCGCGGGTGCCCAGGCCGACACTGGCCAGGCTGTATTCATCTTCTTGCTCGGGCAGCGGATCGTGCAGGCGCATGCGCGCACCTTCGGCGAACGCGTAGAAGCGCCACTCCTGCACATAACTGCCGAGGAACTTGGCCAGGGACGGCGTGCGCAGTTCCTGGGAGAGCAAGTACCCCTCATCCCCGGTACGCTCCGCCGCCAGGTAGCCGCGCACCGACGTGGCACCGCCCGCGGAATATTGCTCGTTGGACACCAGCGGCCCCGACGCCAGCTGGAAGCCGCCCTTGGTTGCCGACTGCCAGTCGTTGGCGAAGGTGTAGGTGTAATTCAGGTCGCCCTTGAGTACGGCAAAACTGGCGCTGGCCTTGTAGCGTTTGTATTCGAACTCTTCGGCATCGCTGCCGTAGCCGAAGAAGGCGCGAGTGCCCACTACCAGGTTCAAGCCCAGGCCCAATTGCGATTGTTCGGTATAGCGAAAGCCGTTGTAGCCCAAGGTGAACGGCGCATATTTGAGGGGCACCTGGTCGCTGCTGGAACCGAACTTCATCTGTTCGTCGAAGTCCTTGAAGTCCACGCCAAACGAGAACGAGTTGGCCCAGTTGCCCGCCGCCGGCAGGTTGTAGATGGCCGACACGCCGTAGGAATGCCCTTTGCCCAGCACGTTGCTGCCGCCGATGGTGGCGATGTTGCTGTCGGACTGGTAACCGGAGAACTGCAAGGTCCAGCGCTCGTTGAGCGGGGCGCTGTAAGAGCCCGACCAGACCTTGGCATTCTCGGTGTCCTGGGGCGCGGTGAAGTAGGTCAGGGAAATGCTGTGGCCCAGTTGCCAAAGGTTGTCGTACCCCAGGGTCGCCACCGAGCGCAGTTTTTCGGTGTCGGCGCTGTAGTCGTTGTTCAGGCCGATACTGGCGTGCCAGGGGTTCTGGTCTTCCACCTGCAAATCCACATCCATGGTGCCGGGGCGTTGGCCCTCGCGTACCAACGGCGTGACCTGGCGTCCAGCGCCGCGATTGAGGCCCGCCAACTGGGTTTGCACCGTGGCGAAGTCCGGCACCGCGCCCTCCTCCAGGGCCGGCACCTGCTCGCGGATTTCCACTGGTGAATAGTGCTTGGCACCGACCACGCGCACCCGGCCGACCTTGGTCTCGCTGACCTGCAGATAGACGATACCGTCATCGACCTTCTGCTCCGGCAACTCGACAAACACCGACTGGTAGCCACGCGACTGGTAGATCTTCTGCAACGCATCGCGCGCGCCTTCGATATCGCCCAAGGTCTTCTGCGGCCCCAGGAACGGATACACCGCCTCCTCGATCGTCGCCGCATCCAGCACCGTATTGCCGCGCACGAAGTACTCGTTGACGTCGACCTTGCGCGCGCCCTCTTCCTCCTCGGCCAACACCGGTTGCGCCAAGCTCCCCAGCGTCACGCAACACAGCGCCAACGTTAATTTGAACAGATGCTCCACACCGCCCCCTGACTGTCTGATTTTGTGCGCCATCGCCGGACGCCCGGCGTGCGGCTGGCTCAATTGCTGGTGATCGAGGTGCTGCCGTGGCGTGCCAGCCAGGTGTGCAACAGGGCGAAGTTCAACGAGAACTCCGGCATGTGCAGCAAGGCGCCACAAAACACGTCACCGATGATTTTCTGGATGAGTTGCACCGCACGCGGGTTGTTGAGCAGCGTGGCGATGTCGCGGGTCAGTACGTGAATGCTCCAGACCTTTTGATTGAGGTCCAGGCCGACGAACCAGCGGAACAACAGGTTGTAGTTCAGCTGTTCGTGCAGCTGTTGTTCGCTGGGCACCGAGTACAGCAGTTGCAGCAGGAGGATCTGCAGCACGGTGTGCGGGGCGATCGACATCGCGGGTTCGGCGGTGAGCCAGTCGCGATGCTGGTCGAGCACTTCGTCGATCTGTGGGCGCAGCAGCACCAGGGAGTGGCCTGCCGGGATGTAGCTGGACACTTCCTTGCGAGCGCCTTGCCAGTCGTCCTGGGAGACGATCCAGACCCAGGGTGCGCCGTAGCGATAGACCGACACCGGCTTCTTGCGCGCCGCTTCGACGATCTTTGACAGGCGCTGGTCGAGCTCCTGCATGCCCACTTTCGAGTAACGTTCCATAGTTCCCATCGCCCCACTCCTGGCATCCTGCTTGCGGCTGAAAAGCCCAACGTTCTGGTGGGCTCAAGCGCGTTACACAGAGGAGACGGGAGTGGCCGGGGACTACCGAACTTTTGTCATGAAAGCTTCATTTTGGATTGGGTGGGGGGCAATTTCTGGTTGTGTACATATCCATTTCTTCGGTAACGGCGGATATTGGTTCCGCTCTTACAGCCATGCCTTTCAAGGTCTTGGTTTAAAATCCCCCAACAACTTCTGTCAGGATGACGAAACTATGTGGGATGTGGTTCT
>NZ_RXYG01000023.1:0-65618 GCF_003970195.1 Pseudomonas sp. C 49-2
TTCAAGCCGGAGTGAGGGCACACCGAGCCTAAGCGAGGTGCCGAGTGTTGGGGCAAGAGCGTTTTGCTTACTTTTGCGCTGTTCAAAAGTGAGCCGCCGTAAGGGCGGAACCCTAAGCCGCCGCTACCCAAATAACGGATATGTACACCGAACAAACGCCATCGCAGGCAAGCCAGCTCCCACAGTTGGAACGATATACCCCCAGTAAATATCAGCGCCCATGACCCCAAGCTCGACAAGCACCACATCTATACCCGATTATTCAACTCCGCCCGCCGCCCGTGCCTTGAATCAGGAGCCCTGTACCTTGAGTTCGCAGAAAACCGTGACCGTCACCCCGCCCAACGTCCCCCTCAATGGCAAGGTCGCGCCCCCCGGCTCCAAATCCATTACCAACCGCGCCCTCCTGCTCGCCGCCCTGGCCAAAGGCACCAGCCGCCTCAGCGGCGCACTCAAGAGCGACGACACCCGCCACATGTCCGTAGCCCTGCGCCAAATGGGCGTGACCGTCGACGAACCCGACGACACCACCTTCGTCGTCACCGGCCAAGGCAAACTGCAACTGCCGCCACAGCCACTGTTCCTCGGCAACGCCGGCACCGCCATGCGCTTCCTCACTGCCGCCGTGGCCACCGTGGAAGGCACCGTGGTGCTGGACGGCGACGACTACATGCAAAAACGCCCGATCGGCCCGCTGCTGGCAACCCTCGGCCAGAACGGCATCCAGGTCGACAGCCCCACCGGTTGCCCCCCCGTCACCGTGCACGGCGTCGGCAAGATCAAAGCCAAGCGTTTCGAGATCGACGGCGGCCTGTCCAGCCAATACGTATCGGCCCTGCTGATGCTCGCTGCCTGTGGCGAAGCGCCGATTGAAGTGGCGCTGACCGGCAAGGACATCGGTGCCCGTGGCTACGTGGACCTGACCCTGGACTGCATGCGCGCCTTCGGTGCCAAGGTCGAAGCAGTCGACGACACCACCTGGCGCGTGGCCCCGACCGGCTACACCGCCCACGACTACCTGATCGAACCCGACGCCTCTGCCGCCACCTACCTGTGGGCCGCTGAAGTGTTAACCGGTGGCCGCATCGACATCGGCGTGGCCGCGCAGGATTTCACCCAGCCGGACGCCAAGGCCCAGGCCGTGATCGCGCAGTTCCCGAACATGCAGGCGACAGTGGTCGGTTCGCAAATGCAAGACGCCATCCCCACCCTGGCAGTGCTCGCGGCGTTCAACAACACCCCCGTGCGTTTCACTGAACTGGCCAACCTGCGGGTCAAGGAATGCGACCGCGTACAGGCGCTGCATGACGGCCTCAACGAGATCCGCCCTGGCCTGGCGACCATCGAAGGCGACGACCTGCTGGTAGCCAGCGACCCCGCCCTGGCCGGCACCGCCTGCAACGCGCTGATCGACACCCACGCCGACCACCGCATCGCCATGTGCTTTGCCCTGGCCGGGCTGAAGGTTTCGGGGATCCGCATCCAAGACCCGGACTGCGTCGCCAAGACCTATCCTGATTACTGGAAGGCGCTGGGCAGTCTTGGGGTTCAGTTGAGCTACTGAGGGCTCGGCGTCGGAATGGGGAGGCACTGTACATGACAATCCGCCAACCCTGCCCACCCGGCGCCTGCGTCTGCGACCGCGAAGAGCTGCTGCAAGCGCCGGGCGCCGACCTGCGTATCCTTAACCTCACGCGGCAGGAAGAGAAAAAACTGCTCGACCGCCTTGAACACCTCAAGAGCCTGCAAGACCTGGAACGCATGCAACAGCTGATGTACCAGCAATTGGGCATCCGCGTGCATATCGCGCCGGGTCACACCGAGGTCAAGAGCATGCGTGGCATTCAGATCGTCATCGACGAGCTACCGGGCCTGTGCCGCAAGACCCGCCAATCGATCCCGGCCGCGATTCGTCGAGGCCTGGAGAATCAGCCGGAAATCGCTTACCGCCTGCTCGACGCCCACGATTTGTTTCGCGAAGGTTGAATCAACCAGCGACTGTCTCGGTCTCAAACAGTCCCTCGCCCAAGGCCCGGGCCTGCTTCAGATGCGCCTGCGCCCCGCCGCTTTCCGAATCCAGCAACAGCGCTGACGTGACCACCTGCGCGCCGCAGTAATCGAAGATCCCGTAGTCAATTTGCGTGCGCATGGCCTTGGCGTAGCCGTGTCGATCAAACGCTCCGTCGTCGGCAGCGCCCAGGGCCAGCAGGTGTACCTGCAAGTGGCGCAATTTCTTCACCACCGGCATATCGGGACCGTAATCGATCGCCCAACCGTTGATGAACACGCGGTCGATCCAGCCTTTGAGCAGGCCCGGCATGGACCACCAGTAGATTGGGAATGCCAGCACCAGCGCATCGGCGCGATCGATACGGGCCTGTTCAGCCAGTACGTCCGCCGGTGGCGTGGCGCGCATACGGTGTACCCGATGGTCGGCTGCGTTATAGCGCGGGTCGAACCCTTCGGCGGCGATGTCGGCCATTTCGAAGGTGTGGCCCGACGCAGCAAGGCCGGTGGCGACCTGGGCCGCCACGCTGTGGGTGAGGGATTGCGGGTCGTGGTGAGCAACAACGATGAGTGCGTGCATGACATTGACTCCCTGAGAGGTTACGCTGGGCTTAAGTTACGATTAGTAAGTTACTTTTGGTATATAAGCATGTCAAGCACAGCGTCCCCCGCTCCTCGTCGTCGCCTGTCTCGCGAAGATCGCCTGCGCCAACTGCTGGACGTGGCCTGGCAACTGGTGCGCGATGAAGGCACCGAAGCCCTCACACTCGGCCGCCTGGCGGAGTTGGCGGGGGTGACCAAACCGGTGGTCTATGACCATTTCGTCACCCGCGCCGGGTTGCTGGCCGCGCTGTATGAAGATTTCGATGCGCGTCAGGACCAGGTCTTTGCCAGCGCCATCGCGGCCAGCAACGCAACCCTTGACGACCGTGCCTGGGTGATCGCCGCGTCCTATGTGGATTGCGTGCTGTTACAGGGTCGGGAAATCCCAGGGGTGATTGCGGCCCTCAGCAGTTCGCCGGAACTGGAAGCCCTCAAGCGCCAGTACGAGGCGATCTTCCTCGATAAATGCCGTGACGCGCTGTCGCCCTTTGGTCGCATATCCCAGGCGGGACTGCGCGGCATGTTGGGGGCGGCGGAGGCGCTGTCCCAGGCGGCGGCCAGCGGTGAGATCAGCCGCGAAGAGGCGCAGCAGGAGTTGTTGGCAACCATTCTGGCGATGGTCAATCGCGGCCGCGATTAAATAATTTTTGACGGATGAGGAATAAACCAGCGCGACGGGTGTTTACCTGAGTACGGCGTGTGCTTCAGCCCCGATTCTGTATAAACACCTGCACCTTGTGCGCCAGTTGATCAAGATGCCGATCCCGCTGTTTCTCGGCATCCACCATGGCGCGCTTGCCATGTTTTTGCAGCAGATAGGTATGAATCTGCCGCACCTCCAATGAGCTGTAGATCGCCGCCACATCCAGCACGCCCATCAAGCCGTCCGTGCCGTAGTCCCGTGTGTTCATCAGCACCTGAGTGCCCCGTGCGCCGCGCACTTGAAAACCCATGCCCTCGAACGCCGGCACTTTTTCCACTGAGCACGCCAGCTCCGCATGGGGATATCGGCTCAGCACATCCCCCATCATTGCGCGTGCCACACCCTGGCGCCGGTGGCCAACCTGCACTGCCATAAACGCGATACCGCAGGCTTCTGGGTCATCCTTCACCGGCAGGTACAGGCAAAAGCCGATCAGCTTTTCCTCTTCCATCGCCACCACCAATTCGACGGCAATGCCTTTGGCACCGTTCAACGCTTCCAGGTACAGGTGCACCTCAAAGCCAATGGCGTACTGGTAGATGTTGTACAGCAGGTTGCTCGGCGGCAGCGCCACGCTGCTGATGTCGGTGAGGTTGTCCACCACCATCTGCAGGATCTGAGCATTGATGGGCTCGGGGCACGGTGTGGTGTAGCGGGTAAGGCTGAACATGCAAATTCCTGGGTTTAGCATCAAGGCAGCGGCGATTGTACCTGTTGCAGCCCGCACACCTCACGCAAACATCCGCGCAACCAGCGATGGGCCAGGTCAGCGTCCAGCCTGGGGTGCCAGAGCATAGACACGGTGAAGGTGGGCAACGCCAGCGGCAATGCAAAACTGCACAAGCCCTCGCGTTGGTGGGCGGTATAGCGTTCCGGCACGCTGGCGATCAGGTCGGTGTCGCGGGCTAGAGCGATGGCTGTGGCAAAACCGGCGACGACGGTATTGATCTATCGCGTGAGGCCTTGGGCTTCGAGCATGTCGTCGATCTGGCCGCGGTCCTGGCCGCGTCGGGAGACGTAGACGTGCCGGCCTGCGGCGTAACGTTCAACGCTGACGTCACCTCGGCTGAGAGGATGGCCACTGCGTACCACACCCACCAAGCGATCGCGAAACAGCGCCTGGGTCAGCACTTCCGGGCTGGCGGTGGGGTCGACCACGCCGGTTTCCAGGTCAACGCTGCCCTCACGCAACAAGGTGCTGTCCTTGTCGGTTTTGTTGATGAAGCGCAGGCGCACACCGGGCGCGTCCTCAGCGATACGCGCCAGCAATGCCGGGCCGAAATTTTCGACGAACTCTTCGCTGGTGCGCAGGGTGAAGGTACGCGCCACCTGGGCCATGTCCAGGGATTGCACGGGACGCAGCACCGCATTGGCCTCTTGCACCAAGCGGCTGACCTGCTCACGCAACGCCACCGCCCTGGGTGTGGGCACCAGGCCGCGACCGGCGCGTACCAGCAAAGGGTCGCCGGTGGTCTCGCGCAATCGGGCCAGGGCGCGGCTCATGGCCGAAGGGCTCAGGCGCAGGCGTTTAGCCGCAGCTGCGACACTGCCTTCGGCGAGCAGCACATCCAAGGTGATCAGCAGATTGAGATCGGGCATCCGCACTCCTTATAAGGCGTTGCATGCATCTATTAACTGCAATCCATGCGTCTTCCGCCATGTTAGGCGACGCCGTAGATTTGTGACAGTTGCCATTACTCAAGGATTTGCCATGTCTACCCAATCACGCGGCAGCCTCATCAGCCTGTGCCTGTCCATGTTGCTGGCCTCGCTGGGCACCAGCATCGCCAATGTCGGCCTGCCCAGCCTGGCGCAGGCGTTTGATGCCTCTTTCCACGCGGTGCAGTGGGTGGTGCTGGCTTACCTGTTGGCGATCACGGCGGTGATTGTGAGTGCCGGACGCCTGGGAGACCGGTTCGGGCGGCGGCGATTGTTGCTTGCCGGGTTGCTGCTGTTCGCCGTGGCGTGCGGGTTGTGCGGCTTGGCGCCGTCCCTTGCGTGGCTGGTTGCAGCACGCGTACTGCAAGGCCTCGGCGCAGCCGTAATGATGGCAATGGCCCTCGGCATGGTCGCAGACACTGTTACCAAGGAGCGTACCGGCCGCGTGATGGGTTTGCTGGGCACGATGTCCGCCGTCGGCACTGCAATGGGCCCCAGTGTTGGCGGTGTGTTGCTGAGTGTGTGGGGCTGGCGCGCGATCTTCCTGATAGGCATGCCATTGGGAGGGATGGCTGTCGCCCTAGGCTACCGCTATCTGCCGATTGACCGGCCCCGCGTGGCACCCCGCGATGGCTCAAGTTTCTGGGCATCATTAAAAGACGCGCCGTTGCTCACCGGCCTGGTCATGAGTGCCCTGGTCGCCGCCGTGATCATGGCCACGTTTGTGGTTGGACCGTTCTATCTGTCCCGAGGCCTGGGACTCGATCCCGAATGGATGGGCCTGGCAATGGCGGTCGGGCCCTGTGTCGCGGCCATCAGCGGCGTCCCCGCCGGCAGGCTCACCGACCGCCTCGGCAGCCCGCGCATGACATTGGCCGGCCTGGGCCTGATGGCCTGTGGCGCCCTGCTGTTGTCCTGCGCTTCGGGCCTGTTCGCCTACCTGGGTGCATTGGTGATCCTGACCACCGGTTACAGCCTGTTCCAGGCCGCCAACAACACCGCTGTGATGAGCGACGTGGATGCCGCGCGGCGTGGCACGGTCTCGGGCCTATTGAACCTGTCACGCAACCTCGGGCTGATTGTCGGCGCCTGGGCGCTGGGCGCGGTGTTCGCCTGGGCCAGCCCGGATGTCACCCGTGCGCTCCCCCAATCCGTGGCCTATGGCCTGCATGCAACGTTCGGCGTCGCACTGGCCTTGATCCTGCTGGCATGGGTGATGGCATGGCGCCGATTCAGTGCCTTCAACTCCCTGCAGAACACCCATTGAGGCAAAAAAACAAAAAAGGCGTTGCACCAGACCGGGTTACATCGCGCATCATGGGCACTTTCAAGCTCAAGGGTAACGTCCATGCGCGTTCTGTCATTGATGATGGGTCTTACGACGCTGGCCGCCACTACGGTGTTCTGCGCCAGCGCGATGGCGAATGAAGAAAGTCAGTTGGTAAAACAGATCAACCAATACCGCAGCCAGGTGCAACGTTGCGGCGACCAGGGCTCCCAGGAACTGCCGCCATTGGCCAGCGACACCCGGCTGGTGCTGCCGGCCACCAACGTGGGCGACCTGCAGCAGGCGCTGGCGCGGGCCGCGTACCCGATGGTCAATGTGCAGGCGATCAGCCTGTCGGGGCCCAAGGATGCCCAGGCAGCCATGAAGGCGGTGCGCGAAAGCTTCTGCCGCGTGGTGCTGGACCCGCAATTTGTCGATATCGGCGTGAGCAACAGCGGCCAGGACTGGCGCATCGTGCTCGCCCGCCCGCTGCTCACCAGTGGCCTGGGCGATTGGCAGACCGAAGGCAAGCAACTGCTCAACCTGATCAACACCGCGCGCTCACAACCACGCCAGTGCGGCACCCAGGCGTTCACGGCTACCACGCCGTTGTCCTGGAATGACGACCTGGCGGGCGCCGCCAACAGCCACACGCGCAACATGGCCAACGGCAACTTCTTCGATCACCTCGACCACGACGGCCGCACGCCCGGCGACCGCGCTGAACTGGCTGGGTACATTGCGAAGAACATCGGCGAAAACATCGCGGCCGGCCTGGATACACCACGCAAGGTTGTCGACGGCTGGCTCGCCAGTCCGGGCCATTGCGCCAACCTGATGAACCCGCAATTTCGTGAGTTGGGTGCGGCCTATGCCATGGACCCGAAAAGTGATGCGGGGATTTACTGGACGGGGGTTTTTGGCGCCCAGTAGGCCCACCTGCCCATCCACTCAAACGGACAGTGCATCAAATTGCTATCACCGCGATAATCCCGCTGAACTGCCAGCGGGCATTCCGGTCTGTTGCTTGTTGGGCCGTCCCTTCCAGGCAGTGAACAGACCGTGGCAAACAAGGTGTTATCGCAATGATGAATTGGCTGCAAAGCAGCAGCGACATGGCTGAGCAGGTTCGCCAATACGATTGGGCAAGCACCCCCCTGGGACCGCTGGAGCAGTGGCCGGATGTGCTCAAGACCACCGTGGCGTTGTGTCTTGCGTCGAGCTTCCCACAATCAATCATTTGGGGGCCTCACCTGACCACGTTGTACAACGACGCGTTCATTCCGATCCTGGGCGACAAACCTTTTGCACTCGGTCGTCCATTCAGTGAGGTGTGGCATGAAGTCTGGGCCGACGTGAGTCCCATCGCCAATGCGGCGTTTGAGGGGCATGCCACCTATATCGAGAATTTCCCCCTGCTGATCGAGCGCGGCGCTGGCCTCGAACAAGCCTATTTCACCTTTTGCTACAGCCCCATCCGCGACCCCGATGGCAAGGTTGTCGGGATGCTGGATACCGTCACCGAAACCACCGCCACCGTGTTCCTCAACCGCCGCCTGGCGGTGCTGGACGCCGTGGGCAGCGCCGTGGCCAATGCCACCGATGCCGAAAGCATCATGTCCACCACCACGCGCCTCTTGGCCGAGCACCTGCACGTCTCCAATTGCGCCTATGCCGACATGGACGCCGATGAAGACGGCTTTACCATTCGCGGCAACTGGGCGGCCCCCGGCTCGCCGAGCATCGTCGGGCGCTACAGCCTGGCGTCGTTCGGCGCGCGGGCCGTGCAGCAACTGCGTGCTGGAGAACCGCTGGTGGTGCAGGACAACCGCGTCGAATTCCCGCCGGAGGTAGCCGCCAGCTACCAAGCCCTGGGCGCACTGGCGACCGTATGCTTCCCACTGATCAAGGACGGCCGCCTGACCGCGTTGATGGCAGTGCACCACAAGACGGCACGCGTCTGGGCGCCCTACGACCTGGCGCTGGTCGGGGAAGTCACCGAGCGTTCCTGGGCGCATATCGAGCGGGTGCGCGCCGACGCCGCCGTACGCGAGGGCCTGGCGGCGTTCACCGAGCTCAATGCCACCCTGGAACAACGGGTGCAGGAGCGCACCCTCGCCCTCACCCAGACGGAAGCGGCGTTGCGCCAGTCCCAGAAGCTGGAAGCCATCGGCCAATTGACCGGCGGCGTGGCCCATGACTTCAACAACCTGTTGACCATCATCCGCTCGTCGGTGGACTTCCTGCGCCAACCGGGGTTGTCCGAGGAACGGCGCCAACGCTATATGAGCGCTGTTTCCGACACCGTCGAGCGCGCCAGCAAACTCACCAGCCAACTGCTCGCTTTCGCCCGACGCCAGCCGCTCAACCCGGAAGTCTTCGATGCAGGTCTGCGGGTCAAGAACATCGGCGAAATGCTCGAAAGCGTCACCGGCGCACGTATCCATGTGCAGGTGCAATTGCCCGAGCGTCCTTGCCATGTGCGCGTCGACGCCAGCCAGTTTGAAACCGCGTTGATCAATATCGCCCTGAACGCCCGGGACGCCATGGACGGGCAAGGCACCCTCACCTTGCACGTGGCCCCGGTGGACACCATGCCGCGCATCCGTGGCGACGAGGAAAGCCGCCAACCCTTTGTGAGCATCGCCCTGGCCGACACCGGCAGCGGCATTCCCGGCGAGACGCTGGAACGCATTTTCGAACCGTTCTTCACCACCAAGGCCGTCGGCAAAGGCACTGGCCTGGGGTTGTCCCAGGTGTTCGGCTTTGCCAAGCAGTCCGGCGGAAACGTCGATGTGGCGAGCCATCCGGGCCAGGGCACGCTGTTTACCCTGTACCTGCCAGAGGTGGCGGCGCAGGTGATATCACACGAGCAAAGCCTGCAAGATCCCCTGCCGGGCCAGAACATAACGCTGCGCCATATCCTGATTGTGGAAGACAACCTCGAAGTGGGCCGCTTCGCCAACCAGATCCTGCAGGACCTGGGTTACCAGACCACCTGGGCCACCGATGCGGAGCAGGCGCTCGCATTGGCCGGCGCGGACGCCCTGGCGTTCGATGGGATTTTTTCGGATGTGGTGATGCCCGGTATGACGGGCGTAGCGATGGCTAAAGTATTGCGCCAACGGCGCCCGGATTTGCCGGTGGTGCTCACCTCCGGCTACAGCGAGGAACTGGCCGAAAGTGGTTACGAAGGGTTCGAGTTCCTGCCCAAGCCCTACTCCGCCGACCAGGTTGCCCGGGCGCTTGCCAAGGCGATGTCCTGAGTCCTATTCCGCTACCGCCACCTGATTACGCCCTTGGGCCTTGGCACGATACAGCGCCTTGTCAGCGGTGTTCATCAGGCCGTGCAGGTCCTGGTCCTGAGTATGGGTGGAGGCCACGCCGAGGCTGGCAGTCAGGCCATGCACCGGCTCGGAGGCCAGGCCTGAGATGGCCTTGATCAACTGCTCGGCAATGTCCCGCGCGGTTTCCAGCGACGTATTAGGCAGCAACACCGCAAATTCCTCGCCGCCCAGGCGCCCGTACACGTCGGCCTGGCGGAACGAGGCACTGATCACCCCACCAATCTGGCGCAGCACCTGGTCACCGGCCTGGTGACCGTAGGTGTCATTGATTTCCTTGAAGTGGTCCATGTCCATCATCAACGCACACAACGGCTGCTGATTGTGACGGCATTGTGCGTACAAGACCTGGGCATGTTCGAAAAAGGCACGCCGGTTCATCAGGCCGGTGAGTTCGTCGGTCTGTGCGGCGCGGGTGGAGATGTTGTGGGCACGCTCCATCTGACGGGTCAGGCGAAAGGCCTTTTCCAAGGCGTCCGACAGCTTGCGCGTGGCGCTGACCACAAAGGTGGAGAACACCAGCACCGCAATGGCGACGCCCACTTGCATCGAGGATGGCTGGAACAGCAGCCACACGGTGCACGGCAATAGCACCACAGCCATGGAGGCCAAGGTCATGTAGCGATAAGCCGAGTAACAGGACACGGCGCTGACCGACATCCCCACCGTAAACAGCATCACCAGCACCTGGGACAATCGATCATCGGTGGGCATGACCGCCAACGCACCGATTCCCCAGGTTGCGGCAGACAGCATCAGCGTAACCCAGTAACGGCGCTCCCAACGGTCCGGCGTACGCTCGGCATTGGGACAGCGAAACCACTCCATGAACATCTGGATACGAACCAGGGAAGTCACCGCCAATACCACCAGCCAGACCAGGATGACCTGATGGTCAAACCGATCCCAGCACAACCAGCTCAGCATCACCGCGGCCAGGTAACTGCCGAAAATCGCAGCAAATGACTGCCGGAACAGCTGGTGCAAACGGTCGGTCCGCACCTGCTCCTCTATAAAGCAATCCTGGTCCTGCCCACGCCCAAGGCCATTCATGAATTTCGCCTGATTCGACTGCCACGACAAAGGCGCCATTGTGGCACCCTGCCAGTAGTGCGGACAACAGAATCCAGCAAGGTAGAGCCTTTAAAGCGATTCCGGCCGCAGAATCAGCACGCCCAGTGGCGGCAGATTCAACGACAGTGACACCGGCTGCCCGTGCTTGGGTTCATCCTGGGTAAACACCTCGCCTCCATTACCGTAATTGGATCCTGCGTACATGTCCGCATCACTGTTGATCACTTCACTCCAGCGCCCACCAAACGGCACGCCGACGGCGTAACCCTCGCGCGGCACCGGGGTGAAGTTGGCCACCACCAACACCGGCTTGCCGTCCTTGCTCCAGCGCAGCCAGGCGTAGACGCTGTTGATCGCGTCGTCACCGATCAGCCACTGGAAGCCTTGAGGCGCGTCGTCCTGTTCATGCAGGGCCGGCTCCTCGCGGTACAGACGATTGAGGTCGCCCACCAGCTTCTGCACGCCTTTGTGTTCGGCGTACTGCAGCAGGTACCAATCCAATTGCTGGTCATGATTCCACTCGCGCCATTGGCCGAATTCGCAGCCCATGAACAACAGCTTTTTGCCGGGGTGCATCCACATGAACGCCAGGTAAGCGCGCAGGTTGGCGAACTTCTGCCAACGGTCGCCAGGCATCTTGTCGATCAGCGAATGCTTGCCGTGCACCACTTCATCATGGGAGATCGGCAGGATGAAACGCTCGGACCAGGCATACACCAGGCCAAAGCTCAGCTCGTTGTGATGGTGGGCGCGGTACACCGGGTCCTGCTGGATGTAATGCAGGGAATCGTGCATCCAGCCCATGTTCCATTTGTAGTTGAAGCCCAGGCCGCCTTGCTGGGTGGGCTGGCTGACGCCGGGCCAGGCGGTGGATTCCTCGGCGATCACCAGGGCACCAGGTGCCTCGATAGCGACCACATCGTTGAGGTGACGCAGGAAGTCGATGGCTTCCAGGTTTTCGCGGCCGCCATGGCGATTCGGCACCCATTCGCCGGCTTTACGTGAGTAGTCGCGGTAGAGCATCGAAGCCACGGCGTCCACGCGCAGGCCGTCGATATGGAAGTGTTTGAGCCAATGCAACGCCGACGCCAACATGAAGCCATGCACTTCGGTGCGGCCCAAATTGTAGATCAGCGTGTCCCAATCCTGATGGAACCCTTCCAGCGGGTTGGCATATTCGTACAGCGCAGTGCCGTCGAATTGCGCCAGGCCGTGGGTGTCGGTGGGGAAATGCGCCGGCACCCAGTCAAGGATCACGCCGATATCGGCCTGATGCAGGGCGTTGACGAAATAGGCGAAATCCTGCGGCGAACCGAAGCGTGCCGTCGGTGCGAACTGTGACAAGGCCTGGTAGCCCCAGGAGCCGCCGAACGGGTGCTCCATGATCGGCATCAGCTCGATATGGGTGAAACCCAGTTGATGCACATAGGGAATCAGGCGCTCGGCCAATTCGCGCCAGTTGTATTGGCGCGCCACTTCGCCCGCTTCATCCAGCTCCGCCTGCCAGGAACCCACGTGCAATTCATAGATCGACAACGGCGCGGTGGTCTTTTGCTTCTCGACTCGCGATTGCATCCATTCGTGGTCCTGCCAGTCCACCTGCAAGGGCTCGGCAACCTTCGAAGCCGTGTCGGGCGGCAGTTGAGTGGCCAACGCCACGGGGTCGGCCTTGAGCGGCAGGATCCCATTAGCGCCGAGTACTTCGTACTTGTAGGCCGCACCCGGCTGCAGACGTGGGATAAAGATCTCCCACACGCCGGAAGGATGGCGCAGGCGCATCGGATGCCGGCGACCGTCCCAGATATTGAAGTCGCCCACCACCGAGACCCGCCGCGCATTCGGTGCCCACACGGCGAAGCGCACACCCTCAATGCCATCGACGCTGGTCACCTGGGCCCCCAGGCAACTGCCGAGATCGCGGTGATTGCCTTCAGCGAACAGGTACAGGTCCATTTCACCGAGCAACAGTTGTTGGAAGCTGTAAGGGTCTTCGGTGATCTGTTCACCGCCGGCCCACTGGATTTTCAACAGGTACGCCTGCCGGGTCTTGAACTGCCCGACAAACAACCCCGGGACCTGGCTCGCGTCCAGGCTGCCGATCGGCTCGCCGCTGTCGCGCGCCAGCACCTGGACGCTCAAGGCCTCCGGCAGGAACGCGCGGATAAACTGGCCGCCGTGTTCATCATCGTGTGGCCCGAGAATCGAGAACGGGTCATGGTGCTCGGCGCGTACCAGCGCTTCGACGTCCTTGGACGCCGGCAATGCAGTCAACTTCGGTTGCAGCGGTTCTTTATTTGTAAAGCTCATGACGTCTCCCCACCGCGTGCAGTTTTCGATATAGGTGCAAGCCCGCTCAACAGTCCGTGCAACCCTTGCAGGGGCACCGGCAACCAGGTCGGGCGGTTTTCCGCTTCGTAGGCCACTTCATACGCGGCCTTCTCCAGGCTGAACAATGTCAGCGCTGCGTCCTGACCTTTGGCATCCTGCCAGTCATGCGCCAGTGTAGACGTAGCGGACTGATAAGCCTGGATAAAGGCCTGGCGTGCTTCTTTGAGGTAACGGTCAGTCACGCGTTTGCGCGCCTGGTCCGCTTCGGGCGAATGGTCCACCCCTTGTACATTCAAGGCCATGGCTGCCGCGTAGTCGAAGGAGCGCAACACGCCGCTCACATCTTTATACGGGCTGTGCTTGCCGCGTCGTTCGTGCAGTGGCCGCGCCGGTTCGCCTTCGAAATCGATCAGGTAGGCATCGCCCTTCACCACCAGCACTTGGCCCAGGTGCAAGTCACCGTGGACCCGAATACGCAACCCGCCGGCCGTGGCTTTCGCCAAGGCCTGCACATGGCTGGCAATGGCTTTTTTCTGCGCCAGCAATTCACTGACCAGCGCTTGATCCGCGGGGTTCAACTGGCTTTGATGAAGTTTGAGCAGTTGCAACGCGCGGTCCAGCTGCGCGCCGACGTCCTTGGCCCAGGCCTGGCTGTCCTTGGCCGTGGTGGCTTCGGGCTTGAAGTCCTTGTTGGTGGTTTTCGCGCCGAGCACCAGGTGCATTTCACCCAGGCGTTGGCCGAGCAACCCGGCAAAATCCGCCAGCTCGCCCAGGGCGTTGTAGTGCTGTTCCTGTTCGGAGATGGCTTCGGCCAGTTCGTCGCGAATCGCCCTTTCCAGGTTGTTCTGGGTCCAACCCCAGGCATCGCCCTGGTTGCTCAAATAGCCTTGGGCAATCATCAGCAGGTTGTCTTGGCCTTCGGCATCATGACGCACCATCGAGCCCAGTAGCGGCGAGATGTTGGGGTAGCCGGCTTCGGTCAGGTAGGCGCTCATTTCCAGTTCCGGGTGCACGCCGGAGGCGACTTTGCGGATCAGCTTGAGCACCAGGCTCTCGCCCACCACCACCGAGCTGTTCGACTGCTCGGCCGACAGGTAGCGCACTTCGGACTCATCCGTCAGTTGCAGCTTGGCCAGGTGCGGCGTGGCGGCAAAGCGCAGCTCGCCTTCGCTGGTGTTGAGCACGGTGCCCGCCTGTAAACCCTGGATGACGGCGCGGATAAAGTGTTCGAGGCTGAAGGCATCGGTCACCAACCCCACCTGACGCACTCGGCGTACACGGGCCAGGGCCAATTGCTGCGGCAAGGCGCTGGTGAACTGGTCTTCACCGAGGAAGCCGAACGGCAACTGATAACGGCTGACCTGGCCACCGGCCGTCACTTCAAGCTCGCTGAGCAACACCGGATGCTGGGGATCGCCAAAGCGCACGCCGTAGGCAATGCGCACGCTGTCGATGGCCGTGTCCTTGCCCGCGAACCAGCGGCGCTTGGGCAGCCAGGCCGGCAGTGCGGTCTGTTCCAGGGAGGCGCGGCAAGGTTCTTCGAGCAATTCTTCCATGCGCTTTTTCAATACCAGCGTGGTGAAGTCCGGCATGCTCTGGGCCGGTTCCACATGCCAGCTGGGCATCTGGTTTTCCGGCGCCAGCACAAACCAATAAAAGCCGTAAGGCGCCAGGGTCAGCAGGAAGTTCAGCTGGCCGATGGGCGGGAAGGCATTCCCGCCGAGCATCTCCACCGGCACCATGCCGGCGAATGCCGACAGGTCCAACTCGGCCGCCTGGGCACTGCGCGACACGTTGGCCACGCAGAGGATGATCTCGTTGCGCCCATCATCACCGGTGAACTCACGGGTATAAGCCAGGATGCGGCGGTTGCTTGGTGAAAGCATTTTCAAGCTGCCACGGCCGAACGCCTTGGATTGCTTGCGCACCGCCAGCATGCGCCGGGTCCAGTTCAGCAACGAATGCGGGTCCTGGGCCTGGGTCTCGACATTCACCGACTGATAGCCGTATTGCGGGTCCATGATCGGCGGCAACACCAGGCTGGCCGGGTCGGCGCGGGAGAAACCGCCGTTGCGGTCGATGGACCATTGCATCGGCGTACGCACGCCATCGCGGTCACCGAGGTAGATGTTATCGCCCATGCCGATTTCATCGCCGTAATACAACGTCGGCGTGCCGGGCATCGACAGCAACAGGCTATTGAGCAACTCCACACGACGACGATCGCGCTCCATCAACGGCGCAAGACGCCGACGAATACCCAGGTTGATCCGCGCGCGCCGGTCGGCGGCGTAGTAGTTCCACAGGTAGTCGCGCTCTTTGTCGGTGACCATTTCCAGGGTCAGTTCATCGTGGTTGCGCAGGAAAATCGCCCATTGGCAGTTGGCGGGAATCTCCGGGGTCTGGCGCAGGATGTCGGTGATCGGGAAGCGATCTTCCTGGGCCAGGGCCATGTACATGCGCGGCATCAGGGGGAAGTGGAAGGCCATGTGACATTCGTCGCCGTCATCGCCCTTCTTGTCACCAAAGTAGAGTTGGGTGTCTTCCGGCCACTGGTTGGCTTCGGCCAGCAGCATGCGGTCGGGGTAATGGGCATCGATTTCGGCGCGGATCTGCTTGAGCACGTCGTGGGTTTCAGGCAGGTTTTCGTTGTTGGTGCCGTCGCGCTCAATCAGGTACGGAATGGCGTCGAGGCGCAGGCCGTCAATGCCCATATCCAGCCAGTAACGCATCACCGACAACACAGCTTTCATCACCTGGGGGTTGTCAAAGTTGAGGTCGGGTTGGTGGGAATAGAAGCGGTGCCAGAAGTATTGGCCGGCGACCGGGTCCCAGGTCCAGTTCGACTTCTCGGTGTCGAGGAAGATGATGCGCGTGCCGTCGTATTTCTGGTCGTCATCCGACCACACGTAGAAGTCCCGCGCCGCCGAGCCCGGCTTGGCCTTGCGCGCGCGTTGGAACCAGGGGTGCTGGTCGGAGGTGTGGTTGATCACCAGTTCGGTGATCACCCGCAGCCCGCGCTTGTGCGCCTCGGCAATAAAGCGCTTGGCGTCGGCCATGGTCCCGTAGTCGCTGTGCACACCACGGTATTCGGCAATGTCATAGCCATCGTCGCGACGCGGCGAGGGGTAGAACGGCAATAGCCAAATGGTGTTTACGCCCAGATCGGCGATGTAGTCGAGCTTGGCGATCAGGCCCGGGAAATCACCGATGCCGTCGTTATTGGAGTCGAAATAGGATTTAACGTGAACCTGGTAGATCACCGCGTCCTTGTACCAGAGCGGGTCTTTGATGAAGGTGGCAGCGTTGGGCTTCTTCGCCATTGGAAACTCCTGGAATATTCGAACGGGAGAAACGCGGTCACTGTAGGAGCCGGCTTGCCGGCGATGGCGTACTTGAGCCATGCAGCGATGCCAGCGGCCTTATCGCCGGCAAGCCGGCTCCTACAGGTCCGGTTTCAAGAAGTGGTAATACGCCAGATCCCAAACGGCATCTGCGGCTCCAGCCGCATCCACTGGCTTTTGCCATACCAGGTCCAGCGATGGCCGTTCATCAAGTCTTCGCCCTGGGTCTGGGCGTCGTCCGGCAGGCCTAACTCCCACAGTGGCAGCTCGAAATGGGCTTCCTGGGCATTGAAGGGATCAAGGTTCACTGCAACCAAAATGAAGTTGCTGCCATCCTCGCTGCGCTTGCCGAAATACAGGATGTTGTCGTTCCAGGCGTTGTAGAGCTTGAGCCCCAGGTGCGTCTGCAACGCCGGGTTCTGCCGACGGATACGGTTGAGCTGGGCGATCTCGGCAATGATGTTGCCGGGCGCGGTGAAGTCCCGTGGACGAATCTCGTATTTCTCCGAGTCCAGGTATTCTTCTTTGCCCGGCACCGGGGCCGCTTCGCAGAGTTCGAAGCCGGAATACATGCCCCACAGGCCTGAGCCCATGGTGGCCAGCGCGGCACGGATCAAAAAGCCGGGACGGCCGGATTCGTGCAGGAAGGCCGGGTTGATATCCGGCGTATTCACGAAGAAATTTGGCCGGTAGCATTCGCGCCACGGCGACTCGTTCAACTGCGTCAGGTATTCGCTCAACTCGGCTTTGGTATTGCGCCAAGTGAAATAGGTGTAGCTCTGGGAATAGCCGACCTTGCCCAGGCGCGCCATCATCGCCGGCGTGGTGAATGCCTCGGCGAGGAATATCACGTCGGGGTGCTTGGCGCGCACATCGCTGATCAGCCATTGCCAGAACGGCAGCGGCTTGGTGTGGGGGTTGTCGACGCGAAAGGTCTTCACGCCCTCTTCGACCCAGCCCACCACGATATCGCGCAGCTCGGTCCACAGGCCCGGAATGGCGTCCGCCGCGTAAAAGTCGACGTTGACGATGTCCTGATACTTCTTCGGCGGGTTTTCCGCGTATTTGATCGTGCCGTCCGGACGCCAGTTGAACCAGCCCGGATGCTCCTTGAGCCACGGGTGGTCCTGGGAACACTGGATGGCGAAGTCCAAGGCAATTTCCAGACCATGCTCGGCGGCCGCCTGGACCAGGCGGCGAAAGTCGTCGCGGCTGCCCAGTTGCGGATGAATCGCCTCATGGCCGCCGTCTTCGCTGCCGATGGCATAGGGGCTGCCCGGATCATCCGGGCCGGCGGTCAGGGAATTGTTCTTGCCTTTGCGGTGGCTGCGGCCGATGGGATGGATTGGCGGGAAATACAGCACGTCAAAACCCATGTCATGGATCATCGACAGGCGCGAGTGCACGTCATTAAAGGTGCCGTGGCGCGCGGGATCGTCGGTGATCGAGCGCGGGAACAGCTCGTACCAACTGGCAAACAGCGCCGCTTCGCGCTCCACATCGATGGGGTACACCGTGCTGATGCTCAGATAGGCGCGATGATCGGCCTGGGTCATCAAGTGCGCACTGTCTTCGTGCAGGAACTGCGCGACCTGCTCGGTTTCCAGCAGGCCGGAGAGTTCGTGGTGCAACAGCATCAGGCGGTCACGTAGCTCATTGTCACTGCGCTCGGCGGCCTGCAGCACCAGGCTGCGGCCTTCCTGCAACTCCAGGCTGACCGGCACGCCGGCCTCATGTTTCTTGCGC
The DNA here is from genome assembly GCF_003970195.1 of Pseudomonas sp. C 49-2. Classification (NCBI taxonomy): domain Bacteria; kingdom Pseudomonadati; phylum Pseudomonadota; class Gammaproteobacteria; order Pseudomonadales; family Pseudomonadaceae; genus Pseudomonas; species Pseudomonas sp. C 49-2. The sequence continues at coordinate 18,076 of NZ_RXYG01000023.1, forward strand.
AACTCGTAGCAAAAGCTGGCAAAGGTATCGATCCAGGCTTCGATGCAGTATTCGTGAGGGCCTTGCTGGGCCACGGTAAACGCGCCCTCCCAGCCGTTGTTGCCCACGTCGGTCATGACCACGCTGTGCCAGCTTTCGTCCTGCAGCGGGCGCCAGCGGATCAGCACGGCGAGCTTGTCATGGCCGTCGGCGAAGACTTTGCTGGTGACGTTGACGCGCTGGCCCACCACGGCTTTTACGGCGAATTCGCCGCCGTCAATCACGGGGGTGGTGCTTTCGATGGCGATCCTGGGCAGCAACAAGGCCTGGGACAACGGTAACAAGGATTCATCTGGAGTCAGTGTTTCAGCAGTCATCGAGCATCTTCCCCTTACGCCCTATGGACGCTCTTTGCTTGATCCGAATTCTGATACGACGCTGCTCTCCCTGAGCAAGGCCGTCATAGGTCCGAGCCCGGGCCCGCGATAAAAGTTCAGCTGGATGTACTGCCATTGAGCGGGGAATCAATTCGCCCCGGCGGCTGTCCACCGATAGAGCAAAGCACAAAGGAGGCCACACCGATGAATATCCCGATCCCAGCGGAAACGCCGGACCCGAATATCGACAAACCCACGCTGCCGCCGAGCCAACCGGAACCGATTCCGGAAAAAGAACCGCCCGAAAATGAGCCGCCACCGGTAGAGGAACCGCCGACGACCATGCCGCCCGTGATCGTCAGTCCTTCTCGAAACGCTTGACGATTTTTGGCATGACGCTGAACACCGCCAATGCCAGCAAGGTACTCAGCACCGCTGTCGATTCCCGGCCCAACCCGGCTGAGACCCCAATCGCAGCGGTCATCCACAAACCGGCAGCGGTGGTCAGGCCTTTGACATGGCCTTCTTCATCATCCTTGCCCTTGATGATCGTACCGGCGCCCAGAAAGCCGATCCCCGCAATCACCCCCTGCACTACCCGGCTCATGGCATCCGCCTGATTGCCGGACATTTGCGGCACCATCACGAACAATGCAGCGCCCAACGCCACCAGCATATGGGTGCGCACCCCTGCCGCCTTGCCCTTGCTCTCGCGCTCAAAGCCGAGGATGCCGCCCAGGATGGCGGCGATCAGCAGGCGCACGGTGATCTGGGTGAGTTGCTTGGCGTCGCCGATGTCGGCGAACTCGGCTTGCAGGGTTTGCCACACTTCATGCCACCACGCGTCCATCTGGGCTGTCCTTTGTCTGGTTGGTAAAGGATGGACAGCGACGACCGCCAGTCAGTTGCCTGGAACCCCTTCACATCGCTGGGCCCTAACGCTTATAGCCCATGAACAAGGAGAACGGCATGCCCATTCGTATCGAAAACCAACTGTGCTACTTCACGCTTGATGACAATGGCCAGGAACAGAGCGTGCCAGCGACCCGGGTCAATATTGTTACTGACCTCGACAAGTCGATGTCCTACGTGGAACTGGCCGCCGAACGGATCTATATCACTGAGGCCGAGGCAGACGCCTTGACAGTGGCGGGTGCCCACGACGGGCGTCAGCACGTGAAGGCCGAAGAACCTGGTTCGCTGATTTAATTGATCTGTGTCAGCACCCTCGAAATAACCCTGCACCCCTGACGCCATGGGGTGCAGCACATTGTCGCAGTGCTGTTCCCCTGCTCCATCTGATCCGCTTTTTATCGCCGTAGCTGAGTCTGTTATGCAAACAGTGTCACGCGCATAGTTCATCCGCCTGATGGAGGCTGATGAGCGAACGACCATGAGCGAACACATCCCAACCGTGGAAATTTTTGAGCCCACACACCCAAAGAAGGTGAAGGCCAAATCCAGCGACAACCTGATTCATACCCGCAGTTTCACCGGCCTGTTCCGTACCTTGCGCGTGAGCGGTGCAGCCTTCCTGTTCCTGGCGTTTTTCGGCACGGTGTGGCTGAACTGGGACGATCGGCAGGCGGTGCTGTGGGACCTGGCTGAAAGCAAATTCCATATCTTTGGCGCGACCTTCTGGCCGCAGGACTTCATCCTGTTGTCGGCACTGTTGATCATCTGCGCCTTCGGCCTGTTTGCGATCACCGTGTTTGCCGGCCGCGTGTGGTGCGGCTACACCTGCCCGCAAAGCTCGTTTACCTGGCTGTTCATGTGGTGCGAAAAAGTCACCGAAGGCGAACGCAACCAGCGTATCAAGCTGCACGCGGCGCCCTGGAGCCTGAACAAGCTGGCGCGACGCTCGGCCAAGCACACCTTGTGGCTGGGGATCAGCGTACTGACCGGCCTGACGTTTGTCGGCTATTTCACGCCGATCCGCCCCCTGGCGACCGAACTGCTGACCTGGCAGATGGGCGGCGTCAGCCTGTTCTGGGTGCTGTTCTTTACCGGCGCCACCTACATCAACGCCGGTTGGCTGCGCGAAGCGGTGTGCATGCACATGTGCCCGTATGCGCGGTTCCAGAGCGTGATGTTCGACAAAGACACCCTGACCATTTCCTACGACGTGGCGCGCGGCGAAAGCCGTGGTCCACGCAAACGTGAAGTCAAACCTGCCGACGTCGGCCTGGGCGACTGCATCGACTGCCAGTTGTGCGTGCAGGTCTGCCCCACCGGCATCGACATCCGCGACGGTCTGCAAATGGAGTGCATTGGCTGCGCGGCGTGCATCGACGCCTGCGATTCGATCATGGACAAGATGGGCTACCCGCGTGGCCTGGTGAGCTACACCAGCGAACATCAACTCCAAGGCGGCAAGACGCACCTGCTAAGGCCGCGCCTGATCGGCTACAGTGCCGTGCTGTTGGTGATGATTGCTGCGTTGGTAGTGGCGTTGGTAGAGCGGCCGATGGTGTCGCTGGACGTGACCAAGGACCGTGGCATGTTCCGTGAAAATGCCCAGGGTCTGATCGAGAACATCTACAGCCTCAAGGTGATCAACAAGACCCAGCAGCGTCAGGACTATCGCCTGGAACTGGTGGACGCCGACGGCTTCCAGTTGCAAGGCAAGAGCGAGATCAGCCTTGCGCCTGGGGAAATCACCGATGTGCCGGTGTCGGTGGCATTGCTGGCGGATAAACCGGCGAGCAGTTCGCAGACCTTGCGTTTCAAGGTCACGGACGTGGATGAGCCGTGGATCTACAGCGCCGCTGATAGCCGCTTCGTGGCGCCGCTGAACCGCTGAAATCTGTCTGAATATGTGGAGCTCCCACAATTTAATCGCTGCCAAGTCTGAAAAAACTGTTAAGGCCCCCATGAAACGCTACGAAAAATTCGCCGACGACATTGCAGAACTGATTCGCTCCGGCGTCCTTGGCCCCGGCCAGCGGGTGCCGTCGGTGCGCTATGCCAGCCAGACCTACGGCGTCAGCCCGTCCACGGTGTTCCAGGCCTACTACCTGCTTGAGCGCCGAGGCTTGATCCGCGCGCGACCGCGCTCCGGTTACTTCGTCAATACCCATGCGCCCAGCCCATTTTCCGAGCCGGTGGTGAGCGAGCAGGTGCATGAGTCCACCGAAGTGGATGTGAGCGAACTGGTGTTCTCGGTACTCGACTCGATCAAAGACCCGAACACCGTACCGTTCGGCTCGGCGTTTCCCAGCCCCATGCTGTTTCCGCTGCCGCGCCTGGCACGCTCCCTGGCCAGCGCCAGCCGCGAAATGGACCCGCGACTGGTGGTCACCGACATGTCGCCGGGCAACCCGCAACTGCGCCGGCAGATCGCCCTGCGCTACATGGTCGGCGGCCTGATGCTACCGATGGAAGAACTGCTGATCACCAACGGCGCTTTGGAGGCCTTGAACCTGTGCCTGCAGGCGGTCACCGAACCGGGTGACCTGGTGGCCATCGAAGCCCCGGCGTTCTACGCCTGCCTGCAAGTGCTGGAGCGTTTGAAACTCAAGGCAGTGGAAATTCCGGTGCACCCGCGCGACGGCATCGACCTCAACGCCCTCGCACAAAGCCTTGAGCGCTACCCGATCAAGGCCTGCTGGACCATGACCAGCTTCCAGAACCCCATGGGCGCAACCCTGCCGGAAGCCAAGAAACAGGCCCTGGTGGAACTGTTGCGCGGCCATCAGGTGCCCTTGATCGAAGACGATGTGTACGCCGAACTCTATTACGGCCAACAGGCCCCGAAACCCGCCAAGGCGTTCGATACCGAAGGCTTGGTGATGCATTGCGGCTCCTTCGCCAAAAGCCTGGCTCCGGGCTATCGCGTCGGCTGGGTGGCAGCCGGACGCTTTGCGCAGAAGGTTGAGCGGCTGAAGCTGATGACCTCGCTCTGTCCGTCAATGCCGGCCCAGGCGGCGATTGCCGATTACTTGCAGCACGGCGGTTATGACCGGCACCTGCGCAAACTGCGCTATGCCCTGGAAGAACAGCAAAGCGCCATGCTGGCCGCGATCGCCCGCTATTTCCCGGCACAGACGCGGGTCAGCCAACCGGCCGGCGGGTATTTCCTGTGGCTGGAGCTGCCGGAGCAGACGGATTCGTTGAAGTTGTTCCAGATGGCGTTGGCGCAGGGCATCAGTATCGCACCGGGGCCGATCTTCTCGGCAACCCAGCGCTTCCGGAACTGCATTCGCTTGAATTACGGCAGCCCGTGGAACGAGGCGTCGGAGAAAGCCATGGAAACACTGGGAAGAATCGTGCGCTCGTTTTGAATCGGAACCGAACCCATCAGGAGGCCACACAAGGAAACTTTTTCCTGTTCTCAACCTGGAGTTTTCCCATGCTAACAGCGAGCGTTTCCTGCCTCACACCGCTTCCGGTCCCCCCAAACTACATGCGTGCAGACGAACAGAAACAAGTGCGCGAGATGAACGGCCCCATGGGCCGCCCTGTCGGCGACCATCGCTCGGCCGACAGGATCATCGAACAGAGCCCCGTGTTGAAAAGCTTCCTGGACAACCGTGACAATTACCACCTGATCGATGATTTGAAACGAAACGTGGGTGATTGGGAAAGCGCCAACCCGGAGGTCCGGGCGAACGCGATCTATGATCTGGATAAAGTCTTGCGTTTTATCGACAACCTCGACGACCGTTACTTGAACGGCAGCCACAGCCGCAACGGGAAAATCGACGGTTTCGCCAGCAACGGCTACAGCCGGCTGGATAACTCGGAAGCCAGCCTACTCAAGGCGTTTTCCGAGAAGGGTTATCCAGTGCTGCGCCATCTGCGTACCTAACCGACGTCTAGCGACCTCCGCCCAGATCGAGGAATGTGCCAGTGGCGTAGGAAGCCTTGTCTGACAGTAACCAGATGATCGCCTCGGCCACTTCATCCGGGCGCCCACCCCGGGCCATGGGAATACCGGACTCGAGCTTGCTGACTCTGTCCGGATCACCGCTCAGGGCATGGAAGTCGGTGAAGATGTAGCCGGGGCGCACGGCGTTGACGCGAATGCCCTCACCCGCCACCTCTTTTGACAAACCGAGGGTGAAGGTGTCGAGTGCACCTTTGGACGCTGCGTAGTCGACATATTCACCAGGCGAACCCAAGCGAGCCGCCACCGACGACACGTTGACGATACTGCCGCCCTGCCCGCCATGCTTGGGCGACATGCGCAGCACCGCATGCTTGGCGCACAGGATCGGGCCGAGCACGTTGGTCTTCATGATTTTCAGGATGCGGAACTCGGACATCTCGTCAACGCGGGACTTGTGCCCCACCGTGCCCGCATTGTTGACCAGTGCGGTCACACGACCCAGCTCGGCGTCCACACGATGGAACAACGCGACCACTTCATCCTCGATGCTCACATCTGCCCGCACGGCAATGGCTTGGGCGCCCAACGCACGCACTTGTTCCAGTACGCGGTGGGCCGCCTCTTCGTCGGACTGGTAGTTGATGCAGATGCGATAGCCTTGGCGAGCGGCCAGCAAGGCCGTCTCGGCGCCAATCCCGCGACTGCCCCCGGTGATGATGACGACTTTGTCCATGCGTGCGATCTCCTGATTCAACCTGATGTTTAGGGTTGGATCCAAGAATACCTGTCACGCACGGCTTTTGTCAGGCGCAACGGCCTCTTCGGCGCGTTGGATATCTGCCATGAAGCCCTCTGCTGGCAACGGGTGGCCCAGCAGGTAACCCTGCAGGGAATTACACCCAAGCCGTGTCAGGAAATTCTGCTGCACATCCGTCTCGACACCCTCGGCAACAATCCGTAACCCCAGGGCCTGGCCAAGGGCAACGATGGCCGAGACGATTGCAGCGTCGTCGCTGTCGTGTTCCAGGTCGCGCACAAAGCCTCGGTCGATCTTCAGCTCGTTGGCCGGCAGGCGCTTGAGGTACATCAGGCTGGAATAACCGGTGCCGAAGTCATCGATGGACAAGTCGACGCCCATGTCCGACAGCTGCTGCAACACCGTCATGCTCGCGTCGGCGTCGCTCATGGCCGTGGTTTCGGTGATTTCCAGGGTCAGGCTGTTGGCCGGCAATTGGTGCCGCTCAAGGGCCGCCGCCACGCTCTTGACCAACCCGGCGTGGCAGAACTGCAAGGCCGACAGGTTCACGGCGATGCGCCAATCTTCGTAGCCCTGAACGTACCACAGACTCATTTGACGGCAGGCTTCGTTGAGCACCCACTCCCCAATTGGAATGATCAAGCCGGTCTTTTCCGCCAGTTCGATAAACGTCGCCGGTAGCAGCAACCCCTGTTGCGGGTGTTCCCAGCGTAGCAAGGCTTCGGCGCCGACCGGGATGCCGCTGAGCGCGTCGAACTTGGGTTGGTAGTACAGGCGCAACTGCTCCTGTTCCACCGCATTACGCAAGTCCTGCAACAGCTGCAATTGCTTGCGTGCATTGTTGTTCATCGACACGTCAAAGAAGCTGTAGCCGTTCTTGCCCATGCCTTTGGCGTGGTACATCGCGGCGTCGGCGTTCATCAGCAATTCCTGAGGGTTGCCACCGTTGCCCGGGAACATTGCGATGCCGACGCTGGCAGAGATCTTCAGCTCATGCTCGGCCACCTGGAAGGCGCGGTTGATCAGGATCACCTGGCGTTCGGCAAGGCCAAGGGCATCGTCCGGCTGGGTCAGTTGCACCAGCAACACAAACTCATCGCCGCCGATGCGCGCCAAGGTGTCCTGGCTGCGCAAGTCTTCGCGCAGGCGCAGGCCGACTTCACGCAACAATTGGTCACCCATGTGATGACCAAAGGCATCGTTGACCGGTTTGAAGCCGTCGAGGTCGATAAACATCAACGCAAAGCAACCGCCCTGCTCTTTCACCGCTTGCATGGCCTGTTGAATGCGATCGGCCAGCAACGTGCGATTCGGCAGGCCAGTGAGCATGTCGTGCAGGGCCAGATGGGTCAATTCCTGGTTGGCTTGGGTCAGGGAATCGGCCAGCACAGCGGTGCGGACTTCCAGGCGGGCGTCGAGCAGCGAGGTGAGCAAGGCAATGGCCAGCACCGCCAGCGTCGTGACCAGCACCAGGTTATCCAGGCCCTTGCCGCTCAAGCCGTTCAGCGCAGCGCCGCAGAAACTGTCATCGGCGAAACGTGCCGCGGCCATGCCGGTGTAATGCATGCCGACGATGGCAAAGCCCATCACCACCGCTGCGCCACCTCGTAAAAGACGCACGTACGGTGTGCTACGGCGCAAATTGTGGGCGATCCACAGTGCAGCGCCAGACGCGACCACGGCGATCAGCAACGACGCGCCAAACAAGGTGGGGTCATAGTCGATGCCTGGGGTCATGCGCATCGCGGCCATGCCGGTGTAATGCATGCACGCGATGCCGGTGCCCATGACCAGCGCGCCAAACCCCAGTTGCCAGGCAGGCAAACGCGGTTGGCTGATCAACCACAAGGCAAAGCCGCTCGACAACACCGCGATCAACAACGACAGCGCGGTGATGCCCAAATCGAAGCCCAGGGCAAACGGCAAGCGCAGCGCCAGCATGCCGATGAAATGCATCGACCACACCCCCACCCCCATCGCCATGGCGCCGCCGGCTATCCATAGATAAACGGTACGGCCTTTGGCGGTAGCGATGCGACCGGAGAGATCCAGTGCGGTGTAGGAAGCCAGGATCGCAACGAACAGTGAGATCACGACCAGTGAGGGTGAATAACTACCGATGAGCATGGGACTTCTCGTGCGCAGCGGGCCTGAGACGCCCGTGCCAGGTGGCAAAGCGGGCGATTGTAGCGAGAATAATTCTTGAGCAGTTGATTAATTATCAGAGGGCCATTAGTGGCATTTTGACGCCAATCTACTGGCTCAAAATACCCTCGACGACCGCACCTTTGCACTGCGCGGAGGTCGACCTTTTCACCCCCCTGTAGGAGCCGGCAAGCCGGCTCCTACAGATGATCGGCGTCGCAGAGTCAGTCTTTCTCGACAATCGGCGTCTGCCCGTCCCAGCCACCGCCCAATGCCGCGATCAATTGCACACTGGCCACCAGGCGTGTCTGCAGCAACGTCAATACCGTGCGTTCGTTGCTCAGGGCTGTAGCTTGCGTGGTGACCACATCCAGGTAGGCAATCAGCCCCGCCTTGTATTGGTTCTGGGTCAGGCGTAACGATTCACGGGCGGCGTCCAGTGCTTCATTGCTGACCACCGCCTCGTCTTCCAGCACCTTGAGCTGCACCATGTAGTTTTCCACTTCACGGAAACCATCCAGCACGGTCTGGCGGTACTTGGCGACAGTCTCGTCGTAGCTGGCGATGGTGCGGTCGACTTCCGCTGACCGTTGGCCACCGTCAAACAACGTCATGGCGAGTTTTGGCCCCACCGACCAGAAGCGGTTCGGCAGGCTGATCCAGTCGGCGTAGGTGCTGCTGGAGTAACCACCGGCCAGGCTCAGGCTCAGGTCCGGGTAGTAGGCGGCCTTGGCCACGCCGATGTTGGCGTTGGCGGCAATCACCGAGCGTTCGGCCGAGGCGATGTCCGGGCGGCGCTCCAGCAGTTGCGATGGCAGGCTCACTGGAATCTGCGGCAGTGCCGGGATGTCCTTGCTCACCGCCAGGTTGAAGTTGGCCGGCGCTTCGCCGATCAACACGGCAATCGCGTTTTCCAGCTGGGCGCGCTGCCAGATCAGGTCGATCAGGCTGGCCTGGGTGGTCTTGAGCTGGGTTTGTGCCTGGGCCACCGCGTCCTTGCCGGAAACCCCGGCACGGTATTGGTTTTCGGTCATTTGCAGGGAGCGCTGATAGGTCTCCAGCGTGGCTTGCAGCAAGCGCGTCTGTTCATCCATGACGCGCAGTTGCAGGTAGCTTTGCACCAGTTCCGATTGTTGGCTCAGGCGCATCGCCGCCAAGTCCGCCGAGCTGGCTTCGGCGCTGGCTTCATTGGCTTCCAGGCCACGGCGCAATTTGCCCCAGATGTCCGCTTCCCAGCTCACGCCCAACTGGGCATTGAGGGTGTCGCGGATGCCGCTGCTGGAACTGCTGAGGCTGGCGTTGCTGCTGCCGGTGCCCTGGCTGGCGCGGGTTTTTCCGACGCTCAGGTCGACGGTGGGGTAAAACGCCCCGCGTGAACTGCGCACCAAGGCTTGGGCCTGGCGAAAACGCGCTTCGGCCTGGGCCACGGTCTGGTTGGAGGTGTTCAGGCGCGTTACCAGGTCGTTGAGTTGGCGGTCGCCGTACAACTCCCACCAGGCGCCACGGGCCAGGGAGTCGCTGGGGGTGGCCTGGCGCCAGCCCTGGGCTTCCTTGAATTGCGCCGGCTCGATGACCTCTGGCCGGTGGTAGTCCGGGCCAACGGCGCAGGCGCTGAGCAACAACGCCAACCCCACTGTAGGTGCGAGCTTGCTCGCAAAGGTCGTCAACGATAACGCGCCCAACCGGGAGGTACGCGGTGCCTGGGCGTTTATCGCCGGCAAGCCGGCGCCTACAGGGGAATGCGGTACGCCGGGAGTCGTTGAATCGCGCGGACGTGGTGCATTGGCGTGAGTTGAATCGGTCATAGCGCAGTGTCCAGGGCAGCATCGGTACGCACGCCGCGCCATTTGTTGAAGCGATGGCGCGCACGGTCGAGATAGAGGTAGACCACCGGGGTGGTGTAAAGGGTCAGGACCTGGCTGAACACCAGGCCGCCGATAATCGTCAGGCCCAACGGACGGCGCATTTCCGCACCATCGCCCGCGCCCAGCAGCAACGGCAAGGCGCCGAGGATGGCTGCCAGGGTGGTCATCAGGATCGGGCGCAAACGCAACAGGCAGGCGCTGCGGATTGATTCCAGCGGGTTCATGCCATCGTGGCGTTCCAACTGCAAGGCCAGGTCGATCATCAGGATCGCGTTTTTCTTCACCACGCCGATCAGCAGGAACAGCCCCAGCAAGGAAATCAGACTGAATTCGCCCCCGGTCAGGTAGATCGCGAGCATCGCGCCGACACCGGCCGACGGCAAGGTCGAGAGGATGGTCAGCGGGTGAATGTAGCTTTCATACAGAATGCCCAGCACCAGGTATACCGCCACCAGCGCGCCGAGGATCATGAACGGCTGGCCCTTCTGCGTGGCTGCGAAGGCATCGGCGGTACCGGCCATCTTGGCGATCACATCTTCCGGCAAGCCAACCTTGGCAATCGCCCGTTCGATAGCGGCGGTGCCCTGCTCCACCGTCACGCCGGGGGCCATGTCGAACGCGATGTTCTCCGAGGCGAACTGGCCTTCATGGCTGACGCGGTCGTCGGCCAGGCTGTTCTCATAATGGGCAATGGTCGACAGCGGCACCCGTGCGCCCGTGGAGGTAATCACCTGCATCTGGTTGAGGGTGATCGGGTCCTGGGCATATTTGGGATTGACCTCCATCACCACCTGGTACTGGTTGAGGCTGTCATAGATGGTGGAAATCTGCCGCTGGCTGTAGGCGTTGTTGAGCACCGCCGTGACCATATTCATGTCGATGCCCAGGCGCTTGGCCTGGTCGCGGTCGACAATCAGCGTGACCTGCGCCGCGCCCCGGCCTTCACGGGCGTCGATGGCAGTGAGTTCTGGCAGCTCGCGCAAGGCCGCCACCACTTTCGGGTACCACAGGCGCAATGCCGCCAGGTCGCCGCTTTGCAGGATGTAGGAATACTGCGCGCTGGTCTGGTCGCGGCTGCCGCCGAATTGCAGGTCCTGGTCGGCCATCAGGAATAACCGCCCGCCCGGCACCAGCGGCACCTCCTTGCGCAGACGCTCGATCACCGCCTGGGCGGAAATCTTGCGCTCGCTGATGGGCTTCAAGCGCACCAGCATCACCGCATTGTTGGTGCCGTTGTTGCCGCCAATGAAGCCGGCCACGCTGAGCACCGCCGGGTCCTTGAGCACCGCCTTGCGGAAGGTTTCCATTTTCGGCTGCATCACGCTGAACGACAGCCCGTCATCACCGCGCACAAAACCGATCAACTGGCCAGTGTCCTGCTGGGGCATGAAGGTCTTCGGCACCACCACATACAGCGCCACGTTCATGCCGATGGTCAGCAACAGACTGAGCAAGGTCAGGCGTCGATGGCGCAACACCCAGTCCAGGCTGGTGGCGTAGCCGGCGACCATGCGGTCGTTGACCTTCTGGCTCCAGCGTTGCAAACCGGTCATCTCGCCCTTCACATGCGGCTTGAGCCAGCGCGCGCAGAGCATCGGGGTCAGGGTCAGCGAAACAATCAGCGACACAATGATCGCCGCCGACAAGGTGATGGAAAACTCGCGGAACAGGTTGGTGACAATCCCCCCCATGAACAGGATAGAGAGGAACACCGCCACCAGCGACACGTTCATCGACAGCAAGGTAAAGCCGACTTCCTGGGCCCCCAGGTACGCTGCCTTCATTGGCGGCACGCCCTCGTCGATATGCCGCGAAATGTTCTCCAGCACCACGATGGCATCGTCCACCACCAAACCGGTGGCCAGGATCAACGCCATCAACGAGAAGTTGTTCAGCGAGAACCCATACAGGTACATCACCGCAAAAGTGCCCACCAATGAGACCGGCACCGCCAGGGTGGGGATCAGCGAGGCGCGGAAGTTACCGAGGAACAGGTACACCACCAGGATCACCAGGCCCACGGCGATGAGCAAGGTCATCTCGGCTTCGTGCAGAGTCGCGGTGATTACCGGCGAGCGGTCCATGGCCAGGCTCAGCTTGACGCTGGACGGCAGCACCGCCTGCAACGCCGGTAACTGCGCCTTGATCTGCCGGACCGTCTCGATGATGTTGGCGCCAGACTGGCGATTGATCACCAGCAGCACCGCCGGTTCATTGTTGAAGAAACCGCTGTTGTAGCGGTCTTCCACGCCGTCACTGATCTTGGCCACGTCGCCCAGGCGCAGCGCCGCGCCGTTCTGGTAGCGGATCAGCAGCGGTTCGTAGTCCTTGGCCTTTTCCAACTGGTCATTGGCCTGGATCTGCCAGTTGCGCTGGCTGTCTTCCAGGGAACCCTTGGGCCGGCGCTGGTTAGCGTTGGCGATGGTGTTGCGCACATCGTCGAGGGCCACGCCGTACTGGTCGAGGGCCTTGGGTTCGAGCTCGATACGCACCGCCGGCAAGGAGCTGCCGCCGATCTGCACTTCACCGACGCCGGGCACCTGGGACAGGCTCTGCGACAAAATGGTCGAGGCCAGGTCGTACAGCTGGCCCTTTTGCAACACGTCCGAGGTCAGCGACAGCACCATGATCGGCGCCTGGGACGGGTTGATCTTCTTGTAGGTGGGCATGCTGCGCATACCGCTGGGCAGCAGGTTGCGCGAGGCATTGATCGCCGCCTGCACTTCCCGCGCCGCGCCGTTGATATCACGGTCGGAGTCGAACGCCAGGATCACCCGCGTAGAGCCCTGGCTCGACGAACTGCTCATGGTGGTGATGCCGGCAATCGCGCCGAACGAGCGCTCCAGCGGCGTCGCCACCGTAGACGCCATCACCTCGGGGCTGGCACCGGGCAAGCTGGCCGACACCACGATCACCGGGAAGTCGATCTGCGGCAGCGGCGACACCGGCAACAGGTTGAAGCTCACGCCGCCCAGCAACAGGATCGCCAGGCTCAGCAGCATGGTCGCGACCGGCCGGCGGATGAAGGGTCCGGACAGGTTCATGACTCAACCGGCTCCAGGCTTTGCGGCTCTTTGCGCCAGCGACGGCCCAAACGATCGAAGTACAGGTAGATCACCGGCGTGGTGAACAGGGTGAGCACCTGGCTCACCAGCAGGCCACCCACCATCACCAGCCCCAGCGGCTGACGCAATTCCGCACCGGAACCGGTGGCGAGCATCAACGGCACCGCGCCGAACAATGCGGCCAGCGTGGTCATCAGGATGGGCCGGAAGCGCAGCAGCGCCGCCTGGTAGATCGCGGTCTGCGGGTCAAGGCCCTGGTTGCGTTCGGCATCGAGGGCGAAGTCGATCATCATGATCGCGTTCTTCTTGACGATACCGATCAGCAAGATGATGCCGATGATCGCGATCATGCCCAGGTCATTGCCGCTGAGCAGCAACGCCAGCAAGGCCCCCACCGCCGCCGACGGCAAAGTCGAGAGAATGGTGATCGGGTGGATATAGCTCTCGTAGAGCACACCCAGCACGATGTACATGGTGACCACCGCCGCCAGGATCAGCAGCAAAGTGCTCGACAGCGAGGCTTCGAAGGCCTGGGCCGCGCCCTGGAACTGAGTCTGCACGCCCACCGGCATGCCAATGTCTTTCTGGGTCTGGTTGATCAGCTCCACACCTTTGCCCAGAGCAACGCCGGGGGCCAGGTTGAACGACATCATCACTGCCGGGAACTGGCCGATGTGCGCAATCGCCAATTGCGCCTGGCGCTGTTCCACACGGGCCAGGCTGGACAGGCGCACCTGGCCGCCGTCGGTGGTTTTCACGTGGATCTGGTTCAGCGCATCCGGCCCGAGGGTTTCGCCGGACTGGGCCTGCAACACCACGCGGTACTGGCTGGCCTGGGTGTAGATGGTGGAGATCTGCCGCTGGCCGAAGGCGTCATACAACGCGTCGGTGATGGTCGATACGCTGACGCCCAAGCGCGAAGCCGCGTCGCGGTCGATCACCAGGTACACCTGCAAGCCCTTGTCCTGCAGGTCGCTGGCGACGTCAGTGAGTTCGGGCAACTGGCTCAACGCGTGGACCAGTTTGTCACTCCACAATGCCAGCAACTCGGCGTCCGGCGAGGACATGCTGAACTGGTACTGGGTACGGCTCACGCGGTCTTCGATGGTCAAATCCTGCACCGGCTGCATGAACAGGCGGATGCCCACCAGCTTGTCGATTTCCGGCTGCAGGCGGGTGATCACCTGGGCCGCGCTCAGGTCACGCTGGCCGTGGGCCTTGAGGTTGATCAGCAAGCGCCCGCTGTTGAGGGTCGCGTTGTCGCCGTCCACACCAATGTAGGAAGACAGGCTTTCCACAGCGGGATCGGCCAGGATGATCTTCGCCAGGTCCTGCTGGCGCTGGCTCATGGCGGCAAAGGAAATCGACTGTGGCGCTTCCGAAATGCCCTGGATCACGCCGGTGTCCTGCACCGGGAAGAAACCCTTGGGCACGATCAGGTACAGGAACACGGTCAGGCCCAGGGTCGCGATGGCCACCAACAGGGTCAGCGGCTGATGCTTGAGCACCCACTGCAGCATGCTGCCGTAACGCGCGATCAACCAATCGATCCAGGCGCCGCTGGCCTTGTAGAAGCGGCCCTGCTCTTCCTCCTTGGGCTCACGCTTGAGCAAGCGTGCGCACATCATCGGCGTGAGGGTCAGCGAGACTACCAGGGAAATCAGGATCGCCACCGCGAGGGTGATGGCGAACTCTCGGAACAGCCGCCCTACCACGTCAGCCATGAACAGCAGCGGAATCAGTACCGCGATCAGCGACAGCGTCAGGGAAATCAGGGTGAAGCCGATCTGCTTGGCGCCCTTGAGCGCGGCGGCCAGCGGCGTTTCGCCTTCCTCGATATAACGGGAGATGTTCTCCAGCATCACGATGGCATCGTCCACCACAAAACCAGTGGCGATGGTCAAGGCCATCAGCGTCAGGTTATTGATGGAGAACCCCGCCAGGTACATCACGCCAAAGGTGCCCACCAGGGACAGCGGCACGGCAATGGAAGGAATGATCGTGGCGCTGACCCGGCGCAGGAACAGGAACGTCACCATCACCACCAGGGCAATGGCGATGAGCAATTCGTGCTGCACGTCTTTGACCGAAGCGCGGATGGTCTGAGTGCGGTCGGTGAGTACCGTTACGTCGAGGCCGGCCGGCAGGTTGTCAGTGATGCTCGGCAACAGCGCCTTGATGCGGTCCACCACCTCGATCACGTTGGCCCCCGGCTGGCGCTGGATATTCAGCAGCACAGCCTGGTTTTCGTTGGCCCAGGCGGCAAGGCGTTCGTTTTCGGCGCCGTCGACGATCTGGGCTACGTCTTTCAGGCGCAGCGGCGCGCCATTGTTGTAGGCCAGGATCAGTTCGGCGTATTGCTGGGGCGAGACCAATTGGTCGTTGGCGTCGAGCATCGAAACGCGGGTGGGGCCGTCGAAATTACCCTTGGGCTGGTTGACGTTGGACGCGGCAATCAGGGTACGCACGTCCGACAGGTTCAAGCCATTGGCCGCCAGGGCCTCGGGGTTGACCTTGATGCGCACCGCCTGGCGTTGGCCGCCCGCGATGCTGACCATGCCGACGCCGCTGATCTGCGCGATTTTCTGCGCCATGCGCGTGTCGACCAGGTCGTTGAGCTTGGGCAGCAGCATGGTCTTGGAGGTGATTGCCAAGGTCAGTACCGGGGTATCCGCCGGGTTGACCTTGTTGTACACCGGCGGCGCCGGCAGGTCCTTGGGTAACAGGTTGGTCGCGGCGTTGATCGCGGCCTGCACCTGCTGCTCAGCGACATCCATGTTGATGTCGAGGTTGAAACGCAGGGTCAGCACCGACGCACCGCCGGAGCTGGTGGAGGCCATCTGCGTAAGGCCGGGCATTTGCCCGAACTGGCGTTCCAGCGGCGCGGTGACCGCACTGGTCATCACGTCGGGGCTGGCGCCGGGATACAGGGTCATCACGCGGATCGTCGGGTAATCCACCTGGGGCAAGGCCGATACCGGCAGCAAGCGATACGAAATGATGCCGGCCAACACAATGGCCAGCATGCTCAGCGTGGTGGCGACCGGGCGAAGGATAAACAGCCGCGACAGGTTCATGAACCGACCTTTTGCGCCTTGCCGGCAGTGGTGCCGGTCTCCCCTTTCGCTGCGGGCTTGCCTTGCAGGTGCTCGGTCGGGGTGGTCGGCACTTCGCTGCTGTCGTTGACCACTTCGATTTCACTGCCGTCCTTCAAGCGGTCGGTGCCTTCCAGCACCACGCGATCGCCGGCCTTGAGGCCCTCTTTGATCACGGTGTTGTCGCCATCGGTATCCCCCACCACCAGCGGCTGCACCTTGACCTTCTTATCGCCGTCGAGCACATAGACGAAGGTGCCGGTGTTGCCGAACTGGATCGCCGCCGACGGCGCCAGCACGACGTTATGCAGGGTGTCGGCCAGCAGGTGCACATTGACGAACTGGTTGGGGAACAGCGCCTGGTCCTTGTTATCAAAGCGCGCCTTGAATTTCAGGGTCCCGGTGGTGACGTCGATCTGGTTGTCCAGGCTCTGCAGCACGCCGGTAGCCTGTTGCTTCACGTCGCCACGGTCCCAGGCTTCCACGGGCAGCTTGTTGCCGGCGTGGTAGCGGGCGAGCACGGTTTCCAGTGTGCTCTCCGGCAAGGTGAAGGCCACGCTGATCGGCTGGGTTTGAGTGATAACGGCGAGGAACGTGGTGTCGTTGGCTGCTACCAGGTTGCCGACGTCGACCTGGCGCAAGCCGACGCGGCCGCTGATTGGCGCACGGATCTTGGTGAATTCGAGGTTGAGCTTGGCGTCATCCACCGCACCCTGGTTGGTCTTGACCGTGCCCTGGTATTGCAGGACCAGCGCTTCGGCGGTGTCCAGGGTCTGCTTGGCGATACTGTCCTGGGCGTACAGGTCGCGGTAACGCTGCACGTCGACCTGGGCGTTTTTCAGCTGGGCCTGGTTCTGCATCAGCGTGCCCTGGGCCTGGAGCAAGGCGTTCTGGTAACTGCGCGGGTCGATCTCGGCGAGCAGGTCACCGGCCTTGACCATCTGGCCTTCTTCAAAGGCGATCTTTACCAACTCACCGCCCACCCGGCTGCGCACATTGATGGTATTGAGCGCAGTAACCGTGCCCAGCGCCTTGTAGTACACCGGGAATTCGCCCAGCACCGCAGGCGCCACGCGCACTGGCACCGGGCCGGTAGAGCCACCGAAACCCGGGCGCATCATCCCCGACTTGCCGGCACGTCCGGCTGGCGCCTGCGCGGCGGCATCCTTGTGGCTGGCGGGCCAGAACTTCCAGCACAGGCCGGCAATAACCAGCAGCACAAGCAGGCCGAACAGCCAGCGGCGGGACTTACGGGGGGAGGATTGCATGGAGTGATCAACCATTGGGCGCGAGAGCTTCTTCTTTGGGAGGCTGAAAGATAAGCACTGGGGCGCATTTAGAAAAGCGCCTTTACCGGCTATTTACCTTGGGCTTACAACTTTTAACTTCTGACCTTAGTTCATCGGCCGTTTCGCTAAGCATCTGAGCTACCAATAAAAACGGCCTGGACTAGGCCAGGCCGCAATCATGCATCAAGCGTGTTACTGCAAAACGACAGTAACGTACCGAAACAGTTACTTCAAAACAGCCAGGGCTGCTTCGTAGTTCGGCTCTTGGCCGATTTCTGGCACCAGTTCGCTGTGCAGCACGTTGTTGTTCTCGTCCAATACCACCACGGCGCGGGCGGTCAAGCCTTGCAGTGGACCGTCAGCCAGCGAAACGCCGTAGTCGACCGCGAAGTCAGCGTTGCGGAAGTCCGACAGGCTCAGCACATTGTCCAGGCCTTCAGTGCCGCAGAAACGCTTCTGGGCAAACGGCAGGTCAGAGGAAATGCACAGCACGACGGTGTTGCTCAGGTCGTTGGCCTGGGCATTGAACTTGCGAACCGAGGTCGCGCAGGTCGGGGTGTCGACGCTTGGGAAGATGTTCAGCACTTTGCGCTTGCCGGCGAAGGTCGCCAGGGTCGCGTCCGACAGATCGCCGGCAGTCAGGGTGAAATCAGGGGCTTGGGTGTCGGTTTTCGGCAATTCGCCTTCAACCTGGACAGGGTTACCACGAAGGGTGACTTGAGCCATGAACGGAATCCTTATGCTGATTTGGGTTTAACGAATTCGAGAGGCCGAAGTTAACCACAAAGTACGTTCGCTACCTACCGCCAAACATAAATTGTCATGTCGTCGGTTATGGTTTAATTGCGCGCTTTGCGCCCTGCCCCTCAAGGAAAACGATGTCGATGAATGCCCCTGCCACCAAAGTCCTGGTCATTGGATACGTCTGGCCGGAACCCCGTTCCTCGGCCGCCGGCGGGCATATGATGCAAATTCTTGAGAGTTTTCTTACGCAAGGTTGGGATATCACCTTCAGCAGCCCCGCCACTATTGGCGAACACAAGGCCGACTTGACTGCACTGGGCATCGCCGAATGTGCCATAGAACTCAATAACAGCAGCTTCGATGATTTTGTCCGCGAACTGGCGCCGGATATCGTGCTGTTCGACCGTTTCATGATGGAGGAACAGTTCGGCTGGCGCGTTGAGAAGCACTGTCCCGATGCCCTGCGGGTGCTGGAAACCTGTGACCTGCAGAGTCTGCGCGACGCGCGCCAGCAGCGTCTGAAGGATCACCTCAAAGCCCATCCCCACAGCGAGGATTTCAGCGCCCTGTTCGCGCCGGCGCTGGATGATGAATTCCAGCTGATGGCCGATACGGACATCGCCAAGCGCGAGATTGCCGCGATCTACCGCTGTGACATCAGCCTGATGATCTCGGACGTGGAAGCGCGGCTGCTCACCGAGCAATTCAAGGTACCCGCCGCCCTGCTCCACTGGTGCCCGCTGATGTTGCAGCCGCCGACCGAGCCCTTCGTGCCGTTTGAAGACCGTGCGCACTTCCTCAGCATCGGCAACTTCCGCCACGCGCCCAACTGGGATGCGGTGTTATGGATGAAAAACAGCCTGTGGCCGCTGATTCGCCAGCAATTGCCCGGCGCGCAGCTGCATATCTACGGGTCCTATACCCCGCCCAAGGCCACGGCATTGCACAACCCGGCGCAGGGTTTTCATGTGATGAATTGGGCCGAAGATGCCCTGCAAGTCATGGCCGCCGCACGTATCTGCCTGGCGCCCCTGCGCTTCGGTGCCGGCATCAAGGGCAAACTGGCGGACGCGATGCTCTGCGGCACACCGAACATCACCACGCCCATCGGCGCCGAAGCCATGGGTGATGATCAGCCGTGGCCCGGCATGATCGAACACAGCGCCCCCGCCCTGGCAGCCGCCGCCGTGGCGCTGTATCAGGATCGTGAACGTTGGACCCAGGCCCAGGAAGACGGCCGTCGGTTGCTGGCCCGACGCTACAACGAGGCCACCCACGGGCCGGCGTTGGTGGCGTGTCTGGAACACTGTCGCGGCAACCTGGCTGCCCACCGCCGGGACAACTTCACCGGCAGCATGCTGCGCCACCACGCGCATAAGAGTACGCAGTACATGTCCCAGTGGATCGAGGCGAAAAACCGCAGCCTATAAACACCAGCGCTGGCGAGGGCGCGCGCGACGGGGCATTATCCTACGCAGCAACCACAAAAAAGCGACGGCAACATGACCCGAGCAACGCGAATCACCGACCCTTCCTACGAGTTGATGGACGACCACAACGGCCTGTCCATCATCTATCGCCAGCACGGTTTCCCCTGCCCGCTGGTGCGCTGGCACTTCCACAAAGAATATGAGCTGCACCTGATCGTGGCCAGCTCCGGCAAGGTGTTCATCGGCGACTACATCGGCAACTTTTACCCGGAAAGCCTGTTTCTCACGGGTCCCAACCTGCCCCACAACTGGATCAGCCAGGTGGAGGAAAACGAGGTGGTGCCCAAGCGTGACATGCTGGTGAATTTCACTGATGAGCTGTTCGAGCAAGGCAGCCACATCTTCGCCGAACTTAAGACCCTGGCGCCGTTGCTGGAGCGCGCGCAGTACGGCATCGAGTTCCGCTGCAAAAAAACCATCGCCCAGGCCCTGACCTTGATGCAGCGCATCGAGGACACCCAAGGCATGGCGCGCCTGGGGCACTTCTTTATCCTGCTGGAAGTGTTGAGTGCGTGTGAGGACTACCAACTGCTCTCCGGGGTGACTACGCCGCAACTGGCCGATGAACACAGCATCGACCGTACCAACCGCGCGGTGGACTATATCTTTGCCCACTACGCGCGCGAGTTGCCACTTGAAGAAGTGGCGGAGTATTTGGGGATGAAGCCCACGTACTTTTCACGGGTATTCAAACAGGCCACCGGACGCACGTTTATCGAATTCGTCAATCGGCTGCGCATCAGCAAGTCCTGCGAGTTGCTGGCCGACGGCGACAAGGCCGTGACCGATGTGTGCTTCGAATCGGGCTTCAATAACATCTCCAACTTCAACCGGCGCTTTCAGCAACTCAAGGGCATGACACCCTCCCACTACCGACGCCTGGCAGTGCAACGGCTCACCGAAGAAAACCGCGGCCAGCATCTTACGACACAAGCAAACGGCTACAAATCAGGCCTTTAGATCGCTGCCTTCACGCAATGGAACCCTTTAAATAGCCAAGCCACAGAGTGAGCACACACCCAACGCTTCTTTTTCATTCGTTGGGTGGCGTATTTTTCACACGCAGGCATAAGGCGCTCGACTAATGACCAGAGTTCACCGCTCTCGCTTAACCACCTCTGTTACGCCCACGGAACCTACAAGACAAAGCCTGCACGCGGCGCCTGAGAACCCGGCGGCCGCCAAAGTCGTCGGACTTTTTCAGGCACGTCAAAACGGGCAAATGGAGCGCTCGCAGCCCGAATACGCGACAAATATGCCCAAACACGCGCCGCAGCGGCTCCTTGATCTGCTCAGCTACACGGTGACAGAAGAGCAGCCAAGTTTGGCCGAACAGATCAGTCAGTTGGTACAGGGCACCACAGACGAAACAGTGCTGCACAATGAAGTCGAGCGGCTCCTGAACCAGCCAAGCGCGCTCAATCCGCAAAAAACTTACACCCAGCTTATTGACGAAATACTCCAAAACCCGTCGCGCGCCATGCCTAACAAAGGCCATGGTTTTTCTCGAGTGCGCCGAGAACTGGGAAATGCCGCCCCTGCGCAAAACGCCGGCGACACTGCGGTCCAGCAGTTCGCCAATGCCTTGGTTGAAGACAGCGACAGCCAACTGGCGATTAATTTCGCCAATCATCTGATCCGCATTCGGGTGAATGCGACCCCATACAGCCTCGCTAGTGCAGCCCCAATTGCCATCCCGCCCAGCTCAACGTTCGGCCTTGCCTGGAACGAACTGGCTGACGCACTCGACGCGGAGCCTTTCAAGACCTTTGCCCAAACCAAAGGTATTGATATTTCAAGTCTTGTCATCAAGGCCAATGGAGACCTGACTGGGCGCAGACACAACCAAACCTTCAGTTTCTCTTTGACACAAGATCCCGAATGGGCGAACGCTTCATCTGCCGTTTTGACCGCGTCGAACAAAATGCGCGGGGACATCACGTTCCGCGACCGAGGGCACGCACCAGCGGCGAACGTCGCAGGCTTTTATCTGGAGCGCAACAGCCGCTTCAACAGTGACGACACGCTAATGGCGATTGATCGGCTGATGAGAGAGAGAAACTTCAGTTCGATAAGTAATACCGACAGCTACTACGCGGCTCAATACGGCCCAGTCCAGCAGCGCCAAAGGGACGCCAAACAACAGCTTGCAAACCTGCCACCTGCCCGGTTGAACCGACTACTGGCAGATTTCGAGCCCGCGTCGGCGGCACAAAAAATCAAGGACGCCGATCAGGCCCTGGCCCGCCTGAGCAGCCAAGCGATTGGCACGTTGTCAGGATTCACGATTGAAGAACTGCCCGAGTACTCGACCTTCAACCTCGTACGTAACAACCTCAAGGAGGCGCTGAACGGCGTTGCCTTTACGGCGTTCGCAAAAGAACAAAACCTTGACGTGTCGAGCGTCCGGATCATTTCGGAGGACGGAACCTTGATAGGCAAAGTCAATGGCGTCGAAACCACCTTCGTTTTGAACGGCCTCTCCGGTTGGTCCGACGTCTGGCCGCAAGTACAACCGGCGGTAGAACGTATGGCGACAGGCTCAGGCGACTACGTCTACTACCCCAACGCACGCTCTGCAGAGGTTTCAGAAGTGCTCCGTTTTTACGCGGAAGAAGGACTGCCTCGAAATGACTTCCCTAAGCCTGGCTGGGCGCGAAGAGTGCAAGAAGCGAGTCTGCGCAGAAGTGCCAAAATCACTCAAGTCGACGGCTTCAAGGCATTGGTCGGCACGCCCACTGACGTTGCCCGCTCGCTGAGCGTACGCGCGGCGCAGCAGGCCGTCATATTGCAACTCACTGGAAAACCACTGCACCTTACGCCGCTTGAAACCCTGGCGGCAGCAGCCAAGGCCAACGTGCCACAGACCAACCCCGCACCGCCCGTAAACGCGGCACCAGGCCCCGACACGCCAGAAGACACCTTGGCACGTGCCGAAGCCGAACTGGTCGGCACTACGCATCGCGTGATGCTTGAGCTCAAGAGCGACCCGACCCCTCCTGCATCAAAAAAGATTGAACCGATCCCGGCCAACAGCCTGTTCGGACAATGGCTGGCTTACTTGGACAAAGCCCTGAAGAGCAGCGGTTTTACCAAGTGGGCCGCGAAACAGGGCATTGACCTGAGTTCCTTGCGCTTTGACCCAACGGACCGAGTGCTGATCGGCAAGGTCGGTGGTGTTGAACAGCGTTTTACCGCCACTGACTTCACGAAAAAATACCCGGCAGAGCATTTTGACGTGCTCACGCCAGTGTTGACCGCTGCCGAGGCATTCACCGCACACGGAAAACCGATCACGCTGGCTCAGGCCAACGACAGCAGCGCATCCTTTGAGTGGGTGGCCAATTTCTATTCCATCAGTACCGACTACGACAGCGAGGCGTTCACGCGACACACGGAGCTGATGGGCCGAACATTGGAGTTTCCAACGCCACCTGAAAACCCAGGGAAAATCGTGAGCTGGCTGAACCAGCGCAAAACCGCGTTAGGCGACAGCAATGACAGGCATGCGCTGATTCATCAGCTTAAATTCGGGAATGTCGATAACGACGCCACAACCCGCTTTACGGTGGATCCGGACTCCAGCCACCAGCCCAAGGGCACCACGACACTCCAGAAGTTTCTGTCAGACCACGGCTGGTACGGTGCGACGTCGGCTGCACAGGTCGATAACTTGTTGCTGGCGTTGCAAACCGAGATCCCGCAGGCACCTCCCTTAGGCAACCAATGGGGCTTCTTGTCCACGGACTTACCGTTGAGTGCCGAGCAACGCAGCGCGGTGGGTGAGTTCGTCAAAACGTCTGTTGGAAGCCACAGCACCCTTCTCAGCTTCTTGAGTTCCGGCGTTTCCAACCTGAGCAGCAACCCAGATCAGGCACTGCAACAACTCCTCTCCAGTGACATCGCCCTGGAGCTCGCCACACACTTGCAAACCGCAATGAAGGGCGCTGCTACCCCAACCAGCCTAAAGCAATGGCTATTGACCGCGCTTGTACTAGAGCTTGATCCAACGGCCGGCACCCAGCGCAATCGCGTTGCAGGTTTCGACTTCATGTGGCCTGCGAACTGGGGCTTAGGCGCTGGCAAGCTCAGTGAGCTTTTAAGCCAACATCTGGCTGATACCCAACAGGTCCCGACCAACCTTCGTCCGGCAGTCACCCGCCTATTGATGTCCGGTGCCGCGCCACATTTGCTGGTCAAAGACATACCGTCGACGTTGAAGTTCGGTTCCCCAGAATGGGTCAACTTTTCAAGTGCGGTAAATCGAATCGAACTGATAGCCGCCGGTGCCAGCGCGAACATGACTTACCAGCAGGTCATGGACTTTCATAACATCAAGCCCATTTCAGCAGAGGAAAACCGCCTGCAGGCCGTCGCCCAACTGAACCCGGTGATTGATTGGGCCGTCATCAATAACCATCTTGGGAAAAACAACAACGACGAATATAGCCTCGATCAGCTGAACGACAGCCAGGAAAAACTCGATACACAGATCAATGAGACCTCGCAAGCCAAGCGTTACCTGCGAACCGTCGAACCGCCGAGCAGAAGGGCCATGGCCCTGGCGGCACTGAAAGAGCAGTTTGGCTCAGCCATCGATTTTGAGAGCCGGGTCCTATGGGAAAAGGTCGCGGGCGGGCTCTTTTCCGGCATTAACGCAAGCATCGTCGAGGTCTATGAGGCCGGCCGCCTGGGTGAAAGTTGGAGTACAGGCCAACCAGGTCTGAACTTCGAAGACCTGCGCAAAAAGGCACATGAGTTGCCAGATATCAACGAGCAATTCGACAAAGCCATCCAGCCAGACTTCACCCAGCGCAGGGCCAGTAAGATTTCCCTGTTCAAAGATATGCTCAGCAAGTTGCCGCTGGAAGAGCGCAATAGCCTTAACTTTGGAGCGGTGGAACTTCTGCAAGTGGAAGGTGCCGCCAGTGGCATCATCATAACCTCCGTCTACGAAGGCGTGAGGAGGGATTTCGCGGTCTATCCGGCAACTGGGCAAATCGTCAAAATCCCCGACATTGATCCATTAACGCCGCTAGACGAAAAAGTCAGCCTTGCCATCGACATGGACGCGCTCAAAAACGGGACAGAGCCCAAACAGGGTGTCACCTCCGATGTTGTATTGAGGGTAAGCGAGCAATTCATCCTCATCGAGCGTGCTGACGACGACAAACGCCCTGAGTTGCGTGAAAGGCTCTTCCTTGAACGCCCTGCAAGTGACGCATCCTCCGTTTACGACGGCGAGAGGATGGAGGACCTCGCCAAGGTGCTGGTTGACACGGCCTACCTGCGCAAAAGTACCTTCATCGCTATCCACCGTGGGTTGCACAATGCAGTTGAACAGGGAGTAGAACCCAGCGACTTCTTCAAAGGCCTTTTACGTGCCCTTCCAGGCGGCAGCAGCCTTGAAGATATTTACCACGGTGAATACGCCAAAGCGGCGGGTGATCTACTCATTGATATCGCGCTCTACGTGGCCACTGAAGGCGCTGGGAAAATATGGGCGCTAGCAAAAACAGGTGCTGCGTGGGCCATTGCCAAGGTTTCTGGCAAGTTTGTCGAGAAGTTCGGAGCAGAAGAAGCCGAAAGCATTGCACTCAAAGATGTAACCGCCGCCAGCACCTCGAATTCGATCAACACATTGAGCCGCATGCAGGATAGCCGCATTGCAGAGCAAACGGCAGACATGGCCGACGGCAGAGTCATACGTTCCAACACCCAGAACCAAGTCAAGGTCACCACAGTATTCCAGGACGGTGAATGGTACGCCTACGACGCCAAGACACAGGCGGCTTATGGCCCCGCCCTGGAGGGTTTTATCTCGGATACATCAGCCCCCCTGCGCCAAGAGACTTTCTCAAGCGGCACTCAAGCCCTGGTAACTGAAAAGCCCCTGGCCGCCGATGCATATACCCTGCCTCGCGCCAATGGCTTCGACCTGGTCAATGACGGCAAGGTATACCGTTACGATGCCCGAAATCCCAATGTACTCACCGACCTGGAGTCGGCCGACCACTTTAAGCCCTTGGATAAGTTCGAAGCGATCTGTGAGGCACCCTCCGTTGGCGGCAGAGCCAAACGCGGTGCCAATGACACGTGCTTCTCCAAAATCATTGAGAACACTCCCAACGAATTGACTCAGGAGCTACAAGCACTTGAGCATGTACGCTTGTTCCCCTCACCGCGGAAGCTTTTCAGAAAGGATCAATTTGTCGTCTTCGAACGACGCCGCTGCCAAGTGATTGAAAGCGAAATGGGGCCTCAACTTCACCCGACTCAGGACAACAAGCGCATCACCTACAAATCGCAGATAACCGGCAGCATCAAACATGATCCACAGTTTGGCTTTTACGCTGGGCAAACCAACGGAGCACTGAACCAGGAAACGCGTGTAATCAAGCTCAACAGCATCAGCGATATCTGTGACGACAAGCGCGAAGTTCGCGCGGTCATCGTTAACGGTCGAACGCCTGGCGACACCGAAAAGTACCTGGTGATCGAGGCGGACACCGCGGAGTTCTATTACGCGAAACTGAATACCACGGCATCCGGTGAACTCACATTCTTTAAAACCACACCCAACGACCTATCACTCGTAAATGGCTATCGGAATAAATTCAGCATCCGCCAAGGCGTGTCCAGAACACCACTGGATGCCGAATTCATCGCCCTGCCCAAACTGGACTCGGCGCTGGAAGAGTTGAAGCGTTTGGGTTACCAGAAAAAAGATGTCGATGAGTTAGGTGCTTTCGTTAAAAGCATGACGAAGGAGCAACAGCGCGAGGTGCTCTATCAGTTGCAACGTAGCGAAGCGATTGGCAAGGCGAATATCGCCCTGAAGCCAAATCAAGTAACCGCTCTGACAACGCCATCGAACTTCTCGACGTTAACAGCCGAGCAGCAAAACAAACTCCTGGCGCAGCAGGTAAAAGACACGGTAACCCGTTCCATGACGGCCACCGGGCTAGGCCCAGGCAACCAGATACGCTCAGCATCGGATATTGCACGAGCAGACGCAGCCAGCCAGACCCTCGCATGGTTGCGTCGAAGCATTCCCAGCAGTGCGCGGAATCGCTCTGACATGATTATGAAAGCCGGCGCCGGCAATTGCGGAGAAATGGCCCTGCTTTCGAGGGACATCATCAAAAAGAGTGGTGGCAATGCCTACGAATGGGCAGCCTCAGATGCTCACGCATTCACTGTGGTGGGCGGCCCCTCCGGGCTACCTGCAGCAACGGTCGACTTCTCGGAACCTGAGTGGGCGGATGCCTGGATTGTCGACCCGTGGGCAGGCATTGCCAGCCCCGCTCGTGAGTACACGCAAAAATTGAAAGCGGTCATGACGCAATGGGAGCGTGATGGCATAAAAATAGTGGACGGCAACAAGACCATAAGCCCACTGGACACAGACTGGATGGATGCCCTAATCACGAAACCGAAGACGCCGTATCCTCACGGTTATATCAACCCCTAAGCCCCTGCGGCGCCGGGCGAAAACCGCACGCAGTTGCAGTGCAGCGATTTTCGCCCAGGCCGGGCAGTGAAAAGTTTCAGCCAACCCCAAAGACAGTGCAAAAAAGTATCAGTCCCAGTGTTCCCAAGGATTTGTCACAGCGCAATTAGAAGGCTGTAATCAACGCACACTCTTCCTGACTCCCTGTGGGAAGACACAACAACAATAACTGTCCTTCTGTAGCCCCCTGGGCGCGGAAATGGAGTGCGCGATGAAGTTCACAGCAAAAGCCCTGCTTGTCTCTACCTGCATGACCCTCAGCGCCGTCAGCCTTGGCGCGCAGACCTTGACCATTGCCACCGTCAACAACAGCGACATGATCCGTATGCAGAAGCTCTCGAAAACCTTCGAGACCGAGCATCCGGAGATCAAGCTGAACTGGGTGGTGCTCGAAGAAAACGTGCTGCGCCAGCGTCTCACCACTGACATCGCCACACAGGGCGGGCAGTTCGATGTGTTGACCATCGGCATGTACGAAGCTGCACTGTGGGGTGCCAAGGGCTGGCTGGAACCGATGAAGGACCTGCCGGCGTCCTACGACCTCGATGATGTATTCCCTTCGGTGCGTGACGGTTTGTCCGTCAAGGGCTCGCTGTACGCCCTGCCGTTCTACGCCGAAAGCTCGATCACCTATTACCGCACCGACCTGTTCAAGGACGCCGGGCTGACTATGCCCGAGCACCCGACCTGGACCCAGATCGGCGAATTCGCCAGCAAACTCACCGACAAGACCAAAGAGCAATACGGCCTGTGCCTGCGCGGCAAAGCCGGTTGGGGCGAGAACATGGCGCTGATCACCACCCTGGCCAACGGCTACGGTGCGCGCTGGTTCGATGAGAAGTGGCAGCCGGAATTCAACGGTCCAGAATGGAAAGACGCGCTGAACTTCTACGTCGACAACATGAAGAAATCCGGCCCGCCGGGTGCTTCCAGCAACGGTTTCAACGAAAACCTGGCGCTGTTCAACAGCGGCAAGTGCGCGATCTGGGTCGACGCCAGCGTGGCCGGCTCATTCGTCACCGACAAGACTCAAAGCAAAGTGGCTGACCATGTCGGCTTTACCTTTGCCCCGCACGAGAAGACCGACAAAGGCACTTCGTGGCTGTACTCCTGGAGCCTGGCGATCCCTACCAGCTCCAAGGCCAAGGACGCCGCCAAGGTGTTCACCAGTTGGGCGACCTCTAAAGAATACGGCGCATTGGTCGCCAAGACCGACGGTGTTGCCAACGTACCGCCAGGCACGCGCAAGTCGACCTACAGCGACGAGTACATGAAGGCCGCGCCGTTTGCCAAGGTGACCCTCGAATCGCTGAAAGTCGCAGACCCGACCAAACCGACGCTCAAGCCGGTGCCGTATATCGGTATCCAGTTGGTGACCATTCCTGAGTTCCAGGCGATCGGGACGCAGGTCGGCAAGTTCTTCTCGGGCGCGCTGACGGGTCAGCAGACAGTGGATGCTGCATTGACCGCCGCGCAGACCACCACCGAGCGTGAAATGAAGCGGGCCGGTTATCCCAAGTAAAGCAGGCCCACCACCGTCAAATGTGGGAGGGGGCTTGCCCCCTCCCACACTGACCGCACTCCGATTCTTGCTCTGTACCGGTCGTGAATACCATGAATACACCCGCCAAAAACCGCCTGGCCAACCCTGGCTGGTTCCTTGTCAGCCCCTCGGTGGCCTTGCTGCTGCTGTGGATGATCGTGCCGCTGGGCATGACCCTGTACTTTTCGCTGATCCGCTACAACCTGCTCTACCCCGGCGAAAACCAATTCGTGGGGTTGGAGAACTTCACCTACTTCATCACCGATTCGGGCTTCCTGCCCGGCGCCACCAATACCTTGTTGCTGGTGGGCAGCGTGTTGCTGATCAGCGTGGTGTTCGGTGTGCTGATCAGCGCCCTGCTGGAGGCCAGTGAGTTCTTCGGCCGTGGCTTGGTGCGAGTGTTGCTGATTTCGCCGTTCTTCATCATGCCCACCGTGGGCGCGCTGATCTGGAAGAACCTGATTTTCCACCCGGTCTCGGGGATTCTCGCCGCCGTGTGGAAGTTCTTCGGCGCAGAACCCGTGGACTGGCTGGCGCACTACCCGTTGCTGTCGATCATCATCATTGTGTCGTGGCAGTGGCTGCCCTTCGCGATTCTGCTGCTGATGACCGCCATGCAGTCCCTCGACCAGGAACAAAAGGAAGCCGCGCGCCTGGACGGTGCCGGCGCCATCGCGATTTTCTGGCACCTGACCCTGCCCCACCTGGCACGCCCGATTGCCGTGGTGGTGATGATCGAGACGATCTTCCTGCTCTCGGTGTTCGCTGAAATCTTCACCACCACCAACGGTGGCCCCGGCTACGCCTCGACCAACCTCGCCTACCTGATCTACAACCAGGCGCTGGTGCAGTTCGACGTGGGCATGGCGTCGGCCGGCGGTTTGATTGCCGTGGTCATCGCCAATATCGCGGCGATCATCCTGGTGCGGATGATCGGCAAAAACCTGACTGACAAGCCTTGAGGGCCGCGCCATGACGCTTCAACAATCCCGCCGCCTGCAAAGCCTGTTGCTCGGCACATTGGCCTGGGCCATCGCGATCCTGATCTTCTTCCCGATCTTCTGGATGGTGCTGACCAGCTTCAAGACCGAAATCGACGCGTTCGCCACGCCGCCGCAGTTCATCTTCACGCCGACGCTGGAGAATTACCTGCACATCAACGAGCGCAGCAATTACTTCAGCTACGCGTGGAACTCGGTACTGATTTCCTTCAGCGCAACGGCGCTTTGCCTACTGATCTCGGTGCCAGCGGCCTACTCCATGGCGTTCTACGAAACCCAGCGCACCAAAGGCACGCTGCTGTGGATGCTGTCCACCAAAATGCTGCCGCCGGTGGGCGTACTGATGCCGATCTACCTGTTGGCCAAGAGCTTTGGCCTGCTGGATACGCGCATTGCGCTGATCATCATCTACACCCTGATCAACCTGCCGATTGTGGTGTGGATGGTTTACACCTACTTCAAGGACATCCCCAAGGACATCCTCGAAGCCGCGCGCCTGGATGGCGCGACCCTGTGGCAAGAGATGGTCCGCGTACTGTTGCCGATTGCCAAGGGCGGCCTGGCGTCCACTGTGTTGCTGTCGCTGATCCTGTGCTGGAACGAGGCGTTCTGGTCGCTGAACCTGACCTCTTCCGCCGCTGCGCCGCTGACCGCGTTGATCGCCTCCTACTCCAGCCCCGAAGGCTTGTTCTGGGCCAAATTGTCCGCCGTGTCGACCCTGGCCTGCGCGCCGATCCTGATCTTTGGCTGGATCAGTCAGAAACAGCTGGTGCGCGGTTTGTCCTTTGGCGCCGTTAAATAATAATTCCTAGCGGAGGCTCATCATGGCCAACCTGAAAATCAAGAATCTGCAAAAAGGCTTCGAAGGCTTTTCCATCATCAAGGGCATCGACCTTGAAGTGAACGACAAGGAATTCGTGGTCTTCGTCGGCCCGTCGGGCTGCGGTAAGTCCACCCTGCTGCGCCTGATCGCCGGCCTGGAAGAAGTCAGCGAAGGCACCATCGAACTGGATGGCCGCGATATCACCGAAGTGACCCCGGCCAAGCGTGACCTGGCGATGGTGTTCCAGACCTACGCGCTGTACCCGCACATGAGCGTGCGCAAGAACATGTCGTTTGCCCTGGACCTGGCCGGTGTCGACAAGAAGCTGGTGGAGAGCAAGGTCAGCGAAGCGGCGCGCATCCTCGAGCTGGGCCCGCTGCTGGAGCGCAAGCCCAAGCAGCTGTCCGGCGGCCAGCGTCAGCGTGTGGCCATCGGCCGCGCGATTGTGCGTAACCCGAAGATCTTCCTGTTCGACGAACCGCTGTCCAACCTCGACGCCGCCCTGCGCGTACAGATGCGCCTGGAACTGGCGCGCCTGCATAAAGAGCTGCAAGCGACCATGATCTACGTGACCCACGACCAGGTTGAGGCGATGACCCTGGCCGACAAGGTGGTGGTGCTTAACAGTGGCCGTATCGAGCAAGTCGGCTCGCCGCTGGAGTTGTACCACCAGCCGGCCAACCTGTTTGTGGCGGGCTTCCTCGGTACGCCGAAGATGGGTTTCCTCAAGGGCAAAGTCACCCGTGTTGAAAGCCAAGGCTGCGAAGTGCAGTTGGACGCTGGCACGTTGATCAACCTGCCGCTGAGTGGCGCCACCTTGAGCGTGGGCAGTGCAGTGACCCTGGGCATTCGTCCGGAACATCTGGAAATGGCTTCCCCGGGCCAAACCACCCTGACCGTCACCGCCGACGTCGGCGAGCGTCTGGGCAGCGACACTTTCTGCCACGTCATCACCGCCAACGGCGAGCCGCTGACCATGCGGATCCGCGGCGACATGGCCAGCCAGTATGGCGAGACGCTGCACCTGCACCTGGACCCGGCGCACTGCCATCTGTTCGACACCGACGGTGTTGCCGTGGCCCGCCCACTGCGCGCTGCCGCCTGATTTCGCGAGACTTTGCTGATGAAACTGAATAAACAGAACCTCACCCAGTTAGCGGCGCAAGTAAAACTGCCGGCCTACGCGATTGCCAGTACCACGCAGGGCATCGCCCATATCGGCGTCGGCGGTTTCCATCGCGCGCATCAGGCGTATTACACCGACGCGCTGATGAACACCGGCATCGGCCTGGACTGGAGCATCTGCGGCGTCGGCCTGCGTGCCGAAGACCGCAAGGCCCGCGACGACCTGGCCGGCCAGGACTACTTGTTCACTTTGTACGAGCTGGGCGATACCGACGACACCGAAGTGCGTGTGATCGGCTCGATCAGTGACATGCTGCTGGCCGAAGACGGCGCCCAGGCGCTGATCGACAAGCTGGCTGACCCGGCGATCCGTATCGTCTCGCTGACCATCACCGAAGGCGGCTACTGCATCGACGACAGCAACGGTGAATTCATGGCTCACCTGCCGCAGATCCAGCATGATCTGGCGCACCCGCGCGCGCCAAAGACCGTGTTCGGCTTCATCTGCGCCGCCCTGACCCAGCGTCGCGCTGCGGGCACACCGGCGTTTACCGTAATGTCCTGCGATAACCTGCCACATAACGGCGCCGTGACGCGCAAGGCACTGCTGGCCTTCGCTGCCTTGCACAATGCCGAGCTGCACGACTGGATCAAGGCCAACGTGAGCTTTCCGAACGCCATGGTCGACCGCATCACACCGATGACCAGCACCGCGCACCGCCTGCAATTGCATGATGACCACGGCATTGACGATGCCTGGCCGGTGGTGTGCGAACCTTTTGTGCAATGGGTGCTGGAGGACAAGTTCGTCAACGGTCGCCCGGCCTGGGAAACGGTCGGCGTGCAGTTCACCGATGACGTCACGCCGTATGAAGAAATGAAGATCGGCCTGCTCAACGGCAGCCACCTGGCACTGACCTACCTGGGGTTTCTCAAGGGTTATCGGTTTGTGCACGAGACCATGAACGACCCGGTGTTTGTCGCCTACATGCGCGCCTACATGGACCTGGACGTCACGCCAAACCTGGCGCCGGTGCCGGGCATCGATTTGACCGAGTATAAGCAGACCCTGGTGGACCGCTTCTCCAACCAGGCGATTGCCGACCAGTTGGAGCGCGTGTGTTCGGATGGCTCGTCGAAGTTTCCCAAGTTCACCGTGCCGACCATCAATCGCCTGATTGCCGATGGCCGCGAGACTGAGCGTGCGGCGCTGGTAGTAGCGGCGTGGGCGTTGTACCTCAAGGGTGTGGACGAGAATGGCGTGAGTTACAAGATCCCCGATCCGCGTGCAGAGTTTTGCCAGGGGCTGGTGAGTGATGAGGCGTTGATCAGCAAACGGCTGCTGGGCGTGGAAGAGATTTTTGGCAAGGCTATTCCCAATTCGCCTGAGTTTGTGGCAGCGTTCGAGCGGTGCTATGTGAGTCTGCGCGACAAGGGCGTCACAAAAACCCTGCAAGATATCCTGAAGAAACCAGCTTGACCATGTGGGAGCTGGCTTGCCTGCGATGGCGGTCGATCAGGCAGCCATGAGGTGACTGACAGACTGCCATCGCAGGCAAGCCAGCTCCCACAATGACCGCATTTCAATCCAACAATAATGCTGAGCAAACCCTCATGACCCAGCAAAACCTGTTTCTCGGCATCGACTGCGGCACCCAAGGTACCAAGGCCGTCGTCCTCGACGCCTCCAGCGGCAAGGTACTGGGCCTCGGCGCGGCTGCGCACACCTTGATCAGCGGCGCCAATGGGCGGCGCGAGCAGCACACCCAGGAATGGCTGGACGCCTTTACCGAAGCCACCCACCGCGCCCTGCAACAGGCCGGCGTGGACGGCCAGGACATCCTCGGCATCGGCGTTTCCGGCCAGCAACATGGTTTGGTGCTGCTGGATAACCAAGGCCAGGTACTGCGCCCGGCGAAACTCTGGTGCGACACCGAGACCGCGCCGGAAAACGACCGACTCTTGCAGCACCTGGGTGGTGAAGGCGGTTCCCTGGAACGTCTCGGCGTGGCGATTGCACCGGGCTACACCGTGTCCAAGCTGCTGTGGACCCGCGAGCAGCACCCGGACATCTTCGTGCGCATCGCGCATATCCTGCTGCCCCATGACTACCTCAATTACTGGCTCACCGGCCGCGCCGTCGCCGAGTATGGCGATGCGTCGGGCACCGGCTACTTCAACGTGCGCACCCGTGAATGGGATGTGGCGCTGCTCAAGCACATCGACCCGAGCGGACGCCTTGAAAACGCCTTGCCACAACTGATCGAGGCCGATCAAAGCGTCGGTACGATTCTTCCGGCGATTGCCGAACGCCTGGGCATCAACCCCAACGCCATCGTCTCCAGCGGCGGTGGCGACAACATGATGGGCGCTATCGGCACTGGCAATATTGCCCCTGGCGTGATCACCATGAGCCTCGGCTCGTCGGGCACCGTGTATGCATTTGCCGACCAACCCAGCGTCAGTCCGCAAGCCTCGGTGGCCACCTTCTGTTCATCCAGCGGCGGCTGGCTGCCGTTGATCTGCACCATGAACCTGACCAACGCCACTGGGGTGATCCGCGAGCTGTTCGACCTGGACCTGGCCGCGTTCAACGCCCTGGTCGAGCAAGCGCCCATCGGCGCCGACGGCGTGAGCATGCTGCCGTTTCTCAACGGCGAACGCGTGCCCGCCCTGCCCCACGCCACCGGCAGCCTGCACGGCCTGACCATGACCAACCTGACCCGCGCCAACCTGTGCCGCGCGGTGGTCGAAGGCACCACCTTCGGCCTGCGCTACGGCCTGGACCTGCTGCGCCAGACTGGCCTGCAAAGCCAGAGCATCCGCTTGATCGGCGGCGGTTCGAAAAGCCCGGTCTGGCGGCAGATGGTCGCCGATATCATGAACACCGAAGTGGTCTGCACCGAACAAAGTGAAGCCGCCGCCCTGGGCGCGGCGATCCAGGCGGCGTGGAGCCAGTCCGGCGAGTCACTGGCCAGCCTGTGCGACAAATGTGTGAGCGTCGACCCGGCCAGCCGTACTCTGCCGGTAGCGGCCAGTGTCAGTGCGTATCAACAAGCCTACGAGCGCTACCAGCAGCTTGTGGCAACCCTTTAAGAGCGAACGACTATGTATCTGGTGTGTGGTGAAGCGCTGTTTGATTTTTTCAGCGAGGAAGACGCCAGCGGGCAGGCTTCCAAGGTCAATTACAAGGCGATTGCCGGCGGTTCGCCGTTCAACGTCGCGGTAGGCTTGCGCCGCCTGGGTATCGAGGCGGGCTTGTTCGGCGGCTTGTCCACCGACTTCCTTGGCCGCCGCTTATTGCAGGTGCTCAAGGATGAGGGCGTCAGCGAGCAGTTCCTGGTGGAATTCGCCGCGCCGACCACCTTGTCGATGGTCGCCGTGGGCGCCAATGGCTCGCCGCAGTACAACTTCCGTGGTGAAGGCTGCGCCGACCGACTGCTGGAAGTCAGCCATCTGCCCGAGCTGGGTGATGACATCCGTGGCCTGCATATCGGCTCGTTCTCGCTGGTGGTGCAACCGATCGGCGACACCTTGCTGAGCCTGGTCAAGCGTGAAAGCGGCAAGCGCCTGATCAGCCTCGACCCCAACGTGCGGCTCAACCCGCAGCCGGATATCCAGCTGTGGCGCGACCGCGTAGGCGAGTTGGTCAAACACGCCGACCTGATCAAGGTCAGCGACGAAGACCTGCACTTGCTCTACCCCGATCAGTCGCCTGAAAGCGTGCTGCAGGGTTGGCTGCAACACCGTTGCCAGTTGGTGTTCCTCACCCGTGGTGGCGACGGCGCCAGTGTGTTCAGCCGGCAGCATGGCCACTGGTCGGCGCCGGCAGTCAAGGTGGTGATGGCGGATACTGTGGGGGCTGGTGATACCTTCCAGGCCGCGTTGATTGCCTGGTTGACCGAGGAGCAGCGTGACTCGGTAGAGGGCCTGCAACAGCTCACCCGTGGGCAAATCGACGCCATGCTGGGTTTTGCAATCCGTGCTGCGGCGTTGACCTGCACCAAGACCGGTCCGGACCTGCCTTACCGCCACCAGGTGAGCTGAACCCGGCAGCAAAATGACCAATGTGCCACCACGCAGGCCACGTATTCCGTGGCCTGCGCGCGTTTATATAAAAATTGCCAAGTGGGAAAACTGTGCTAAACCCATAACAGGAGCAGTAACTACAACGCATGCAGGACAGACCCATGCAAAAGAGCAACGGTTTTTCAACCCGCGCCGTTTTAGCTGTCGGCCTCCTCTCACTGCAGTACACCGCACCACAACAATCCTACGCTGCCTGCACACTCACTCCCGGTCCGGGCAACGACACGTCTATTTGCGACAGCGGCACCAGTGCCGGCCTGACCGACCTCCTGGGCGATAACCGCCTGACCCTGCCTGCAGGCGGCAGCGGCATCATCAACGGCAACGTCACCTTCGGTCCGGGGAAAGACGCCGTGTGGATCGACTCCGGCCAGATCAACGGCGCCGTACAGCAAGGCGCCGGCATCGATGACTTCATTATGAACGGCGGGCAAATCCAGTCCCTGGCACAGGGCGACGGCCGTGACATCTTCCGGATGACGGGCGGCACCATCGTCGGCGCGTTCGAGGACGGCGACGTGGCGCAGCAAACCGGTGGCACCATCGGTCGGGTCGACATGAAGCTCGACAAGAACTTCTATGACATGTCTGGCGGCGTAATCCTGGGCAACCTGGTCACCGGTTTCGATACCGATACGATCATCGTCTCGGGCGGCAGCATTGGTGGCAATATCAGCACCAGCGGCGGCGACGACAGCATCACGGTCAGCGGCGGCGTGGTCAACGGCGAGATCCGTGCCAGCGTCGGCAATGACACGTTCAACTGGCTCAATGCCGGCCAGATCAAATCGGCGGTGCTGATGGGCGATGGTGACGATACCGCGCTGCTGCGCGGCCTCAGCGAAAGCCTGTTGGCTGCCACGCCCTCCATCGACGGCGGCCTGGGCACCGATCAACTGACCTTCGACAGCACGACGTCCAGCACGGCGTCACGCTATATCGGCTGGGAGACGGTCAATCTCAACAACGGTTCGCGCTTCGACCTAGCGGGAGATTTTTTCCTGGGTGATAGCGCGAGCAATACCGGCACCTTCAACATTGACGGCAGCAGTACGCTGGCCGTGACCCAAGGCAGCGTGCGGCCCTATCTCGCCGGCCAACTAGCGACGCTCAACAATGCCGGCAAGATCGACATGACCACCGGCAGCGCCACCGCCAACGATGCGCTGACGGTACATGGCAATTACGTGGGCAATAACGGCGAGGTGTGGGTGCAAACCGTGCTTGGCGATGAAAACTCCGCTACGGACAAGCTGGTGGTATCCGGTGGCACGCTGAGCGGTCGTACCGAATTGGCGGTGAGCAACCTCGGCGGCGTCGGGGGCTTTACCCGCAATAACGGGATCGAGGTGGTGCAGGCGCTCAACGGCGCGGTGAGCAGTACCGATGCCTTCTCGTTGAAGAGCTCGGTCTCGGCCGGGGCCTATGAATATTTGCTGTTCAAGGGCGGCGTGACGGCCGGTACCGAAAACAACTGGTACCTGCGCTCGTCAGTGGTTGCCGTGCAACCGCCGGCGGTGCCACCCGTGCCACCGACACCACCAGTGGTGGTGCCCGTACCGCCGATTCCAGCGACACCGCCGGTGGTCGACCCCGATGAACCGCCGGTGGAACCGCCGACCTCGCAACCCGTCGCGCCGGTCGAGCCCCCCGCCCCGCCGCCCAGCCAAGTGGCGGCAGGCAACTCGCCGCAATCCGCCGCGAGCAACCCGGCGCTGCCGACCGCCATTGCCGGTGCTGAGCCCATCGCGCTGTACCGCGTGGAAGTGCCGGTGTATTCGGTGGTGGTGCCCGCCGCACAGTTGATGACCCTGCAAGCGCTGGGCACCTTTCATGATCGCCAGGGCGAGCAAAGCCTGCTGACCGAAACCGGCGCGGTGCCGGCTGGCTGGGGGCGTGCCTATGGCAGCGACTTCAACAAGCACTGGTCGGGCACCGTGGCGCCAAGCTTCGACGGCTCGGTCAAGGGCTATCAGGTCGGTCATGACCTGTATGCATCCGAAACCAGCGGCGGGCAGATCCAGCGCTTCGGGCTGTTTATCGGTCAAAGTCGCCTGAGCGGGGACGTGAAAGGATTCTCGATGGGCTGGCAGAACAATCGCTCCGGGCGGGTCAAACTCGATGGCGATAACTTCGGTGCCTACTGGACGCTCACCGATTCGACCGGCTGGTATGTGGACCTGGTTGCGATGGGCACGCGCCTGAAGGGCGACAACAAGTCCGAGCGGGGCATAAAGATGGACACCAAGGGCCATGCCCTGGCGCTGTCCGCCGAAGCCGGCTACCCGATTGCCGTTTCCGAGCATTGGGTCGTGGAACCGCAGGCCCAGGTAATCCGCCAGACGATCGACCTGGACAGCCAGAACGACGGTATTTCCAGGGTGTCATTCGACTCCCAGGAGTACTGGACCGGCCGCCTCGGCGCCCGCCTCAAGGGCCGCTACCTGGTGAATAACACACCGGTCGAACCTTACTTGCGGGCCAACGCCTGGCGCACATTCGGTGGCAGCGACACGGTGACCTACGATGATGTGGATCGCATCAAGAGCGATCACAAGTCTTCCACGGCGGATGTGGGTGTCGGCGTGGTTGCGCGGCTGTCGTCTTCGGTGAGCGTCTACCTGGCCGCAGACTACAACACCACCCTGGACGGTAACCCGATGGAGGGTGTCAGCGGTAATGCCGGGGTGCGGATGAGTTGGTAAAGATGAAGGTTTTGTCAGCCCGGTAAAAATTAATCGATGGTTAATCCCGCAAGTCGAGAGTGAAGTTGTCCCCACTTGCGGAGAACCACCATGAAACTGCGCACTTTGATGTTCGGCAGCGCCTTGGCGCTGGCCGCAGTATCAGGCCTGGCCCAGGCCGACGAGCAAGGCGCCGCTCTCAAACCCGTGCCTTACCAGTACGGCATGCCGATGAATATCGCCAAAGTCCTGGCGATGAACGAAACCCAGACCGATGAATGCAAAGTCATCAAGGCGGATATCAAGTTTTTGGATAAGGCGGGCAAAGTCGAAGATGTCAGCTACCGGAAAATGTCCGAAGCCTGCGATTTCCAGAACTGATCGACAGGCGTAAACAGCATTGGGCCTGGCAATCACCAGGCCCACAGGTCAAGACTCAAGCATTTTCAGTAAGCGCGCCCTCCTACGCGTTGCAGGATGGGGGTATGCGTGTGCTTGAGGTCTTCGCGCAACCCGGCGATCAGGTTGCAAATGGCTCGACTGCTGTCGAGTTTGTCCGCGTTGATCCCTTTGACTTCCAAATCCACCCGGTCACGGTCACGGTCGTCGTA
Source organism: Pseudomonas sp. C 49-2 (assembly GCF_003970195.1). Classification (NCBI taxonomy): domain Bacteria; kingdom Pseudomonadati; phylum Pseudomonadota; class Gammaproteobacteria; order Pseudomonadales; family Pseudomonadaceae; genus Pseudomonas; species Pseudomonas sp. C 49-2. The sequence goes on from NZ_RXYG01000023.1 coordinate 57,102, forward strand.
GACCTTGATCGTCAGCGAAGCATCTTCGGCTTTGGTGCATTCGCACCGTTTAGGCAGGAAACTTCCTTCAATAATGCTGCGAAGTTCTAATTCCGAAAGCATGGTCAACCTCTCCTTTTCTGAGACTGCCAACAGATTGTTGTGTATCCGACGAGCTCATGCCCGCCGCGCCTTGCCGGCCGTGGAAGACGCTTGTAACACCCAAGCCTACTCGGCAAAATCGGCCTTCGTTGTAACTTTTCCTCATAAGCCACATGCCGGGACATATAAGTAAAAGTGTGCGGTTTGAATCTTCGTCGAACCGCAGCGATTAAACGTTTAACTCTGGACTCAAAATTCATTACAGGCCTGTGCGGCGACCCTTTCGGCAACATGTCGCAAACTATCGAAGTTGATGTTCGCTCCGGAATTGATCGCCACCAAGGTCTGTTTGCGCAGGCCATGATGGGCGACGTACTTGCGCACGCCCGCCACTGCCAACGCGCCAGAAGGCTCGGTGATTGAGCGCGTGTCGTCGTAGATCAGCTTGATGGCGCTGCACAGTTCGTCGTTGCTGACCGTGATAACGTCATCCACCCAATCCCGGCAGATTTCAAACCCGTAGGCCCCTACCTGCGCTACCGCCGTGCCGTCGGCGAACCCGTCGACACTGGGCAGCACCACCCTTTCGCCGGCACGCAGCGCCGCCAACAGACAGCTTGAACCCTCGGGCTCGACGCCGATGATGCGCACCTCGGGCCGTAGGTATTTGACGTAGGCGGCAACCCCGGCAATCAGCCCACCACCGCCTACCGGTACGAAGATCGCATCCAACGGGCCCTGTTGCTGGCGCAGAATTTCCATGGCTACAGTGCCCTGACCGGCGATCACATCCGGGTCGTCGAAGGGCGAGACGAAGGTGCAACCGGATGACTCAGCCAGTTGCAGCGCGTGGGCCAGGGCAAAGGGGAAGCTCTCGCCATGCAGGACCGCTTCAGCGCCACGGGAGCGTACGCCGAGCACCTTCAACTCCGGCGTAGTGCTGGGCATGACGATCCGCGCCTGGATCCCCAACTCCCTTGCTGCCAGCGCCACGCCCTGGGCATGGTTGCCGGCCGATGCGGTGACCACGCCGCGCGCCTTTTGCTCGTCGCTCAACTGCACCAGTTTGTTGTAGGCGCCCCGGATCTTGAAGGAAAACGTTGGCTGCAAGTCTTCGCGCTTGAGCAGCACCTGGTTGCCCAGCAACGCTGACAATGCGGGTGCGGGTTGCAACGGCGTGCGCATTGCCAGGTCGTAGACCGGCGCGGCGAGGATCTTTTTTACGTAATGCTCAAGGAGTGCCGAGTCGGCGGTGCAGGTGCTCATAGGTGTTTCCTGGCTTTTTGTTCAAGGCCCAGGAGACGGAAAAACAAAACCCGCCTCTAGGGCGGGTTTGGGTACAGCCGTGCGCTATCCCGCCAAATGAGGAATGGCGGTAATAATGCTTGGCTGGCTGCGAAAGGTTCGAAAGGTCATGCCGCGAAATTAACCGTCCCCGGCCGGACAAGTCAACAAAAGGTTTACTCATAGCATACGAAACGTATACGCTTTGTATATCAAACTAGCACAGTGAACCCCATGGGCATCGTCAAGATCACCGACCAACTGCACGAACAACTGCGCCTGGCCAGCGCTGCGATGGACCGTTCCATCAACGCCCAGGCCGAATTCTGGATCAAGATCGGCCTGCTCGCCGAGCTCAATCCCCACCTGCCCTACAATGAATTGATCAACAAACTGTTGCTGGACAAACCCGACCTGATCCGGGGGCGCAGTTGATGATCAAGACCACCGAACAACTCGCAGTCATGCGCGAATCCGGGCGCCTGCTGGCCCAGGTTTTCACCATGCTCGACGGTTTCGTCGCGGCCGGCCGCTCCACGCTCGAGCTGGACAGTGCCGTCGAAGCCTTCATCCGCAACGACCTCAAGGCCCGCCCCGCCAGCCTGGGCCAATACGACTACCCCTTCTCCATCAACACCTCGATCAACGAAGTGGTGTGCCATGGCATGCCCAGCGCCAAGGACATCCTCAAGGACGGCGACATCATCAACATCGACATCACCCTGGAAAAAGGTGGCTTCATTGCCGACTCCAGCAAGATGTACATGATCGGCAGCGTTACGCCCAAGGCCCAGCGCCTGGTCGAGAAGACCTTCGAAGCGATGTGGGCCGGTATCCGCCAGGTCAAGCCCGGCGCGCGCCTGGGCGATATTGGCCACGCAATCCAGAGCCATGCGCAAGCCAACGGCTACAGCGTGGTCCGCGAGTATTGCGGCCACGGCATTGGCCGGCAGATGCATGAAGAACCACAGGTCCTGCACTTTGGCCGTCCCGGCACCGGGTTGGAACTGCGTGAAGGCATGGTGTTTACCGTGGAGCCGATGCTCAACCAGGGCAGCTCGAAAGTACGCAGCCTCAAGGATGGCTGGACGGTGGTCACCAAGGACAACAGCCTGTCGGCGCAGTGGGAACATACCGTGGCGGTGACGGCGGATGGGTTCGAGGTCCTGACCCTGCAGCCCCCCTCCTGAACGACACAACCCCTGTGGGAGCGGGCTTGCTCGCGAATGCGGTGGGTCAGTTGATTAATGTCTGTCTGACACTCCGTATTCGCGAGCAAGCCCGCTCCCACAGGCGATCCGTGTTCACACGACATTCGAGCCGCCGGCTATACGCTTGAGCCCTAACACCATCAGCCCTCCTCCAAGCCCCATCGCCGCCAGAAACAACGGATACGACACCCACCACGGCGTCCCCGCCGTCATCATGCTGAACTCCGACATGCCACCGATGCTCGCAATCAGGTTCAGCGGCAGGAACACCACGTTGATCAAGGTGAGCTTGCGCAACAGGTTGTTCATGCTGTTGTTCATCAGGTTACCGCGAGCGTCGATCAGCCCGGAGAACACGTTGGAATAGATCTCCGCCTGTTTGTAGCACTGGTGGTTCTCGATGATCAGGTCGTCGATCAGCGCGAGTATTTGCGCACTGAAGTGTTCCTTTTCTGCATGATTGCGCAGCCGCGACAGCACCGCGCCGTTGCTGTGCAGCGCGTTGATGTAATAGATCAGGCTTTCGCTGAGGCTGAACATCTGCATCAGGTGGTGGTTGCTCATGGACGCATTGAACTGCTGCTGCAATTCCCGTGCGACCAGCTTGATCACCTTGAGGTGGCCCAGGTAGTGGTGAATGTTGTTGAGCAACAAGTCGAGCAATACATCCAGCGGCGTGTGCAACGGGCGGCGCTTGCCGAGGCCGGTCAGCGGGGTTTCGTCGGTGGCGATCACCAGCAGGCGGCCAGGCGAAAACAGCAGGCCGCAGGACGACACCTCGAACACCAGGTTGCCGCCACCGGAGTAGTTTTCCGGGCGTTTCCAGATCAGGAACAGATTGTCCGGGTGAAACTCGATGCGCGAGACCTCATCGGGGTCCAGCGCCGAGGCCAGGGCGTGCTCGTCGAGCTTGTGGTGGTCGCGCAGCCACTCGCGCTCGGCAAGGTCAGGATTGTTGAACAACTGAATCGGGGCGTCATCACTTTCCCCACTGTGCAACTTGCCATCGGTCAGTTGAAAACGCTGGATCATCGCCGGGTCACCAGACCTGGCCCTGACGCTTCAACTCCAGGCGCCGCACAAACTCCTCCAGCACCAGCCCATACAGATCGTCCTGCAAATAGGCATCTTCGATACCTGCGTCCAGGTTGGGGTTGTCGTTGACTTCGATCACCACCACCTTGTCGCCGGACTGCTTGAGGTCGACGCCGTAGAGGCCATCGCCGATCAGGTTGGCGGTCTTCACGGCCAGCTCCACCACCGCCTTGGGCGCTTCATGGACCGCCAGGGTACGGCATTCACCGTTGATGTCCTGGCCGATGGCCTTGTGGTTGTAGATCTGCCAGTGGCCCTTGGACATGAAATACTGGCAGGCAAAGATCGGCTTGCGATTAAGGATGCCGATGCGCCAGTCGTACTCGGTGTAGAAGAACTCCTGGGCCAGCAACAGCACCGAATGTTCGAACAACTCGGCAGTGGCCTTGAGCAAGGCTTCCTGGCTTTCTACCTTGATCACGCCGCGGGAGAAACAGCCGTCGGGGATCTTCAGCACCAGCGGAAACCCCAGGCGCTCGCCGACCCGTTCGAAGTCTTCCGGTCGCTCCTTGTAGAGGATTTCGGTGGCGGGCATGCCCAGTTGGTGACTGTTGAGCAGGTCGGTGAGGTAGACCTTGTTGGTGCAGCGCAGGATTGACGCCGGGTCGTCCATCACCACCAGGCCTTCGCTTTCGGCTTTCTTGGCGAAGCGGTAGGTGTGGTTGTCGACGCTGGTGGTCTCGCGGATCAGCAAGGCGTCGTATTCGGCCAGGCGCGAATAGTCCTTGCGCTCGATCAGCTCCACATCGATGCCCAGGCCCTTGCCAACGCGGATGAAATTATCCAGGGCCTTGGCATTGGAAGGCGGCAATTGCTCTTGAGGGTCGTGCAGGATGGCCAGGTCATAACGGGCCAGGCGACGTGAACGCGGCTGGCGCCAGATCTTGCGGCTGAAGTTATCCAGCGCGTGGGCGAATTGATCTTCCTGATCGTCGCGCAACTTGTGCAGCACGCCCGATTTAACGCCTTCAATATGCCAACCGTTATTCTTTTTAAAATCAACTAACAAGATCGGGCATGGAAAGGCTTCAAACAACTGACGAGCCAAGTCCTGCAACGGCTCTATATTGGTCCGACCAAAGTAAAGTGTCAGGGTAAAGCCTTCGGTATTGCTGTAAAGATGATGACTCAAGGCTTTATCGAGGGTTTTATCCAGGTCGTCCAAGGCTAGGCCGTACAGTGACTTCTTCGTCAGTTCGCTGATGGTGCGCACCGACGGAATCACCTTGTGCCCGCGGGCTTCGGCCAGCAGCGAGCAGTAATAACCATGCCCCAGGTACTTGTAGCTGCGGCACAGGTTGATCACCTGTACGCGCTTGCCACTCTCGTTTTCACGGGTCTGTTCCAGGTATTCCTGGGCGGTGACGATGTCTTCGCTGGGAAAGTAGGAGGCCCAATCTTCCTTGCGCTCGACAATGATCACAACTTGACTGCTAGCTTTCGGTGGTGCGGAAAAATAACTTTTATTAGTTATTGTCGCCGCGACGGTTTGCTCGGATACTTCACGCCAATGACCTTGTACCGCCGACATAATATTTGATCCGCTTTAGAGAACTCGACCTTTTCTATTAAGCACGATCTTTTAGAGAAGTCCCGTTTCGTTACGCAACTTTTACGGCGGTCATATGGCTCTTTGCTTTCGCGTTGCAACCCTCTTGGATGTGCCTGAATTACTGGCCTTGGAACAGCACTGCTTCACCACCGACAGGCTGTCACGGCGCAGTTTCCAGTGGATGGTCAGCCGCGCCCATGGCCAGTTGCTGGTGGCGGACAATGACAGGCAATTGCTCGGTTATGCGCTGGTGCTGTTGCGCCGTGGCACCTCGTTGGCGCGCCTGTATTCCATCGCCATTACCGAACCTGCGCGTGGCACGGGGCTGGGCAAACAGTTGCTGAGCCGCGTTGAAGCTATCGCCGTGGCGCAGGGTTGCACGCGCCTACGCCTGGAAGTACGCACCGACAACCCCGGCGCTCTCAGCCTTTATGAGCGCAACGGTTATCGGCGCTTTGCCCTGATCGACGCCTATTACGAAGACCACACAGCAGCGCTGCGCCTGGAAAAAAAACTGCTCACGCCACCTGCTTGATCGCCGCCTTGGCTTCCAGCTCGCGCACCAGTGGCAACACACGCTTGCCGAAGTACTCGACTTCTTCCTGGAAGTGCAGGAACCCCGCCAGCACCAGGTCCACCCCCACCGCCTTGAGCGCGACGATGCGCTCGGCGATCTGTTGCGGCGTGCCGATCAGGTTGGTCTTGAAGCCATCGTTGTATTGCACCAGGTCTTCAAAACTGGACTTGGCCCAGTTGCCCTCGCCTTCCGGTGAGGCCTTGCCCGCCTGTTTGGCTGCATCACCAAAGGCGTTGACCGCTTCCGGGTCGGCCTTGTCGATGATTTCCGCCAGCACGGCACGGGCTTCTTCCTCGGTGTCGCGGGCGATCACAAAAGCGTTCACCCCCACTTTCACCGTATGGTTGTTGGAGGCAGCCTTGGCGCGAATATCGTCGACCTGAGCCTTGATGCCTTCCGGGGTGTTGCCGTTGGTGAAGTACCAATCCGAAACACGCGCCGCCATGTCTCGCGCGGCCCGTGAGCTGCCGCCCTGGAACACTTCCGGCTGGCCCAGCGGCTTGGGCTTGAGGGTGTAGTTGTTGAAGCGGTAGAAGTCGCCCTTGAAGGTGAAATCATCCTGGGTCCAGATACCTTTGAGGGCGCGGATGAACTCTTCGGAACGGCGATAACGCTCATCGTGCTCCAGCCAGTGTTCGCCGATGGCCTGGAACTCGCCCTTGAACCAGCCGCTGACGATATTCACTGCGATACGGCCGTTGGTGAGCTGGTCGATAGTCGCCAGTTGCTTGGCCGCCAACGCCGGTTGCCAGGGGCCTGGCAGGATCGCGGCGATCACCTTGAGCGTGGTGGTCGCGGCCAGCAGCGCATGGCTGAATGCCACGGACTCATGCTGGTTTTCGGCACCGTAGCCCGCGGTGAAGCGGATCTGGGTGAGGCCGTATTCGAAGCCGGCGGCCTCCGCCAGTTGCGCCAGTTTGCGGTTGTAGTCGATGCCCCAGTGGGTGCGTTGTTCGATCTTACTGACCACCAACCCACCACTGACGTTGGGCACCCAGTAGGCAAATTTCACGGCTTGCTGACTCATCTCGCGTTTCCTCGCACAAAGGGGATGTACCCAGGGCTTGAGCAGCAAGCGTGCCAGGCCGGGAAAACGCCCGGGCCAGGGGCGTTGCACGCAATACTGCGTGCCGGCGTCGATGTCGCAGAGTGTACGGGTTTGTCGATCAGCTGTTGCCAGGGCAACAGTGGCTGAGCGCTTTGGCCCGTAAATACGGGCGCCGATACCCGGCACGGAGTATGCAATCTCCCCTGCATTGATCACTGCCCAGGAACCTTGCCCATGACCGAACAACACGTCATCAACCCGCTGTCCACTGGCGTCGACTACTCGACCTTGGCCGCGCGCTTCCGCCCGATCTTCCAACGCATCGCCGACGGCGCTGTAGAACGCGAACAGTCCCGCACCCTGCCCCATGAACCGATCCAGTGGCTCAAGGAAGCAGGCTTTGGCGCAGTACGCGTGCCGGTGGAATATGGCGGCGGCGGTGCTTCCCTGCCGCAGCTGTTTGAACTGCTGATCGAATTGGCCGAAGCCGATTCCAACGTACCCCAGGCCCTGCGCGGGCACTTTGCATTTGCTGAAGATCGTCTGAACGCCCCGCCCAGTGCCGGCCGGGATCTGTGGTTCAAGCGGTTCGTGGACGGCGATATCGTCGGCTGCGCCTGGACCGAGATTGGCAACGTGGCGATCGGCGATGTGGTCACCCAGGTCAGCCCTGACGGCGATGGCTGGAAGCTCAACGGAGAGAAGTTCTACAGCACTGGCAGCATCTTTGCGGACTGGATTGATGTGTATGCCCAGCGCAGCGACACCGGTGGTGATGTGATCGCCGCCACCCGCGCCCGTCAGCCTGGGGTGGTGCACAGCGATGACTGGGACGGCTTTGGCCAGCGCACTACCGGCAGCGGCACGTCGCGCTTTACCGATGCGGTGGTGGATGCGGAAAACGTCATCGACTTTGCCAGCCGGTTTAAATACCAGACGGCGTTCTATCAGTTGGTGTTGCTCGCCAGTTTGGCGGGGATTGGGCGTGCGGCCTTGCGCGATGTGACGCATCAGGTGCGCAGCCGTAAGCGCATCTACAGTCATGGCAATGCGGCGCATGTGAGCCAGGATGCGCAGGTTCAACAGGTGGTCGGGGAAGTGGCGGCGCTGGTGTATGCCGCTGAGGCGAGTGCGCTGAGGGCGACGCTGCCGGCGCAACGGGCGTATTTGGCGCGGTTTGGGGGGGATGATGCTGCTGAGCGTATAGCCAATGTGGCTGCAGAGATTGAGTCGGCTACGGCGCAGGTGGTGGTGTCGGGGTTGATTCAGCGGGCTACCAGTGAGTTGTTTAATGCACTGGGGGCTTCGGATGTGCGGCAGGGTAAGGCGCTGGATCGGCATTGGCGGAACGCGCGGACGGTGTCGTCGCATAATCCGGTGATTTATAAGGCTCGGATTGTGGGGGATTGGGTGGTTAATGGGGTGGAGCCGCCGTTTGTTTGGCAGATTGGGAATGGGCGGGGTTGAGTTGTGGGTTTGATTGGGGGCATATCCGTTATTTAGGTGATGGCTGGTATTGGTTCCGCCCTTACGGCGGCTCACTTTTGAAGAGCCGGAATGCCGGCCCAGTCAAAAGTAAGCAAAACGCTCTTGCCCCAACACTCGGCACCTCGCCTAGGCTCGGTGTGCCCGTAATCCGACAGTGATTTGGGGGGCCGCCTAAGATCAA
>NZ_RXYG01000024.1:0-56674 GCF_003970195.1 Pseudomonas sp. C 49-2
TCCACACCACCGAATCCCCGGAAACACTCAGCCGATGCGCCAGCGAGTGACTCCAACCAAACCCCAACCCACAATCCACTTCCACCGCGCTGGTGCGATACAACCGGGTCCACTCAAACGGCAAAATCCCGTCCAGCGCACCATCGGTGAGGGTCAGCAGTTCCTCACCCGTGACCATCGACACCGGGCAGCCGTTAGTGGCCGTCTTGTCCGATGACGCCGCCGCATCCCCAGCCGGATTCTTCCCAACAGCAGGCACATCATCCACATGCTCCGCCTGCTTCAGCATCGCGTTCTGCCGCGCCTTCCAGCGCATCTGCAGCCTGCCTTGCTTCAACCCACCAACCACCCCGCGAACCGCGACCGCCTTGTAGCGATCCACGGCCTGCATGAACTTCGTCAGAATCCCCAACAGCCCCCTGACAAAACCCACCGCCGCATCAAGAATCTGCCCGCCATACTTGACCAACCGCAGACTCAAATACGCCACACCCGCCGCCGGTAACGCGATGGTCAACACCACGCCGATCACCAGATCAATCAGCAACGACACCACAAACCCTGCCGCCATCTCGGCCATTTCACCGGGCGGCAATGCGTCCAACCAGATCATCGCCGTGCGCAGCATCAGGAACAGTGCTGCCTCATCACTGGCCAGCAACATCGCCTGTTCCATGACTTTGGGCGCATCGGTGGCAAGCTGCGCCAATTTGGCTGCTTCTGCGCCCAGCTGTTCGACGTACTTCAGCGGGTCATCAAGAATCGCCTGCACCAGCTTGATGCTGTCCCACACATCACGAATCGCCGCCCAACTGCCCGCCAGTACGCCGCTGCCAATCGCGCTGAGGGTTGAGCGTTCCCAGTGAGGTTTGAAACCCGACCACTCAGACCGAAGCCACTGCTCCAGGTCCCCGGTCAGCCCAGCGTAAGAGGTAAACAACGCGTCCACTTGCTCAGCAGAAACGCCCCCCTGCACCCGCACTTGATAGCGCCCGCCCGCCGCGCAGTGGTGCGAGCCTTTGCCTTGTTCATCCAGCATGATCACGGTGGAACTGCCGTCATCCAGCCCGATCACCTCCACCGGGATGTTGCCAATCGGCACGTCATACACCGACTCGAACAGGCTCTCGATCTTCAGCTCGCCGCCCACCGCGCACTGGACCACGGTCGAAAAGTCGGTATCCGAAATACTCACCGCCCGCTGCGAGTCCCCCACCCGCAACACCCGATCCATCCCCAGCAGCGACGGCATATCAAGCGCATGGCTCACCGAATCCAGCGCACGCGAATACCACGCGTCCATGTGCTGGCGATAAATCACCAGGCTCTGATGGAAGCCATCCAGCTCAAATTCGATAAGGGCAATGCGGGAAGGGTGGGTCATCCGTGACGTCTCGGCAAAGGGCAAGGCGTCGGAGCATGCCGTAGCAAAACGCAGCGGGATGAGCGGTTGAGAAATTCAGAAAGGGCTGGCTGAACACGGGGAAAAAACGCAAAAAACCAACCCAAAGGGCTACAGAAAAAAGCGACAAAACTGATTGCAGCGCGGCAGCTTAAATAAAAATCGCTCTCATCCTTGCCCGATTTTCCGACATGGCCGTCATGGTTAATAGAACCTCCCTTACGCAGGATTTCCCATGTCGCGCCTTGCTCGTCCCTTGCACCCACTGGCCTTGTCAGTGGCGATGGCTTTTGCCGCCGTGCCGTTGCTGACCGTCCAGTCCTCCTTTGCCGAAGAGAGCAGCAGCGCCGTGCGCAGTTTCTCGATTCCCGCCGGTGACTTGAGCCAGGCGCTCAATAGCCTGGCCGAGCAGGCGGGCCTGGTGCTGGCGTTTGATGCAAGCCTGACGCGCGGCAAGCGCAGTAAGGGTTTGAGCGGGCAATACGACACCGATGTGGCGCTGAACCAGTTGCTCGACGGTAGCGGCTTGCAGGCCTTGAAGATTTCCGCCGACCGCTACCGTCTGGAAGCTATTCCGGATAACGGCGGGGCCATGGAGTTGCAGGCCACCACCATCAGCGGCGCATACCAGACCGAAAGCCCGACCGGGCCGGTGTCCGGCTATGTGGCCACGCGCAGCTTGTCGGGCACCAAGACCGACACCGCGCTGATCGAAACGCCGCAATCGATCTCCATCGTCACCAAAGACCAGATGCGCGCGCAAAACGCCGAGAGCCTCAACCAGATCCTGCGCTACAGCGCCGCCGTCATTCCGGAAACCCGTGGCGCCACCGCATCGCGCCTGGACCAGTTGACCATCCGGGGTTTCTCACCGGCCACTTACCTCGACGGCCTGCGCATGCCCTCGAGCCGTGACGCCTTGCCGCAAAAGGACGCTTTTGACCTGGAACGCGTCGAAGTGCTACGCGGCCCGGCCTCGGTCCTTTACGGCCAGGGTACGCCGAGCGGCGTGATCAACATGGTCAGCAAACGCCCGCTGGACACGCCGTTTCACGAAGTGGGTGTGGAATACGGCACCTTCAACAAGAAGCGTACGACCTTCGACCTGAGTGGCCCACTGGATGATCAGGGCGTGTATTCCTACCGCGTGGCCGGGCTTTTCGACGATGCCGACGGGCAGGTAGAACACACCGAGACGCGCCGCCAGTCGCTATCCAGCGCCTTCACCTGGCGCCCGGACGACGCGACCTCGCTGACCCTGCTCGGGCATTTCCAGAAGGACCCCAAAGGCGCGTCCTACGGTTCGGTACCGGCCTGGGGCTCGGTGCTGCACAGCCCGACCGGGCGCAGCATCGATGTGGATTTCTACGACGGTGAAAAGAATTTCGAGAAAAGTGACCGCGAGTACTACAGCATCGGCTGGGCATTCGAGCATCACTTCGATGACGTGTGGACCGTGCGCCAGAATGCGCGTTACCTGCGCAGCGAAGGCCAGTACCGCAGCCTCTACAGCAACTACCTGATGACGGACTATCGCACCATCCGCCGCTCGACCATCGCCAGCGATGTCGACCTGGATGCCTACACCCTCGACAACCAGGTGCAGGCCAAATTCGATACCGGCCCGTTGCAGCACACCTTGCTGATGGGGCTCGACTACCAGAACACCAGCACCGACACCCTGTCCGGCTCGGGCGTGTACACCGCCGGCCCGACCCAGGATATTTTCAATCCGGTCTACGGCGCGGCCGTTCCGGTGCCGGCCTACACCACCGACGGCACCTCGCGCAGCGAGCAGACCGGCATGTACCTGCAAGAGCAGATGAAATGGGACAAATGGGTCCTGTTGCTGGGCGGGCGCTATGACTGGGCCAGCACCGACAGCAGCACCAAGACGATTCGCACCGGCGCCAAATCCGAGTCGTCCCTGGACAGCAAGGCGTTTACCGGCCGTATCGGCCTGGTCTATCTGTTTGATAATGGCCTGGCACCCTATGCCAGCTACGCCGAGTCGTTCAACCCGCAGTCCGGCACCGGCTACGGCGGTTCGGTGTTCAAGCCGACCGAAGGCAAGCAGTACGAAATCGGCATCAAATACCAGCCGCCAGGCAGCAACAGCTTTATCACGGCAGCGATCTTCGACCTGCGCCAGACCAACGTGCTGACCACCGATCCGGACCCGACTCATCTGTGCGGCTCCGGACGCTGCCAGAGCCAGGACGGTGAAGTGCAATCCCGTGGCTTTGAGCTGGAAGGCAAGGCCAGCCTCAATGACAACCTGGACATCACCGCGGCCTACGCCTACCTGGACAACCGCATCAGCAAGTCCAACAACACCGTGCGGTATGCGCCCATCAGTGACATCGGCGTAGGCCCGGCCATCGCGGCCGAAGGCACCACCACCTACGGCGTGCCGCGTCACACCGCCTCGGCGTGGGCCGACTACACCTTCCACGATGGCAACCTCAAGGGCTTCGGTGTCGGTGCAGGGGCTCGGTATGTCGGCTCGTCCTGGGGTGATACGGCCAACACCCTCAAGGTGCCGGGCTACACCCTGTTCGATGCGGCGGTGCACTACGACATCCCGAACATCACCAGCCTGAAGGACAACCTGCGCCTGGCGCTCAATGCCACCAACCTGGCGAATAAAGAGTATGTCGCGTCCTGCTACTCCTATTCGTGGTGCTGGTATGGCTCGCAGCGCACCGTACAGGCAAGCGCCACGTACCAGTGGTGAGGTAAAAAAAGGCCTTGGCGAAAGGATTCGGGAGCAGCATCGCCAAGGCCGAAACGGGCTAACGCCTAGCTGGCTCAATCCATTTGTGGACCACCGGCGCCTGCCACCGCCCAAGGGCATCGAGCAGGGCGCCGGGGTTGTCTTCGACGATCAGCATCTGGCTGTGTTCGGCCTTGATGAAGCCTTCTTGCACGCCGTGCGCGAACAGGCCCTGCAACGGCACGAAAAACTGTGCGGTGTTCAGGCAGGCCACGCCTTTGTGGTGCTCGCCCAATTGCGTCAAGGTCATCGCTTCCAGCAATTCTTCAAAGGTGCCGAGGCCACCGGGCAGGGCGATGAACCCATCGGCCAATTCGCTCATGCGCGCTTTGCGGCTGCGCATGTCTTCGGTGATTTCATAGGTGCTGAGCCCTGGATGCATGTGCCCGAGTTCATGCAGCAATCGGGTGATGACGCCGATCACTTCGCCACCCTCCGCCAACGCGCTGTCGGCAGTCACGCCCATCAGGCCTTTGGCACTGCCGCCGTAGATCAGGCGAATACCGCGCCGGGCGATTTCACGGCCGAGGGCTTTGGCGTCTTCACTGTAGCGAGGGTGGGTGCCGAAGTTGGAGCCGCAAAACACCGTGAGACTGCGCATCAGAAATCCTGGCTGGGGGAGGGCGTCGCAGTTTTACGGCTGTTGGCCGGCAAGAACAGCGCCAAGAAATTACCTGATGACTAGGCCACCAAGCATTCCAGGATGCGCCGGCCCAATGCTTCGGCGCTGGCCTGAGAGTCGATGTTGGCAAACCCCAACAGTAGGCCGGGAACAGTGTGCTGCACGACATTCCATTCGCTCAACGCTTCCGCGAAGAGACCGACGCTTGCCAGTTTCTGTACCAGCAAGCGGTCCGATTGCGGGGTCTTGAACCGCAGGATCAGGTGCATCCCGCCAGGTTGTGCATCAATGGAAATATGCGCGCCCAATACCTTGCGCAACCCGTTGGCGGTGGCTTCGCGGCGCTCGCCGTACAGCTTGCGCATGCGCTGGATATGCCGGGCGAAATGCCCTTCGGCGATAAAACTGGCGACGATGGCCTGGGTCAGTTCCGGGCAGTTGCCAAGAAAGCTCTGGCTGACTTGCTCGAAACGACTGACCTGGGAAACGGGCACCACGAGATACGCCAGGCGAATGCCGGGGAACAGCACTTTGCTGAAGGTACCCGCGTAAAGCACCCGGCCCTCGCGGTCCAGGCTCTTGAGGGCAGGTAATGGGCGGCTGACGTAACGGTACTCGCCGTCGTAGTCGTCCTCGATGATCCAGGCCTGTTCACGGCGGGCCCACTCCAGCAGTTCCAGGCGGCGCGGCAGCGACAGCGACACACACAGCGGGCTTTGATGGGCCGGGGTGACGACCACGGCGCGGGCGGCGCTGAGGTGCTGTACGCAGAGGCCGTCCTGATCCACAGGCACGGGGATGGACTTGATCTGCAAGTGGTCCAGCAGTGGTCGTGTGGGCAGATAACCAGGGTCTTCGACCAGCACCGCGTCGCCGGGTGAGAGCAACGCATGGGTGACCAGGCTCAGCGTGTTGCGGTAGCCCGACGTGACGAAGATCTGCTCCGGCGCGCAGTGGATCCCCCGCGCCACCTGCAAGTAACTGGCGATAGCGGTGCGCAGCGAAGGCAGGCCGTAGACCGGCGGGTTGGACATGTCCGCCAGTTGTGTGGCGCGCACGCAGCGGGCGGCGATTTTCGACCAGATCTTGCGTGGGAAGGCGTCCAGCGCCGGCAGGCCCATCTGGAAGGGGCGCACCTGTGACTGTTGTCGCACCGCGTTGTAGGGCGTGATGACCACGGGCGTAGGTTGGGCGCTCTCGATGCCGTGCGCCACCACCGTGCCTGCCTGGCCGCGAGGTTCAAGGTAACCCTCGGCGGTCAGCAATGCATAAGTGCTGTCGATGGTACCGCGCGCGAGCCCCAACTCCTTGGCCAGCGCCCGCGCCGCCGGGACACGCTCGCCGGGCTTGAGCAGGCCTTCGGCGATGGCACTGCGAAAACGCCAGTAAAGCTGACGGTAGATCGGCTCGGCCGAGGTAGGGTCCAAAGGGGGCAACGTGTGCATGGGGGGAGATTTCCTGGTCGCGGCTGCCTTAACTGTAGCGGCTGCATGACCTGTACCCAAGGACCATAACTGCAACATTTGACTAGACCATCATGGTCCGGTCACCGGGCCCATTCTTGGCTCTTCAGAGGTGAGCCATGGCGCTGCAACATGGTGCCTTCACTCAACGTCATCAGGATTTATCATGACCACTCGCCTCGATTACACCCAAGCATCCCCGGAAGGCTACAAGGCTTTCGGTGGCGTCTATGTCTACCTGCAGAACAGCGGCTTGCCCAAGGCGCTGATCGACCTGGTTTACCTGCGCGTCTCGCAGATCAACGGCTGCGCCTTCTGCATCGACATGCACTCGCGTGACCTGCTCAAGCAAGGCTTGGCCGTGGACAAGCTGGTGCTGGTGCCGGTGTGGCACGACGCACGGGATGTGTTCACCGCCCGCGAACGCATCGCCTTGGCTTTCGCTGAAGCGGTCACCCACAGCGACGTCTCGGACGCAGAGTACGCAGCGGCCGCCGCCGAGTTCAGCGCCAAGGAGCTGGCCGACCTGACTTACGGCATTGCCTTGATGAACGCATTCAACCGCCTGGGCATCACCTTTCGCACCACGCCGGCTGCGGCTAACTGAAACCTTGCGCAATAAGGCAATTTAATGGCCCCTTTGTAACAAAATCCTCGCCAGAATCGCTTTTATTTTCAGGTGGTTAGGTGAGGATGCAAATGCGCTCTGTTGGAATCATGCTGATCGCCTGCTCCCTGGCCGGCGGCGCGGCTGCCGTGCAGGCACGGGAGCTGCGCGAGGGTGACAAGTACATGTGCAGTTGGGGCGCCGGCACCGCCGCCAGGGCCCAGGAACTCAAGCTGTCGGGCGTGTCGTTGTACGCGGCGCGGCAGAAGATCCAAAGCATGAAGTTCAGCAAGTCCTGGATGCGCATGATGGCCATGGGCATTACCGAACAGACCTACGACAGCCGTTCACGGCTCAAACCCGAGGCGATCCGCCAGGGCTTCTATCAGGATTGCGTGCGCTACAAAGTCGCACGCAAATAACGGCTTAACGTGACAGCGGCGAGCTGGCGTCTTCCTGGAAATACACCTTCGCCGTCTCAATAAACCGCCGATTGGCCTGGGACAGGTATTCGCTGGCGCGCCAGCACAGGTTGAAGTGCATGAATTGCGCCGGCTCGAATGAAACGCCGGCCAACCCTGGCTCTTGTTCCTGCACCGACCGCAGCAAGGTGGAGACGCCCATGCCGTTGCGCGTGGCGGTAATCACCAGCGGCACGAAGTTGCTTTCCAGGGCGATGTTGAAACGCACGCGGGCGTTGCTGCAAAAGGCATCCAGCAGATGGCGTTGCAGGAAAGTGTTGTCGAACACCAGCATCGGTTCATGTTGCAGCCGCTGCGCCGAGATGGACGAGAGGCCCGCCAGCGGGTGATCTTCGGCCATGCACAACACCATCTCATCGCTGCCGAGCAGCACCGACTCCCACGCCGGATCAACCCGCCGCGACTCCAACAACGCCACATCGATGTCCCGCGTGGCCAGGCGTTCGCTGATGTCATCGGCGCTGCCTTCCACCACATGCATGGCAATGCCGGGGTACTGGGCGCGAAATTGCATCAGCAGGTCGGGAATATGGCGGATGCCGTACATGGGCGGCACGCCCACGCGGATTTCGCCGCTGTGCAGTTGGGTCAGGTCCTGCAATTCACGGCGGGCACCGGCCAAGCCTTCAAGGCACGCCTCGGCGCGTGCCAGGAACAGCTGGCCTTCGGCAGTCACGCTGATCTGCCGCGTTGCGCGGTTGAACAGGGCCACGCCCAACTCATCCTCCAACCGGCTCACCGCCATGCTCAGCGCCGGCTGTGCCACGTGCAACGCCTGGGCGGCTTTGGTGAAGCTGCCTTGACGGGCGATCTCGACGCAGTACTCCAGCGCTTTCAGGTTCATGACGGCTCGCATAACAAAGAGTGATGACTGGCTTCACAAATGAATATTTTCTGTGATGAAGGCAAGTCTATAGCCTGTCGGCATTCTTCTCCATGCCGAGTACCCCACCATGCCCAACCATTGGCTCTTCACACTGATTATCGGCGCGCTGGGCGGCAGCCTTGCCAGTTGGGCGGGGTGGCCGTTGCCCTGGGTGATCGGTTCGCTGGTCGCCGTGATGCTGACCCGTTGCGCTGGCAGCCTGGTGCCGGAAATTCCCCATGGCCGCCAAGCCGGGCAACTCATCGTGGCGGTTGCCATCGGCTGTCATTTCACGCTGCCGGTAATGCAGCAAGTGGCGGCTCATCTCGGGCTGATCGTCACGGCGGTGTTGCTGACGCTGGTACTGGCGCTGTGTTCGGTGCTGATCCTGCATCGCTGGGGCGTGCCGTTCGGCACGGCGTTCTTCGCCTTGATGCCGGCCAACTCCAGCGAGATGGTGCACCTGGGCCGCCAACGCCAGGCGGACACCAGCTTTATTGCCGCCGCCCATAGCATCCGATTATTGCTGATTCTTTTGACGGTGCCGGCTGTCGCCACTTTCGGCATGCCTTCCGTCGCTGCGCATGCGCCATTGCCTGTGATCTGGCCCTGGCTGATCTTCATCCTCGCCGTGGGCTGGCTGGCGGCCTTAGGTTTCAGGCAGTGCAAGTTGCCTAACCCCTGGACCTTCGGGCCGTTCCTGATTTGCGCGGTGGGGGTGGGCTGCAATCACCTGTCGATGAGCATGCCGGGTTGGCTCAGCGGCAGCGGCCAGTTGCTGATTGGCTGCGCATTGGGCGTCGCGTTTGACCGCAGTTTCTTCCGCCGCGCGCCGGGCCTGCTGGGCAAAGTGCTGCTGCTATTGGTCGGTTCGGTGATTGCCAGCGCATTGGCCGCTTGGGCGCTGGGTGCCGGGTTGGGCATGCCATGGCTGTCGCTGGCCCTGGGCATGATGCCCGGCAGCGCGCCGGAAATGAGCCTCACCGCCGAGGCCCTGGGTCTGGCCGTGACCCTGGTGACGGCGATGCAGGTGATCCGCATGTTGCTGATCCAGGCGGCGTGCCTGCCGTTGTATCGCCTGTTGGATCGGCCTTCTGAAGCACCGTCCAGTGCAAAATCTGCGTAGGCCTGTCCAACTTCGCCCCGGCGCCACTCGCCATACTGGCGCCAGGTAACCGAAGAGGCCCAAGCCATGACTGACTATGTATTCACACCTACGCCAATCCCTTCCCTGGCCGTGCAGGGCAGCGAAGCACGCTTCCCGCTACGGCGGGTGTTCTGTGTGGGTCGCAACTACAGCGAACACGCTCGTGAGATGGGGCATGACCCGGACCGCGAGCCGCCATTCTTCTTCATGAAACCGGCGGATGCCGTGGTGCCGGCCGAAGGCGTGATCGCCTATCCGCCGCTGACCGCCGACCTGCACCACGAAGTGGAGCTGGTGGTAGCCATCGGCAAGGGCGGGGTGGACATCAGCCCGGAACAGGCGTTTTCCCACATCTGGGGGTATGGCGTCGGCATCGACCTGACCCGCCGCGACCTGCAGGCCCAGGCGAAAAAGCTGTCACGCCCGTGGGATTGGGCCAAGGCTTTCGATGCGTCCGCACCGACGACTGCGCTGCAACCGGTGAGCGTGGTCGGGCATCCGTCCAGCGGCAAGATCTGGCTCAACGTGAACGGTGAACAGCGCCAGGTGGGCGACCTGGCCGACCAGATATGGTCCGTCAGTGAAGTGATCAGCCATGCGTCGAAGTCGGTCGCGCTCAAAGCCGGCGACCTGATCTTCACCGGTACGCCCGCAGGCGTCGGTGCGTTACAACCGGGCGACGAGATCAGTGCTGGCATCGACGGCATCGGCGAGTTGCGTTTCACCCTCAGCCAGGGTTGAGGCTACAGTGGTGCCCAGGCCACCCGAGAGACCGTTATGCCAGGCACCCGCGTCACCACTTACGGCATGGAACAGCGCAGCGACCGCCCCGACTTCTACATCCGCGACAAACGCGGGCGGGCGGCGCTGACCAGCCCCCATCGCCATGAGTATTTCCAGATCCAGATCAACCTCGGCGGCGACACCGTGCAGCATATTGGCGGCGCGGTGCGGCCGTTTCCGCGCAAGGCCCTGGCGTTCATCCTGCCCCATCGCTTGCATGTGATTCCCCATCCCGAAGATGGCGAATTCATGCTGATCAACTTCAGCCAGGCGTTTTTCCTACCGCAGCTCACCTGCGATCCCCTGGACCTGGAAGACATTCCCATCGGCCAGGCGCCGGAGCTGTCGCCGTTTCGCTTCCAGGAGCAGTTGGACTTCATTCTCGAAGACGCGGCGTTCGAGCAGGTGCAAACCTGGCTTGCCCACATGCGCGAACTCGATGCCCACCGCACCTTCGGCGCCCGCGAACGCCTCAAGGGCTACCTGTTTCAACTGATCGGCCTGGTCTGTGAGCAGTACGCCGAGCCCTTGCAGGCTTTCGCCGCCAACAATGCCACGCGGCGCGGGCGCAAGGATGCGTTGGCACGGGTGCAGGGCTATATCCGCGAGCACTTGCATGAACCGACCCTCAACCTCACGGATGCAGCGGCGGCGGCGTTCCTGTCGCCCAACTACCTCACTCACCTGTTACGCAAGGAAACCGGCAAACCCTTCTCGCAACTGGTGCTCGACCGGCGCATGCAGATGGCGCGCACCTTGTTGCTCAACAGTGCGCAAATGATTGGCGTGATCGCGCACCGCTGCGGTTTCACCGACGAGGCATATTTTTCCCGGTGTTTCCGCAAGGCCCATGGGGTGGCGCCGGGGCAGTTCCGTCGCCAGCAGCAAAGCGAAGCGCTGTAGGGCGTTTTACAAATCCACGACATTCACTGTGTTTCTATTTGCATACAATTGCGCCCTCTACTAGGGAGGCCAGTATGCAAACGCTCATCCGCCTGGCGACGCAGGACGATGTCGACACGCTCTTCGCCATTCGCACCTCGGTGGTGCAAAACCATTTGAGTGTCGAGCAAATGGCCGACCTGGGCATAACGCCCCAGGTATTGGCTGACAGCATCCGCGCAGCGCCCTGCGTTTGGATCGCCGAGGCGGAGGGTCAGCCTGCCGCTTTTGCCATGGTCGACCTGGCCGAAGGCGAGGTATTCGCGATGTTTGTGCGGCCGGATTTCGAGAACCTGGGCCTGGGCCGTCAACTGATGGCGGTGGCCGAGGCCGCACTGTTTGAACACCATGATCGGTTGTTCTTGATTACCGACGGCCGTGACGGAATTCGTGCCAACGGGTTTTATCAGCGGCTGGGTTGGAGCGTGGTCGGCCCGGTGGAAGGCGATGATGTGCGTTACGAGAAGAGCAGGGCGCAATAACGTCATGAACCCACCCGAGCCGCCGTCGTCCAACAGCTTTCGCTACTTTGTGCTCGGCGTGCTCTGTGCTGCGGTGTTGCTGGGGTTCTATTTTGTGCGGCTCAACGCCGAGATTGACCGCGAGCGGGAAGCCGCCAACGAACGCCTGGCATTGTGCAGGCAGGTAGAAAGTGTAAGGCGCTCGGTACTTCCCAATAGCCTTGAAATACACGAAGCGTGTAAGCAATTGAATGGACGTATATCCAATAGTGCGACGCCGCTTTAATCCAATAACCCTTTTTTATAAGTGGAAATAGTGTCGGTAGTTGCACCAAAAAGTGGCACGCATAGACCGCGCTACCTTAAAAAATGTGTGGTTATTGAATGACTTACAGCGATTTTAATCCGACGAAAGGATTAAAATAATCTTGTTACAGGTTTTTACAATCGTTACTATAGCCGGGCGTTCACCTCCCACGGTTTATGCATTTTTAAATCCCAAGTTTCCATCAGCTACTTGGGATTTTTTTTGCCTGCGATTTGACCTTCGCGTCACACTTCACCGTCAGCGAACTCCGCGCGCATCCGCCCATTGCGTTTGGCTTGATACAACAACTTGTCGACATCTTCGACAAACCCCAGCATCGGGCTGTCGGGTTTCACGATGCGCGTACCGACGCCCAGACTCAGGGTCAGCAGGTTCGACACCGCCGAAAAACCATGCTCGATCTGCTGCTGGCGGATCAGGTGCAGGCAGCGCTGCGCCACTTGCCTGGCAGACTCTGCGTCGGTTTCCGGGAGCAGCCACACGAACTCTTCGCCGCCGATACGTGCAATGAAATCCCGTGGTCGGTTGGCCGCCTGAGACAAGGTATTTGCAACCTGGCGCAGACATTCATCGCCCTTGATATGGCCGTAATGGTCGTTGTACTGCTTGAAAAAATCGATATCCAGAATGATCAGCGACAGGGGCAATTGGCTGCGCTGGGCGCTGGCCCATTCGCGCTCCAGCACGGTGTCGAACATGCGCCGGTTGGCGATGCCGGTGAGGCCGTCCTGGTAGGAGTATTCCTCAAGTTGTTTTTGCAGGCGCACCAGGTGTTCTTCGGTCTTCTTGCGCTCGCTGATATCGAACATGAACCCGATCAGCGCCTCGACCTCGCCGTCCTTGCGCACCACATGCACCACATCGCGAATCCACACGTAGTCGCCATTCACGGTCAGCGCGCGGTAGTCCGCTTCGTGGTCCACCCCGGCGCGCGATTGCGACACGCAGAAATTCACCACATATTCCCGATCGTCCGGGTGCATGCGCTCGACCCAGTCGTCCACGCTCACCCAACTCTGCGGGGTCCAACCCAGCAAAGCCTCGATCTGCGGGCCGATGTAGCTGAAGGTCATGCTCTGCCAATCGATACGCCAAGGGATGGCCTTGGTCGACTCCAGCAAGGTCTTGTACACATCGCTGTCGGGCTGGCTCGGAGGGTCGATGCTCATGGTGGTTTGACTCAGATGATGGCGAAAAGCCAAGAGCGTCTTGTGATCGACGCTTCGAGTCAAGCGCTCGCCAGAGCAGCAGACGAGAGGTCGAACAGCGGGTTTTCTGACGTCAGTGATTCGGCGTTTTCGGGGCGAAATGAGGCATGGCTAACACTTTTGCATTAATGCTTCCATGCCCGGTAGAACCTCATCTACCCTGTCTCCATCACAACTACCGGGTGAGGCTCAGGGATGGGAACTTGTCATGATTTCAATCGCTGATCTCAACCGCATCATGGCCTCGGGTTTCCTGCCGCTGGCGTGCGATTGCACGCTCAACAGCGACGGCTCGTTGCGCATCAATATCTTCGAGCCAGTGTCCGGCCGGGTCGACCTGCTGCTGACCGGCGTGTCCCCCGAAGGTTTGGACAGCATCCGTTCCATCTCAAACCTGATTGGCGAGTTGCGCACCGAAATCAAGGCCGGGCGCCGGGGTTTTGCGGCAGTCGGCTAGCCGTTGACGCTGTGGGTCGGCGTATCGAGCGCGCCGTAATAGCGCCAGCAGCAATGGCGGTGTTCCGGCACGATCACGCAGCCGCTGAGGCTGGCAATCAGCAGTGCGGCAACCAGCATATAAAGTCGGCGGGACATGGTGTTTCCTCTTGGGTTGATCAGCGTTAATCCTTCAACGTTGCCACCTGCGTAAATCCGTCGCGAAGCTTGCAAACCTTTCATCAAGCGCCTTCATCCCTTGGGCAATACTGCCTGCGTAAATAATCTGCGCGTCCTGCGACGGATTTTTCGACACGCCCCGTTCAACCCATCAGCGACCGGCACTTTCGCCTGTTGCATGAAGGAGTTGCCATGAGACCCCTGGCCACATTGCGCTTTGCCTTGCTTGCTCCGCTGGCCCTTGCCGCGTTTGTCAGCACCCCGGTGTTTGCCCAGACCGAAATCATCATCCGCCAGGCGCCGCCACCGGAGCGTGTGGAAATGGTTCCCGTGGAGCGACCGGGCTACGCCTGGGACCGTGGCCACTGGCGCTGGGAAGGGCGTGGCTATGGCTGGGTGCCAGGCCACTGGCAGCCGGTGATGCGCAATGCGCGCTGGGAGCCCGGCCATTGGGAAGCCCACGGTCCCAACTGGTACTGGCGCGAAGGGCATTGGATCCGCTGACCGAGAATTGCCCGATTGAAAGACTCTGATCCGGACGTTGAACTGCTCGCACGTATCGGCAACAACGAACCTGCGGCCGTTAACGAAATGGTGACGCGCAAACTGCCGCGTCTGCTGGCGCTCGCCAGCCGGATCCTGGGGGATGCCGACGAAGCCAAGGACGTGGCCCAGGAAAGCTTCCTGCGCATCTGGCGCCAGGCCGCCAGTTGGCGCAGTGGCGAGGCGCGTTTCGACACGTGGCTGCATCGGGTGGCGCTCAACCTGTGCCATGACCGCTTGCGTCGGCGCAAGGAGCGTCCTTTGAACGAGGAGGAGGCGCTGGAGCTGGCGGACAGCGCACCACCTCTGGATGAACAATTGGAAAGCGCCGACCGCAACGCGCGCATGGCCGCCGCGCTGGCCGCTTTGCCCGCGCGTCAGCGCGAGGCGATTGTGTTGCAGTACTACCAGGAGCTGTCGAACATCGACGCCGCGGCCCTGATGAATATCAGCGTCGAGGCACTGGAGAGCCTGCTTTCGCGGGCCCGACGCCAGTTGCGCAGCCAACTTGCCGATACACCCGGGCTTGCCCGCCCAGGAAGGGGAACATCATGACACCCGAACGATTTGCTTATCTGGCCGACGCCTATGGCGCCAACCTACAGCGTTGGCCCCTGGCTGAGCGCGGGGCGGCTCAGGCGCTGCTCGACGGCGGTAATGTCAGTGCCCGAGAAGTGTTGGATCAGGCCAGTTGGCTCGACGCCCAGCTGGACAGCCATCAACTGGCATTCACCGACCCGGCGCTGGCCCGGCAGATCCGCCAGTCGGCGCCGCGCCGGACATCGTTCTGGTCGCGCTATGCCGGTTGGCTGTCACCGGCGGGACTGGTGGGCGTGGGTATTGCCGGTGTTGTCACCGGCATGCTGGTGGCGTCCATGAGCGTACCGCTGCCGATGGTGTCCGCCGAGGTGTTGCCCAGTGTGTTTGACCAAGGCGATGCGCAAGTCATCTTTACCGTCAATGCCGAGGAATCCGAGCAATGAGTACCCAATCCCTTAAACCGTGGTTGCTGGTCTCGGTGTTGCTCAATGTGTTTTTGATGGGCGGGGTGGGCGGGGCGGTTTACCACTGGATGGCCAGTGCCAAGCCTGCCGAGGCGGCGGTCAACCAGCATGGGCTGCGGCAGGCGATGGTCAAGTTGCCGCCGGAGCGGCGACGGGAACTGCGCCAGTTGTTGCGCCATAACCGTGCCGATAGCCAGCCGCTGGTGATGGCCGGGCGGGAGGCGCGGTTGGGGGTGATCAAGCAGTTGGAGGCACCGACGCTGGACCGGGATGTGCTGGTCACCGAATTGGCCAAGGCTCGCGAGGCGGATATGGCACTTCGTGCCTTGGTGGACACCACGCTGGCGCAGTTTGCCAGCACCTTGCCCCAGGTCGAGCGGCAAAAACTGGTCGAGGCGTTGTACCTGCGCGGGCAGGGCAAACCTAAAGAAAAACTCAAGGAGCCGGTAGCGGATTCAAGATAGCGGGCAAAAAAAATCCCGCCGGGAAGGGCGGGATCGGGATTCAGGGTTGCCCGTGAATCAAGCCGGGAACAGCTCGCTCAGCTTCATCGCCAGCATCATGTCGCCTTCGGTGCGCAGTTTGCCGCTCATGAAGGCCTGCATGCCGTCGGTGGAACCGTCGACGATGCCTTTCATGGTGTCGCCGTCCATCACCAGGGTGACCTGGGCGTCTGGGTTTTCACCTTCCTGCAGTTCGCAGGTCTTGTCTTTGACGACCAGCGAAAAGTTCTGGGTGTCGTCGATACGGAAACCGAACACCAGGTCCAGGCCGTCGGCGGCGGCTGGGTTGAATTTGGCTTTCATTGCTTCTACAGCTTTGGCTACGTCAGTCATGGTTTCGATCCTTTAGGGTAGAGTCCAGTGACCTTGGGGTCACGGTTGGCCGCAGTTCATCGGAACGTGATGAGCTGCGGCGCCTTCAACAGTTGCAAGTGGGTATGACTGTTGAAGGAAGCCAGTGCCACCTCGCGACCGCGGAATTTCAGCTGGTTGAGCGAGGTGTTAACAATTTGCCAGTTCAGTTCGAAGGCCTGCGCGGCAGGCATCCGGGTAATCAGGTGGAGCAAGGCGGTGATGGTGCCGCCGGAGGTGAATACCGCAATTTTCTGCGTGTTGTCCGCCGCTTCAAGAATGCGTTGCAAGCCACCCTGGACACGTTCCACAAAGCCCAGCCAACTCTCCAGCCCCGGTGGATCATAGGTGCCGGCCAGCCAGCGCTCGATGATCAGCGCGAAGATGCGCTGGAATTCGCTGCGGTTCTGCGCGGCATTGCGCAGGATCTCCAGGGCTTCGGGTTCGGTGGTGAGCAGATCGGGGAGCAGTGCGCGGATGATCGCGTCGGCATCGAATTCGTTGAAGGCGCTGTCGATTTCCAGCGGCGGCACCGGCAGGCCCAGGGCACTGTACTGATCGAACGCGGCGGTGGCGGTGTGCTGCTGGCGGCGCAGGTCGCCGGCCACACAGAGGTCGAACACCAGGCCCATGTCGGCCAGGTGGCGACCGAGCACCTGTGCCTGTTCCACGCCGACGGGCGACAGGACGTCATAGTCGTCTGCACCGAAGGAGGCCTGGCCATGTCGAATCAGATAGATGCTGCCCACGTCCGTTTTCCCGGTACGTTGAAAGTCTGGCGAGGTTATGAGGATGCCTGCGAGCTGTCAATGAAAAAACATACGCTTGTTTTAAAAGCGCGTTGGAGGGCGCCTGGTGGCGGTTTGAGCACTGGCTCCCGGCAAGCCCCGTCGGTATGCTTGGGCAATCCGCGCCTGGCGCACTGCATTTGTAAGGAGAACCATGGATTTTTTGGCCGAATACGCGAGCTTTCTGGCGAAGACCGTCACTCTGGTGGTCGCTATTCTGGTGGTACTGATCAGCTTCGCGGCCCTGCGTAGCAAAGGTCGTCGCAAATCCGCCGGTCAATTGCAGGTCAGCAAACTCAATGATTTCTACAAGGGTTTGCGTGAACGCCTGGAATCGACGCTGCTCGACAAGGACCAGCTCAAGGCCCTGCGCAAGTCCGAAGGCAAGGCCGAAAAGAAGAAGGGCAAGCAGAAAGCCGAGGCCAAGCCACGGGTATTCGTGCTGGATTTTGATGGCGATATCAAGGCGTCGGCCACCGAGAGCCTGCGCCATGAAATCACCGCTTTGTTGAGCCTGGCCACGCCGAAGGATGAAGTGGTGCTGCGCCTGGAAAGCGGCGGTGGCATGGTCCACAGCTACGGCCTGGCTTCGTCGCAACTGGCGCGTATCCGCCAGGCCGGCGTGCCGTTGACCGTGTGCATCGACAAGGTGGCGGCCAGCGGCGGCTACATGATGGCGTGCATCGGCGAGAAGATCATCAGCGCACCGTTTGCCATCCTCGGCTCCATTGGCGTGGTAGCGCAGTTGCCAAACGTCAACCGTCTGCTGAAAAAGCACGACATCGACTTTGAAGTGCTGACTGCCGGTGAGTACAAACGCACCCTCACGGTGTTTGGTGAAAACACCGAGAAGGGCCGCGAGAAGTTCCAGGAAGACCTGGACATCACCCATCAACTGTTCAAGAACTTCGTCTCGCGTTACCGCCCGCAGTTGGCGATTGATGACGTCGCGACCGGAGAAGTGTGGCTGGGTGTTGCAGCCCTCGACAAGCAACTGGTCGATGAGCTGCAAACCAGCGATGAATACCTGGCCACCAAGGCCAAGACCGCCGAGGTGTTCCACTTGCACTATGCCGAGCGCAAGAGCTTGCAGGAGCGCGTAGGCCTGGCGGCCAGTGGTTCGGTGGACCGCGTGCTGCTGACCTGGTGGAGCCGGTTGACCCAGCAGCGATTCTGGTAAAAATGATCAGCGGTGCGCAGGTTTCATTGAGGCCTGTTGCACTGCTGGTATGGGGCTTCTCATTAATATCCCCACCACCAGCGCCCCCAGCAATCCCAACAACCCCGCCACCCACAGCACGACACTGAACCCACCCACAAATGCCTGCCGTGCCAGCGGCTGCACCAACACCCGTGCCGACTCCGGCAACAACCTCATCGCCGCTGGCATATCACCCGCGACTACGCGTGAAGCAATGCCGTTAACCTGAGCCCGCCATTGTGGGTCGATGCTTGCGCTCAACAACTGTTCGCTATGACTGCTCAATAACGCCCCATACACACCGATCGCCAACATGATCGCGCTGAAGCGCATGGTGGTGCTCATACCGGACGCCATCCCGGCACGGTCTCGCGGCACGCAGGCCATGATGTTTTTTTGCGTATCGCCATTGAGCAGGCCTGCCCCGGCGCCTGTCACCGCAATCGCCAAGGCAAAGGGCAGGTAACCCCCTACGTTTACCGCCCAGGCGCTCAAGAGGTTGCCGCAGCCCACCAGGGTCAAGCCGGCCGCCATCATCGTTGCTGGCGCGAAACGCCCCGCCAGGCGGGCGCCAATGCGTGGGCAGATCAACATGGTCAGCGCAAACGGCAGCATGCCCAGGCCCGAGGCGATCGCGGAGAACCCCAGGCCGTTCTGCAGGTAGAACGGCAACAAGGTCATCATCACCTGGGCACAACCGGCGTAGGCGAACATGCCCAGCAAGGCTCCGATAAAGCGCGGGTGACGGAACAGTTGCAGGTCGACCATGGGTCGCTGTTGTACACGTTCGACGACGACAAATACGCCCAGCAATGCCGCGCCGCCTATGA
The DNA here is from genome assembly GCF_003970195.1 of Pseudomonas sp. C 49-2. NCBI lineage: Bacteria > Pseudomonadati > Pseudomonadota > Gammaproteobacteria > Pseudomonadales > Pseudomonadaceae > Pseudomonas > Pseudomonas sp. C 49-2. The sequence continues at coordinate 18,922 of NZ_RXYG01000024.1, forward strand.
GCCGGGCGTAGGTCAACGGGCTGTCCCAGCCGATGCGATTGGCTTCGATCAAACCCCAGATCAGGCACAGCAGGGCGGCGCTGAAGGCCAGGCTGCCCCAAGGGTCGAGTCGCGCCGACTGGGTATCGCGGGATTCCTCAATGGCGCGCAGCACCAGCGCCATCAGCCCCAGGCCCACCGGCAGGTTGAGATAGAAAATCCAGCGCCAGCCCAGGTACTCGGTGATCAAACCACCTAGGGTCGGTGCGGCGGTCATGGCCACGCCCATGCACGCGCCCCAGAAGGCCCAGGCTTTTGCCCGTTCCACGTCGTCATGGAAGGTGTGGCCGATGGAGGCGAGCGCCGAGGTCAATAGCAGGGCGGCGCCGACGCCTTTGATCGCGCGTGCGATGTCCAGGAGTAAAGCGTTGGGGGCGGCGCCGCAGCCCAGGGAGGCCAGGATAAAAATGCTCAGCCCCCAAACCAGGGTCTTCTTGCGGCCAAAGCGATCGGCAATGCTGCCGGCGGGCAATAACAGTGCGGCAAACGCCAGCATATAGGCGCTGACGACCCACTCGATGTCGGCAAAGTTCGCCCCCAGGTCGCGGGCGATGCTGGGCAGCGTCACGGCGACGATGTTGGTGTCGAGCACGATCAGCGAGCAAACGCCGGATGCGGTCAGCAGTGTGAGGCGTGGACTGACCCGGTTCATGGTTGAATTACCTTGCAGGCAATATGGAGAAGGCGGTTGACGGACATCGCAAAGGCTCTCTAGTGTTCAGGTGCTGTGAGCTTATGCCCGGCCGGCGGTATCTTTGTTAGCCGCCATGAAGTACTTCATTACCTTTGAGCTAATACTGTTATGGATATTCGTCATTTTCGCTACTTCCTGGCCGTTGCCCGCCAGCGCAACTTCACGCGGGCCGCGGAGCATTTGGGCATTGCGCCCCCGACGTTAAGCCGTCAGATCCAAGACATGGAAGTGGCGCTGGGGACGCGTCTGTTTATCCGCCAGCAACGCGAAGTCAGCCTGACCGAAGCCGGTGCTGCCTTATTGATCGAAGCCGAGGCTACCGTGCGCCAGTTCGAGTTCGCCCAGCGCAATGCTCAGCGCGCCGGACGTGGCGAGATCGGCCATATCGAATTGGGCTATGTGGCGTCGGCGGTGTATTCGGGCCTGTTGCAGCGGCAAATGCAGGCGTTCGGCCAGGCGTTTCCGGATGTGAGCGTGAATGTGCGCGAATGTGCGATGGCGACGTTGCCTGGCGCGGTAGCGGACGGGCGTGTCGATATCGGTTACATCCGCTCGCCCATGACGCTGCCGGAGGGGGTCGAGGCGGTGCGCCTGGACAGCGAGGGGTTTGTCTTGGCGCTGCCCCAGGACTCCTGGCTGCTGGGGCTCAAGGCCATCGGTTGCCAGCATTTGGAGAACGAGACATTTATCTTGCCGGAGCAAATCAGCGGCACGTTGCAGGTGGCCGCGCAAGGTGGCTACGCACCGCGCCTGGGGCCGCAACCCGGTGGGTTGGTGGCGGTGGTGGCGCTGGTGTCACTCGGGCAGGGCGTAGCAGTGGTGCCGGCGTCCATGGTGGGGCATGTGAGTTTGCCAGGCGTGGTGTACCGCAGCATTCAGGGCGCTGACGCATCGTCGTGGCTATCGCTGATTCACCGGCGCTTCGAAAAAGCGCCGGCGGTCGCGCGGTATATCCAGCAGGTCAAGCAGACAGTCGCGGCTGCACCGAATCGGCCAGACGTGTGAGGATCAGGCAGCACGACACCGCGCCGGCATCCAGCACGCCGAGGGAACGTTCGCCCAGGCGACTGGCGCGGCCGATCTTGGCCACCAGGTCCTTGGTCGAATCGCGGCCCTGTGACGCGGCGGCTTTCATCGCATTCAGAGCATCGCTGAAGGAGGCCCCTGAGGTGTGCGCGCGCTCAAAAGCCTCAACCGCCGGGATCAAGGTGTCCATCAGGCATTTATCGCCCACACCCGCATCCGTAATGTCCTGCAACGAGGTCAAGCCGCCCCGCAGCAAATGAGCAAAGGTTGCTGCGTCGATGTCATCACTGCTGCGCACTTCATCGGCCATGCCGATAAACAGGCTGCCATACAAAGGCCCCATGGAGCCGCCGATGCCTTCCATCAAGCTGAGGGTCAACTCGTCGAGCGCCTCGGCCAGGGTCAGTTGGCGTCCTTCAATGGTGCGTCCGCAATGGGCGAAGCCCTTGGCCATGTTGATGCCGTGGTCGCCATCGCCGATGGCGCCGTCGATTTCACTGAGGTATTCGCGGTTGGCGACGATCACGCTGACCAGGTCGCTGACGATGGCGCCGCCGTCACGGGTGGAAAAATGCTGGCTCATGGTTTACTCCGCCTGGGTCATGCCGATGGAGCGGCAGGGTTGATCGATCAGGGTGGCAAGCTCTGCGTCAAGGCCGAGCAGGGTCAGGGTCACGCCCATCATTTCCAGGGAGGTGAAGTAGTTGCCGACGTAGCAGCGGTGAATCTTCAAGCCTCTGGCCGTGAGCTGTTTTTCGACCTCGGCATAGAAAACATACAACTCCATGACCGGCGTGGCGCCCAGGCCCGAGACCAGCACCACCACGCTGTCGTCCTGGCCGAAATCACGGTCGGCGAGGATCGGCGCGAGCATGCGTTCAGCCATGGCGGCAGCCGGTTCGATCGGGATCACCTCGATGCCGGGTTCGCCATGATGGCCGATGCCCAGCTCCATCTGGCCGTCAGGGATCTGGAAGTTCGGCTTGCCCACTGCTGCAATGGTGCAGGGGGTCAGGCCGATACCAATCGAGCGGCAGTTATCCACGGTTTTCTGTGCGACCCGGATCACCTCGTCCAAGTCGTAGTGCTGCGCGGCAGCAGCGCCACCGATCTTCCACATGAAGATCTCCCCGGCCACGCCACGGCGCTTGGCAATCTCGGCCTTGGGGGCGGACGCTACGTCGTCGTTGGCGACCACCGTGCGGATGCGCATGTCTTTGCTGGCGGCCATTTTCATCGCCAGCTTCACGTTCATATTGTCGCCAGCATAGTTACCGTAAAGGCAGGCCACGCCTGCGCCATGGTCGGCGGCGCGGAAGGCGTCGAAGAAACTCTTGGCGGTGGGTGAGGAAAAGATCTCGCCGACCGCCACGGCATCCACCAGGCCCGGGCCGACATAGCCAAGGAAGGCCGGCTCGTGGCCCGATCCGCCGCCGGTGACAATGCCGACGCGGCCCGGCGCAGAAGGCTTGGCCTTGACGATGACGCGTGGGTTGGTGTCGAACTGGCGCAGTTCGGGGTGCGCGACCAGAATGCCGCGCAGCATGTCCTCGACCACCTGGTCTGGATCGTTGATGACTCGATTCATAACGCGGGTTCCTGTGTTCTTTTTATAAGGAATGGGCGGTTCAAGGTTCCAATACCACTTTGAGTGACTTGTCTCCACGCTCCATGACGGCAAAGGCTTCCTTGAAATCCGCCAGCGCGAATTTGTGGGTCACCACGTCGCGCATGTCGATCTTGCGGTTGCCGATAAAGTCGATGGCACGTGGGTACATATACGGCCCCAGGTGTGAGCCGAGAATGTCGAGTTCCTTGCGGTCACCAATGATCGACCAATCTACGGTGGCCTCGTCGTTGAACACACTGAATTCGACGAAACGCCCCAGTTTTCGCAGCATCGCCAGGCCCTGGTTCACTGCCTTGTGGTGCCCGGTGGCTTCGATATAGATGTCGCAGCCATAGCCCTCGGTGATCTCGCGGATCTTTGCCAGCACGTCCACCTCGGCCGGGTTCCAGACTTCGTCGGCGCCCATGCGCAGGGCCAGGGCGGCGCGTTCGGGTTTCATGTCCAGCACGATGAGCTTTTTCGGATTGCGCAGGCGCACGGCACCGATGATGCCCAAGCCCAGGGTGCCGGCGCCGGCGACCACCACGATGTCGTCGTGGTCGACATTGGCGCGTTCCGCCGCGTGCAGCGAGCAGGCCAGTGGCTCGATCAAAATCGCTTCGTCGGGGGCGATGGACTCCGGCACTGTGTGGATGATGCCTTCCTTGGTGAAGATCATGTACTGGGCCATGGCGCCCTGCACATTGTTCTGGAAGCCATACAGGTCGTGCTTCTGGCACATCCAGTATTGGCCGTGGTTGCAGAAGCGGCAGCCCCAGCACGGCACGATCTGTTCGGAAATCACCCGATCACCGACCTTCACCCCGCGCTTCTCTGCGCCTGGGCCCAGGGCAACCACGCGGCAGACGAATTCGTGGCCGGGGATCATCGGTGGCTTCACGTAGCGGGGTTGTTCGGCGTCACCCCAGAACGAGGGGGCGCCGCGATAGGTCTTGATGTCGCCCATGCAGATGCCGCACAACTCGACTTTGGTGAGGATTTCATCGGGGCCGGGCGTAGGCACGTCGACGGTTTCCAGGCGGTAATCTTCCGGGCCATGGCACACCACGGCCTGCATGGTTTTCGGGATGACTGGGGACAGTTGTTCGGGTGTGCGTTCGGTGACGGTGGACATGACAAAACCTCACGACAAGAAGATGAATTACTGAATGCTGTAACCGCCGTCGATCACCATGTTGGCGCCGGTGATCATCTGCGCCGCATCACTGAGCAGGTACAACGCCAGCCCGGCGATTTCTTCCGGCTGGGCAAAGCGGCCCGCCGGGATCTGCAGCTTGGCCTTTTCACCCACGTCGCCCGCCCAGGCTTTCTTGCCCAGGGCTGTCTCCACAATGGTCGGGGAGATGGCGTTGACGTTGATGTGAGGGGCCCATTCCATGGCCAGTACTTTGGTCATGCCGACAATGGCGGCCTTGCTGGCGCAATAAGCGACGTGCCGGTCCAGGCCGATCACGGCGGCCTGGGAGGCGAGGTTGACGATGCGTCCGCTGCCATGGGCGAGCATGTGCCGGGCGCAGGCCTGGGCCACGAAGAAGCTGGCCTTGAGGTTGATGTCCAGGGTGGTGTCCCAGGCGCTTTCGCTCACGTCGATGGCCTTGTCCAGCAGTACCACGCCAGCGCTGTTGATCAGGTAATCCAGGCGTTGGAAGTGTTCGAAAACCGTGTCGATGGTGGTTTGTATCTGGCCGATCTGGCCGAGGTCGACGGCAATGCCCAGATGCCCGGCGCCCAGGCTGGCGGCTACCTCGACCACTGCCGGGTCACGGTCCAGCAGCGCCACGCGGGCGCCGCGTTCTACCAGCAGGCTGGCACAGGCCAGGCCGATCCCGGCGGCGCCACCGGTAATCACCGCGCAACGGCCGGTGAGGTCGAAGGCTTGGTTCCAGAATCCAGACATGAATGACTCCATTTTCAAAGGTGTTGAAGATCCAATGTGGGAGCTGGCTTGCCTGCGATGCAGGCACCTCGGTGTGTCAGTCGCAACCCGTTGATGCCATCGCAGGCAAGCCAGCTCCCACATTTTGATCGTGTACTACTTGGAGCCGCTGACTTGTTTGTACAGCGCATCGGCGTTGGCATTGGTGACCGGCACCCACGGCAGGATGTAGTTCTTCGCCGTGCCATCCCCCCATTTCACATCCTTGGCATAGCGCTCCCAGATCACCGACTGCGGCTTGTAGTCCTTGCCGGCCAGTGCGCGCAGCGCCACGTCCAGCGCGCCCTGGGACTGGGCCTGGGCGTCTTGCAGGAAGGTGGTGACTTCGTCTTTTTTCGCCGCCTGGATCGCGTCCGGCATACCATCGATCGAGGTGACCGGCACGTCCTTGGAGGTCAGCCCGTGGGACTTCAGGGCCTGCACGGCGCCGAGGGCCATGTCGTCGTTCTGCGCGATCACGCCGTTGATGCCTTTGGGGTGAGCGTTCAACCAGTCTTCAGTGAGCGCCAAAGCCTGGGCGCGGTCCCAGTTGGCGGTCTTTTTCTCGATGATCTTGATGTCCGGGTGTTTGCCCAGCACTTCCAGTTCGCCTTTTTCCCGGTCGATCTGCGCCGACTGGCCAATCGGCCCCTGGATAATCACCACGTTGCCTTTGCCATTAAGCTTGTCGACCATGGCCTGGGCCTGCAGGCGGCCGCCTTCGACATCATCGTTACCCACATACGGTACAGAGGCATCGGCTACTTTCGTATTGGAGGCGATGACCACCACGTCGTTGCTCATGGCCGCCTTGACGGTGCCGACGCCGGCCTTGGTGTCGATCGGTACGAACAGGATGGCGTCGTAGCGTTGGGTCACCATGTTTTCGATCTGGTTGTTCTGGGTGAGGGCGTCGTAGTTGCCGTCGAACACGGTCAACTGCACGGTGCCGTCCTTGACCGCCGGGTGTTCCTTGAGCTCGCGGACCCAGTTCTGCATGAACTGGCCCTTAAGGCCGTAGACGGCTGCGCCGACCTTGTAGGTCTTGCCATCGGCGGCCAGGGCGATACTGCAGGCGAGCAGGGAGAGGGCCGCTGTGGCGGCCAAGGTGGTACCAAGTTTCATGAGTAGAACTCCGGTTATTGTTGTGGGTCGTTCTCTAGCGTTTTTTCTTGCGCCACACGTCGATCAGTACTGCGAACACAATGATCAGGCCCTTGGCGACCTGCTGGTAATAAGAGGACACGCCGAGCAGGTTCAGCCCGTTGTTGATCACCCCGATCAACAGTGCGCCGAACAGCGTGCCGACAATGCTGCCGGTACCGCCCGACAAGCTGGTGCCGCCGATCACTACGGCGGCGATCGCGTCCAGTTCATAGGACACCCCGGCCTGGGGCAGGGCAGAAGTGGTGCGGGCCGAGAGCACCACGCCGGCCAGTCCGGCGAGCAGGCCCGAGACCACGTACACCGAGAACATCACCTTGCGCACGCCGATACCTGAGGTGCGTGCGCTCTTTTCATTGCCGCCCACCGCGTACACATAGCGGCCGTAGGTCGTGTAGCGCAGCACCATCCAGAAGATCAGCGCAACCACGGCGAAGATGACGATTGGCACGCCGATCGGGCCGATCTTGCCGATGCCCAGCGCCAGGTAGGCGTCGGGCAGGTCGGTGATCGGGCTGCCATCGTTAAGGATGAAGGTCATGCCGCGCGCAATGCTGAGCATGCCCAGGGTGGCCACGAATGGCGGGATCGACAGGTTCGCGACCATGAAGCCGTTCACCACGCCGAGCATCGCGCCGGCAAACATCCCGGCACTGACCGCCGCCAGCAAGCCGTACCCCTGGGTCGCGACCATGGCACTGCACAACCCGGCAAAGGCCAGGATCGAGCCCACGGACAAGTCGATGCCCTTGGTCAGGATCACATAGGTCATGCCCACCGCGAGGATGCCGTTGATCGAGGTCTGGCGCAGGATGTCCATCCAGTTGCGCCAGGTCATGAAGTATTCACTGGAGAACGCCATCACCACGCACAGCAGGATAAACACCAGCGGCAGACCGAAGCGGTCGAGGGACAGACGCAGGCGATTGCGCGGCGCGGCAGTGACAGGTGCTGCGAGGGTTTTGGCATTCATGAGGCAAGACTCAACAAGGCTTCCTGGGAAAGGGCGGTGTCGGTGCTGATGGTCACCAGCCGGCCGCCCTTGAATACGGCGATGCGATCGCTCAGGTGCAGCAGTTCCGGCGCTTCCGACGACACCACGATGGCAGCGCCACCGCCGCGTACGAATTGGTCGAGCAGGTGGTAGATCTCCTGCTTGGCGCCTTCATCGATGCCACGGGTCGGTTCGTCACACAGCAGGCAGACCGGCTCGGTGGACAGGCATTTGGCGAGCACCACTTTCTGCTGGTTGCCGCCGCTCATGGATGCCACCGGCAATTCCAGGGACGTGGTCTTGATCTGCAGGCGCTTGACCATGTCCTGGGCCAGCTGGGTTTCCTTGCGCGCATTGATCAGCGACCAACTCGAAAGGCGCTTGTAGGCCGACAGGGCAATGTTGGAAAGAATGCTGCCGGTGAGCACCAGGCCACTGTCCTTGCGATCTTCGGTGACCAGCGACATGCCGGCATTGATGGTCGCCTTGGGCAGCCCGATCGGCATGGGCTTGCCTTGCAGGGTGACACTGCCGGAGTCCGCGACCGTCAGGCCATAGATGCAGTTGAGGAACTCGCTGCGCCCCGAACCCATCAAGCCATAAATGCCGAGGATTTCGCCTTGGCGCAATTGCAGGCTGATGTCGTGGAACTCCCCGGTGCGGCTCAGGTTGTCGACTTGCAGGCACGTGTTGGCAGCGCATTCGCGACCGACCTTGTGGTCGATGCGAGTCAACTCCTGACCGACGATGCCGCGTACCAGATGGTCGCGATCAATGTCCGCCATGCGTCCGCTTTCGACGAAGGCGCCGTCGCGGAAGATGCTGTAGTCGTCGGCGATCTGCGCCAGTTCGCTGAGGCGGTGCGACACATACACAATGCCGGCGCCCCGGGCCGTCAGGCGGCGGATGGCCTTGAACAGGGTTTGCGCCTCGTGTTCGCCAATGGCCGAGGTGGGTTCGTCCATGATCATCACCTGGCAGTCATGGCTGAAGGCCTTGGCGATTTCCACCAGTTGGATCTGCGCGACGCTCAAGCGGTGCATGGGGCTGGTGGCATCGACGTCGAACTCCAGGCTTTCCAGCAATTCGCGGGTGCGCCGGTTCAGAGCCTTGTTGTCGACGATGCAACCGGCGCGGCGTGGTTCTCGCCCCAGCCAGATGTTCTCGGCGACGGTCATGTAGGGGATAGGTTCCAGCTCCTGGGTGATCATCGCGATCCCCGCTGCCAGCGCTTCACTCGGGCGGTTGAACTGCACCGGTGCGCCGTTGAGCAGAATGCTGCCGGCGTCACGCTGGGTGATGCCCATCAGGATGCTCAGAAATGTCGATTTGCCTGCGCCATTGCCGCCGCACAGGGCGTGGACGCTGCCGGCCCGCAGAGAGAGGCGCCCGTCACGCAGGGCAGGGACCCCGGCGTAAGCCTTGGCGACGTGTTCAGCCTGGAGCAGTAATGGCGTGGCCATCGGCGTGTCCTCGTGCTGTGAATTCTTATTAGGTCGCACAGTCATGTTTCGCTGTGATCATATGTGTATCAAATGAAATTCTGATCAGTCAATCTCTTTCATGTAAAAGCACTGATTCTCGTCTTGTTCGTCAATAAGGCCTTTTTAGGCGCCTTTGACTGGCAAGTCAGTTAAATCATGCTTGACAGTGAGGGGTCGTTGGCGGCGAAATGGCTGAGCGGAATTTCATTGGGTGATCATATGATCAGTCATAAATACGATCACGGCAGCGGAGCCAGACGCCATGAACACACCTTTCCCGGTGGCTATCGGATGCGATGAAGCGGGTTTTGAGCTCAAAGAGCTGTTGAAGCGCCATATCGAGGCGCTGGGTTACCCGGTGACCGACTTCGGCACCCATTCCACCGCGCCGGTGCTTTACCCCGACATCGCCCTGGCCGTGGCCAACGCGATCAATGCCGGGCAGCAGCGCCTGGGTGTGCTGGTGTGTGGCACCGGAATCGGCATGGCCATTTCCGCCAACAAGGTGCTGGGCATTCGTGCGGCGCAGGCCCATGACACCTATTCGGCGGAGCGGGCGCGCAAGAGCAACGATGCGCAAATCCTGTCCATCGGCGCGCGGGTGATCGGTGCGGAGCTGGCCAAAAGCATCGTCAAATCATTCCTGGAGTCGGAGTTCGAGTCGGCACGTTCCGGCGCCAAGGTCGAGCGCATCAATGCGATCGAGCGCGACGGGCATCAGTAGTGGACTAAACGGGGCAAGAGTCGGGAGAATGCGCCTTTGACGCCGAAACGGAAGCCCGTCCCCATGAGTGACAGTACCCAGCGCATTGCCAGCGATATCGATCAGATGACCGAAGTGGCAATGCTCTATTACCTTGAGAACGTCACTCAGGAAGCCATTGCCAAGCGCTTCGACCTGTCGCGGGCGAAAGTCAGCCGCTTGCTCAAGCGTGCGCGCGATGAAGGGATCGTCGAGGTGCGCGTGCTGCAGCACCCGGCCATGAACAACGAGCTGGAGCAGGCATTGGTGCAGCGCTTCAAGCTGGACCGCGCCTTGATTGCCGTGGACCACAGCGACCCCGACACCCAGCGCTCGGCCGTTGCCAGTCTGGTTGCCAACTACCTGAACAAGACGCTGAGCGATGGCATGATTGTCGCGGTAGGCATGGGGCGTAACGTCGGCGCGGTGGCGGACAACGTATTCTTGCCGGTGACACGCAATTGCACATTTGTCTGCGCCATCGGTGGTTCGCTCAAGGCCGGCGAATACATGAACCCCGACCATATCTGCCGGCGCCTGGCGCTGCGCTTCGGGGGGGAGAGTGAAAGCTTGTATGCCCCGGCCCTGGTGGCGAACCCGGAGTTGCGCGGGGTGCTGATCAATAACGACACCGTGCGCTCCACGCTGGATAGGGCGCGGCGCGCGGATATTGCGTTGATCGGTATTGGCGACATGAGTGAGAACAGCAACATGGTGCGCATGGGCTGGTTCTCACCGCAGGAAATCGCCCAGGCCCGGTTGTCCGGCACCGTGGGTGACATGATGGGCTATGACTTTATCGACATTCACGGGCAGCCGGCGGTCAACGCGATCCAGGGGCGGGTGATCGGGTTGACGGTGCAGGAGTTGTTTCGCATACCGGATGTGGTGGCGATTGCCAGCGAAAATACCAAGGCGGCGGCGACGCTGGGGGCGTTGCGGTCGGGGGTGATCAATACGCTGGCCACGACGGTGACCAATGCGCATACCATTCTGGCGTTGGACGACGCTACCCGTAAGTCCTGACACCACGATGCCCCTGTAGGAGTCGGCAAGCCGGCTCCGACAGGTGAGATTACAGATCTTGTAATAGTTTTGCGTTGTAGGAGAATTGTGTTTCAGATGTAGGATTCAAGTCCTTTTGTTATTTCAGGCCTTGCATGAACACCCTTTCGGAGCCCCCCAGTCGTCTTTCCCCAAGACTTGCGCTGCCGCTGTTCCCTCTGAAGCACCCCGTATTCCGACTGCTAACCTTGTACCGGTCCACTGACCGCGCCTTGCCGTGCCCGGCATTCTGAAAATCGATGACTGAAGAGACTCAATAAATGGAATGGTTAGCGGATCCAACGGCCTGGCTCGGCCTGTTGACCTTGATTGTGCTGGAACTGGTGCTGGGCATCGACAACCTGGTGTTTATCGCGATCCTGGCGGACAAGTTGCCGCCGGAGCAGCGTGACCGTGCGCGGTTGATCGGCCTGTCCCTGGCGCTGCTGATGCGCCTGGGCCTATTGGCGAGTATTTCCTGGCTGGTGACCCTGACGCAGCCGTTGTTCGAGGTGTTCGACAAGAGCTTCTCGGGCCGTGACCTGATCATGTTGTTTGGTGGTGTATTCCTGTTGTTCAAGGCCACCATGGAATTGCACGAGCGCCTCGAAGGCCATGTGGCCCAGCGCACGGGCAATGCCGCCTACGCGATGTTCTGGCCGATCGTGGCGCAGATCGTGGTGCTGGATGCGGTGTTCTCCCTGGATGCGGTGATTACCGCCGTGGGCATGGTGGACGAGCTGGCGGTGATGATGATCGCGGTGATCGTGTCCATCGGCGTGATGATCGTCGCGAGCAAGCCATTGACCCGCTTCGTCAATGCGCACCCGACGGTGATCATGCTGTGCCTGGGCTTCTTGATGATGATCGGTTTCGCCCTGACCGCCGAAGGCCTGGGCTTCCATATTCCGAAGGGCTACCTGTACGCAGCGATTGGTTTCTCGATCCTGATCGAGTTGTTCAACCAGATCGCACGGGCCCGCCGCAAGAAGTCGGTGCAAGGTGTGTTGCCAGTACGTGAGCGTACGGCCCATGCCGTGATGCGCTTGCTCGGCGGTCGTAGCCTGGCGGTGGAAGAGGTGAGCGATGAGGTTGCCGACCTGCTGGGTGAGCCGGATGCTGCGCAAGGCCCGCTGTTTGATCGACGCGAACGCGTGATGATCAGTGGTGTGCTGCAACTGGCCGAACGGCCGATTCGCACACTGATGACACCGCGGGCCAAGGTCGACTGCATCGATCTGGCGGACGATCCCGACAGCATTCGCCTGAAACTGATGCATTCGTCCTACTCGCGACTGCCGTTGATCCGCAACGGCGCCGTCGATGAACCGCTGGGCTTTGTGCACAAGAAGGAGTTGCTCAAGGAATACCTGGCCGGTAACGAGCCGAACCTGGAGCACCTGGCACGCCGGGCGATCAACCTGCTGGACAGTTTCTCGATCCTCAACGCCCTGGAGCAGATGCGTCAGGAATCCACTCACATTGCGTTCGTGATCAACGAATTCGGTGACTTCATGGGCGTGTTGAGCATGACCGACATCCTGGAATCCATCGCCGGTGAGTTGCCGGACGCCAGCGAAATCGAAGGGCCGGATATTGTCGAGGAGGGCGCTGGTTTCCGTGCCAATGGTGCACTGAACCTCAATCAGGTGCGTCAGCGCACGGGCTTCAACGCGGTTGCGACCGACGATTACCAGACCCTGGCCGGCCTGGTGATGAGTCTGCTGGATCGCCTGCCAGTGGTGGGCGACAGCCTGGAACATGAGGGCTGGCGCCTGACGGTGGCGGCGGTGGAGGACCGCCGGGTGACGCAGGTCAGCCTGCTTCGGTGCGTGGATTCCTGATGGGGGCGTAAGCGGTGTCACTCAGCTTCGATTGATGCCTGGAGTGGCGCCGCCGGGTGTTCTGCCGTCACGTCTGAGCGCGGTTTTTTGCTCTTCGAGCGTTTTTTTCCGAAAGGCATCGACGATGTCTTTCAGGCGTTTGGCGTTTGCAATGCCAAATGCCGGGTGTTTTGGGTGCGACAGCCTTGCGGTCGCGTTGAACAAGCCGGCCAATGCAGTCAGTTCCGAAAGGTCGGATATCGGCCAAAACACCCCGGATGCACTTGCCACCGCCACTTTCATCGGGTGTGCGCCGCCTGCTGCGTCACCCACATGTACGTTACAGAGCAGTTGAAGGTAGTCCGCCATTTGAGCCAGCGGCAGGCCGTGGCGTTTTTCTGCCAGGAGCGTGTGCACGGGGATCGCCGCAGTCAGTTTTAAGTTGGGCTGAGTGATTGCGTCGTAGTAAGTGTAGGCCTCCATAGTGAGCTTTCGCAGGTTTGGAGCAGAGGGGGCGCATGTGTCGGGCCTCTGCGTGACAAAAAAATGCCCTTTTTTTGACTGGTTTATCAGTACGTGGTTGGCTTCTGGATCGATCAGCCACATTAGAATCCCCAGGAATTTGGTGTATTCGGAGCTTCTGGTGCTCATGTCTGATTTGAATTCAATCAGGAAGAACCTGTCTTCATGGGCGGTTAGCACATCGCCCGCTGCACTTTCCGCCTTGCCGTCCAATTTCGCGAGTAGTGGCGGTGTTGCCGCCATTTCTTTCACTGCCAGATCGAGCTTTTCCTTGGCCTTATTACAGGTGTTTTGTTGTGTTTTGTCTGAGGGATTGCACAGCAGTAAATGATTGTTCAATTGGAACCAGCCAAGCGCATCTGAAATCAGTGTCTGCTGTTTTTCGCGGTGATGGATCCACTGAGTATCGCGAAATGCCAGAATCAACGTATCTTCCCAGGGCTGGTCAGTATTCTCTGTTGCAGTAGCAGTGCTCATATCCATCCCCTCAGTTAACCGCCACGCCACTGAATTTCACCACGTTATCCTCACCCTTGAGGCTGCGAAACCTGATCTTGAGTGCCGGGATGCTCTCCAGCTTACCGCGCACGGGCTGGAACACCATCGTCACTCGGGTCGGCACATTGCGTACCAGCGCAAATGCGTTCCACTGGTCAGACTTAGATTGGCCGACCTGCAGTTGCTCGACATCCAGGGAGCCGCCGGTTTTTTCAAATAGGGTGCTTTGCTTAAGGTCGCGCATTTCGCGGTCGACATTGGTGTTGGTCAGTTCCAGCAGGCAGCTCGGTGCCTGGCCAATCTGCTCACACTCCAGCAGTTCGATGCGTACACCGTCGACCAGCTCTATACGCTTGCCAAACAGGTTGGCGCCGTCATTTTCAGTCATCAGCTTTTGCGATTGGGCAAATTCGAAAGTGGGTTTGGCGTACTCACTGCCCAAAATGAAAAAACCGCCGGCGAGCAATACGGCCAGGATCACCGAAAGCGTGCCTTTTATCGCATCCGGCAGGCGACGCGCCTGCCAGCCAATAGACAGTGCCGCGAGGAACAGGAACACGCTGATCACCAGAATCAAGTTTTTCCAGTTGAGAAAGCCAAAGCCGAACACGCTGGGATCGGGAAACACATAGGTGATCAGCGCCCACATGGCGCCCAACGTTGCGCTGATACCGGCCATGACTTTGGTGATTGCAGCATTGAGGCGTTTTTGCGGAAGCAGAGGAGTGTCCATACGCAGAAGAAAATCCATCGAGGCGGTAGAGGTGGTGCCGAACATTAACTCAATGAAGGCATTGAGCTATTATCCAGTAAGTGGCCGCCCGGTAAAGCATTTCGATGCGCTGTCTATCACTCACGGGGCGTGATCGGTTTACGCGGGCGTGTGAAACGTAAGCGTTGTCAGAATCACCCCGCTGGGGTGCAGATCCGTCGACAAGCCTTCGATTAGCGGACGGGTGCCCAATGTGATGATCGCGATGTAGATCAGCAGGCAGAATGACTTGAGTCGCTCGAAATCATGCTGGGCGAGCTCAAGTTGCAAGGTGGGTGAAGGGCGTTTCTCCAAGACTTCAGCTTCAATGGTCTTGAACATTGCCGACCTGGTGGCTGAGACTAATTTGAGCAGCTTAGACGCTAGGTCGTACCGTGCAAGAGGGGACGCTGGACGTAGCGGTTGAAAAGCTCTTCCACAGTTTTTTCCTGATCTTTAATGGGGTCGAAACCCTCGATAATTTCCATCAGTTCGCCCATGACGTAAACCAACAAGGTGGGCGTGCCCTTGACATGGGGGTGTTGCGGAGTGTTTGCGCAGTCCAGCACCAGGCTCACGATATCGGGATGCCTGGCAGCAATCCGTTCGAACAATGGGCCGGCGTCTGCGCACGCAGGGCAGCGAGCTGAAACGAACAATAGAAACACGGGGTGGGAGGTACTCAGTACCTTTTCATATTCCTCGGCGTTGGTAATGGTTGCGGTGGCAATTCCCATGATAGTGGTCCTCCTGGACAGTGCGAGTGTCTGCCCACGCTAAGTCGAGGAATCACTGCCGTCTACTGTCAACCTTCACAGGTCGCTATCGCGCTCCAGGCGTTCCCGCGCCTTGCGCGCCTGGCTTGCGCATTTCTTGTATTCAAGGTTGTCCCTCGAAGCCTTTGCCTGGCGGTAGCCGTGGTGGTTCTGGCTGGTGTAGTTGGTGCTCAGGGCTGCGTTGAGCTTGCGCAGTTCTTCCTTGCATTCGCGGCGGTCGTTACTGGCCCAAGCACTGCCGGCCACCAGAAAGGAAAGCAAAACCAGGGTGAGGCGGAACTTCATCAGGGCGGAGTCCTTGTCGGAATGAATGTGCCAAGGCTAGCCCAGCGTGGGGATTTTTCCACGCGCCAGACGCACTGCAACGGTGCGCGGTAACGCCGTTGTAGCGCACGCAACTGGGGTCTGTCACCGCTGTGTGGGGCCTTGGGTAGCAAAGTGATTTCAGGTGCTGGCTTAAAGCCTTGCTGGACATCATCTTTTATCTAGTTGATTTAACACAGATTTATCCATGTCGTTTTTTTCTGTTACCGCGTGTGGCACACTTTCTGCTGTCTATTCCGTTGTTACATACTAAGTTCCGGTATAGCGGAATACACAACTCCTGGAGTGCTTGTCATGCATCACCGACCTTCCGTGTTTAAAGCGTGTGTTTTTCTCTTCGCCGCATCGGCTTCCCTCGCAAGCATCGTGCAGGCGGCGGACAGCAAGCTCGATGATGTGCTCAAGCGTGGGCACTTGATCGTGGGTACAGGCAGTACCAATGCGCCGTGGCACTTCCAGGGAGCGGATGGCAAGTTGCAGGGGTTTGATATCGACATCGGCCGCATCGTGGCCAAGGGCTTGTTCAATGACCCAAGCAAGGTCGAGTTCGTGGTGCAGTCGTCTGACGCCCGAATTCCCAACCTGCTGACCGACAAGGTCGACATGAGTTGCCAGTTCATTACCGTCACCGCCAGCCGTGCCCAGCAGGTCGCGTTCACCCTGCCGTACTACCGCGAAGGCGTGGGCCTGCTGCTGCCGAACAACAGCAAGTACAAAGAGATTGAAGACCTGCAGGCCGGCGGCGACGGCGTCACCGTGGCTGTGCTGCAAAACGTGTATGCCGAAGAGCTGGTGCACCAGGCGTTGCCCAAGGCCAAGGTCGACCAGTACGACAGCGTCGACCTGATGTATCAGGCCGTGAACTCCGGTCGCGCCGATGCCGCCGCTACCGACCAGTCCTCGGTCAAATACCTGATGGTGCAGAACCCAGGCCGCTACCGCAGCCCGACGTACGCTTGGAGCCCGCAGACCTATGCGTGCGCCGTCAAGCGTGGCGACCAGGACTGGCTGAACTTCGTCAACACCGCGCTGCATGAAGCCATGACCGGTGTCGAGTTCCCGACCTACAAGGCCTCGTTCAAGCAATGGTTCGGTGTCGACCTGCCGGAACCCGCGATCGGCTTCCCGGTTGAGTTCAAGTAAATCGAAAACTGGGGCGTCGCTGACGGCGCCCCAATCAGGTACTGCTGACCATGAACTATCAGTTGAACTTTGCCGCCGTGTGGCGCGACTTCCCCAGCTTGCTGGCGGGGCTCGGCCTGGGCCTTGAGCTGGCGCTGCTGTCGATCGCCATCGGCTGTGTGATCGGCCTGATGATGGCGTTTGCCATGCTCTCCAAGCACCGTGCGTTGCGGGTCTTCGCCTCGGTGTACGTGACGGTGGTGCGCAATACGCCGATCCTTGTGTTGATCCTGTTGATCTACTTTGCGTTGCCCAGTCTCGGGATCCGTCTGGACAAGATCCCGTCGTTCATCATCACCTTGTCGCTGTACGCGGGTGCCTACTTGACCGAAGTGTTCCGCGCCGGGCTGTTGAACATTCCCAAGGGCCTGCGGGAAGCCGGGTTGGCTATCGGTCTGGGCGAATGGCGTATCCGCGCCTACATCACCGTACCGGTGATGCTGCGCAACGTGTTGCCCGCGCTGTCGAACAACTTCATTTCGCTGTTCAAGGACACCTCGCTCGCCGCCGCCATCGCGGTGCCGGAGCTGACCTATTACGCCCGCAAGATCAACGTCGAAAGCTACCGGGTGATTGAAACCTGGATGGTCACGACGGCGCTCTACGTGGCTGCCTGTTACCTCATTGCCATGCTGCTCCGTTACCTGGAACAGCGTCTGGCGATCCGTCGTTAAGCGAGGTTTCCATGTACGAATCCCCCAGCTGGCTGCATGAGTTGTGGATCGCCCGGGATACCCTCTGGGCGGGCTTTCAAGCCAGCGTTTATGTGTCTGCGTTGGCGATTATCTTTGGCACCCTGATCGGCATTGTCGCCGGGTTGATCCTGACCTACGGCAAGTTCTGGATGCGTGCGCCGTTTCGTCTGTATGTCGACCTGATCCGTGGCACGCCGGTGTTCGTGCTGGTGCTGGCGTGTTTCTACATGCTGCCGGCGCTCGGTTGGCAGATCACCGCGTTCCAGGCCGGTGCGGTCGGGTTGACGCTGTTCTGCGGTTCCCACGTCTCCGAGATCGTGCGCGGCGCGCTGCAAGCCATTCCCCGTGGGCAACTGGAAGCGGGCAAGGCGATCGGCCTGACGTTCTACCAGTCCCTGGGCTATGTGCTGCTGCCCCAGGCGCTGCGCCAGATTTTGCCGACCTGGGTCAATTCCTCCACGGAAATCGTCAAGGCCTCGACCTTGCTCTCGGTGATCGGCGTGGCCGAGTTGCTGCTCAGTACCCAGCAAGTGATCGCGCGCACCTTCATGACCCTGGAGTTCTACCTGTTCGCAGGCTTTATGTTCTTTGTCATCAACTACGCCATCGAGTTATTCGGGCGCTACATTGAAAAGCGGGTGGCCTTGCCATGAACCAACCTCACACCAACCAACCGCTGCTGAACATCCGTGGCCTGCGTAAGCAATACGGCCAGGTGGAAGTGCTCAAGGGCGTTGACCTGTCCATGCAGCGCGGCAACGTGGTGACCCTGATCGGCTCCAGCGGCTCGGGCAAGACCACACTGTTGCGTTGCGTCAACCTGCTGGAAGAGTTCCAGGGCGGCCAAATTACCTTGGATGGCGAGTCCATCGGCTACAGCGAAATCGCCGGTAAGCGCGTGCGCCACCCTGAGCGCGTCATTGCGCAGCACCGTGCGATGACGGGCATGGCGTTCCAGCAATTCAACCTGTTTCCGCATCTGACGGCATTGCAGAACGTCACCCTCGGCCTGCTCAAGGTCAAGAAGATGGGCAAGGACGAAGCCGTTGCGCTGGCGGAAAAGTGGCTGGACCGCGTAGGACTTCTAGAGCGTCGCAACCACTTCCCCGGCCAACTGTCCGGCGGCCAGCAACAGCGTGTGGCGATTGCCCGCGCCATTGCCATGAACCCCAGCCTGATGCTGTTCGACGAAGTCACCTCGGCCCTCGACCCCGAGTTGGTGGGCGAAGTGCTCAGCGTGATCAAGGGCCTGGCGGAGGAGGGCATGACCATGTTGCTGGTCACCCACGAAATGCGCTTTGCCTATGAAGTCTCGGACAAGATCGTTTTCATGAACCAGGGCCGCATTGAAGAACAGGGCACTTCGAAGGACATCTTCGAACGCCCGCAATCGCCGCGCCTGGCGGAATTTCTCAAGAACATTCGTTTTTAATCAGGAGCCTTTTTTATGAGCATTACTCGTTACGGTGCCGGTAGCACCGCCGGCGGTGGCCAACCCCGTCCGTTCGCCCGTGCGGTGGAAGCCGATGGTTGGTTGTACGTCTCAGGCCAAGTGCCTGCGGTGGACGGCGAAATCATCACTGGGGGCATCATCGAACAGACCCGTCAGACCATGCGCAACGTGGTGGCGATCCTCGAAGAAGCGGGTTACGAATTGAAGGATGTCGTGCGCGTCGGCGTGTGGCTGGAAGACCCGCGGGACTTCTGGAGCTTCAACAAAGTGTTCGGCGAATACTTCACCCCGGAACACGCTCCGGCACGGGCCTGCGTGCAGGCCAATATGATGGTCGATTGCAAGGTGGAGATTGATTGCGTGGCGTACAAGAAAAAAGGCTAAATGCTGCGATCTTAAGACTACAGCAAATCCAATGTGGGAGCTGGCTTGCCTGCGATGACGGAGTGTCAGGTAACCCATGTGTGACTGAACCACCGCCATCGCGGGCAAGCCCGCTCCCACAGGGGTTCACTGTGCAGCATTACCACTATGACCGGACCGACACTGCCATGACCGAAGACACCATCAAACGCCGCGCCAAAGGCCTGGACCGTGCATTCGATATCCTCGATTTTCTCAAGGAAATCGGCCAGCCCCTGCGCCCGAATGATATTGCCAGCGGCATCGGCAGCCCCAAGTCCACTGTCTACGAACTGGTTGCGTCGCTGCTTGAGCGGCGCATCCTGGAAACGGTGGGCAAGGACGGTCACGTCTACCTCGGCCGCCAGCTGTATTTTCTCGGCCAGGCGCACCTGCGCCATTTCGACCTGACCCGCGAGGCCGATCACGCCTTGCAGGAAATCGTCAGCCAGACCCACGAAACCGCGCAGATGTGCCTGCTCAACGGGCGCAAATACACGGTGGCGCTGATGCGTGAAGGCGAGCGGCATTTCCGTATCTCCTCGGACATTGGCGAAAACGCGCCGATCCCGTGGACCGCTTCCGGGCGCCTGTTGCTGGGGCACTTGAGCGACCAGCAGATCATCGACCTGATCGATCACGACGACTTCATCCTGCCGGACGGTCAGCGCCTGCCGCTGGAGACCTTCCTGGCGCAAATCCGTCAGGCCACCCTCGATGGCTT
Source organism: Pseudomonas sp. C 49-2 (assembly GCF_003970195.1). Lineage (NCBI taxonomy): Bacteria > Pseudomonadati > Pseudomonadota > Gammaproteobacteria > Pseudomonadales > Pseudomonadaceae > Pseudomonas > Pseudomonas sp. C 49-2. The sequence goes on from NZ_RXYG01000024.1 coordinate 38,804, forward strand.
CTTCTCCTTCGACAGCGTGGCCGACACCTTTACCCACTGCTTTGCCGCCCCGGTGCGGGACGCGCAAGGCATCAGCATCGCGACGCTGTGCATCGTCGCCCCACGCGCCGATGCCACAAAAAACTACAACGACTATCGCCGGGTGTTGATCGACAGCGCCAACAACCTGGCCCGGCGTATCAACGAATAGGAGTTTTCCATGTCTGCCATCAATGCCGTTGAAAAAGGCGCCGCCGCCGTCGGGGCCCACCTGGTCCGTGACGTCAGCCTGCCCGCTCTGGTACTGCACCGTGACGCCCTGGAACACAACATCCGCTGGATGCAGGACTTCGTCAGCAAGAGCGGCGCCGAGCTGGCGCCCCATGGCAAGACCAGCATGATGCCGGCGCTGTTTCAGCGCCAGATCGAAGCGGGTGCCTGGGGGATTACACTGGCCAACGCGGTGCAGACTCGCGCCGCTTATGCCGGTGGCGTGCGTCGCGTGCTGATGGCCAACCAACTGGTGGGCGCGCCGAACATGGCGTTGATCGCTGACCTGTTGGCCGACACGGACTTCGACTTCCACTGCATGGTCGATCACCCGGACAACGTTGCTGACCTGGGTCTGTTCTTCGCCGCCCGTGGCCTGCGCCTGAACGTGATGATCGAATATGGCGTGGTCGGCGGCCGTTGCGGCTGCCGCAGCGAGCAGGAAGTGCGTGACCTGGCCAAGGCGATCAAGGCCCAGCCGGCCCTGGCCCTCACCGGTATCGAAGGCTACGAAGGCGTGATCCATGGCGAGCATGCGATCAGCGGCATTCGCGCCTTCGCCGCCAGCCTGGTGCGCCTGGCCGTGGACCTGCAGAACAACGGTTCTTTCGACCTGCCCAAGCCCATCGTCACGGCGTCGGGTTCGGCCTGGTACGACCTGATTGCCGAGTCGTTTGAAGAACAGAACGCTGCTGGCCGCTTCCTCAGCGTATTGCGCCCCGGCAGCTACGTGGCCCATGACCACGGTATCTACAAAGAGGCGCAATGCTGCGTGCTCGACCGTCGCAGCGACCTCAGCGAAGGCCTGCGCCCGGCCCTGGAAGTCTGGGCCCATGTGCAATCGTTGCCCGAGCCGGGTTTTGCGGTGATCGCCCTGGGCAAGCGCGACGTGGCCTACGACGCTGGTTTGCCGGTGCCACTCAAACGCTACAAGGCCGGTATTTTGCCGGCGCAAGGTGATGACGTGGGCGAGTGCAAGGTCACGGCGGTGATGGACCAGCATGCGTTCATGAGCGTGGCGCCGGGGGTTGAATTGCGTATTGGCGACATCATTTCCTTTGGCACATCCCACCCTTGTTTGACGTTTGACAAGTGGCAAGTTGGCTGCCTGGTGGATGAGCAGTTGCAGGTGATCGAGAGCCTGCATACCTGCTTCTAGACCGAGTCGCTCCCATCGGGGGCAAGCCCCCTCCCACACTTGAAATGCATTCCAAATGTGGGAGGGGGCTTGCCCCCGATGAGGCCATCAGCCACACCAGAGATTCAGGCATGAACACAATCCCCCGCATCGCCCTCATCGGCGAATGCATGATCGAACTGCAACACCGCGCCGACGGCAGCCTGCATCAAAGCTTCGGCGGCGACACCCTGAACACGGCCGTCTACCTGCGCCGCGAACTGGGCGCTACCGGCCACGTCGACTACGTCACTGCCCTGGGCGATGACAGCTTCAGCGATGCCATGTGTCAGCAATGGGCGCAGGAAGGCCTGGGCCTGAGCATGGTCCAGCGCCTGCCCGGACGGTTGCCGGGTTTGTACTGCATCCAGACTGACGCCAATGGCGAACGCAAATTCCTCTACTGGCGCAACGAAGCCGCCGTGCGTGACTGTTTCACCACGCCCGCCGCCGAGCCGATCCTGGCCGCTTTGCCGGACTACGACGTGGTGTATTTCAGCGGCATCACCCTGGCGGTGTTGGGTGACATCGGCCGTGAGCGTTTGCTGCAAACCTTGGTCGAGACCCGTCGGCGAGGGGGCAAGGTGGTGTTCGACAACAACTATCGGCCGCGTCTTTGGGCCAGTGTTGAAGCGGCCCGCGCGGCGTACCACCGTGTCTTGGCCGAGGTGGATATCGCCTTGTTGACCGAAGATGACGAGCGTGCGTTGTTTGCTTATGCCGACAGTGAACAGGTGTTCGCGGCGTATCCGGGGATTGAAGAGGTGGTGCTTAAGCGTGGGGCGGATGAATGCCTGATCCGTTGCAAGGGCGAGCGCTTTGCCGTGCCGGCGCTGAAGGTGGAAAAGGTGGTGGATACGACAGCGGCGGGGGATTCGTTCAGTGCGGCGTATTTGGCGGGGCGGCTGAAAGGCGGCACTCCAGAGCAAGCTGCTTTGGCTGGACATCGGCTGGCCAGTCGGGTCATTCAGGTTCCAGGGGCCTTGATTCCAAAGTGAATGGCCGCCTGCGGCGGATCGGGGGCAAGCCCCCTCCCACCGTTGACCGCATTTCATCTGGAGGAATGCGGTCCCTTGTGGGAGGGGGCTTGCCCCCGATAGCGGTCTGCAGCCAACCCATCAATCGCGGTAGAAGACCTGCACCAGGTGATACCCGAACTTGCTCTTGATCGGCCCGTGAACCACCTTCACCGGCTTCTTGAAAATCACCGCATCAATCGCCCCCACCATTTGCCCTGGCCGCACTTCACCCAGATCGCCGCCGCGCTTGCCGGACGGGCAAGTGGAGTACTTCTTGGCCAGCACATCAAAGGCTTCGCCCTTGGCGATGCGCTGCTTGAGTTGTTCGGCTTCTTCGCTGGTTTTCACCAGGATATGACGGGCTTGGGCTTTCATTGATCTCTACCAGGTACGTGCAACGGCGCGCGATTATGCCTGAACTCATTCAACCACGCTGATCATGCTGCGGATTTTCGTGGCCAGCAGGTCGATGGAAAACGGCTTGGCGACCATGTCCATGCCGTCCTCCAGAAAGCCCTGGCGCTCAGCGGCTTTTTCCGCGTAACCGGTCATGAACAATACGCGCAGTCCAGGGCGGTGTTGGCGTGCGATCTCTGCCAGTTGCCGGCCGTTCATGCCCGGCAGTCCGACATCGGTGACCAGTAAGTCCACACGCAAATCCGACTCCAGCAGCGGCAGTGCTGCCCGTGCATCCGCCGCCTGGTGGGCGGTGTAGCCCAGCTCATCGAGCACATTGACCACCAGCATGCGCACCGCCGGGTCGTCCTCGACCACCACCACGGCTTCACCGGCCAGGGCCACCGGTGCTTCACCGAGGCTGGCGGGCAAACTGCTTTCCAGTGCAGTGCCATACAGGCGCGGCAGGTACAGACGCACGCAGGTGCCCTGGCCCGGTTCGCTATGAATGGTCACGTGGCCGCCGGACTGTTGGGCAAAGCCATAGATCATCGACAGCCCCAGGCCGGTGCCTTGGCCGATGGGCTTGGTGGTGAAAAAGGGATCGAAAGCCTTGGCCAGAATCTTCGGTGCCATGCCGGTGCCGTTGTCGCACACACCGAGCATCACGTAGTCGCCAGCCTTGACCGGTTCAAGGGTGGCGATGTCGGTGCCGTCCAGGTAGCTATTGGCGGTTTCTATCAGGATTTCACCGCCGTCGGGCATGGCATCGCGGGCGTTGATCACCAGGTTGAGCAGGGCGTTTTCCAGTTGGCTGGCGTCGGTGTTCACCGGCCAGATGTCGTGGCCCAGTTGTACCTTGAGCGCGATGTGCGCGCCTTTGGTGCGGCGGAACAAGTCTTCCAGCGAGGCGACCAATTGGTTCGGATCCAGTGGGCGCCGGTCCAGCGACTGTCGGCGTGAGAACGCCAGCAAACGGTGGGTGAGGGCGGCGGCGCGATGGGCGGAGGACACAGCCGCGTCAGTAAAACGACCGATCTCGTCACTGCGCCCGGCAGCGATATAACGCTGCATCAGGTCCAGGCTGCCGATGATACCAGTGAGCATATTGTTAAAGTCGTGGGCGATGCCACCGGTGAGCTGGCCGACGGCCTCCATCTTCTGCGCATGGCGCAGTGCATCTTCGGCGCGCTCACGCTCGTACATCTCGTTTTGCAGGCGCTGGTTGGCTTCGGCCAGGGCCTGGGTGCGTTGGGCTACGCGTTCTTCAAGGTTTTCGTTGAGGTGACGCAGGGCTTCTTCGGTGAGTTTGCGTTCAGTCTCATCGATCACAAAAATGTAGAAACCATTCACCGAGCCGTCATTGCTGAAGCGCGGCAGGTACTTCATCAAGGCGTGGCGTGGGCGGCCGTCGCGGTGTGGGGTGATGGTCATGAAGCTGCAGGCCTTGCCCTTGAGTGCAGCGGCGATCTTGTCTTCACGTCCGGCATACACCTCGTCGCCGAGTACTTCGCGGATGGTCTTGCCGTACAGCTCCTGGGGCGTCATGCCGTACCACTCCAGGTACGCGCTGTTGTTCAGGCGAAAGCGCTGTTCATGGTCGACGTAACCGATCAGCACCGGCATGGCGTTGATGATCAGCTGCAACTCGGTCTGGCTCTGGCGCAGGGCCTGTTCGGTGTGTTTGCGCTCGGTGAGGTCTAGCGCGGCCCCGAGGAACCGTGTCGGCCGACCTTGATGATCCTTGTAGCAGCGGCCACGGGCGAACACCCAGCGTATCTGGCCATCGGCCTGCAACAGGCGGTATTCCTCGGCGTACTCGGTGCCGAAGGTGATGCAGTGCTTGATACTGCGCGCCACCATGCCACGGTCTTCCGGGTGTACCCCGTGCAGGTAGTCGCTGATCGGCAACAGGCGCGCATCGCTGGGGTCGACGCCGTGCAGATAGGCGAAATGCGCGTCGGCGATAAAGCGGTCTTCACCGATATCCCAATCCCAGGTGCCTACCGCGTCGGTGGCAGCCAGGGCCAACTGCAAGCGTTGCTCGGTGTTGTGCTGGGCTCTGCGGCGTTCGTTGGTTTCGATGGCGGTGACGAGGATGCCGGCCACTCGGGTGCTTTCATCGCGGATCGGGCTGTAGGTCAGGTCCAGCCAGATTTCCGTGTCGCGATTGTTGCGCTGCAGCACAAAACGCTGCTCGCTGAAGGTGCGCACCTGGCCGCTGAGTACGGCGTCATAGATCGGCGCGGTAAAGCTTTCCAGCTCCGGCCAGGTCTGATGCGCCGGCTGCCCCATTGCTTCAGGATGCTTATTGCCGGCCAGTTGGGCGAAGCCGTCGTTGTAGAGTTGCGTGAGTTGGTCGCCCCACAGCAGGAGCATCGGCATCGGCGAGTGGACGACGATATCCACGGCGGTGCGCAGGCTTTGCGGCCAACCACTGGTCTCACCGAGCGGGCTTTGCGCCCAGTCCAGCCGCGCAATCAATGCGGCGGCTTCGCTACCGGTGGATGTTCCAATCATGAAAAAGCCCTGAGCGTAACGCTTTGAAAGATGACAACACCCATTATCCCGTGACTTGGGAATGGGTGACTACCCCAGAAAAATAGCATGCATTCGGGGTTTGTCTTCAAATGAGTGCGTCAGGGCTGAAGCCTTTCATCCTTGGGCGAGTTCAGGGCGGTCGCGGAACTGCTCCAGCGCCAGCGGGTTGGCCAGGGCGTCGGTGTTCTTCACCGGCTCACCGTGCACCACATTGCGCACCGCCAATTCGACGATCTTGCCGCTGATGGTGCGGGGGATGTCGGTGACAGCGAGGATCTTCGCCGGCACATGGCGCGGTGTGGTGTTGGCGCGAATCACCTGGCGGATCTGCTGCTCCAGCGCGTCGTCCAATTCCACACCGTCGTTGAGGCGTACGAACAGCACCACGCGCACGTCGTCCTGCCAGCGTTGGCCGATGGCTAGGCTTTCCTGCACCTGTGGGATTTTTTCCACCTGGCGGTAAATCTCGGCCGTGCCGATCCGCACGCCGCCGGGGTTGAGCACCGCGTCGGAGCGCCCGTGGATCAGCAGGCTGCCGTTGGGGCGCTGTTCGGCGTAGTCCCCTTGGGCCCAGACGCCGGGAAACTGGCTGAAATACGAAGCGAGCAGTTTCTTGCGCTCCGGATCGTTCCATAGCCCGATGGGCATGGCCGGGAAATGCCGGGTGCACACCAGCTCGCCTTTTTCGCCGACCAGCGGCTGGCCCTGGTCATCCCACACCTCGATGGCCATCGCCAGGCTCTTGCACTGCATTTCACCGCGACGCACCGGCAGCACCGGGTTGCCGATCACAAAGCAGGAGACGATATCGGTGCCACCGGACATCGACGACAGGCACAGCTCGCCCTTGATCTCGCGGTACACGTAGTCGTAGCTCTGGGGCGATAGTGGCGAACCGGTCGAAATCAAGCCTTTGAGACTGCTCAACTTGTGGCTCAGGCGCGGTTGCAAGCCGGCCTTTTCCAAGGTGGCGAGAAACTTGGGACTGGTGCCGAACACGCTGATCTTCTCGGCATCAATCAGGTCGATCAGTCGCTCGGGGCCTGGATGAAACGGCGAACCGTCATACAGCACCGCCGTGGCGCCGATGGCCAGGACCGACACCAGCCAGTTCCACATCATCCAGCCGCAGGTGGTGTAGTAGAACAGGCAGTCCTCGCGGGACAGGTCGGCATGCAGGCCGTGTTCCTTGAGGTGGGTGAGCAGCACGCCGCCGGTGCCGTGGATGATGCACTTGGGCACGCCGGTGGTGCCACTGGAATAGAGGATATACAGCGGATGATCGAATGGCACCGCGACGAATTCAGGCTCGCCGCCGGGCTGATAGAAGTCCTGCCACAGCGCGACGCGGGCGTGGGTCTGATAGTCCTCGATCCTTGCCTGGGGACGCGCGTACGGCACGATGATCAACTGCTCCAGGGACGGCAGGCGTTCGAGGATTTCATTGAGCTTGGCGGTCTGGTCGATGTCTTTGCCGGCATAACGATATCCGGCGCAGGTGATCAGCACCTTGGGCTCGATCTGGCCGAACCGGTCGATCACACCCTGGGTGCCGAAGTCCGGCGATGAGCACGACCAGATTGCGCCGAGGCTGGTGGTGGCAAGCATGCCCACCAGGGTTTGCCAGGTATTGGGCATACACGCCGCGACGCGATCACCCTGGACCACACCGGCCGCCCGCAGGCTGTTTTGCAGGCCGGCGACATGGGCGGCCAGTTCGGCGTAGGTCAATTGCTCGCGCTGGCCGTCTTCACTGAGGGCGACCACGGCGGGGTGATCGTCGCGACGGCGCAACAGGTGCTCGGCAAAGTTCAGGGTCGCGCCGGGAAACCATTGGGCGCTGGGCATTTCGGTGTCTTCGATCAGCACCGCCGTGGGCGGGCTGCGAAATTGCACGTCGAAATACGCCACGATCGCCCGCCAGAAATCCGCGCGCTGGTCGATGCTCCACTGGTGAAGCGCCGGGTAGTCGCTGAGCTGCACGCTGTAGCGTTCGTTAATGTAGCGCCGGAACTGGTCTATCCGCGTGTGGGCGATGCGTTCCGGGGAGGGTTGCCACAGAATGTCGGACATCAGCAAGGTCTCTTGTTCTTATCCAGGTCTTCCACACAATACAGTTCAAATGTGGGAGGGGGCTTGCCCCCGATGAGGGAGTGTCAGTTGATACATGGGGTGACTGACCCACCGCTATCGGGGGCAAGCCCCCTCCCACATTTTGAACTCCAGTCTCTGGTGTTACTGGGCCAGCCAGCCGCCATCGATATTCCACGCCGCGCCCCGTACTTGGGCGCCGGCTTCGCTGCACAAGAACAGCACCAACTCGCCCAATTGCGGCGGTGTCACAAACTCCAGCGACGGTTGCTTCTCCGCCAGCAGATCATGCTGCGCCTGCTGCGGGTCAACGCCTGCGGCGGCACGGTCATCAATCTGCTTCTGCACCAACGGCGTCAGCACCCAGCCGGGGCAGATGGCGTTGCAGGTGACGTTACTGGTAGCGGTTTCCAGGCCGACGACCTTGGTCAAACCAATCACGCCGTGCTTGGCCGCCACATACGCCGCCTTGCCCACCGAACCGACCTGGCCATGCACCGAGGCGATATTGACGATACGCCCCCATCCCTTGGCTTTCATGCCCGGCAAGCTCAAGCGTGTGCTGTGGAACACCGACGACAGGTTGATCGCAATGATCGAGTCCCAGCGCTCCACCGGGAAGTCTTCCACCGCCGCCACATGTTGGATGCCGGCGTTGTTCACCAGGATGTCCACGCCGCCGAACTCACGCTCGGCGTAGGCGATCATGTCGGCGATCTGCGTCGGGTCGCTGACGTCGGCCGGATGATGGCCGACCTTGCCGCCGAAAGCCTGAACCTGGGCGATCACCGCGCTGGCGTCGCCGAAGCCGTTGAGGATCAGGTTAGCGCCGGCCTTGGCCAGGCTCAGTGCAATCCCTAAGCCGATGCCGCTGGTGGAGCCGGTGACCAGGGCGGTCTTGCCGTTCAATGTCGTCATGAAAACCTCACACAATGCCGGTGGCATAGAAAGTACCGATCACCACGAACACCGCGAGGGTCTTGATAATCGTGATGCCGAAAATGTCCTTGTAGGCTTCGCGGTGCGTCAGGCCGGTGACCGCCAGCAGCGTGATCACCGCGCCGTTGTGGGGCAGGGTGTCCATGCCGCCGCTGGCCATGGCCGCGACGCGGTGCAGCACTTCAAGGGGGATATTGGCCGCATGCGCCGCCGAAATAAAGCTCTCGGACATGGCCGCCAGGGCGATGCTCATGCCGCCCGACGCGGAGCCGGTGATGCCGGCCAGCAGGGTCACGGTGATCGCTTCGTTGACCAGTGGGTTGGGGATGCCCTTGAGCCAGTCCGCCAGCACCAAAAAGCCTGGCAGCGAGGCGATCACGGCACCAAAGCCGTATTCCGACGCAGTGTTCATCGCGGCCAGCAATGCACCGCTGACCGCACTTTTGCTGCCTTCGGCGAGCTTGCTTTTGATTGCCGAGAAGCCGAACACCAGCACCACGATAATGCCCACCAGCAATGCCGCCTGCACCGCCCAGATCGCGGTGAGCTTGGCGATTTCGGTGGTCACCGGGGTGGTCATGCCTGGTAGGGCAAGGCTGTGGGTCTTGCCGTACCACTGCGGGATCCAGTGCGTGAACAACAGGTTCATCACACCCACCAGGATCAGTGGTGACAGCGCGATCCACGGGTTGGGGAGTGCCAGGTTATCGGCGGTTTCCGGCTCGTTGCGCAGTTCGGTACCGTAGCCTTCACCGGCCCGTTGCGCCTTGTTGCGTTGGCGCGCCAGGTACAGCATGCCGGCGCAAAACACGAAGATTGTGCCAATCAGGCCCAGCCACGGCGCCGCCCAGGCGGTGGTGTTGAAAAAGGTGCTGGGGATGATGTTCTGGATCTGTGGCGTGCCGGGCAGCGCGTCCATGGTGAACGAGAATGCGCCGAGGGCGATGGTTGCCGGGATCAGGCGTTTCGGGATATTGCTCTGGCGGAACATCTCCGCCGCGAACGGGTACACCGCAAACACCACCACGAACAGCGACACGCCGCCGTAGGTGAGCAGGGCGCAGACCAGCACGATCACCAGCATCGCCTGACGCGTGCCGAGCAGACCGATCGCGGCGGCGACAATGGAGCGCGAAAATCCCGACAGTTCGATCAGCTTGCCGAACACCGCGCCGAGCAGGAACACCGGGAAATACAGTTTGATAAAACCGACCATCTTCTCCATGAACACCCCGGTAAAGGCGGGGGCGACGGCGGACGGATCGGTAAGCAGTACAGCGCCGAGCGCGGCGATGGGGGCAAACAGGATAACGCTATAGCCACGGTAGGCAGCCAGCATCAGCAACGCGAGCGCTGCCAGGGCAATGATCACACTCATGGTGTGTCTCCATCGGATTGTTATTTTTGTGGGGTGTTGCTGTAGGAGGGGCTATAGCGAGATGTGTGCCATATTCATAACGTATTGATATTTATACAATTTATTTAATTTTGTGGCGGCTATCTTGAATGTGATCTCTATTTTGAGACAGGCAGAGATCAAATGTGGGAGCTGGCTTGCCTGCGATAGCGGTGTATCAGTCACCAATTGTCCAGCTGAACCAACGCTATCGCAGGCAAGCCAGCTCCCACAGTAGATCATCTGCATATTGAGATTATTGTCTCTTTAGTGAGATTGATCGATGCCCAACGCCACCATTTTCTTGTACAGCGTCGATCGCCCGAGCCCCAACCGTTTGGCCGCTTCCACCACATTCCCCTCACAGGCCCGCAACGCCGTGCCGATCACCTGCCGATCAAACCGCTCCCGCGCCGCACTGAAACTTTCTCCCTCAACCGCCGCTACCGCGCTGCCACGTTCCACCGGCGTAAAGGTGCCGATTGCTGCGCGAATGGCCGGGGCATTCAACACCAGGTCATCACTGAGCAGTGCCGCCCGCTCCAGCACATTGCGCAGCTCACGGATGTTCCCCGGCCACGCATGCTGCGCCAGCAGCGCCAAGGCTTCACGGTCCAGCTCATGCTGGCTGCGCAACTCCTCAAGAATCGCCTCGCTCAACGCCGGAATATCCTCCAGCCGTTCACGCAACGGCGGCACCTGGATCGGCAGCACGTTCAGCCGGTAATACAGGTCGGCGCGGAACTCGCCCCGTTTGATCGCCGCTTCCAGGTCCATCGACGTGGCCGCGATCACCCGCACATCGCTGTGCAGCATTTCATTGGAGCCGACCGGCTCGAATTCCTTTTCCTGCAACACCCGCAGCAATTTGCTTTGCAGCGGCAGGGGCATGTCGCCGATTTCATCGAGGAACAACGTGCCGCCCTGGGCAATCTGGAATTTGCCCGGACGGCCCTTGCGGTCGGCGCCGGTAAACGCACCCGGCGCGGTGCCGAAGAACTCGGCTTCCAGCAGGTCAGCGGGAATCGCTGCACTGTTGATACTGACAAATGCCTTGTGTGCACGGCTTGAGGCGCCGTGAATCGCCTGGGCGAGCAATTCCTTGCCGGTGCCAGTCTCGCCCAGCAGTAACACCGGCGATTCGGCGCTGGCACTGCGCCGCGCCCGGCGTTTGACTTCGAGGCTGGCGGCGCTGGTGCCGATAAAGTGCGCGAAGTTGTATTTGCTCTGGCGCGAACGCAGCAAGGAGCGCGTCGAGGCCAGTTCCTGCTGCATGCTCAAGTAACGCTCAATCAACGGGGACAGGTTGCGCAGTTCATCGAACAGCGCAAAACCAATCGCGCCGATCACCGCGCCTGCGTCGTTGTGGATCGGCAAACGCATCACCACCAACGGGCCTTTGGGCGTGTCCTGGATATCCAGCAGGATCGGCTGGTCGTTGCGCACCACCTGGCGTAACAGACTGTTGGAGATTACCTGTTCACACGGCTGGCCGATGGCTTCGTCGGCGCTCTTGAGGCCGAAACGCTTGGCGTAGCGCTCGTTCATCCACACGATATTGGCGTCGCGGTCGACAATCACCGTGCCTTCGCTGGACTGTTCGATGATCTCGAACAGCGACTGGATGGCCAGGCCACGCACCTGCTGATAGTCCTTGAGGTTATCGGTGATGTTCATGTTTAGGCTACCAACACAAATTGGACATGGAATCGCGATCCTTGTGAGAGCGGGCGTGTTTACAAGGGAATATGCGCCGCTGCCAGCAGCTCTTTGGTGTACGGATGTTGCGGTGCATCGAACACCTCATGGCTGGCGCCGCGCTCCACCACCTGGCCGTCCTTGATCACGATCATGTCATGGGCCATGGCGCGCACCACGGCCAGGTCATGGCTGATAAACAGGTAAGTCAGGCCGTACTTGTCTTGCAGCTCGCGCAGCAACGCCACCACTTGTTTCTGTACGGTGCGGTCAAGGGCCGAGGTCGGTTCGTCGAGCAGCATCAGTGCCGGCTTGAGTACCAAGGCGCGGGCGATGGCGATGCGTTGGCGCTGGCCGCCGGAGAATTCATGGGGGTAACGGTGGCGGCTGGCGGGGTCGAGGCCCACATCCTTGAGCACCTGGATCACCTGCGCATCGCGGTCGGCCAGGCTGCACGGTGCGTGCACTTCCAGGCCTTCGCTGATGATTTGCTCCACGGTCATGCGTGGGCTGAGGCTGCCGTAAGGGTCCTGGAACACCACCTGCATCTGCTTGCGCCATGGGCGCATCTGCTGGTTATTCAGCGGGTCGAGGGCTTCACCCTGGAAGCGGATGCTGCCGGTGGAGTCCAGCAGCCGCAGGATCGCCTGGCCCAGGGTGGATTTGCCCGAGCCGGACTCGCCGACAATCCCCAGGGTCTTGCCGCGTTGCACGCTGAGGCTGATGCCGTCTACAGCACGCAGGTAGGTCTTGCGCCGGAACAACCCGCCGCCGAGGGGGAACTGCACGGTCAGGTCGTCCACCTGCAAAACGGTTTCGCGTTCGTCACTGCACAGCGCATCACCGTCCGGTTCGGCATCCAGCAGCAGGCGGCTATACGGGTGTTGCGGCGCATTGAACAGGCTCTGGCAGTCGGCCTGCTCGACAATCTCGCCTGCGCGCATCACGCACACGCGCTGGGCGATGCTGCGCACCAGATTGAGGTCGTGGCTGATCAGCAGCAGCGACATGCCCAAGCGTTGTTGCAGGGACTTGAGCAGCAACAGGATCTTGCGCTGCACGGTCACGTCCAGCGCGGTGGTGGGTTCGTCGGCGATCAGCAGTTCCGGCTCGCAGGCAAGGGCCATGGCGATCATCACCCGCTGGCGTTGCCCGCCGGACAGTTGATGAGGATAGGCCCTGAGCCGCTCCTTGGGTTTCTGGATGCCCACCAGGTCAAGCAATTCCAGAATGCGCGCCTGGGCCGCCTTGCCACCCAGGCCCTTGTGCAACAGCAGGGTTTCGCCGATCTGCTTTTCGATGCTGTGCAACGGGTTCAGTGAGGTCATCGGCTCCTGGAAGATCATCGCAATGCGGTTGCCGCGTAGCTTCTGCAGGGTCGGCGCCGATGCGCCGATCAATTCCTGGCCGCGGTACTGGATAGAACCGGTGGTTTCAGTGCCGGCTTCGGGCAGCAGTTGCAGGATCGAGTGGGCAGTCACCGACTTGCCCGAGCCCGACTCGCCCACCAGCGCCAGGCACTCGCCGGGGCGAACGTCCAGGCTCAGGTTGCGCACCACGGTCTGGCCGCTGAAGGCGACGCTGAGGTCGCGGATTTCGATCAGGTTCATAGGCGGTCACTCATGAGCGTGGGTCGAAGGCATCACGCAATGCCTCGCCGATAAACACCAGCAGCGACAGGATCAGCGCCAGTGTGAAGAACGCCGTCAGGCCCAGCCAGGGCGCTTGCAGGTTCTGCTTGCCCTGGGCGATCAACTCGCCCAGGGAGGCGCTGCCTGCCGGCATGCCGAAACCGAGGAAATCCAGGGCGCTCAGGGTAGAAATCGCGCCGGTCAGGATGAACGGCAGGTAACTCAAGGTGGCCGTCATGGCGTTGGGCAGAATATGCCGGCGAATGATCTTGCCGTCACCCAAACCCAAGGCCCGTGCTGCCTTGACGTATTCCAGGTTGCGCCCGCGCAGGAACTCGGCGCGCACCACGTCTACCAGGGCCAGCCAGGAAAACAGCGCCATGATCCCCAGCAACCACCAGAAATTCGGTTCGACAAAACCGGACAGGATGATCAGCAGGTACAGCACCGGCAGCCCGGACCACACCTCCAACACGCGCTGGCCAATCAAATCCACCCAGCCGCCGTAATAGCCCTGCAATGCGCCGGCCGCAATACCGATGGCGGCGCTGATCGCGGTGAGCGCCAGGGCAAACAGGATCGATACCCGCGCACCAAAGATCACCCGCGCCAACACATCCCGTGACTGGTCGTCAGTGCCCAGCCAGTTCACCGCCGAGGGCGGACTGGGGGCAGGGCGGGTCAGTTCGTAGTTGGGCGTGTCGTCGCTGAACGGGATCGGCGGGAACAGCATCCAGCCGCCGTCCTGCTCAATCAGCTTTTTCACGTAGTCACTGCGATAGTCGGCCTGGAACGGCAGCTGGCCGCCGAACTGTTGCTCGGTGTACCGCTTGAACACCGGGAAATACAGTTCGTTCTTGAAACTCAACACCAGGGGCTTGTCATTGGCGATCAATTCGCCGCCGAGGGTCAGGATAAACAGGCCGATAAACAGCCACAGCGACCACCAGCCGCGTCGGTTTTTCTTGAAACGCTCGAAACGGCGGCGCGCCACGGGAGACAGGTTAAGCATCAGGCGTTCCTCGCGGCGAAGTCGATACGCGGGTCCACCAGGGTGTAACAGAGGTCACCGATGAGCTTTATCAAGAGGCCGAACAACGTGAAGATAAACAGCGAACCGAACACCACCGGGTAATCGCGGGAGACGGCGGCTTCGTAGCTCATGCGGCCGAGGCCATCGAGGGAGAAGATCACCTCGATCAGCAGGGAGCCGGCGAAGAACACGGCGATGAACGCCTGGGGAATCCCCGAGATCACCAGCAACATGGCGTTGCGAAATACGTGACCGTACAACACACGCCGTTCGCTCAGGCCCTTGGCGCGCGCGGTCACTACGTACTGGCGCGTGATTTCATTGAGGAATGAGTTTTTGGTGAGGATAGTCAGCGTAGCGAACCCACCGATGACCAACGAGGTAACCGGTAACACCAGATGCCAGAAATAATCGGCAATCTTGCCCACGGTACTCATTTCTTCGAAGTTCTCCGACACCAGCCCGCGCACCGGGAACCAGTTCAGCGACGTGCCGCCGGCAAACACCACGATCAGGAACATCGCAAACAGGAACGCCGGCATCGCATAGCCGATGACGATCGCGGTGCTGCTCCACACATCGAAGCTGCTGCCATGGCGCACCGCCTTGCGAATCCCCAGGGGGATCGACACCAGGTAGGTGATCAGCGTGGCCCAGAGGCCGAGGGAGATGGTGACGGGCATTTTTTCCAGGATCAGATCGATCACCGTCTTGCCGCGAAAGAAACTGTTACCAAAGTCCAGCTGCGCGTAGCTCTTGAGCATCAGCCACAGGCGTTCCGGCGCAGGCTTGTCGAAGCCGTACTGTTTTTCGATGTCCGCGATCAACTTCGGGTCCAGCCCACGGCTGGCGCGGGAACCGCCGCTGATGCCTTCGCCTGACGAGCCGCCGACGCCACCGCCGCCAATGCCTTGCAAATGGGCAATGGCTTGCTCCACCGGGCCGCCGGGGGCCGCTTGTACGATCACGAAATTCACCAGCAAGATGATCACCAGCGTCGGGATGATCAGCAGCAGGCGCCGCACGATATAGGCAAACATCAGCGCGCCCCTCCGCGTTTTTTCAGCTCAGCGTTCATTTGTTCGTTGGTCAGTGGGGTGGGGCTGATTTCCCACCAGGTTTCCAGGGCTTCGTCGTTTTTCGCCTCGATGGCCGGGCGGCCAAAGCGGTTCCACCACGCGGCGGACGTGCCGGGCGGGTAGTAATTGGGGATCCACAGGTAATTCCATTGCAGCACCCGGTCCAGCGCGTGGGCGTAGGTGAGCATCTGCGCTTGGGTGTCGGCCTTGACCAGACCCTTTATCAAGCTGTCCACGGCTGGATCCTTGAGCACCATGTAGTTGTTGGCGCCGGGGTCAAACGCGGCGGCCGAGCCGAAATAGTTGTACAGCTCCATGCCGGGCGACGTGGTGACCGGGAAGCCGGTGACGATCATGTCGTAGTCCCGTGCCATCACCCGGTTCACATACTGGGAGGAGTCGATGCGGCGGATATTCAGGGTGATGCCGATCTGCGCCAGGTTGCGTTTGTACGGCAGCAACAGGCGTTCCAGGCCGCTTTGGGCGTTGAGGAAGGTAAATTCCAGCGGCTCGCCCTCGGCGTTCACCAGTTTGTCGCCGTCCGGTTTCCAGCCGGCTTCCTCCAGCAAGGCCAGGGCCTGCAATTGCTTGTCGCGGATCATGCCGCTGCCGTCGGTGACCGGCGCCTTGAACACCTGGGTGAACACCTCGTCGGGCACCTGGCCGCGCAAGGGTTCAAGAATCGCCAGTTCTTCTGGGGTCGGCGGCTGGCTGGCCGCCAGCGGGCTGTTGGAGAAGAAGCTCTGCTGGCGGATGTACATGTTGCGCATCATCTGCCGGTTGGCCCATTCGAAGTCCCACAGCATCGCCAGGGCCTGGCGCACGCGGCGGTCCTTGAACATCGGTTTTTGCACATTGAACACATAACCCTGCGCCGGTTGCGGCATTTCCTTGGCCAAGTGCGCGCGTTGCAGGCGACCGTCATCCAGGGCCGGGCCGTTGTAGCCGATGGAGTAACCGGTGGCGGAAAACTCGCGGTTGAAATCGTAGGCACCACCGCGCAATACCTGGCGGGCCACTTCGGTGTCGCCGAAATACTCCAGGCTCAAGTGATCGAAGTTGTACAGGCCACGGCTGACGGGCAGGTCCTTGCCCCACCAGTTCGGGTCGCGGGTAAAGGTGATGGTGCTGCCGGAGTCGATCTTGCTGACTTTATAGGGGCCGCTGCCGAGAGGCGCTTCATAGCCGCCGCCGTTGGCGAAGTCGCGGGTCTTCCACCAGTGTTCCGGGAAGACCGGCAGGGTGGCGATGTCCAGGGGCAGGGTGCGGTTTTCATTGCTGGAGAAATCAAAGCGTACCTGACGTTCGCCTTCGACTTCGACGTGCTTGACGTCGGCAAACAGGGTGCGAAAGCGCAGGCTGCCTTGGGTCATCAGCAGGTCGAAGCTGTAGCGCACGTCTTCGGCGGTGATGGGTTTACCGTCCGCAAAACGTGCCTTGGGATTGAGGAAAAAACGCAGCGACAGGCCGTCATCGGCGCGCTCCATTTTTTCGGCCACCAGGCCGTAAACGGTGTAGGGCTCGTCCAGGGAGCGCTGGGCCAGGGGCGCATACAGCCAGCCGTCGACCTGGGAAACCCCGATGCCTTTGTCGATATAGGGCAACACGTGGTCAAAGCGCCCGATCTCGATGGCCGAACGGCGCAGGCTACCGCCCTTGGGGGCATTCGGGTTGGCGTAGTCGAAATGGGTAAAGCCGGCGGGGTACTTGGCCGGTTCGCCGTACACGGTCAGGTACGGTTGCGGTGCCGCGATCACGGTCGTGCTGGCCAGCAGCAGGGCCAGGGTCGAACTAAAAATGTAGGAAAAAGCCAATCGCATTGTCAGCCTTGAACGCCGTGTGAAGTAGAAAAGGGATTTGTACGCTAACGGCATCAGCGTCGCCAGTCATCACATGCACAACGGCCCACCTAAAGGCGGGCCGTTGTTTAGAGCATCAGCGCAGACTGGATCAGTCCTGGCGGCTGGTGACTTCCAGCAGGTGGTAGCCGAACTGGGTTTTTACCGGGCCTTGTACGGTGTTGACCGGGGCGCTGAATACGACAGTGTCGAATTCCTTGACCATCTGGCCTGGACCGAACGAGCCCAGGTTGCCGCCGTCGCGGCTGGACGGGCAGCTGGAGTTGGCTTTGGCGATCTCTGCGAAATCGGCGCCGCCTTCGATTTGGGCCTTGAGTTCGTTGCACTTGTCTTCAGTGGAAACGAGGATGTGACGGGCGGTGGCTTTGGCCATGGGGAGTAACTCCTTGAATGAAAAGGGTGAGCCTACCGGATTCAGGCGGTTATTTCTTGGCAAAGTTCCGTTGGGGTGGTTGGTGGTGGTGGTGGTGGTGGTGGTGGTGGTGGTGGTGGTGTACATATCCGTTGCTGCGGTGATGGCTGATATTGGTTCCGCCCTTACGGCGGGTCACTTTCGAAAAGCGCGAAAGTAACCAAAGCGCTCTTGCCCCAACACTCGGCACCTCGCCTAGGCTCGGTGTGCCCGTAATCCGACAGTGATTTGGGGGGCCGCCGCCACGCGCCATCCATGGCGCGGGGCGGCTAAACCGGCATCCCTGCCGGTTTACCCCCCAAATCCCTGTCAGATTCCGGCCAGCGTGTTTGACGGGGCGCCTAAGATCAA
>NZ_RXYG01000025.1:0-56427 GCF_003970195.1 Pseudomonas sp. C 49-2
CGCAGCGGTAGTTCAGTCGGTTAGAATACCGGCCTGTCACGCCGGGGGTCGCGGGTTCGAGTCCCGTCCGCTGCGCCATATCTGCCTCAAGGCCCACTGAACGCCTTGAAGCACAAAGCAAGCCTCTGGCTACTTTGATCCGATAGCAAAGACCCTGGTCGAAAGACCGGGGTTTTTTGTTTCTGCGATTTGATGCGCGCGACCTGTAGGAGCCCGCTTGCGGGCGATTGCGACTTCAGGACGCCATCGCCCGCAAGCGGGCTCCTACAGGTTTCGCGTCAGAATCCTAATTTGTCGCGTAGGCCGTAATACCAGGCGCCCAGCGCTGCAAACGGCGTACGCAACAGTTGCCCGCCCGGGAAAGGGTAGTGCGGCAGGTCGGCAAACGCGTCAAAACGCTCTGCCTGGCCTCTGAGCGCCTCCGCCAGTACCTTGCCGGCCAGGTGCGTGTACGTCACGCCATGGCCACTGCAGCCCTGCGAATAGTAAATGTTATCGCCCAGGCGTCCCACCTGCGGCAATCGCGACAGGGTCAGCAGGAAATTGCCGGTCCAGGCGTAATCGATCTTCACGTCCTTGAGTTGCGGGAAGGCCTTGAGCATCTTTGGACGGATGATCGCCTCGATATTTGCCGGGTCGCGCGCGCCATACACCACGCCACCGCCGAAGATCAGGCGCTTGTCGCGGGTGAGGCGGTAGTAGTCGAGCAAATAGTTGCAGTCTTCGACGCAATAATCCTGCGGCAGCAGCGTTTTTGCCAGTTCGTCACCGAGGGGCGCGGTAGTGATCACTTGCGTGCCGCACGGCATCGACTTGGCCGCCAACTCCGGCACCAGGTTGCCCAGGTAGGCATTGCCCGCGACGATAATGAACTTGGCCCTGACCTTGCCCTGCGCGGTATGCACCACCGGATTGGCGCCGCGCTCGATTCGTACGGCTGCCGATTGTTCGTAGATCGTGCCGCCCAGAGATTCCACGGCCGCCGCTTCGCCGAGTGCCAGGTTGAGCGGATGGATGTGGCCTCCGCTCATGTCTAGCAAGCCACCCACATAGTTGTCACAGGCCACCACTTCACGGATGCGGCGCTCGTCCAGCAGCTCCAGCTGTGTGTGGCCGTAGCGCTCCCACAGGCGCTTCTGCGACTCCAGGTGGCCCATGTGTTTGCTGTTGAGTGCGGCGAATACGCCGCCATCCTTCAGGTCGCACTGGATTTGGTACTTGGCCACGCGTTCGCGGATGATCTTGCCGCCTTCGAATGCCATCTGCCCCAGCAGTTGCGCCTGTTTGGGCCCAACGCTGCGCTCGATCACGTCGATATCGCGGCTGTAGCTATTGACGATCTGCCCGCCGTTGCGGCCCGAGGCGCCGAACCCCACCTTGGCGGCTTCGAGCACCGTCACGCGAAAACCGTTCTCCAGCAGAAACAGCGCACTGGAGAGGCCGGTGTAGCCGGCGCCAATCACGCACACATCGGTTTCGACCTCACCTTGCAGTGCCGGGCGAGGCGGAACGGCATTCGCGGATGCGGCGTAATACGACTGGGGGTAGGGGGTGTTCGCCATCCTGGAACCTCTGTTTTATATTTTTTACGAGTGCGTCGATCCTACCTGAGTTGAAAATTGCCTGCCAGCCACCCGAAATTCACGGGTGTGCTCCGCGCAAATAAAAAATTCGCATATTCATAGGGTTAGCTGCAAAAAAGATGTTGACACCCCTCCGGAATTCCGTAGAATGCCGCCTCACAGCAGGCACGTAGCTCAGTTGGTTAGAGCACCACCTTGACATGGTGGGGGTCGTTGGTTCGAGTCCAATCGCGCCTACCAAACAAAATCCGCTCTGCTGGGCGGTCTAGAAGGGCTCACCGAAAGGTGGGCCCTTTTTTGTTGTCTGCGATTTCTAAAACCCCGCCTCAGCCGGTCTCGCCAAGAAACATCTGCAACAACACCAGTTCAACCAGCGCCACCAACAGCAAAAACATCACGAACCCGAATGAGAACACGCGTTTTCGCCGTGGTGGTGTGTAATCGCTCGCGAACTCGAGCAGATTGAACAGCGTGCCGATGAGCCTCCAGATAAATTCTAGAAATTCGCTCACGGTGGCGATTTACTTGGCCTTGGCGCTTTTGATATCGCTGATCATCTGCTTGGCGATCGCCTGTACTTGCTTCTGCGTCATGGCCGAGGCAATGCCTTCCCAGGCGGACGACGAAGTGTCGTAGGTGCGCGAGCCAATCGGTGCGCCGGATTTCAGGTCGGAGTAATCGGCGCGAGAGAACACCCAGGCATTACCTACCAGCGCACCCGCGACGTAGCGCGAGCCCGGCTCGATGTACCGGAACTTGCTCACATTGATGTTGATGCCGACTCCGTCTTCGCCGCTGGGAGCCACTGCGGAGCTTTCAGTGACATTGAAGCCGGCTTGGCGGGCTTCGACCTGGAGCGCATTGTTCCAGTCGCGCTTGAGCAGGTTCCAGTCCGGGTTTTGCTCGACCTGGCCTTCGCCTTTGATGCTCACCACCAAGTTATGTTTGGCGGCGTCCGGGATCGCCAGGGCGGCGCTGCCACCACTTTTCACCTTGGCGGCGCAACCACCCAGCATGGACAGCGCAACGGCGCAGGAGATAGCGATCAGGATTTTTTGGGTTTTCATTGAATTTCCATATCCACAACGTTAACGGGAGGGCCGCAAAGGCCTGAGAAGCGGGCGGCGCTAAGATGCGCGAATCCCGTCAGGTCTGTCCACATCTTGTTACGTGTACCGCGTCCAATCACCCACAAAAATTATTGGTTCGCAGCAACAATTTTTCTTGTTGGACACCTCCCGTCCCCAGGCAGCAAAGTTGCCGCCACTGACGCTCGACCTTTCGGGTCAACAATAAAAAACCGAGCCGACTGCACGCCACTTCTTGCTGTGAACCCTTTGTTCACATCCTGCTGTAATGGCGCCGCAGCGCGCACTTAAGGACCTCACGCCATGCAAACTGTTGTGAACTTATGGCCGTTGATCGGCGTACTTGTGATCGTGGTTGGCTTTATCTTGCGCTTCAACCCGCTGTTGGTGGTCACCGCCGCCGCCATCGCCACCGGGCTTGCCGCCCATTTCCCACTGGAAAAAATCCTCGCGACCATGGGCGATGGCTTCCTTCAGACCCGTGCCCTGCAATTGATCCTGTTGTTGCCCCTTGCCGTTATCGGCCTGCTGGAGCGTCACGGGCTGCGCCTGCATGCGCAGAACTGGATCGCACGCTTCGAGCGCGCCACGGTGGGGCGCCTGCTGATCATCTATCTGTTTGTGCGTGAATCCACTGCTGCCATGGGCTTGACCAGCTTGGGCGGGCACCCGCAGATGGTGCGCCCGCTGCTGGCGCCGATGGCCGAAGGTGCAGCAGAAAAACGCTACGGCAAGTTGCCGGACAAGCTGCGTCACAAGGTGTTGGCCATGTGCGCCGCGACTGACAACGTCGGCCTGTTTTTTGGTGAAGATATTTTTGTCGCATTTGGCGCCATCGCATTGATGCACACCTTCCTGCTCGGCTCAGGGATTGATGTTGAGCCTCTGCACATTGCGGTGTGGGGTATCCCTACTGCGATCTGTGCCTTCATCATTCATGCGATCCGTCTGCATCGGTTTGATCGAAGGCTCACCCGTGAGATGACATCTGCCACTACGCCAGTGGAGGCCGCGCAATGATCATTTCCATTCAATACCTGTACTGGCTCGCTGGGGTTCTGCTGCTGATCACTGCGGGGATGATCTTGATGGACCGGAGCCATCCCAAGCGTTGGTCCAGTGCGTTGTTCTGGCTGTTGTTCGCTATTCCGTTCCTGATCGGCGAGCGCCTACCGTCGGTCGCCATCGGTGCTGGCGTCGTGGTGATGGCATTGATCGCCGGCATGGGCGGCGTCGGCCGTGGCAAGCATGCCGAGTTGCATGACAAGGCATCCCGCGCCAGTGCCGGTCGCCTGGGTCACAAACTCTTCATTCCTGCGTTGGCTATTCCGCTGACCACGGTGATCGGCTCGGTATTGCTCAAGCACACCGAGATCGGCGGCGTGCCGCTGCTGGATCCGAAAAACACCACCTTCGTTTCCCTTGGCATCGGCTGCTTGATCGCACTTGGCCTGGCCTGCTGGCTCACTCGTGATACGCCGGTGCAAGCCTTGCGCGAATCCCGCCGTCTCACCGAAGCCCTCGGCTGGGCGATGGTGCTTCCGCAAATGCTCGCGATGCTCGGCTTGCTGTTTAACGAAGCCGGGGTCGGTACGGCCGTTGCGCACGTCACCACGACCTACATCAACATGGATTTCAAGTTGGTGGCGGTGATGGTCTATGTGCTGGGCATGGCCTTGTTTACGGTGATCATGGGTAATGGATTCGCGGCTTTCCCTGTGATGACGGGCGGTGTTGGCGTGCCGGTATTGGTGGGTATCTACGGCGGTAACCCGGCCGTAATGGCAGCGATTGGCATGTTCTCCGGCTACTGCGGCACACTGATGACGCCGATGGCCGCCAACTTCAATATCGTGCCTGCTGCGTTGCTCGAACTGCCGGACAAGAACGCCGTGATCAAGGCTCAACTGCCCACGGCGCTGATGATGTTGGTGGTCAATATTGTGCTGCTTTACCTATTGATGTGAGGCGAAGATGCAAACCGTATTGCTGACGGGCTTTGAGCCCTTTGATAAAGACTTGGTTAATCCGTCCTGGGAGGCTGTGCGCCAACTGGACGGTGTGCAACTGGCGCCCGATGTGCAGATAGTTGCGCGTCGATTGCCTTGCGCATTTGCCACTGCGGGTGAGTGCCTGACCCGGTTGATCGATGAGTTGCGTCCGGCGATGGTGATCGCTACTGGTCTGGGACCGGGCCGTAGCACTCTCTCTATCGAGCGGGTGGCGATCAATGTCAACGATGCTCGTATTCCGGATAACCTGGGCGAGCAGCCTGTCGATACGGCGGTCATCGCTGATGGCCCGGCGGCCTACTTCACGACGCTGCCGATCAAGGCGATGGTCAAGGCCGTGCGTGAAGCGGGGATCGCTGCCTCGGTATCACAGACGGCGGGGACATTTGTGTGTAATCAGGTGTTTTATCTCTTGCAGCATGCGCTTGCAGGGTCGGGAGTGCGCAGTGGGTTTATCCACGTACCGTTTCTGCCAGAGCAGGTGGCGGGTTCGCAGCAGCCTTCAATGGCGCTGGGTATGATGGTTGCGGGACTGCAGGTAGCTTTACTGGCGGCGTGGCAAACGCTTGTGGATGTAAAGGAGGCGGGCGGGCAGGTCGGTTGACCGGCCCAGCGCCTCTCACATCGCAAATAATCGGGTAAGTCCGAAGGTGATGGCGCAAGCCAGGCCTGTCATTGCGAATGCAGTTGCCACGTACCACTTGATAAGGTTCAGCTCAGTGGTTGCCAGGTCTGCCTTGGAAGCGAAATGTTTATCCATGGCGTCTGCCTTGCTCGAAACGGTGATCAGCTTCTCGTTCATTTCAGCCAGCCCCTTTTCCAGTAGACCTAATCGTATTTCCATTCCCGAATCTCCATTGTTTTTACTGTTGCCGGCTCTGCCTTGAGCCCCTTGGGAAGCCAGAATAGTGTGGCTTTCGTCCAGCGATAAGGGACAAACCTTTGCAAAATAACACCGGGGGTCTGCCGCTCAGTGTTCCCGCTTCGGAAAGAACAAATCAAAACACGTCACCCCGGCCTCACTACTCACGCTGTATTGCCCGTTATGCAACTGCATGATGGTCGCCACAATCGACAAGCCCAACCCGTTGGATTGCGTTGACCGTTCCCGTGATTCATCCACACGGTAAAAACGTTCGAACAGTCGCGGCAGATGCTCGGCAGCGATGGTCTCACCGCGGTTGCTGACCTTCAGGTGAATGCCCTCGGCATCGGGAATCGCCCGTATCACCAACTCGGTGCTCGGCGCACCATATTTAATGGCGTTGGCACACAGGTTCGCCAGGGCCCTGCGCAGTAGCATCGGCTCCGCCCAGATCACCCCGTTACCTTCAGCGCGAATGCTGATATCCCTATCCGCCGCCAAGCCTTCGAAGTACTCGGCGATGCGTTCCACTTCATCTGCGGCATTGAGTTCCTGACGCTGGCGCAGGGCGCTGGCCGGGTCGGTGCGCGCCAGGAACAGCATGTTGTCGAGCATCCGCGCCAGGCGTTCAAGCTCTTCGACATTGGACGCCAGCAGTTGCTGATAGCTCTCGATGCTGCGGTTTTGTTGCAGGGCAACCTGGGTTTCGCCCAACAGGTTGTTGATGGGCGTGCGCAGTTCGTGGGCCATGTCGGTGGACACCTGGCCCAGTTGGACAAAACCCCTGGCTAGCCGCTCCAGCATGGTGTTAAACGAATCAATCATCGGCAACAATTCTTTCGGCGCGCCGTGGCTGTCGAGGCGTTCGGCGAGATTGCCGACGCCGATGCCTTGGGCGTGCCGGGCCAGGCGGCGCAACGGTACAAGTCCACGATGCACCAGTAGATAACCGGCCACCGCCAAAATGATTGCGGCGATGCTCGCCAGGATATAAACGCTCAAGCGATAGCTGGCGAGCATGGCGGTGCGCTCTGTCATCAGGCGCCCCGTGGTGACCTGCAGGCTGCCCAGGTCGCCGGAGTCGATGGACGCGGCCACGGTCGCGAACGGCACACCGTTAACGCTGGGGAAGTGGTGCACGTCAGCAAACGTCAACTCGTGGTTCTTGGGCACCGGGGGAACGGAAGGCAGGTCGATATTACCGGGATTGACCGTCAGCAAGGGTTTTTGCCCAGGCGCGGCGATGCTCAGTATCGATTCACGGTTGCCCAGCATGTTCTGGAACAGCTCCGGCTTGGTCTTGATCAGGTCCAGGGTATTGCTGTCGTTGAGCAGGTTGCGCAGTTGGTCGACGCGGGAAATCAATGCGGCATCGTCCCGCTTGATCAACTCTCGCTCCAGCTCGCGGTACAGCGCCACACCCAGGGTTGCCAGCAAGACGAAGGCGAGCAGGGCGAAGATAAGTGCCAGACGCAGCGTCAAGGAGTAATGGCGACGTTTGTTCATGGCTGGGTATCGAAGCGGTAGCCGATGCCGCGCACGCTGTGGATCAGCTTGAGCTGGAACGGGTCGTCGATTTTCAAGCGCAGGCGCCGCACGGCGACGTCTACCACGTTGGTGTCGCTGTCGAAGTTCATGTCCCACACCCGCGATGCGATCATCGAACGGGACAGCACCTGGTCCTGGTGAGTTGCGAACAGGTGCAGCAGGGCGAACTCTTTATTGGTTAGGGTAATGCGCGTGCCGGCGCGGGTAACGCGGCGCTTCAGTACGTCGATCTGCAGGTCAGCGATCTGCAGCTGTTCCTCGTCCCGGCTCGGGCCACGGCGGGTCAGTGTACGCAAGCGTGCTACCAGTTCGGCGAAGGAAAACGGTTTGATCAGGTAATCGTCGGCGCCCAGTTCCAGGCCCTTGATGCGGTCGGCAATGTCATCGCGGGCCGTCAGAAAAAGTACCGGTGTGTCGGCTTCCTTGCGCAGGCGGCGCAGCACTTCCCAGCCGTCCATTTTCGGCATCATCACATCCAGTACGATCACGTCGAACGGGGTTTCCAGGGCCTGGTGCAAACCGTCCACGCCGTCGCGGGCGAGACTGACGGAATAGCCCAGCTCCTGCAGGCCATTGAGCAAGTAGTTGCCGGCCTTGGGTTCGTCTTCGACTACGAGGATGTTCATGGGTAATGCCCTGTTTCAATGCGTGGCGCAAGTGTAGCCCGATCAATTGTCACTGGCGCAACCGATGCCCTGCACCTGGTAGTCCAACACGTGTTCGCGGCCTTGGCTGTCGAGGTAGTTGAGGCGGGCGGGGACGATGCCGCATTGGCCATAAGTGTCGGTGCTCGACAGCACTTTGGCCACGTCCAGGTGGACGAAGAAGCCGGTTTTGTCGTGGATGACAGGTTCGGCGGCAAGCACGGAACCGGTAGCGAGCAAAGCGGTAAAGCCGAGGATAAACAGTTTCATGGTGGTATTTCTCTTAAAGGGTTGGCTGCCAGGTCATGGCAGTGACTTCACAGTAACCAGGCGCCCCGAACAGCCAACCAACAGGATGATGACAAGTTTGTAATGCAAGGCTTAAGGCTGGCGGCCCGAGGCTTCGAGGATCAGGTCGGTGATTTCCTTCGCGTGGGACACCAGTGACAAATGGCTCGATGGCAGCTCGATGGTGGTGGCGTTCATACGCTTGGCGAGGAAGCGCTCAAGGTCAGGGTTGATGGTCTGGTCATTCGCCGACACCGCGTACCACGACGGCTTGGTGTGCCAGGCCGCATTGACAGTGCGGCCGCTGAACAGGGTCTTGGTAATGGGTTGCTGCACGGCATACAGCTCCATGGCCTTGGCGTGTGGCACATCGGCGGCGAAGTACTTGAGGAAGGCGTCCTGGCTCAGGGTGAGGTAGCCGTCGTGGTCTTCGACGCCAGCGCGAACAGGCATGGTCGGGTACTTGGCTGAGAGCGCGACGAAGTCTTCGTTGGCGTCTGGAGCCCGGGCGGCCACGTAGACCAGGGCGCTGACTTTCGGGTTGACCCCGGCGTCGCTGACCACGGTGCCTGCATAGGAATGGCCGACCAGCACGGTCGGGCCGTCTTGTTGATCCAGCACACGGTGGGTGGCGGCAACATCGTCGGCCACCGAGGTCAGCGGGTTTTGCACGGCAGTGACGTGCAGCCCCGCGGCCTGGAGGCGGGTAATCACCTCGGACCAGCTCGAACCGTCAGCCCAGGAGCCGTGCACCAGCACCACATTATTGGCTTTGACCGGTGCGACGGCGCCCGCCATGGCGCTGCCAGTGCCCAGCATCAGCAGGCTGGCGGCGATCAAGCAGAGTTTGCTTGCAGGTTTCATAGGTGGACCCTTTTCATCAGTAGGAAGTGGCGTCATCCGACGTGGGTGACTGACGACTTAACTGTATGAAGTGAGGGTGGTGGCAAGACTTACCGCTTGATTACAAAGCTGTAATGCAATCGCGTCGGTGGCGTTTACAACCGCCCAGGTGATCCGTAGATTGCAGTGGGCCCATTATTTGTCTCCGCCCATGAGGAAACTGCGCAGTGTCCATCCGAGGTTCAGCCGTATACAACCGCCGTTACCGTGCCTTTCTGTTCGATATGGACGGAACGTTGCTCAACTCCATTGCCGCCGCCGAGCGGGTGTGGAGCATCTGGGCCAAGAACCATGGTCTGGAAGTGGCGGCGTTTCTGGCCACCATTCACGGTGCCCGTGCGATCGATACCATCACCCGTCAGGCATTGCCGGGCGTCGATCCCGAGGTGGAGGCACAGTGGATTACCCAGGCTGAAATCAATGATGTCGAAGGTGTCGTGGCGATTCCCGGCGCCGTCACGTTTTTAAACAGTCTGCCGGATGATCAATGGGCGCTGGTTACCTCGGCGCCCAGGGAGCTGGCGCTACGTCGACTGCAAGCGGCGGGCATTGCGCCGCCGGCAATAATGGTCACCGCCGAAGATGTCGCGATCGGCAAACCGAACCCCGACTGTTACGTGCTGGGGGCGCAACGATTGGGCGTACCGGTGCAGGATTGCCTGGTGTTTGAAGATGCGACAGTAGGCATCCGGGCGGGAGAGGCTGCGGGGGCGGACGTGATGGTTGTGACGTCGACGCATCATGCGCCCATGCTCACCGAGCATTCTTCGATAGACGGGTACGAACAGCTAAGCGTGCTGCGTGACGCGGACGGTTTGCTGTACTTGCAGGACGGGGCCGCCTGACATGAAAAGGTCGAGTCCTAATGGGGCTTGGCTTTCGTTGGGCGTTGGCTGGATCCGTTCACATCCTCGTGGATGTGTTCCTGAATACACACGGATGGCAGGAGGGCAGGCAAGCGATTCGGCAGTGAGTGAAACGACCAGTTCCAGGCGTGAACACAGCTTCATCTTTCCATGAAGATGAACGCAGGGGGGACGTGATTCACGCAACAAAGACAGAGCCGTTCAAAGAAGTTTTCGCCAGCCGTTACAGTGAACGAAAGGGCTGGCTACTGGGAGGGCTTCAAGGCGTCTGGTTTTTGTCCGGAGCAGTCAGGCCAGCCTGAATGCGCTGGTAGATTTCCTCGCGATGTACGGCAACATCCTTGGGTGCGTTAATGCCGATTCGTACTTGCTGGCCGCTTACGCCCAGGATGGTGATCGTGATGTCATCACCGATGTTTATGCTTTCACCAACTTTGCGGGTGAGTATAAGCATGGACTTCTCCTTGATTACTTTTAAGGACACATGTTTCAGACAGGGCAGGTGTCGGATGTGTGTAGCTTACTGCTAAGCGCTTCCCTGTGACTGCCTCTTTTAGGACGCATAGAGGCGACATTAATTCCCATGGCGGCATCATACAGGTCTGCGGTACATGATTCGCATTGTTTAAGCCAACGTTTATGACGGCCAGAATAGACAGTGAATGATAAAGTCGCCTCTTTATCTTTGAAGGAGCAGGGCAGTGCGTAAAGTAGCGATGGCAATTGCGGTGTTGGCATTGGCCGGTTGCGGTGAAGGCAAAAGCGTCGATGCGCCCAAGGCCAAGCCTGCCGTGACTGAAAGCCAGCCTCAAACCGGCGCAATTGCCGCTCAGGAATGGGATATTCGGGTAGGCCCGCCCGACCACAAGCTGCAGGCAATCACCGACCTCACGGCCTGGTTGCTGGAACATGGTTTCAATTTTTATATCGTGAAGATGGACGGCAAGGATGAAGTCCTGCTGGGGCCGTTCGCATCCAAGGCGGAGGCTGAGGCCAAGCAGACGCTGCTTAACGAGAAGATGGCCCGCGCCAAGAAAACTGACACGGTGTCAGAGATCATTGAGCACAAGGCCGCCCAGTAATAGCCTGGCGGGGCGCAAGCCCCGCACACATTCAACCGCAAGCTTTAAGGTTCACCGGGCCGACAAACTCATTGCCGCGCCCCATCACACACGCCACGGTCTGGTTGCGCTGGCGTTCCCAGGCTTGCACTGGGTAGGTCTTGTTCCAGGCTTCGTACAACTGGCGATCCTGTTTTGACAGGCGCAAGCCGTACTGCTTGCTCATGTAGAAATACGTGCGGGCGATCATTCCCCGGATGGATGGGCGTGGCATCACCTTCTTGGCTTTGAAGTCCACCTGGGTCAGGCATGAGCCGTACTGCCCGCTTTGCACTGGCAGCCAACCAAAACTGAAGTTGTTACGGTCTCCATTGACCTCGCCGATGCTCGGTACCAGGTTGTGCAGGTCGGCCTCGGCGCGCTTGAACACGTCGTCGTGTCGCGTGCAGTTTTTGCGCCCGCCGTCCTGCCAGCACTGGCGCTGATGCCCGATTTGCCAAGCCGGAACGATATGCTCCCACTCAATGCGTGCGGCGCGGTTGGCGTTTTTGCGTGGGATGTAGCCGCAGGCTTTCAAATCCACCCGGTTGCCAGTGTACTTGCAGCCGCAATAGAACTCGGTGGATTGGGGGGCGTAGAGTTTCCAGGCGACCTTCTTGGCTTCGCTGAAGGTACGGGGCGCCTGGGCGTGGGCGGTGATGGCAAAAAAAAGGCAGCACACAGCGATAAAACGGACACTCATTGAATCAATCTTCCTTCGGCACAACCCAGAAAATCTGCACACCGCCGTCGTCGCGATAAGCGAGGGTGACGTTGTCGTTTTCCGCGATTTCCTCCAGCAAACGCGCCCACTCATCTTCAGGTTCGTCCGGCAAACGGAAGATCAAGGCCGCCTTGGCTTTCTGCGCGTTGGTCGAATTGATGATCTTTTGCACACGAATGGCCAGGCGTTCGTAGGCACCATGTGGGGTTGGCACTGCGGGAGAGGACTTTGCCACGGAGTATTCCTTAATAAGCTGTACGCACATACAGTATTTAACTGTAGGTGATTTCGCAACTACTTAAACTTCAAGAAGTCCGTCTGACAGCAATTCAGGCAATTTCGTGTAGGGCGGTAGAAGGGGTTTGTAGGAGCAAGCTTGCTTGCGAGAAGCTTGAGGGCGATGGGTTAATCCAGACAGACAGCGTCAGTGTTAACGACCTTCGCGAGCAAGCTCGCTCCTACAGAGGACGGCAGGAATCAGTATTCCCAGAACATCCGTTGCAACTCTTTGCTGTCCTGGGTCTTGGTCAGGGCGACCATCGCCAGGATGCGGGCTTTCTGTGGGTTGAGGTCGAGGGCCGCGACCCAATCGTATTTGTCGTCAGGCTGTTCGGCGTTACGCAGCACCATGCCGCCGGCATTCACATGGGAAGAACGAATGATCTGCACACCTTGCTTGCGCAGTTCTACCAGAGCCGGCACGACCTTGGAGGACACTGAGCCATTGCCGGTGCCAGCGTGGATGATCGCTTTGGCGCCAGCTTGAGCCAGAGCCTTGTAAGCGGTATCGCTCACGTTGCCATAGCCATAGGCAATCTCGACATCGGGCAGGCTCTTGATGTTTTTGATATCGAATTCAGAGTCCATGGTGTGGCGCTTGGCTGGCAAGCGGAACCAGTAGGATTTGCCTTCAACCACCATGCCCAGCGGGCCCCATGGGCTCTTGAATGCTTCGGTCTTGATATTGATCATCTTGCTGACGTCGCGACCCGACTGGATCTCGTCGTTCATGGTGACCAGCACGCCCTTGCCGCGTGCATCTTTGCTACCGGCCACGGCCACGGCGTTGTACAGGTTGAGCATGCCGTCTGCCGACATGGCGGTGCCTGGGCGCATGGAACCGACCACCACGATTGGCTTGTCGGTTTTTTCCACCAGGTTCAGGAAGTAGGCGGTTTCTTCCAGGGTGTCGGTACCGTGGGTGATCACGATGCCGTCCACGTCCTTGCTGTCAGCCAGTTCGGCGACGCGACGCCCCAGTTGCAGCAGGTTTTCATTGTTGATGCTTTCGGACGCAATTTGCATAACTTGTTCGCCGCGTACATTGGCGATCTGGCTAAGCTCAGGAACACCGG
Source organism: Pseudomonas sp. C 49-2 (assembly GCF_003970195.1). Taxonomy (NCBI): domain Bacteria; kingdom Pseudomonadati; phylum Pseudomonadota; class Gammaproteobacteria; order Pseudomonadales; family Pseudomonadaceae; genus Pseudomonas; species Pseudomonas sp. C 49-2. The sequence continues at coordinate 12,977 of NZ_RXYG01000025.1, forward strand.
CGATCAATTGCTCGATGCCGACCTTGGCCGCCTGGTAGGTGGCACTGTTGGCCGCGCTGGCGCCGGCGCCGGCAATGGTGCCGCCGGTGGCAAGGATCACCACATTGGACAGTTTGGTCTTGGATTCAACTTCCTTTGCCTGGGCGGCAACGGGGAACAGCAGCAGGAGGGCTAAAGCGCCCGGAACAAAGTTTTTCAGTGCAGATTTCATTATTTTTCTCTCTGGTTTTTGATGAGTGCTGTAGCAGGTTCATCTAGAACACCCGGGCGGTTCTGAATGCCACGAGGCGATGGAGTAGAGCAGGATCTGTACCAGGCTGATTGTGTTTGTGGTTATAAAATAAGTATTTGATCTATAACGGTTTGTACTATTTTTCTGGTGACTGGGATGAAGTAGGTGTCCGGCTTTCCGAACATCGGACTGTATTGCGTTCGGTTGTCCGAAAATGTTGACCGCTTGGCTTTTGAGTTTGCATGAATGATGTCGCGTAGCCTGTCGTTTTAGAGAACGACCGGAAGCGTGCAATGTTTAACTTCACCCAGGGTCAGGCGTAAGGGAGGGCGTGGATGAAAGGCCGTTTTCAACCGTTGACAAATCTCGACAAGGTTCTCATAGTTTGAACAACGCAAACGTTTGCGGGATGTTTCACGGATTACTCCTGGAGTATCGTGACAGCTCGTATCAGCCACCCGGGTGGGAAGGCTGCCGAAGCGATCTTCGGTGCAAGCGTTGCTCACAATAATCATAAGATCGGAGTGAACCCATGAAGCTGCCATTCGCTGGACGTCTTCTTGCTGTCGCTGTGCTTGCTGCCGCATCCGCTGCCTTGCCTCTCTCCTCTGCATTTGCCGGTGACGCCGCCAAACCCAAGGTCGGCCTGGTCATGAAATCCCTCGCCAATGAATTCTTTGTCACCATGCAAGACGGTGCCAAGACGTATCAGAAAGAACACGCCGCCGATTTCGACATGATCACCAACGGGATCAAGAACGAAACCGACACCAGTGCGCAGATCGATATCGTCAACCAGATGATCCTCGCCAAGGTCAATGCCATCGTCATCGCGCCGGCTGACTCCAAGGCGCTGGTCACCGTGCTGAAGAAGGCTTCGGATGCCGGTATCAAGGTCGTCAACATCGACAACCGCCTGGACCCGGATGTGCTCAAAAGCAAAAAACTCGATATTCCGTTCGTAGGCCCGGACAACCGCAAAGGCTCCAAGCTGGTGGGCGACTACCTGGCCAAGCAACTGGCCTCGGGTGACAAGGTCGGCATCATCGAAGGCGTGCCGACGACCACCAACGCCCAGCAGCGTACTGCAGGCTACAAGGATGCGATGGATGCTGCCGGCATGAAGATCGTCTCCACCCAATCCGGCAACTGGGAAATCGACCAGGGCCAGAAAGTCGCGTCCGCCATGCTGAGTGAGTACCCGGACCTCAAGGCCCTGCTGGCCGGTAACGACAACATGGCGTTGGGCGCTGTCTCCGCCGTACGTGCGGCAGGCAAGGCCGGCAAAGTGCTGGTCGTGGGCTACGACAACATCGAAGCCATCAAGCCGATGTTGCAAGACGGTCGCGTACTCGCCACCGCTGACCAGGCCGCTGCCCAGCAAGCCGTGTTCGGTATCCAGAACGCGCTCAAGCTGGTCAAGGGTGAGAAAGTCGATTCCAAAGATGGCGTGATCGAAACCCCGGTCGAGCTCGTCCTCAAGAAGTAATCCTGGCAGTACCCAACAGCGCCCGCTCGCCCTGAGCGGGCGCCTGGAGATTTTCCTATGTCATCTTCCGCCCCGAACGCTGTCCTCTCGGTCAGCGGTATCGGCAAGACCTATGCCCAGCCGGTTCTGTCCGACATCACCCTGACGCTCAATCGCGGGGAAGTGCTGGCGTTGACCGGTGAGAACGGCGCAGGCAAAAGCACGTTGTCGAAGATCATCGGCGGGCTGGTCACGCCGACCACCGGGCACATGCAGTTCAATGGACAGGACTATCGCCCCGGCAGTCGCACCCAGGCCGAAGAACTGGGCGTGCGCATGGTCATGCAGGAACTCAACCTGCTGCCGACACTGACCGTCGCCGAAAACCTGTTCCTGGATAACCTGCCCAGCCACTGTGGTTGGATCAGCCGCAAACAACTGCGCAAGGCTGCGATCGAGGCCATGGCCCAAGTCGGCCTGGATGCTATCGACCCGGACACACTGGTCGGCAGCCTGGGTATTGGCCATCAGCAGATGGTCGAGATCGCCCGTAACCTGATTGGCGACTGCCACGTACTGATCCTCGACGAACCCACGGCGATGCTCACTGCCCGTGAAGTCGAGATGCTGTTTGAACAAATCACCCGCCTGCAGGCCCGGGGCGTGGCGATCATCTACATTTCACACCGGCTGGAAGAGCTGGCCCGTGTGGCCCAACGCATTGCGGTATTGCGCGACGGCAAGCTGGTCTGTGTCGAGCCGATGGCCAACTACAACAGCGAACAGCTGGTCACTTTGATGGTCGGTCGCGAGCTGGGCGAGCACATCGACCTGGGCCCGCGCACCATTGGTGGCCCGGCCCTGACGGTGAAAGGCCTGACCCGCTCGGACAAAGTCCGCGACGTGTCCTTCGAAGTGCGTGCGGGCGAGATTTACGGCATCTCCGGCCTGATCGGTGCCGGTCGTACTGAACTGTTGCGCCTGATCTTCGGCGCCGACCTGGCCGACAGCGGCACCGTGGCGCTCGGCTCGCCGGCCCAAGTGGTGAGCATCCGCTCGCCAGTGGACGCGGTGGGTCATGGCATTGCCCTGATCACCGAGGACCGCAAAGGCGAAGGCCTGCTGCTGACTCAATCCATCAGCGCCAACATTGCCCTGGGCAACATGCCGGAAATTTCCGGCGGTGGCGTCGTCAACAGTCGCAATGAAACCGCGCTGGCCAAGCGTCAGATCGATGCCATGCGCATCCGCAGTTCCAGTCCGGCGCAGTTGGTCTCCGAGCTGTCCGGTGGTAACCAGCAGAAAGTGGTGATTGGCCGCTGGCTGGAGCGTGATTGCTCGGTAATGCTGTTCGATGAGCCGACCCGTGGTATCGACGTCGGTGCCAAGTTCGATATTTATGCCTTGCTGGGCGAGTTGACCCGCCAGGGCAAAGCGCTGGTGGTGGTGTCCAGTGACCTGCGCGAACTCATGCTGATCTGCGACCGCATCGGTGTGTTGTCCGCCGGGCGCTTGATCGAGACCTTCGAGCGCGATAGCTGGACCCAGGACGAATTGCTCGCCGCCGCTTTCGCCGGCTATCAGAAACGTGATGCGCTGCTCAATGACGCAGTGCTTAGGGATACCCCATGAAAACCACAACTTCCCCCGGCAAGACTGGCGGCAATTTCTATGGCCTGGGTACTTACCTGGGCCTGGCGGGCGCCTTGCTGGCGATGATTGCGCTGTTCTCGGTACTGAGCGACCACTTCCTGTCCTATGACACCTTCAGCACCCTGGCCAACCAGATTCCAGACCTGATGGTGCTGGCGGTGGGCATGACCTTCATCCTGATCATCGGCGGCATCGACCTGTCGGTAGGTTCTGTACTGGCCCTGGCGGCGTCGGCCGTCAGCGTGGCGATTCTCGGCTGGGGTTGGAGCGTGTTGCCGGCTGCCGTGCTGGGCATGGGCTGTGCGGCATTGGCGGGCACCATTACCGGCTCGATCACCGTGGCCTGGCGCATTCCGTCGTTCATCGTGTCCCTCGGTGTGCTGGAAATGGCCCGTGGCGTGGCGTACCAAATGACCGGCTCGCGTACCGCTTACATCGGTGATTCGTTTGCCTGGCTGTCCAACCCGATTGCCTTTGGTATCTCGCCGTCATTCATCATCGCCTTGCTGGTGATCATCGCTGCGCAGCTTGTACTGACGCGTACCGTGTTTGGTCGTTACCTGATCGGTATCGGCACCAACGAAGAGGCCGTGCGTCTGGCGGGGATCAATCCCAAGCCCTACAAGATCCTGGTGTTCAGCCTCATGGGCCTGCTGGCCGGTGTGGCCGCGCTGTTCCAGATCTCGCGCCTGGAAGCGGCGGACCCGAATGCCGGCTCCGGCCTTGAGCTGCAAGTGATTGCGGCGGTGGTGATCGGCGGTACCAGCCTGATGGGCGGGCGCGGCTCAGTGATCAGTACCTTTTTTGGTGTGTTGATTATTTCGGTATTGGCCGCCGGCCTGGCGCAGATCGGTGCCACGGAGCCCACGAAGCGCATCATTACCGGCGCCGTGATCGTGATTGCCGTGGTCCTCGATACCTACCGCAGCCAGCGCGCCAGTCGGCGGGGCTGAACCATGGCAACGATCAAGGATGTGGCAGCGCTTGCGGGTATCTCCTACACCACGGTGTCCCATGTGGTGAACAAGACGCGCCCGGTCAGCGAGCCGGTACGTATCAAGGTCGAAGCGGCGATCAAGCAGCTCGACTACGTGCCCAGTGCCGTAGCGCGTTCACTCAAGGCCAAGACCACGGCCACCATCGGTTTGCTGGTGCCCAACAGCCTCAACCCGTATTTCGCGGAGTTGGCCCGGGGCATTGAGGATTACTGCGAGCGTAACGGCTACTGCGTGATCCTGTGCAACTCCGACGACAACGCTGAAAAGCAGCGCAACTATTTGCGCGTGTTACTGGAAAAACGCATCGACGGCTTGATCGTGACCTCGGTGGGCGGCGACGACAGCGGTCTTGCCGCCGGCTTGAGCGCGGTGCGTACGCCCATGGTGATCGTCGACCGGGCGCTGGATGGCATTGACGTGGACCTGGTGCGTATCGACCACGAGGAGGGCGCCTACCTGGCGACCCGACACTTGCTCGAACTGGGCCACCGAGATATCGCCTGCATCGGCGGTCCGGCCCATACCCGTGTCGCGCAGATGCGTCTGGCGGGGTATCACCGCGCGCTGCGAGAGGCGGGAGTCGACGTGGCAGCCAATCGCACCCAGGAGAGCGACTTCACCAGCACGGGCGGTTATGCCGCCGCCGTGCAGTTGTTGGCGCACAATCCGCCCAGCGCGATTTTTGCCAGTAACGACATGATCGGTTTCGGCGTGTTGCGCGCAGCAGCCGAGCGCAATATCCGCGTGCCGGGCGAGCTGTCAGTGATCGGTTTTGATGATATTCAAATGGGCCGTTACGTCTACCCGGCGTTGACGACGGTCGGGCAGTCGATCGTGCAACTGGGCGAGACGGCGGCCGAGTTGTTACTGCGAAGAATTGCGACACCCCACATGCCGATCGATCAACGCATCGTGACGCCGAGCATCGTATTGCGTGAGTCGACGGCGCCCGTCGCCGGAACATTCGCTCAATACCGCTGAACCGAATTGATGAGTACTGATGTATGCCAGCAAAAGTAGTGGTAGTAGGCAGCTTGAACATGGACCTGGTGACCCGCGCCAGCCGGCTGCCGCGTGCCGGTGAAACACTCATCGGGCAGACATTTTCCACCGTGCCTGGCGGAAAGGGCGCGAACCAGGCCGTCGCTTCGGCGCGACTGGGCGCCGATGTGTCGATGATCGGCTGCGTCGGCACCGATGCCTACGGCACTCAATTGCGTGACGCATTGCTGGTTGAGGGGATTGATTGCCAGGCCGTCAGTACCGTGGATGGCTCCAGTGGCGTGGCCTTGATCGTGGTGGATGACAGCAGCCAGAACGCGATTGTGATCGTGGCGGGCAGCAACGGCGAACTGACGCCGGCCTCGTTGCAGGCGTTCGACGCGGTACTGCAGGCGGCTGACGTGATCGTCTGCCAGCTGGAAGTGCCGATGAATACGGTGGGCTACACCCTCAAGCGCGGCCGTGAGCTGGGCAAGACGGTGATCCTCAACCCAGCCCCGGCCAGCGGCCCATTGCCGGCTGAGTGGTACGCGTCGATCGACTACCTCATTCCCAATGAAAGCGAAGCCGCCGCATTGAGCGGCGTGACGGTCGACTCGATTGACAGCGCCAAGGTGGCGGCGACCCAACTGATCCAGGCCGGAGCCGGTAAAGTGATCATCACCCTGGGGTCTCAGGGCGCGCTGTTTACCGACGGCCAGCGCTTTGAGCATCTGCAAGCGCCAAAGGTCAAGGCGGTCGACACCACGGCCGCGGGCGACACCTTCGTCGGCGGCTTTGCGGCGGCACTGGCCAACGGCAAGAGCGAGGCAGAGGCCATCCGTTTTGGCCAGGTCGCGGCGGCGTTGTCGGTCACCCGTGCCGGCGCACAACCCTCTATTCCAACGCTGCACGACGTACAAGGTTTTGTGCCCTCATGAAAAAGACACCTCTGCTCAATATTGCCCTGTCGCGTGTGATCGCCTCACTTGGGCACGGCGACATCCTGGTGATCGGTGATGCCGGCCTGCCGGTGCCACCTGGCGTCGAGCTGATTGACCTGGCGTTGACCCAGGGCATTCCGGATTTCATCAGCACCTTGCGTATCGTGCTCAGTGAAATGCAGGTGGAGTGCCATGTGTTGGCCGAAGAAATCCTGCTCAAACAACCGCCGGCGCTGGCTGAACTCAACACGCTCACAGAACAGGCTGCCCTCGGTGAACGACGCCTGGTCAGCCATGAAGAATTCAAGCAGCTCAGCCGCAAGGCGCGCGCCGTGGTGCGCACTGGCGAATGTCAGCCTTACTGCAATATCGCGCTGGTATCCGGCGTAACGTTCTAGCGTTCCCAACGACAAGGAGTGTTTTATGCAACGTGGTCTCCCAACCCTGAAAAACCTGTTCCGGAGTGTTTTGCTTTTGTCCGCACTCACTGCTGCAAGCGCCCAGGCGGCGGAAAAGATCGATCTGATCATCGATACCGACCCCGGTGCTGATGATGTAGTGGCCTTGCTGTTCGCCATGGCCTCCCCGGATGAGCTGAGTATCCGTGCGCTGACCACCGTCGCCGGCAACGTGCGCCTGGACAAGACCTCTCGCAACGCGCGCCTGGCCCGCGAGTGGGCAGGGCGCGAGGAAATCCCGGTGTACGCCGGTGCGCCAGCGCCGCTGCTGCGCAAGCCGATCTACGCCGAGAACATCCATGGCAAGGAGGGTATTTCCGGTGTCACCGTGCATGAACCCAAGAAGGGCCTGGCGGACGGCAATGCCGTTGACTACCTGATCAAGACCCTGAGCACCGCCAAGCCGCACAGCATCACCATCGCCATGCTCGGCCCGCAGACCAACCTGGCGCTGGCACTGACCCAGGCGCCGGAAATCACCCAAGGCATCAAGGAAGTGGTGGTGATGGGTGGTGCGCACTTCAATGGCGGCAATATCACTCCGGTGGCGGAATTCAACCTGTTCGCCGACCCGGTGGCGGCCGAGATTGTGCTCAAGAGCGGCGTCAAGCTGACCTACCTGCCGTTGGACGTGACCCACAAGGTGCTGACCAGCGAAGCACGCCTGAAAAAGATCGCCGACATCAAGAACAACGCAAGCAAGGTGGTGGGCGATATTCTTAACGAATACGTCAAGGGCGACATGGAGCACTACGGTATTCCAGGTGGCCCGGTGCATGACGCTACCGTCATTGCTTACCTGCTCAAGCCTTCGCTGTTCAGTGGTCGTCAGGCCAATATGGTGGTGGATAGCCGTGAGGGGCCGACCTTTGGCCAGACCATCGTCGATTGGTACGACGGCCTGAAGCAGGAAAAGAATGTGTTCTGGGTTGAGAACGGCGACGCCCAGGGCTTTTTCGATCTGCTGACCGAGCGCCTGGCGCGTCTGAAGTAATGGTTCTACCGGTCGGCGCTCGCCGGCCGGTTCTTATTCGCGCTCGGGGTCGTGTGCCCCCATGTGATCGGCCGGGTATTTCTCGAATATCTGGCCGATGAACGCTTGCGCCGCCTGCGTGCCCAGTTCCTTGACCAGCAGGTCGATACCGATGATTGCCAATTCCTCTGGGCTGCCGGGGCTGTATGAGCTTTGCCCTTGGGGCCACTTGGCTTTGATGTCGGCTTGGAGCGTTACGGTGGTCATGACTGTCTCGCGGGGCTGAAAGTACTGGGTAGTGCGCTGGAACGCGGTGCTTACCGGGCCAGTTAACCATTTTGTATCGCGTTTGGCACTGATACTTAGGCATGAGGCGATTCGGAATGACGGCAGCGCTGTGCGACACTGTCTGCCTGTTTAATTGCCGGGGACACCACGTGCAGATCGATTTGAACAACCCCGAGAACCTGACATTGGCGAATGTGCGCCAACTGCTCGCCAGTGCCAACGACGACGAACATACCCAGTTACGGGTGACCAAAGCCGGAATCGCCTACATCTCCTCTGGGAAGGTTGTAGGCGGTGTAGACATCGACGGGCTGCTGTTTCGCCTGGAGACCTGGGCAAAAGGCTCAGGATACGTCGGCAATGTGGCTGCCAGTGATGAAGTCTGGGTGACCCAGATTTTCAATGCGTTGAAGCAGAACTGGCCGACGCCGGAATTTGATTACATCGATATCTACTGATTTCGTTCATATCTGGTCACGATTGACCGGGCGAATGCCTGTCGAGAGTCAGGCAGACTTGCCCTGCGGCGGTTTACGTCTTGAAACCAATCCGCACAATCGCTGTCGCACGATCTCTGTCCATTTTTTATCATAGGAGGCTTCATGCCTTGGAAGCTCGCATCATTCGGTACTTTGTTGGCAGCACTCGCGTTGGCGGGTTGCAGCACCCCGGGTGCCTCTGAGCCAGCCAAAGACGCCGCCGTGGCCGATGCCGGTCATAGCCGCTGTGAGTCGAAGGCCGCCGAATTCACCATCGGCCAGAAAGCTTCGCCCCAGTTGCTGGAGCAGGCGCGTACCCGTGCCGGTGCGCAGAATGCGCGCATCCTCAAGCCGAACGACATGATCACCCTGGAGTACCGCTCCGATCGCTTGAACCTGAACACCGACGACAATCTGGTGATCACACGGGTCAATTGCGGATAAGTCGCTCCAGGCTTTTGCAGCGCCCATAAAAAACCCCGTCACATGGACGGGGTTTTTTTAGCTCAGCGGAGAATTACTCGCCGCGAACCTGTGCAGCTTGCATACCCTTTTGGCCTTTCTCAGCCACGAAGGAAACGGTTTGGCCTTCTTTCAGGCTTTTGAAACCGTCGCTTTCGATAGCTTTGAAGTGTACGAACAGGTCGTCACCGCCACCTTGAGGAGTGATGAAGCCGAAGCCTTTTTCATCGTTGAACCATTTAACGGTGCCGGTTTGGCGATTAGACATGGTGTATCTCCAAGAAACATATATTTTCAGTAGTGCTGTGCTGCTCAGGCCAACTGGGCACACCGGGCTATCATAGTCGAAATGTTCGGCTTGGGAGCCCCCCCAAGGCATTGTTTGCTAATCAATAGCGTTGCGTTTAGTGCCCTGATCGGCTGAAAGCCGCGATTTACGGGGCTTAAGCTCGAAATATCAGCTGGTAAAAAAAGCCGTAAAACCTGTGTAATTTGTGAGAAATGGCAGTTTTCGGGCCATTTTTCCGGCAAAACAGCTGTGTGATCAGTCGCAAATCTTACTTTTTCTTCACGACTTTGCAGGACGAGATAGCCGCGACAGCTTTGTTTTTAAGCTCCGGGCTAGCGTTCTGATTGGTCATCAGTTCTTTGATTTCGGCAGTGCTCAGTTCGGCGTTGATCTTGTCAGCGCCACATTCGCAATGGGCTTTGGCGGTTTTGACGTCTACGTTCTGGCTGGCGGCGGCGCTGCAGTCGCTGACGAAGCTGTCGCGGGCACCGGCTGGCCAGTTCGACGGGGCTGCCGCCTGTGCGCCGAGGGAAAGGAGGGTCAGGGAAGCGGCGAGAGCGAGGGTAGAGGTAAAACGCATCATGAGGATGCTCCTTTGGGTCGAGGACGAACGGCGATTCTCGGAGGGTTTGAGGGCTCGCGTACAGCCCAAGTTCACTTTTGCAGCTATAAAGGGTGGAATTTGTATTTACGCAAGATAGCAGCGCCGCGATGACCGTTCATCTGTGCTAGCATCTTGCGCTTGGCTATTTCCAGGCGTGCCAATTGCCGCCTTGCCAGGTTCTTTTTAGCTCACTCCAGTCACTCTGGTTCGATTATCGGTTGGCCGAAAGGCTCCTGCCGCTGTAAGGCAGGCGTTCATCATTGAACGGCCTGGTGTTGGATCTTGTACTGGCTCATCCCAACCCACGTGACCTTTGGTAGGGGTCACCACTAGGAGAGGAGGCGCCATGCCAACTATTACTCTTCCCGACGGCAGTCAACGTTCATTCGATCATTCGGTTTCCGTAGCCGAGGTCGCCGCATCCATTGGTGCTGGCCTGGCCAAGGCCACCGTGGCCGGCAAGGTCGACGGCAAGCTCGTCGATGCCAGCGACTTGATCACCGGCGATGCCAGCCTGCAAATCATCACGCCCAAGGATCAAGAGGGGCTGGAGATCATTCGCCACTCTTGCGCGCACTTGATTGGCCACGCGGTCAAGCAACTGTATCCAACCGCGAAAATGGTGATCGGCCCGGTCATCGACGAAGGCTTCTATTACGACATCGCCTATGAGCGTCCTTTTACTCCGGACGACCTGGCTGCGATCGAACAGCGCATGCACCAGCTGATCGAAAAAGATTACGACGTGATCAAGAAGGTCACGCCGCGCGCCGAAGTGATCGACGTGTTCACCGCCCGTGGCGAGGACTACAAGCTGCGCCTGGTGGAAGACATGCCGGAAGAGCAGGCCATGGGCCTGTACTACCACGAAGAATACGTCGACATGTGCCGTGGCCCACACGTGCCGAACACACGTTTCCTCAAGTCGTTCAAGCTGACCAAGCTGTCCGGCGCCTACTGGCGTGGCGACGCGAAGAACGAGCAACTGCAGCGGATCTACGGCACCGCCTGGGCTGACAAGAAGCAGCTGGCGGCCTACATCCAGCGCATCGAAGAAGCCGAGAAACGCGACCACCGCAAGATCGGTAAGCGCCTGAACCTGTTCCACCTCCAGGAAGAAGCGCCGGGCATGGTGTTCTGGCACCCGAACGGCTGGACCCTGTACCAGGTGCTTGAGCAGTACATGCGCAAAGTACAGCGCGACAACGGCTATCTGGAGATCAAGACGCCCCAGGTTGTTGACCGTAGCCTCTGGGAAAAATCCGGGCACTGGGCCAACTACGCCGACAACATGTTCACGACTCAGTCGGAAAACCGCGACTACGCTATCAAGCCAATGAACTGCCCGTGCCACGTGCAGGTGTTCAACCAAGGCCTGAAAAGCTACCGCGAGTTGCCGATGCGCCTGGCCGAGTTCGGTGCCTGCCACCGTAACGAGCCATCGGGTGCACTGCACGGCATCATGCGCGTGCGTGGTTTCACCCAGGACGACGCCCACATCTTCTGCACCGAAGAGCAGATGCAGGCCGAATCTGCCGCGTTTATCAAGCTGACCATGGACGTTTATCGCGATTTCGGCTTTACCGAAGTCGAGATGAAGCTGTCCACTCGTCCGGAAAAACGCGTTGGTTCCGATGAACTGTGGGATCGCGCCGAAGCTGCACTGGCCGCTGCGCTCGACAGCGCGGGCCTTGCGTATGATCTGCAGCCGGGCGAAGGCGCGTTCTACGGTCCGAAGATCGAGTTCTCGCTGAAAGATTGCCTTGGCCGCGTCTGGCAGTGTGGTACCCTGCAGCTCGATTTTAACCTGCCGATCCGTCTGGGCGCCGAATACGTGTCCGAAGACAACAGCCGTAAACACCCGGTTATGCTGCACCGGGCGATCCTCGGTTCGTTCGAACGGTTCGTCGGGATCCTGATCGAGCACTACGAGGGTGCATTCCCTGCGTGGCTGGCTCCGACCCAGGCAGTGATCATGAATATCACTGACAAACAGGCAGATTTTGCCGCCGAAGTTGAAAAAACTCTCAACGAAAGCGGGTTTCGTGCCAAGTCCGACTTGAGAAATGAAAAGATCGGCTTTAAAATCCGCGAGCATACTTTGCTCAAGGTTCCCTATCTTTTGGTTATCGGAGATCGGGAAGTCGAGATGCAGACTGTCGCTGTGCGTACTCGTGAAGGTGCTGACCTGGGCTCGATGCCCGTCGCCCAGTTCGCTGAGTTCCTCGCGCAAGCGGTTTCCCGGCGTGGTCGCCCAGATTCGGAGTAATTATTATTAAGCGTGAAATGAGACAAGATAAACGAGCTGCACCGAAAGCCCCGATCAACGAGAATATCTCGGCACGCGAGGTTCGGTTAATTGGCGCTGACGGCGAGCAGATTGGCATCGTCTCGATTGATGAAGCGCTTCGTATCGCTGAAGAGTCCAAATTGGACCTGGTGGAAATCTCCGCCGACGCAGTCCCGCCTGTTTGCCGGGTGATGGACTACGGCAAGTCGATCTTCGAAAAGAAGAAGCAGATTGCTGCGGCGAAGAAGAACCAGAAGCAGATTCAAGTAAAAGAAATCAAGTTTCGTCCAGGGACGGAGGAAGGGGATTACCAGGTAAAACTGCGCAACCTGGTACGTTTCCTGAGTGATGGGGACAGGGCCAAGGTATCCTTGCGATTCCGCGGCCGTGAGATGGCCCACCAGGAGCTGGGCATGGAACTCCTCAAGCGGGTTGAAGCTGACCTGTTGGAGTACGGTTCCGTTGAACAGCATCCTAAGATGGAAGGACGCCAGCTGATCATGGTCATCGCCCCGAAAAAGAAGAAGTAATCAACAGGGCACGGCAGGCCTTCTGATTATGTTTATCAACTGAATGCGGAGTATCCGAACATGCCAAAGATGAAGACTAAAAGTGGTGCTGCTAAGCGGTTTCTGAAAACTGCTAACGGTATCAAGCACAAGCACGCTTTCAAGAGCCACATCCTGACCAAAATGTCGACCAAGCGTAAGCGTCAACTGCGCGGTAGCAGCTTGCTGCATCCGTCTGACGTGGCAAAAGTCGAGCGCATGCTGCGCCTTCGTTAATTTTTGGATCAAGAATAGAGGAAGTAACTCATGGCTCGTGTAAAGCGTGGCGTCATTGCCCGTAAACGTCACAAAAAAATTCTGAAACTTGCTAAAGGCTACTACGGCGCGCGTTCACGCGTATTCCGTGTTGCCAAGCAAGCGGTAATCAAGGCAGGCCAATACGCCTACCGCGACCGTCGTCAGAAAAAACGTCAGTTCCGCGCTCTGTGGATCGCTCGTATCAACGCTGGTGCACGTGTTAACGGTCTGTCCTACAGCCGTTTCATCGCTGGCCTGAAAAAAGCTTCCATCGAGATCGACCGTAAGGTTCTGGCCGAACTGGCAGTGAACGAAAAAGCGGTGTTTGCTGCGATTGTCGAGAAAGCTAAAGCCACTCTGGCTTAAGTACCCCCGACAATCACCCTGGGTTACGTCTGTAGCCCAAGGTGGTAAACGTCTTAAATAGGGGAAGAGCCTTCAAGCTCTTCCCCTATTTTGTATCTGGAGTCTGTACATGGAAAACCTGGACGCGCTCGTCGCCCAAGCCCTTGAGGCTGTGCAAAGCGCTGAAGATGTAAATGCCCTGGAGCAAATCCGGGTTCACTACCTTGGCAAGAAAGGTGAATTGACTCAGGTGATGAAGACCCTGGGGAATTTGCCGGCTGAAGAGCGTCCGCAAGTCGGTGCGCTGATCAACGTCGCCAAGGAGCGTGTCACAGAGGTACTCAATGCGCGCAAGGCGACCATGGAGGAGGCCGATCTCGCGGCCAAACTCGCCGCCGAGTCCATTGATGTAACCTTGCCTGGTCGCGGCCAGGCCTCGGGCGGTCTGCACCCGATCACCCGGACTCTGGAACGTATCGAGCAGTTCTTCACCCACATTGGCTACGGCATTGCCGAAGGCCCCGAGGTCGAAGACGATTATCACAACTTCGAGGCGCTCAACATCCCAGGCCATCACCCGGCCCGGTCGATGCACGACACCTTCTATTTCAACGCGAACATGCTGTTGCGCACCCATACCTCTCCGGTACAGGTCCGCACCATGGAAGCGAACAAGCCGCCGATCCGCATTGTCTGCCCAGGCCGTGTGTACCGTAGCGACTCCGATATCACCCACTCGCCGATGTTCCACCAGGTCGAAGGCCTGCTGGTTGATCGCGACATCAACTTCGCCGACCTCAAAGGCACCATCGAAGAATTCCTGCGGGTATTCTTCGAGAAGGAGTTGGCGGTGCGGTTCCGCCCATCGTTCTTCCCGTTCACCGAGCCATCCGCTGAAGTCGACATGGAATGCGTGATGTGCAGCGGCAAAGGCTGTCGCGTCTGCAAGCAGACCGGCTGGCTGGAAGTGATGGGCTGCGGCATGGTTCACCCTAACGTGCTGCGTATGTCCGGCATCGATCCGGAAGAGTTCTCGGGCTTTGCCTTCGGCATGGGCGTTGAACGTCTGGCCATGCTGCGTTACGGCGTGAACGACTTGCGTCTGTTCTTCGACAACGACTTGCGGTTCCTCGCGCAATTTCGCTAGTCGTAACGAATCTTTAGGAGAGCAGGATGAAATTCAGTGAACAATGGCTGCGTGGCTGGGTAAGCCCGCAGGTAGATCGCGACGCGTTGGTTGCGCGTCTGTCGATGGCCGGTCTTGAGGTCGATAGCGTTACGCCGGCCGCCGGTGTTTTCAGCGGTGTGGTCGTGGGCGAGGTGCTAAGCACCGAACAACACCCCGATGCCGACAAATTGCGTGTGTGCCAGGTCAGCAATGGCGCGGAAACCTTCCAGGTCGTGTGCGGAGCGCCAAACGTGCGCCCGGGCCTGAAGATCCCGTTTGCCATGATCGGTGCCGAGTTGCCGGGCGACTTCAAGATCAAGAAGGCCAAGCTGCGTGGCGTTGAGTCCAACGGCATGCTGTGCTCCCAGGCCGAGCTGCAAGTCGGTGAGGGCAACGATGGCTTGATGGAGCTGCCGGCCGACGCGCCTGTGGGCCAGGACATCCGCGTTTACCTGGAACTGGAAGATGCCAGCATCGAGGTCGATCTCACCCCGAACCGTGGCGACTGCCTGTCGTTGGCTGGTTTGGCTCGTGAAGTCGGCGCGTTGTACAACGCTCCGGTCACCCGTCCTGTGGTTGCTGCCGTGCCTGCGGTACACGACGAAGTGCGCCCGATCGACGTGTTGGCGCCAAACGCCTGCCCGCGTTATCTGGGTCGTGTGATCCGCAACGTCGACCTGTCCAAGCCAACCCCGCTGTGGATGGTTGAGCGTCTGCGTCGCGCCGACGTGCGCAGCATCGACGCTGCCGTTGACATCACCAACTACGTGATGCTGGAGCTGGGTCAACCGCTGCACGCGTTCGACCTCGCCGAAATCAACGGCGGCATTCGTGTACGTATGGCCGAAGAAGGCGAGAAGCTGGTACTGCTCGACGGTCAGGAAGTCAGCCTGCGTGACGACACCCTGGTCATCGCCGACCACTCCCGCGCCCTGGCGATTGCCGGCGTGATGGGTGGCGAGCACAGCGGTGTGTCCGCTACTACCCGTGACGTGTTCCTTGAGAGTGCGTTCTTCGACCAGATCGCCATCGCCGGCAAGGCCCGTTCCTACGGCCTGCACACCGATGCTTCGCACCGCTACGAGCGTGGCGTGGACTGGAACCTCGCCCGTGAAGCCATGGAGCGCGCGACTGGCCTGCTGCTGGAAATCACCGGTGGCGAAGCCGGCCCGATCACCGAAACCGTCAACGAACAGTTCCTGCCGTCCGTTGCACCGATCACTCTGCGCGCCAAGAGTGTCGAGCAGATGCTTGGCCTGGTCATCGAGCCGGCTGAAATCGAGCAACTGTTGTCGGCCCTCGGTCTGGCTATTTCCTCGAGTGGGCAAGGGCAGTGGCACGTTGAAGTACCAAGCCATCGCTTCGATATCAGCCTGGAAGTCGACCTCATCGAAGAGCTGGCCCGCCTCTACGGCTACAACCGCCTGCCGGTCCGTTATCCGCAAGCGCGCCTGGCGCCACAACCAAAGGCCGAGGCGCGTGCGCACCTGCCTGAGCTGCGTCGCCTGCTGGTTGCCCGTGGTTATCAGGAAGCGGTGACCTACAGCTTCATCGATCCTAAGCAGTTCGAGCTGTTCAACCCAGGCGTCGAGCCACTGTTGCTGGCCAACCCGATCTCCAACGACATGGCAGCCATGCGTTCGTCGCTGTGGCCAGGCTTGGTGAAAGCCCTTTCCCATAACCTGAACCGTCAGCAAGATCGGGTGCGCATGTTCGAAAGTGGCCTGCGTTTCGTAGGACAGTTGGACGGCCTGAAACAAGAACCGATGTTGGCTGGCGTGGTCTGCGGTAGCCGTCTGCCGGAAGGCTGGGCGCAAGGCCGCGATGCCGTGGACTTCTTCGACGTCAAGGCTGACGTGGAAGCGGTGCTGGGTTTTGCCGGTGCGCTGGATGCATTCACCTTCCTGCCGGGCAGCCATCCAGCGTTGCACCCGGGCCAGACTGCGCGCGTCGAGCGTGAAGGCCGCCTGGTGGGCTTCGTCGGCGCCATTCACCCTGAACTGTCGAAAACCCTCGGTCTCGACCGTCCGGTCTTCGTATTTGAACTGGTTTTGGCTGAAGTGGCTTCGGGCAAAATGCCTAAATTCAGCGAGCTGTCGCGCTTCCCTGAAGTGCGCCGTGACCTGGCCTTGATTGCCGACCGTGAAGTGGCCGCCACTGCCGTTCTGGATGTAATCCGTGAAAATGCAGGGGAATGGCTGACAGACCTCAGGCTATTTGACGTCTATCAGGGTAAAGGTATTGATCCGCATAGAAAAAGCCTTGCAGTTGGCTTGACCTGGCAGCATCCATCGCGCACTCTTAATGACGATGAGGTGAATACCACGACACAAAATATCCTCACCTCGCTCGAACAAAGGTTGAACGCCACGTTAAGGAAGTGACGTATGGGGGCTTTGACGAAAGCTGAGATGGCGGAACGTCTGTACGAAGAGTTGGGTCTGAACAAGCGCGAGGCCAAGGAATTGGTCGAGCTGTTTTTTGAAGAGATCAGACACGCTCTGGAAGACAACGAACAGGTCAAATTGTCCGGTTTCGGCAATTTTGACCTGCGGGACAAACGCCAGCGGCCTGGCCGCAATCCAAAAACGGGAGAAGAAATCCCGATCACGGCTCGCCGTGTGGTCACCTTTCGTCCAGGGCAGAAGTTGAAGGCCCGAGTTGAGGCTTATGCTGGAACCAAGTCATAACGACGAGCTGCCCGTCATCCCAGGCAAACGCTACTTCACCATTGGTGAAGTCAGCGAGCTCTGTGCGGTAAAACCGCACGTGCTGCGCTATTGGGAACAGGAGTTTCCTCAACTCAACCCCGTCAAACGCACTGGGAACCGTCGGTATTATCAGCGCCAGGATGTGCTGATGATCCGACAGATCCGCGCGTTGCTGTACGACCAAGGGTTCACCATCAGCGGCGCGCGCCAGCGTATGTCCGGTGATGAAGCCAAAGACGACACCACCCAATACAAACAAATGATCCGCCAGATGATCGCAGAACTTGAAGATGTGCTGGTGGTGCTGAAGAAGTGATTCAAGCTTTTAAAATACTTCCACATTTCAAAAGCTTGCGGTATATTCCGGATCGCTTCGTCAAGAAGCAAACCCAGTAACACGCCTAGTCGGGGCGTAGCGCAGTCCGGTAGCGCACTAGCATGGGGTGCTAGGGGTCGAGTGTTCGAATCACTCCGTCCCGACCATATATTTCAATGACTTAGCCCAACCCGAAAAGGTTGGGCTTTTTCATGCCCGAAAAAAAACCACATTTACCCCTGCAGAGTTTTCGACCATTTCGTGATGCCGCCTCGTTGTAAGCGCGCGGGATATTTAGCACTGACAAGAATGCTTCTTGATAGCGAGTTTGGCAGGGCCTTTGGTGTTAAGCGTCTCCCTCGCACTATCACGGAATACCTTGTTACAACCATTCGCCCCTGGGCATAGTCGGTATAGAACTTCGGCCTTTTGTTCTCCTCCAAATTCCAGGCGTGTTTTAAACCGTGAGCGCCTGACAACCCACAGAGGTTCACACAATGAAAATGACACTACCCGCCCTGGTTTTGGGCGCCTTCATTTCGCAAGGAGCGATGGCCGCCGGAGATGGCACAGCCGCTCTTGGAGGCGGCGTTGGTGGTGCACTTGGCAACATCGTAGGGCAACAGCTCGGTGGCTCAACGGGCGCAGCGGTAGGCGCAGGCGTTGGTGGTGCCGCCGGCAGTGCTGTCGGCGCTCAACGAGGCAACAGAGCGGAAGCTGCGCTAGGTGGCGGTATTGGCTCAGCCGGCGGCTCGCTCATTGGTAATCGCCTCGGAGGCACAACTGGGTCGACTATCGGCGCCGGTGTAGGGGGTGCAGCAGGCGGAGCGCTGGGGAATAACCTGGCAGATGATGAGAGCAATCATCGATCAGATGGTAAGAAGCACAAAAGCAACAACAAGCATAAACACAAGAACAAGCATCGTTAGCCCCTGACGTTGTTACATTGAAGCCCGGCCCAGCGCCGGGCTTCTTTGTATCTGCCATTTGTAGAGCTATCAACATGGGGCCCCACTACGTCAATAGTGGGTGCTGTTTCTGGCTTTCGCAGCCTTATGCGAGCATGCCCTCAACATCGCCAGGGTGGCATGAGGAACAATACTGTCCAGAGTTCTCGAGGTGTCAGACAGGTTGTAAACCCTGTTGTCATCACCCATAACCTTATCGGACAGGCGTTTCGCGTGATCGTGCCGCCGCTGGGCAACGAGTTCAACGTGATGCTCAAGAACACCACCCTGGTCAGCGTAATCGGCGTGCAGGAATTACTGCTCAGCACGCAGATGGTCACCTCGGCCACGTTCCGCGTGTTCGAGCTGTACCTGGTGGTGGCGATCTACTTCCTGATGCTCACCATGCTCTGGGGCTTCTTCCAGCGCTGGCTGGAGGCGCGTTTCGGCCAGTCCGACCGGCCTTCCGCGCCGCCACCGGCGTCCAGCCGCATGTTCGGGCGTAGCACCTTGAAACTGCTGAGGGGACGATAACCATGGCGCACCACAGTGAAGAACTGATCATCGAAGCGCTGGATATCTACAAGTCGTTCGGTACGCTGCAGATCCTCAAGGGGATTTCCCTGCAAGTACGGCGCGGTGAAGTGGTGGTGCTGATCGGCGCCTCGGGTTCGGGCAAGACCACCTTTATCCGCTGCATCAACCTGCTGGAAGACATCCAGGGCGGGCGCATCCGCGTCAACGGCCGCGCCATGGGCTATCGCGAGCGCGGCGACGGCAGCCTGGTGCGCGACTCGGAGCGCAACATTGCCCGCCAGCGCCGCGACATCGGCATGGTGTTCCAGCGCTTCAACCTGTTCCCGCATATGACCGCGCTGGAAAACATCATCGAAGCGCCGATCCAGGTACTCGGCACGCCACGCGCCGGAGCCTTGGAACAGGCCCGTGGATTACTGGCGCGGGTCGGTCTGGCGGACAAAGCCAACCACTACCCATCGATGCTCTCTGGCGGCCAGCAGCAGCGGGTGGCCATCGCCCGTGCCCTGGCGATGAAACCCCAGGCCATGCTGTTCGACGAACCCACCAGTGCCCTCGACCCGGAAACCGTCGGCGAAGTGCTGCAGGTGATGAAGGAGCTGGCCGAGGAGGGCATGACCATGGTGGTGGTCACCCACGAAATGGGCTTCGCCCGTGAAGTGGCCGGCCGCGTGGTGGTGCTCGACCAGGGCGAACTCATCGAACAAGGGCCGCCGGAGCAGATTTTCAGCCGCCCCAGCCATCCCCGTACCCGAGCTTTTCTCAGCCGCGTGTTATGACCTTTTGGAAGAGCCTCTGCCATGTTTGAATTTTCTGCTCATGAGTACCCTTATCCCTCGCAGCGCCAGAGCGTGTTTGCCCAGCGTGGCATGGTCGCGGCGTCACAGCCCCTGGCCGCCCAGGCCGGTATCGAGGTCATGCAGAAGGGCGGTAACGCCATCGACGCTGCCATTGCCACAGCGGCCGCTTTGACGGTGGTGGAACCCACCGGCTGCGGCCTCGGCGGCGATGCGTTTGCCCTGGTCTGGTGCAAGGGCCAGTTGCACGGTTTGAATGGTAACGGCCATGCGCCGGCTGCCTTGAGTGTCGAGGCGGTCAAGGCCGCCGGGCATGACCAAATGCCGCTGTATGGCTGGACGCCGGTCACGGTGCCGGGTTGCCCGTCGGCTTGGGCCGAGCTGTCCCAGCGTTTCGGCAAATTGCCGTTTGCCCAGTTGCTGCAACCGGCCATCCGCCTGGCGCGCGACGGTTTCCCGCTGTCGCCAGTGGTTGCCCATCAATGGCAGCTCACCCTGGAAGAGTTCACGCCCCATCGCGACGTTGCGCTGGATGCTTGGTTCGACACCTTCCTGATCGACGGCCGCGCGCCACGGGCCGGGGAGATGTTTCGCAACCCGGCCCAGGCCCGTACCCTCGAAGAACTGGCGAACACCCGTTGCGAAAGCCTGTATCGCGGTGCCCTGGCCGAACGTTTGGACGCGCATTCCAAGGCCAGCGGCGGCTATCTGCGCGCCAGTGATCTCAAGGATTACCGCGCCGAGTGGGTGGAGCCGATCCACGTCAGCTACCGGGGCGTGGACGTGTGGGAAATCCCACCCAGCGGCCAGGGTTTGGTGGCGTTGATGGCGCTGAAAATCCTCGAAGGCTTCAGCTTCGATCACCGCGACAGCCAGCAGACCTGGCACCGCCAATTGGAGGCGATGAAACTCGCCTACAGCGACGGCCTGCACTACATCACCGACCCGCTGCACATGCGCGTAGCCGTCGCTGACCTGCTCAGCGATGACTACAGCCGCCGTCGCCGTGGACAAATCGGCGAGCAGGCCCAGGCGCCCAAACCCGGCGACCCTCACGCCAGCGGCACGGTGTACCTGGCCACGGCCGACGCCGAAGGCAATATGGTTTCGTTTATCCAGAGCAACTACCACGGTTTCGGCTCCGGCGTGGTGCTGCCCGACAGCGGCATCGCCCTGCAAAACCGTGGGCAGGAGTTCAGCCTTGACCCGACGCACGCCAACTGCCTGGCGCCGGGCAAGAAAACCTTCCACACCATCATCCCCGGCTTTCTCACCAAGGATGGCCAGGCCCTCGGCCCGTTCGGCGTGATGGGCGGCTACATGCAGCCCCAGGGTCACGTGCAGATGGTGATGAACCTGGTGGATTTCGGCCTCAACCCGCAAGCGGCGCTGGATGCGCCGCGCTGGCAATGGCTGGGTGACATGAAGGTCGGCATCGAACAGGGCGCGTCCCGCGACTTGGCCAACGCCTTGGCACGGCGCGGACATCAGGTGCAGATCGCCAGCGACCTCACTGAGTACGGGCGCGGGCAGATCATCCTGCGTGACCCGGTCAGTGGTGTATTGTGCGGCGGCACCGAGCCGAGGGCGGATTCAACGATCGCAGTGTGGTAAGCAAAAAAATTGGCGGAGCCTGTCCCTTTTTTTCATCTCGCCTGTCATTCCAGGCAAGTGAACACTATCGAGAGCTCCCGCCAATGCCCGTCGTCCGCCCCTTGCTGAAACTGAGCCTGCTGCTGAGCCTCAGCGCCAGCCCGTTCTTCGCCGCTGTCAGCTACGCCGAAGACACCGCCACCCGCCGCAGCTACCAGGTGCCCGCCGGCAGCCTGAGTGCGGCGCTCACCCGCTTCGCCGGGTTGGCGGGCGTCAACCTGTCGGTGGATCCGGCCTTGGTCAGCGGGCGCAGTAGCAGCGGCTTGTCCGGCGAATACGGGGTAGAGGAGGGCTTTGCGCGCTTGCTGCAAGGCTCTGGCTTGCAACTGCAGTCGATGGGCGCGCAGGCCTACATGTTGATACCGGCGCCGGACGGCAGCAGCCTTGAGTTGGCCCCGACTTCGATCCTCGGCACCACCGGCCTGTATGACGGCGACACCTACGCCGGCGGCCAGGTAGCGCGCCGCACGGCCCAGGGCATGCTCGGCACGCGGGACTTCATGGAAACCCCGTTCAGCATCACCACCTACACCGCTGACGCGGTAAAGAACCAACAGGCCCGCACCCTAGGCGACCTGATCGCCGCCGACCCCTCGGTGCGCGCCACAAACCCGGCGGGTGGGCGCTACGAGCAATTCACCATTCGCGGCTTCAGCCTGTTCAACAGTGACGTGGCCTACAACGGCCTGTATGGCGTGCTGCCGACCTACACCATCGACATGGAAATGGCCGACCGCGTCGACATCCTCAAGGGCCCGAGCCAGTTGATCAATGGCATCTCGCCGCGTGGCAGCGTGGGCGGCGGGATCAACGTGGTGCCCAAGCGCGCCACCGACAAGGACATCAACTCGTTTACCGGCAATTGGGCGTCCGACAGCCAGGCCGGCGGCGCGGTGGACATTGGCCGGCGCTTTGGCGAAGACAACCAGTTCGGCATCCGCTTCAACGGCGTGAAGCAGTCCGGTGACACCGAGTGGGATCACCAAAGCGTCGACCGCGAAATGGCCGTGCTGGGCCTGGATTTCCGTGGCGAACGCCTGCGCCTTTCCACCGACATCGGCCACACCGAGCGCGACACCGATGCACCGCAAGAGCGCGTACAGGTGGCGGCCGCAGCGCCGGTGCCCAGCGCCAATGACGTGCGCCGCAACTATGCGCAATCCTGGAGCAAGGCCCGCACCAACGACACGTTCGGCACGGTCAATGCCGAGTACGACCTCAGCGACAACGTGATGCTCTACGGCGGCGTGGGCGCGCGTAAAAGCAACCACGATTTCCTGCGTCACGCGGTATCCGTCAGCAATGCGGCCGGTGATTTCGCAGTGTCGCCTCGCGACTTCACACGCGATGAAAACGTGCGCACCTACACCGCTGGCGTGCGCAACTGGTTCCACACCGGGCCGGTAAGCCATGAGGTCAACCTGGCCGCCAGCTACTTCGACATGGACTTCACCAACGGCGGCGCACGTTATACGTCACCCTCGAGCAACCTCTACAATCCCGTGCAAACCCCGACGCCTTCACGGCCGACGCGGTTTGATCCCAAGGTCTATACCGAAAACAAATTTACCGGCGTCGCCTTGTCCGACACCTTGGGCTTTTTCGACGACCGTCTGATGCTCACCCTCGGTGCACGCTGGCAGCGCGTGAAGGTCGATGACTGGAGCGATGGTGTCAAAGGCGACACGGCCTACGACGAAGAAAAAGTCTCGCCGTCGGGCGGCATCCTGTTCAAGGCCACCGACAAACTGTCGCTGTACGCCAACTACATGGAAGGCCTGAGCCAGGGCAAGATCGCGCCGTCCACCTCGATCAACGAAGACCAGATCTTCCCGCCGTTCATCAGTCGCCAGGTGGAAGTGGGCGCCAAATACGACGCTGGCGCGTTCGCCGTGACCGCCGCGGTGTTCCGCATCAAGCAGCCAGCCTATGAAACCAACGCCACCACGCGTGTATTCGGGCCTAACGGCAAGCGCGAGAACTCAGGCGTAGAACTGAGCGTGTTCGGCGAACCGCTCAAGGGCTTCCGCCTGCTTGGCGGGGTGATGTACATCGACAGTGAGCTGAAAGACACCACCAACGGCACCTGGGACGGCAACCGCGCCCCGGCCACGCCCAAGTACAACGTCAACCTGGGCGCTGAATGGGATGTGCCGGGCCTCGAAGGCCTGACCCTGACCAGCCGTGGCATCTATTCCAGCTCGCAGTACCTGGACCAGTCCAACGTCAAGGAAATCGACGCCTGGAACCGCCTCGACGTGGGAGCGCGCTACGGGTTCAAGGTGGACGATAAACACATCACCTTGCGGGCGAATGTGGAGAACGTCGCCGATAAGCGCTACTGGAGTTCGGCGGGTGCGTCGGACGATAGCGAGCCGGGGCTGACCTTGTCGACGCCGCGTACCTACCTGCTGTCGGCCACCGTCGACTTCTAACGGCTGTACGCCGATCAAAATGTGGGAGCAGGCAAGCCAGCTCCCACACTGGATTTCCGGCGTTAATGAGAATGTTTTTTGATCACGCCGCCCCGATATGGAATAGTACCCGCCGTTTTCCCCAGCCTGTCTAGCTGGGGTGTTTTAACGCCGAGGTCCTTGTCATGCGAATGCTGCGCTCCATCCCCACCCTTGCCGCCTGCGTCCTGGCGTTGTCTTCAAGCCTGCTGAGCGCCGCCCCCATCGACCTCAACGACGGCCAGCACGCAGTGCATCTGCCCGATGCGCCCAAGCGTGTGGTGGTGCTGGAATTCTCCTTTCTCGACAGCCTGGCCGCCGTCGAGGTAACGCCCGTTGGCGCTGCCGATGATGGCGACGCCAATCGCGTGTTGCCCCGTGTGCGCCAGGCCATCGGCCAGTGGACGTCCGTGGGCCTGCGCTCGCAGCCGAGCATCGAGGAAATCGCCCGGCTCAAGCCCGACCTGATCGTCGCCGACCTCAACCGTCATCAGGCCTTGTACAGCGACCTGGCGAGCATCGCGCCGACCCTGTTGCTGCCGTCACGCGGCGAGGATTACCAGGGCAGCCTGAAATCCGCCGAGCTGATCGGCAAAGCGCTGGGCAAGAGCGCGCAGATGGAAGCGCGGATCCAGAAGAACCGCGAGAACCTCAAGGCCATCGCGCAACAGATCCCGGTAGGCGCCAGCGTGTTGTTTGGCGTCGCCCGTGAAGACAGTTTCTCCGTGCACGGCCCGGACTCCTACGCCGGCAGCGTGCTCGAAGCCATTGGCCTGAAAGTCCCCTCGGTACGCGCCAATGCGGCGCCCACCGAGTTTGTCAGCCTGGAGCAACTGCTCGCCCTCGACCCCGGTTGGTTGCTGGTCGGCCATTACCGTCGCCCCAGTATCGTCGACAACTGGAGCAAGCAGCCGCTGTGGCAGGTGTTGGGGGCGGTGCGTAATAAACAGGTTGCGGAAGTGGACGGCGACAGCTGGGCGCGCAACCGCGGCGTGCTGGCGTCGGAGCAGATCGCCGAGGATGCGCTGGCGATTCTCAAGGGCGGTAAAGCCGTACTGAGCCAATAAGCATGGGGCGAAGTTTCGCGGCTGCCGGCATTGTGCTGCTGGGTGCCGGGTTGTTCTGGCTGTCGCTGTACAGCTGGTCACCTTTCACGATCACGGCGGCTGATGCGTGGAATGGCCTGGTTCACCAAGGCAGCGTGGGCGGCAATATGGCCTACATCGTCGCCCAGTTGCGCGTGCCACGGGCGCTGTGTGCCGCGTTGGTCGGCGCTTGCCTGGGCCTGGCCGGTGCGTTGATGCAGGGCATTACCCGCAACCGCCTGGCCTCGCCGTCCTTGTTTGGTGTGACGGCGGGTGCGGCGTTGGGGCTGGCGTTGTTTTCCACTGGATTGGTCGCGCCGCCGTTTGCCGGCGGTGCCTTGTTGATGACCTGCCTGGGTGGCGCGCTGGCCTGGATCACGGTGTTCAGCCTCGGCGGCGCCTGGTCGCCGACCACCGCCCAGGGACGCCTGGTATTGGCCGGTGTGGCCGTGGCCGCGTTGTGCGCGGCATTGACCCGGCTCACCGTGATCCTGGTCGAGGCCCAGGCGCAAAGCGTGCTCAACTGGTTGGCCGGTTCCCTGGCCAATGTCGGCGCTGCCCAGGTGCAACTGCTGTGGCCGTGCACCTTGATCGGCGGCCTGTGGGCGCTGTGGTGCGCGCCGCGTTTGAACCTGATCAACCTCGGCGAAGACGCCGCACGCTCCCTGGGCGTGGGCATTGCCAGCCTGCGTTTGCAGGTATTCATCGCCAGCCTGTTGCTGGTGGGGGCGAGCGTCTGCGCGGTGGGGCCGATCGGGTTTGTCGGGTTGATCGCGCCGAATATCCTTCGCCAGTTCCTCGGTAATGACTACCGCTGGCTGATCCCGCTGAGCGCCGCGTTGGGTGCGGTGATCGTGCTGGGCGCCGACTTGCTCAGCCGCGCTGTGGCGTTTCCGGTGGAGACCCCGGCGGGTGTGGTCACCGCGCTGATTGGCGCGCCGTTCTTCCTTTTTCTTGCCAGGCGCGCCCTATGACCCGGCCTCCCTTGCGCTTATGGCTGCTGCTCGGCCTGTTGCTGCTGGCGACGTTGATCAGCCTCAGCGCCGGCACTGTGTGGCTCACCCCAGACACCGTGCTGGACCGCCTGCTGGCCCACGACGCCCTCGACTTCGAAGTCTGGAACCACCGCCTGCCCCGCAGCCTGATCGCGATTCTCGCAGGTGCAGCCTTCGGCCTGGCCGGGGCGATTGTGCAGGGCGTGATCCGCAACCCGCTGGCCTCACCGGAAATCCTCGGTGTGACCCAAGGCGCCGGGCTGGCGCTGACCGTGGCGATCATCAGTTGGCCGCATTTGCCGATTGTGTGGCTGCCGCTGGTGGCTTGTCTGGGCGGGGCCGGCGGCGCGTTGCTGCTGGCGCTGTACAACACCGGGGTGAGTTTTTCCGGGGTGCGTTTTGCCCTCTCCGGGGTGGCGATTGCGGTGACTTTGTCCAGTGTCACCGAGTTTCTGATCCTGTCCCATCCGCTGGATATCAACACCGCCTTGCTCGCCCTCACCGGCAGCCTATGGAGCCGCAATTGGCACCATGTGGCGCTGGTGTTGCCGTTCCTGGTGTTGATCCCGGTGGGGCTGTGCCTGGCTAAGCCGCTGAACCTGATCGCCCTCGGCGATGAAGCCGCCCATAGCCTTGGCACGCCACTCAGTCGCACACGCTGGCTGGCGATGGCCTGCGCGGTGCTGCTGACCAGCCTGGGCGTGGGGGTGATCGGGCCGATCGGTTTTATCGGCCTGGTCGCGCCGCACATGGCGCGGCGGTTGGTGGGCGGGCATCATCAGTACCTGCTGCCGGCGGCGATGCTAATCGGTGCGTTGCTGCTGGTGCTGGCCGACACGTTGGGGCGCACGTTGATCGCGCCCAGCGAAATCCCTGCCGGGGTGCTCACGGCGGTGATTGGCGCGCCGTATTTTCTTTGGTTGCTGGCACGGTTCAAGGGCTGATCACATGAGTATTCTTCACGCACGGCAGCTCGACATTGGCTACGGCACCACGCGCATCGTGCAAGGCCTGTCCTTTGCGCCGCCGACCGGGAAGGTCACCGCCTTGATCGGCCCCAATGGGTGCGGCAAGTCGACCTTGCTCAAGGCCTTCGCGCGCATCCTCAAGCCAACCCAGGGCGAGTTGACCCTGGATGGCCAGGCCTACGCCAGCCTGTCCGCCCGCGAGTTGGCGCGGCAGATCGCGTTCTTGCCGCAGGTGCTGCCGGTGCCGGAAGGTGTCAGCGTGCGCCAGTTGATCGCCTATGGCCGCAGCCCGCATAACTCGCTGTGGGGACGCTTGAGCGGCAGTGATCAATCCCACGTGACCCATGCCATGCAGCGCCTGGAACTGGACGTGTTGGCTGACCGCGCATTGGCCGATCTGTCCGGCGGCCAGCGCCAACGTGCTTGGCTGGCGATGGTGTTGGCGCAGAATGCGCCGGTGGTGTTGCTGGATGAACCCACCACCTACCTCGACATCAGCCATCAAGTCGAACTCATGGACTTGATGGGCGAATTGGCCGCTGAAGGCAAGACCGTGATCACGGTGTTGCACGACATCAACCAGGCTTGCCGCTACGCCGACCACCTGGCGGTGATGCACGGCGGCAAGTTGGTGGTTGATGGTGCGCCGGGGCAAGTGATCAATGCCGAGTTGATGCGCCAGGTGTTCGATGTGCAGGTGCAGATCATCAATGAGCCGGTGTCTGGCGCGCCGATGTGCGTAGTGGAAAAAAGCACCCGTTGTCACGTCTGACGCGATTCAAATGTGGGAGCAGGCAAGCCAGCTCCCACATTCTTGACCTCAGTTGCC
Organism: Pseudomonas sp. C 49-2; assembly: GCF_003970195.1. NCBI lineage: Bacteria > Pseudomonadati > Pseudomonadota > Gammaproteobacteria > Pseudomonadales > Pseudomonadaceae > Pseudomonas > Pseudomonas sp. C 49-2. Next base: position 40,706 of record NZ_RXYG01000025.1, read on the forward strand.
TGCAGATCTCCATACGACTTTGCTGACGTCAATTGCCTTGGGCAACAACCGATTCTGATAAAACAAATCTGCCGTGGCTTGCTGTGCCTGGATGATCTTCTCGTTAATCGGCAAAATCGGCGAAGGCGGGCGGTTGTCCATGTACCGTGCGATCACCTCAGCGGGCAGGCCCATGAATTCGGTCAACACCTTGAGGCTGTCTTCACGCTGGCTGCGGGTGAGCGCTTCGGCAGCGCTGAGCTCATCTAGCAGGTCATGTACAAACACGCCATTGGCCTTCGCATAGTCGCGCCGCGCGGTATACACCGGCCCCGACAAACCCAGGCCTTCGCCATTGGCCAGCACATGGCTGGGGCTTTGGCTCAATGCCAAGGATGAATAGGGCTCCCAGATGGCCCAGGCATCCACGCTGCCTTGTTCGAACGCCGCGCGCGCGTCGGCAGGTGGCAGGTACACCGGCTGGATATCCTTGTAGCTCAGCCCGGCGTTGTTCAGGGCGCGCAGGATCAGGTTGTGGGAACTGGAACCCTTCTGGAAGGCGACTTTCTTGCCCTTCAGGTCCGCCACTGAATGCAGCGGGCTGTCGTTGCGCACCAGGATGGTTTCGGCGCTGGGCTTGGGCGGTTCGGCGCCTATGTAGACCAGGTCCGCGCCCGCCGCCTGGGCGAACAGCGGCGGGATGTCGCCGGTCGAGCCCACGTCCAGTGCGCCTACGTTCAGTGCTTCAAGCATCTGCGGGCCGGCGGGGAATTCGATCCACTTCACTTCGGTGTGCGGGAAGCGTTTTTCCAGCAGGCTATGTTCCTTGGCGAGCACCAGGGCGATGGAGCCTTTCTGGTAGCCGATGCGCAGGGTCGCGGGGTCGGCCGCCAGTGCGGTTTGAGTGACGGCCAGCAGGGCCAGTAACAGCGCCGGAATCTTCATGCATCGTCCTTTTTGAAGCGGTTTTCGGGGCGCGCCAACCCGAGGTTTTCACGCAAGGTAGTGCCGCTGTATTCGGTACGGAACAGACCGCGCCGTTGCAGCTCCGGCACGACCCCTTGGGCGAAATCCTCCAGCCCGCCCGGCAGGTGCGGCACCAGGATGTTGAAGCCATCGGCGGCGCCGTTTTCGAACCAGCGTTGCAGCTCATCGGCGATCTGCGCGGGCGTGCCGATCAGGCTGTAATGCCCGCGACCACCCGCGATCCGTCGGCCCAGCTGGCCGAGAGTCAGTTGTTCGCGGTGGGCCAGGTCACTCAGCAATTGTTGACGGCTGCGCTGCCCGCTGTCGGTCAACGGCAATTGCGGCAACGGCCCGTCCAACGGATAGCCGGACAAGTCGAAATTACCCAGCATGCGGCCCAACAGGGCGACGCCCACTTCGGGCTCGACCAGGTCCTGGAACGCTTCGAACTTAGCCTGGGCGTCGGCCTCGGTTTGCCCGACCACCACAAACACCCCCGGCATGATTTTCAGCGAATCCGGCTCACGCCCGTATGGCTCAAGCCGTCCTTTGAGATCCGCATAAAACGCCTGCGCATTTTCCAGCGAGGTTTGCGCGGTAAACACCACTTCTGCCGTTTGCGCCGCCAGTTCACGGCCGGTTTCCGATGAGCCCGCCTGCACGATCACCGGGTGGCCCTGCGGCGAGCGCGCCACGTTCAGCGGGCCCTTGACGCGGAAATGTTCACCGACATGGTCCAGCACATGCTGTTTCGCCGGGTCGTAGTAGTTGCCGCTGGCCTTGTCCCGCACGAAGGCATCGTCTTCCCAGCTGTCCCACAACCCGGTCACGACGTGATGAAACTCCCTGGCGCGGCTGTAGCGCTCGGCGTGGCCGAGGTGTTCATCGCGGCCGAAATTCTGCGCTTCGGCAGCGGCGTCCGAGGTGACCAGGTTCCAGCCTGCACGGCCTCCGGACAGGTGATCCAGCGAGGCGAATTTGCGCGCCACGTGGTAGGGCTCGTTATAGGTGGTGGTCGCCGTGGCGATCAGGCCGATGTGGTCCGTCACCGCACTCAACGCCGAAAGCAGAGTCAGCGGTTCGAAGTGATCCGAACGCGCCATATGGCTGGCGATTTCACCCGTGGCTGCCGCAATGCTATCCGCCACGAACAGCGCATCGAACTTGGCCGCTTCAGCCACCCGCGCCAGGTGCTTGTACTGGGCAAAATCCAGCCCGGCATTTGCCGGCACGTCCGGGTGGCGCCAGGCGGCGACGTGGTGCCCGGTGGCCATGAGGAAGGCGCCGAGTTTCAGTTGACGGCTCATGCTTAGAAATCCTTGCGCAGTTGCACGCCGAAGTAACGTTCGTCGTCACGGGGCACGGCGCGGTAGATGTAGTTGCCGCCGCTGGCCAGCAGCGGTGAGTAGGATTTGTCGGCGAGGTTCTTCGCCAGGAATGCGACGCGCCAGCCATTGCTGTAGTCGGCCAGGGCCACGCTGGCGTTCCAGATGCCGTAGGCACCTTGTTTGGTGTCAAGGTTCTGGCTGATGTCGTACTGCACTTCGCTCTGCCAGCTGTAGTCGGTGCCCAGTTCGATGTCCAGGCCATTATCCAGCGGGATGGTGTAGTCGGCGCGCACGTAGCTTTTCCAGTCCGGGCTGAAAGGCAGCGGCTTGCCATTCACGTTGCAGGTCGCGGCGGCACCGGCCGGGCAGGCGAATTCGTCGATGCGCGCGCGGGTGTAGGCCAGGGCCCCGGACAGCTTGAGTTGCTGGGTGGCCTGCAAGGCGTAATCCAGCTCGACGCCTTCGGTGCTGACGCTGCCGGCGTTGATCAGGCGCGTCACGACTTGCCCGGCGACGGTGTCGAAAAAGTTGGCCTGGTAGTTGTCGTAATCGCTGTGGAACACCGCCAGGTTGGTGGTCAGGCGGTTGTTCCAGGCGGTGGCCTTGATCCCGGCTTCCCAGGTGTTGGAGGTTTCCGGCTTGAGCGCGTCGGTGTCGCGCGGCTGCATATTGAAGAACACGTTGTAGGCCGGGCCTTTGTAGCCGCGCGAATAGGTCAGGTAGCTGGTGACGCTATCGCTGATGTCGTACTGCACGCCCAGGCGACCGGACCAACCGTCTTCGTCCACGGAACCGGAACTGGAGGTGGCCGGCTGAATCCCACTGACCGTGGTGGCCGAAGTGGAGGCGCGGCGGTGATCGTATTCCAGGTCATCGTGGGTGTAGCGCAGGCCGGCGATGCCACGAAACCGCGAGGTGAAGTTCAGCGTGGCCTCGCCGAACACCGCGTAGCTGTCGTTGGTGGTGCTGTAGTTGGCGATGCCGCGGTCGGTACGCGTGGTGGTGGTGAGGGTGCGCTGATAGGTTTCTTCATCCTTGCCGTGCATGTAGAACAGGCCGCCGACATATTCTAGGAATTCACCTTTAGGTGAGGCCAGGCGCAGTTCCTGGGAGTACTGGTTGAACTCAAGCTGGCCTTTGTCGGCGGTACCGGGAAACGCGGCGGTCACCGTGCCAAGGCGGTCGCCGTCTTGGTATTGGGTGTTGTCCCAACCGCGCCAGGCGGTGATCGACGTCAGGGTGTAGTCGCCGAGGTTCCAGTCCAACTGGGCGGACAGGCCTTTGTTGGTGTCTTCCACGTGGCTGCGGGTATCGGTGTTGATGTCGCGGTTGTCGCTGGAGGCCCGCACCGGGCTCAGCGCGTTGGCGAACGCCGGGGTCAGGGACTTGCTGACCACGCCGTTCGGCGCGTCGTCGTGGGACTGCATGTAGTCGGCGATCAGGGTCAGTTTCAGGTCGTCGTTGGGGGTGAATTCCAACTTGCCGCGAATGCCCTTGTGGTTGTAGCCGTTGACCTCCTGGCCATTGTGCTGGTTGTCGACATTACCGTCGTAGCTGCCGAACAGCGTACTGATCGAACCCTTGAGCACATCCGGCACCAGGCTGCCGCCGATGCCGAACCGGGTACGGCTTTCGTTGCCGCTGTAGTACGACTGGTCGATATAGCCATGAGTCTCGGCGGTGGGCGCCTTGCTGGTGATGTTCAACACACCGGCCGAGGCGTTCTTGCCGAACAGCGTGCCTTGGGGGCCGCGCAGCACCTCGATGCGTTCCAGGTCGAGCAGGTCAAGCGTGGCCTGGCCGGGGCGGGCGTAGACCACGCCGTCGATCACCGTGGCCACCGTCGGCTCGACGCCGGGGGAGGTGGAAATGGTGCCCACGCCGCGCACGAACAGCGAGGTGTCCTTGTTGGAGGCGCCGGTGCGGAAGTTCAGCGACGGCACCTGCTGCGCGATGCTCGCCACGCCGTTGCGGTTGTCGCGCTCCAGCTGTTCGCCATCGAGGACCGAGACGGCCACCGGGACTTTTTGCAGCGATTCTTCGCGGCGCGTGGCGGTGACGGTCACGGATTTGAGTGTCGGCTCCTGCGCATCGGCCGCAAAGGCACCGGGGGCGGGCAGGGCGGTCAACCCGGCCAGTATCAGAAAAGTGCTGCGTTGGAAGGTGTGCATGCTGTGCCCGCTCGAAAAGATTGCCCTGAACCGCTGCGGTTCTTGCGACCGTCAGCGCCTGTGAAATGTCTTTGGCATTCGCTCGAGCGAGTAGCAGACAACGCGCTTTGTTAGCGCTAACATCGGCATTATTGGTAGGTCATGTTTAGAACGTCAAATACTGAAAAATTAGTCCTATATTCTTTTTGGTTTTTAACAGGATTATCCCTTGAGCGAAGACAAACCGCGCAAACGCCGTGGCGCCGGGCGTGTCACCTTGAATACCGTGGCCCGCCAGGCCGGGGTGTCGGCGATTACCGTGTCGCGTTACTTCAACCAGCCGGAACAGGTGTCACCCGAACGCCGCGAGCGCATCGCCGAGGTGGTGGCCGAGTTGGGTTACGTGCCCAACCTGGTGGCCGGCGGGCTGGCGTCGGCGCGTGGGCGCATCGTGGCGATGGTGATCCCGAACATCTCGGGGCCGATCTTTGCCAATACCATCCAGGGCTTCAGCGACACCCTCAGCCGGCATGGCTATCAACTGTTGTTGGCGTCGAGTTACTTCAGCGCCGAGCAGGAAGAGAGCGCGGTGCGTGCGTTCCTTGGCTGGTCGCCGGCGGCGCTGGTACTGACCAGCCGCTTCCACAGCGCGGCGACTGAAAAGATGATCGCCGACGCGGATATTCCGGTGGTAGAAACCTGGGACTACGTGCCCGAGCGCGCGCCCTTGCAGATCGGGTTTTCCCACTACGAAGTGGGCGTCACCGCTGCGCGCTATCTGCATGGGCAGGGTTATCGGCGCCTTGCTTTCGTGCAGAACAGCGCAGCCGGGGACTTCAGCGCCATGGAGCGGGGTGAGGGCTTCGCCGCGACCTTGATCGCGTTGGGTGTGCAGCCCTGGGTCTTCGCTCCCGACGCGGATCGCGCGCCTTTCGACGCCGGCAAACAGGCGATGGAAGCGCTGATGAGTCACGCAACGCCGCCGGATGCGATATTTTTCGCCAATGACAACCTGGCGGCCGGTGGTCTGCTGGCTGGGCAGCGGGCGCGGCTGAAGATCCCCGAGAAGTGCGCAGTGCTCGGTTTCGGCGATTACCCGTTTGCCGAAATGCTGTTGCCGAGCCTGAGTACGATCAAACCGCCCGCAATGGAAATAGGTGTGTTGGCCGCTACGCGCGTCCTTGAAAGTTTGGGTGTGCTGCCTGTAGAAGATGAAGTAACGCGTTTGAATTTATTGGAATGCCGTTTGATTGTGCGTGAAAGCGCCTAAGTGGCTAATTGCAACTAGTGGGATGATGGCTATTAGCTGCTAAGGCTCTGGCGCAAGGGTCTTGGCAATTATGTTTATTTTATTCCCCTGTTTCAGGAACTAGGTCTATAACTTCCAGTCGATAACCCCGGCTTACTTTCCCTGGGTTATGGCTAACTAGTGGCATGTTTCCGTAGTTTCAAATAGCCATACTTTCTCGCAACACTAGATACCTGAACATTATGTCGTCAGCGCCTATCGATGCCTGCCAGATGCAGATCCCGCACACCGAGCAGGTGTGTGCGTGGCTGATGCAGCATGCCGGGCTGAAAACGGTGGACCTGGAGCGCGCCCGACGCCTGTCCACAGACGATCTGTTGAGTCTGCTGACACGCCTGGGCCTGGTCTCCGAAGTTGAATTGGCCCGTGCCTGGGCCGCGTTGCTCGACGCGCCGCTGTTGCTGGCCGACGCCGCGCCGCCGCTGCTCGATCCTTTGCCTGCGCTGACCGAACGCTTCATGCGTCACTACCAAGTGGTGCCCATGGGCTGGCACCAGAACGGCCTGCGGGTACTGGCGGCCAACCCTGCGCAACGTTATCCGTTCGAGGCCCTGGCCTATGCGTGCCAGGTGCCGGTGTGGCTGGCCATCGGCCCGCGCAATGAAGTCGACACGTTGATCGAGCGTTACTACGGCCAGGGCCGCTCGGCCATGGGCACCCTGATCGAGAACCTTGATGAGCAGGGCGGCGCCCAGGAAGATATCGAACACCTCAAGGACATGGCCTCCGAAGCGCCGGTGATCCGGCTGGTGAACTTGATCCTGCAACGCGCCGTGGAGCAGCGCGCCTCGGATATCCATATCGAACCCTTCGAAAACCACCTCAAGGTGCGCTATCGCATCGACGGCGTACTGCACGACGCTGAAGCGCCGCCGGTCAGTTCGTCGGCGGCGGTGATCTCGCGGGTGAAGATCATGGCGCGGCTGGACATCGCCGAACGTCGGCTACCCCAGGACGGGCGCATCATGCTGCGCATCCAGGGCAAGGAGCTCGACCTGCGGGTGTCCACGGTGCCCACCAGTTTCGGCGAGTCGGTGGTGCTGCGCCTGCTGGACCGGCAAACTGTGCAGTTCGACTTCCCGAGCCTGGGCTTCGACGGCCAGCGCCTGGCCAGCTTCCTCGACCTGTTGGAGCGGCCCCACGGCATCCTGCTGGTCACCGGGCCCACCGGTTCCGGCAAGACCACCACGCTCTACACGGCGCTGTCGCGGCTCAACACCGCCGAGCGCAAGATCATCACCGTGGAAGACCCGGTGGAGTACCAGCTCGAAGGCATCAACCAGATCCAGGTCAAGCCCGCCATCGGCCTGGACTTCGCCGGGGCACTGCGTTCCATCGTGCGCCAGGACCCGGACGTGATCATGATCGGCGAGATCCGCGACCTGGAAACCTGCCGCATCGCCATTCAATCGTCGCTGACCGGGCACCTCGTCCTTTCCACCCTGCACACCAACAGCGCCGCGGCAAGTATCACGCGGCTGCTGGACATGGGCGTGGAAAGCTACCTGATCGCCTCGACCGTCAGCGGCATTCTCGCCCAGCGCCTGGTGCGGCGCTTGGACCCGGCCAGCCGCGCGGCCTTTGAAGCGCCGCCGGAACTGATCGCCGAACATGGCCTGGATCGCCTGACCGAGCAGCGTCCGATCCTGCTCTATCGCGGGGACTATCACGGTCGCAGTGCGCTCACTGAGCTGCTGGTGATGAACGATGAGCTGCGCAGCCTGCTGATGCGTCACGCCGATGCCGCCACGCTGGAACAGGCCGCACGCCGCGCCGGTTTGCGCACCCTGTATGAAGAAGGGCTGCGTCAGGCCTTGGCCGGTATTACCTCGTTGGAAGAAGTGCTGCGCGTCACCCGTGGGGACGGCGCGTGAGCCTGTTCAAGTTCCGCGCCTTGGACAACCAGGGCGTGCCGCAGAACGGTACGCTGGAAGCCACGGATCAAGTTGCCGCCGTCGCCGCCTTGCACAAGCGCGGCCTGTTGCTGTTGCAGATTGAAGCAGCCGGCAGACCCTTGCTGCGCAACCCACGTGGGCAGTTGAAGGGCACGGCGTTGGTGAGTTTTACCCAGCAGTTGGCGACGCTGTTGGGGGCCGGCCAGCCTCTGGAACGCTCGTTGACCCTGTTGCTCAAGCAACCCGGCCCCGCTCAGGTGCGCGCGCTGATCGAGCGCATCCGCGATCACGTAAAGGCCGGCAAACCACTGTCCGCCGCGTTGGAACACGAGGGCGACAGCTTCTCACCGTTGTACCTGAGCATGGTGCGTGCCGGTGAGGCCGGTGGCGCGCTGGAAAGTACCCTGCGTCAGCTCAGCGATTACCTGGAACGCAGCGAGCGGCTGCGCGGCGAGGTGATCAATGCGCTGATCTATCCGGCCTTTCTGGTGGTGGGCGTGCTTGGTTCCCTGGCGTTGTTGCTGGCGTATGTGGTGCCGCAGTTCGTGCCGATCTTCCAGGACCTGGGCGTGCCGATTCCGTTGATTACCGAGGTGATTCTGGCCTTGGGTGAGTTCCTGGGCAGCTATGGCCTGGTGGTGTTGGCCGGGCTGATCGTCAGCGGTGGCTGCTGGGCCGTACGCCTGCGCAATCCGGCATTTCGAGAACAATACGATCGACGCCTGCTCGGCATGCGCGTGATCGGCCCGTTGTTGCAACGGGTCGAAGCGGCACGCCTGACGCGCACCCTCGGCACGCTGCTCAACAATGGCGTGGCGTTGCTGCAAGCCTTGGTGATTGCGCGGCACGTCTGCACCAACCGCGCGTTGCGGGCTCAAGTGGGCCATGCGACGGAATCGGTAAAAGGCGGCGGTACTCTCGCCAGCGCGTTCGGCAGCCAGCCGCTGTTGCCCGAGCTGGCGCTGCAAATGATTGAAGTCGGCGAACAGGCCGGCGAACTCGACAGCATGTTGCTCAAGGTCGCCGACATCTTCGACGTCGAAGCCAAGCGCGGCATCGACCGCCTGCTTGCCGCACTGGTGCCGTCCCTGACCGTGGTCATGGCGGTGCTGGTGGCGGTGATCATGTTGGCGATCATGCTGCCGCTGATGAGCCTGACCAGCAATATATGAAGGAGCTTGACCCATGAGAAAACCACGCCGCCAAAGCGGTTTCACCCTGTTGGAAATGCTCGCGGTGATCGTGTTGCTGGGTATTGTTGCCACCATTGTCGTGCGCCAGGTCGGCGGCAATGTGGATAAGGGCAAGTACGGTGCGGGCAAGGCGCAGCTGGCCAGCCTGAGCATGAAGATCGACAGCTACGCGCTCGACGTCGGCGCGCCGCCCACCAGCCTGCAACAGTTGGTGGACAGGCCCGGCGGTTATGCCAAACCGTCTGACCTCAAGGACCCGTTCGGGCATGCCTTCGGCTATCGTTTTCCCGGCGAGCACGGCGCCTTCGACCTGATCTTTTACGGTCAGGATGGCCAGCCGGGCGGCGAAGGTTATAGCGCCGACCTGGGCAATTGGGAGTAACGCGGCCATGGTCCAGCGCGGCTTTACCCTGCTGGAGATGCTGGTGGTGATCCTGTTGATCAGCCTCGCCGCCAGCTTGCTGGGGCTGGGCGTGCGCCAGGGCCTGCAGGCGGCAAAAGAGCGCCGCGCGGTGGGGCTGGTGGTGGAAGCGCTGCGCACCACGCGGGCGGGGGCGATAGTCAGCGGGCAGGCGGCACGGACTTCATTCGATATGCAAGACCGTACGTTCCAGGCGCCGGGACGTGCGCTGCAACGGTGGCCGTCCGAGCTGCAAGTGACACTGCACACCGCCGAGCAGGTGGGCCCCGCCGTCGAGTTCTATCCCGACGGTAGCTCCACGGGCGGCAATCTTCTATTGGCGAATGGCACCCGGCGTTGGCGCATCGATATCGGCTGGCTCACCGGCAGCGTGCAATCCAAGGCGCTGCCATGAAGCACCAGGCCGGGTTCACGCTGCTGGAAATGCTCGCCGCGCTGACGCTGATGGCGGTGTGCAGCACGGTGCTGCTGGTTGCGTTCGGCCAGAGCGCGCGCTCGTTGTCCCAAGTGGCCCACAGTGATCGGCTTACTCATGCGGCGCTGACGATTTTCGATCAGGAGGCAGCGGGACGATTGAGTAACGGCGTCAGCCAAGGCGAGCTCGACGGTATTCACTGGCAACTGATCAGCACCCGGCAACAGACGCATGTGTTTCGCCTCGACCTGACGCTCAGCGAAGGCCCGCACCAGGCTCGTTTCAGCACCTTGAAGGCGCGCCTGTGAAGCGCCGCGAGCAGGGCTTTACCTTGCTGGAAATCCTCGTAGTGCTCAGTTTGTTGGGCGTTTTGCTGGTGCTGGTTGGGGGCGCATTGCTGGGTGCCAATCGTGCCGTGTCCAAGGCCCAGGCGTATACCGTGAGTCTGGATGAAGTGCGCGCCGCTCAACAGTTTTTACGCACGGCGATCAGCGAGGCGTTGCCGCTGGCGGTGGGCGAGGGCGATGGTTTTTTTGTCGGCACGGCGCAGCGGCTGGAGTTTGTCTCGACCTTGCCCGGTGTGCTCGGTGGTGGGATCCACCGGTTCAGCCTGCAACCGGTCGAACAGGATTTGCGGGTCGGCTTTTCTCAGCGTGAACCGCAGGTGCTGCTGAGAAACATCGAAGGGTTGCAGTTCAGCTATCGCGGCGTGTCACCGCTGGGTCAACCCACCGGCTGGGTCAGTGAGTGGCCATGGCCCAAACGTCTGCCTGCTGCCGTGCGCATCGCCGCCAACGCCGACGGCCCGGTGCCCTGGGTCACCCAGGTGATTGCTTTGCGCTTGAACCTGTCCAGCGGGAGCGTGGAAGAGTGAGGCGCCAACGCGGTGCGGCCCTGCTGCTGGTGTTATGGGTGTTGGCCTTGCTCAGCGTGTTGCTCGGCGGCCTGGCCGGCTGGGTGCAGTTGGAAAGCCGACAGGCCCTGTGGCTGCGCCAGCACACACAAGCCGTGCTGGCCGCCGAAGCCGGTATCGCCCTGGTCATGGCTGACCGGCGCTGGGTGGCCGATGGGCGCGATATCCCGTTGGTGTTTGATGACGCCCAGTTGCACGTCAGCCTGCGCAGCGAGCGCGGCAAGCTTTACCTGATTAACGCCGAGGCACAGGATTTCACGCGCCTGGCCCTGGCCTGCGGCGCCACCCCGGCCCAGGCGACGCAACTGTCGAAGGCCCTTGAAGCGCGCCGCCAAAAGGGCCTGGCGCCGTTCCGGGTGCTGGAAGAAGTGCGCCAACTGCCCGGCATGACCCAACCCCTCTACAGCCAATTGCTGCCCGAGATCACCCTGTGGAGCGACCTGGATCGCCCCGATCCCGCCTTCGCCAGCCCGCTGATGCGCAAGGCGCTGAACCTGCCGCGCCAGAACGCCGAAGGTGCCGATCCGGGCGAAGTGCTGGTCGTCGACAGCCGCGCCGAGCGCCCTGGCGGTTATCAGGCGCGGCTGCAAGTCACCGTTTTATTGAGCCCATCGGAGGACAGCGCACAGCCCTACCGGGTGCTGCGTTGGCAAGAATGAATCGACTGGAACCCATCGCCCGACATTGGCGCGGCAGCCTGTTGCAACAGGGTTGGCGCTTGTGGCTCGCGGAGCTGCGCGCCTGTGTGCCGAGTTGGTTGGCACGGCCAGAACCGCCGGAGCAGATCCACCACTGGCCGTTAGCGGCGCCAGCCACGTCGGACAGTGCGCGCCAGGTGCTGATGCTTGGCGCGGATGCCGTGCTGCTGCAGCGCGTGCAACTGCCTTTGGCCGCCGGGCGCAATCTGAGCGCCGTGGTCGGGTATGAGCTGGACCGCTACACCCCGTTCGAGGCCGACCAACTCTACTTCGTCGCGCGCCAGGAACGGCGCACGTCCACCCACCTTGAGGTCACGCTGGTGGCGATCCTGCGCGAACGCCTGGACCAGATTCTCAGCGACTGCACCGCCCTAGGCCTGCATCCCCATCGCGTGGATGCGGCCAACCTCGGCATCGACCTGCTGCCCCCGCCGCTGCGCCCGCGCCAACGCCCGCCGGGCATGGGTTTGCAACGCAGCCTGCCGTGGTTGTGCGGGGCCTTGTTGATCGCAGCGATGCTGCTGTGGCTCAACGACCGCCAACGCGTCATCGACGCCATGCACGCCAGTGTGCAGCAACAGAAAGCCGAGGTCGCCGAGGTGCATGCCCTGCGCCAGCAACTGCTCAATACCCGGGGCGCGGCGCAGTACCTTACCCGGCGCAAACTGGCGCAACCGCCCCTGGCCGCGCTACTCAACGACCTGACCACTTGCCTGCCCGCCGACACCTGGCTGGATCAGTTGGACGTGAAGGACGGCGAGATTTCCCTCTCAGGTCAAAGCGCCAAGGCCAGCGCACTGATTACCCGCATCAAAGGCTGCCGCAGCCTGGAAAACGCCCAGTTCGAAGGGGTAATCCAACCCGATGCCCGTACCGGCAAGGACCAGTTTGCCTTGCGTGCCCACCTACGCCAGGAGGCCGCCGATGCGCCGACCCCTCACACCCCGTGAACGCCGTGGCGCTGCCTTGCTGGTGTTGGCGTTGGTCCTCGGCACGGCCTACTGGCTGCTGATCGACAGCTGGTTCGCCGGCCCCCTGCGCGACATGGGCGAACAGGCCGAACAGTTGCGCGAGCAACAGCAGCGCTATGCCGGCGTGTTGCGTCAACGTGATGCGCTGCGCCAACAGCTTGAGCAAGCCCGCCAGGACCCGGCCAGCAGCACCAGCCTGTTGCCGGGGGATGACCCCGACGTGGTGGCCGCCGACCTGATGCAGCGCCTTGCCGACCTGATCAACAGCCACACCAACCTCGGCGGCGGTTGCAGCCTGACCCAGCGCAAGCCCATCACGCCGGAGCAGGACGACGGCGAGCCGTATCGCCAGGTCAAGGTCAGCCTGACCCTCGATTGCGCCATCGAACCGCTGGAAGCGCTGCTGCATGAACTGGAGTACCAGCCGCCGTTCCTGTTTGTGGATGAACTGCGCATCCGCCGCAGCCAACAGGCGCCGGCCAGTGGCGGTGCGGGCAAGCTGGTGGTGCACCTGCTGGTGCGCGGTTACCTGCAACCGGCGCGGGTGACGCCATGATCAGCAGATTACGCCCCGTGGAGTGGGGCCTGCTCGGCTTGTCGGGTTTGCTGGGCCTGTTGATGGCGGTGATCCTCAGCAGCATCGGTGATGAACCGCAATGGCTGCCTGAAGCGCCCGCGCGCGCCCATCCCACCGCCCAGGTACAGGTCGCGCCGAGTGTCCCGCTGGAAAACCTGGCCGCCACTTGGCAAGCACCGCTGTTCAGCCCCGACCGCAGTCCGGATCGCGTCGTGGGCAAAGCCCAGGTCACCAGCCTGGCCAACCTGACCCTCAGCGGCATCATGATCACCGGCAACCTGCAAATGGCCATGCTTAAACAAAGCGACGGCCGCGCCCTGACCGTTCGCCTCGGTCAGGCCCTGCCCAACGGCTGGCGCCTGGACCACCTCAGCCCGCAATACGCCCGATTCAGCCTGGATGGCCGCACGCAAACCTTGAGCCTCTACGCCAAACGCCTGCCGCCGCCGTCCAACCGGCCCCCCATCACTTTGCCCCGCGAGCCCCTCCCTTGATCGACATGCGCACCTCAACGTTTTGCCTGGCGACCGCTTTTGCCCTGAGCGGCTGTGGAACCTTCCCCGACCGCCTGGATGCGGACGACGATCTGCTGCACGAAGCGATGCAAGGCACCGGCTCGCAACGCTTGCCGACCGAACAAGCCGCGCCGGAAAGTCCACCGCCTGCGGTTAAAACACCAACGCAGCGCCAACTGATCCGTGGCAACCAGCAGTTCGTGCGCGGGCCGGCAGCACAGCCGGTGGCGAAAGAGGAGAGCGGCGATATCGTCTTCAACTTCGCTGACCAGCCCATCGAAGCCGTGATCAACAGCGTGATGGGCGACCTGCTGCATGAAAACTACAGCATCGCCCAAGGCGTGAAGGGCAATGTGAGCTTTTCCACTTCCAAGCCGGTGGACAAACAACAGGCGCTGTCGATCCTCGAAACCCTGCTGTCCTGGACCGACAACGCCATGATCAAACAGGGTGATCGCTACGTGATCCTGCCCGCCAGCCAGGCGGTGGCGGGCAAGCTGGTGCCGCAGATGAGCGTGGCGCAACCGTCCAGCGGCCTCTCGGCGCGGTTGTTCCCACTGCGCTATATCTCCGCCACCGAGATGCAGAAATTGCTCAAGCCGTTCGCGCGTGAGAATGCATTTTTACTGGTCGATCCAGCCCGCAACGTGCTGAGCCTGGCCGGCACCCCGGATGAGCTGGCCAATTACCAGGACACCATCGACACGTTTGACGTGGACTGGCTCAAAGGCATGTCGGTGGGCGTGTTCGGCCTGCAACGGGCTTCCGTGGCCGAATTGATGCCGCAACTGCAAAGCCTGTTCGGCCCTGACAGCGGCATGCCCCTGGCCGGGATGCTGCGCTTTCTGCCGATTGAACGGACCAACTCGGTGGTGGCGATTTCTTCCCAGCCGCAGTACCTCAGCGAAGTCGGCGACTGGATCCGCACCATCGACGAGGGCGGCGGCAACGAGCCGCAGATGTACGTCTACGACGTGCGCAACATGAAGGCCGCCGACCTGGCCAAGTACCTTCGGCAGATCTACGGCACCGGCGCGATCAAGGACGACACACCGGCGAAGGTCGCGCCTGGCCTGCGCACCACGACCCTGTCGTCACTCAATACCGGCGGCTTGCAGAACAATCCGCCTGCTGGCGAAGCGCCGGAGCCGGACGAGAAGGAAGTCGCGCCCACCAGCGCGCTCGAAGCCGGCACCCGCATTACCGCGCAAAAGAGCAGCAACCAACTGCTGGTGCGCACCCGGCCCGCGCAGTGGAAAGAGATCGAAGCGGCGATCAAGCGGCTCGATAACCCGCCGCTGCAAGTGCAGATCGAGACGCGCATCCTAGAGGTCAAGCTCACCGGTGAACTGGACTTGGGCGTGCAGTGGTACCTGGGGCGGCTGGCGGGCAATTCCTCCAGCACCACCGTCGCCAATGCTTCCGGCAGCCAGGGCGCACTCGGCGGTGGTGGGGCGGGGTTGGGGGCGACGGATTCGTTGTTCTACTCGTTTGTCAGTTCGAATCTGCAGGTGGCGTTGCATGCGCTGGAAACCAATGGCCGCACCCAGGTGCTGTCGGCGCCGTCGCTGGTGGTGATGAACAACCAGCCGGCGCAGATTCAGGTGGGGGACAACATTCCGATCAACCAGACGACGGTGAATACGGGGGATGCGGATACCACGTTGAGCAGTGTCGAGTATGTGCAGACGGGGGTGATTCTGGATGTGGTGCCGCGGATCAATCCGGGTGGGTTGGTGTACATGGATATTCAGCAGCAGGTCAGTGATGCCGAGAGTCAGAGTGCGAACAGCGACACGCCGGTGAATCCGCGTATTTCGACGCGTTCGGTGTCGACGCAGGTGGCGGTGCAGAGTGGGCAGACGGTGTTGCTGGGCGGGTTGATCAAGCAGGACAACGGGGAGAGTGTGAGTGCTGTGCCTTATCTGGGTAGGGTGCCGGGGTTGCGGTGGTTGTTTGGGAGTACTAGCAAGTCGAAGGATCGGACGGAGTTGATTGTGTTGATTACGCCTAAGGTGATTACCAGTAGTGGGCAGGCGCGGCAGGTGACGGATGATTATCGGCAGCAGATGCAGTTGTTGCGGCCTGGTCAGTAGGTGTACATATCCGTTGCTGCGGTAACGGCTGGTATTGGTTCCGCCCTTACGGCGGCTCACTTTTGAAAAGCGCAAAAGTAAGCAAAACGCTCTTGCCCCAACACTCGGCACCTCGCTTAGGCTCGGTGTGCCCTCACTCCGGCTTGAATCCGTGGGCCGCCGCGATGGGCCATCCTTGGCCCAGCGCGGCTAACCCGGCGTCCTGCCGGGTTACCCACGGATTCAAGCCTGCGTTCGGCCAGCGTGTTTGACGGGGCGCCTCAGATCAAGATCAAGAGCGACTCGCTTCGCATCGT
>NZ_RXYG01000026.1:0-50422 GCF_003970195.1 Pseudomonas sp. C 49-2
GGTGCCGAGTGTTGGGGCAAGAGCGCTTTGGTTACTTTCGACTGGGCCGGCATTCCGGCTTTTCGAAAGTGACCCGCCGTAAGGGCGGAACCATAAGCGGCCGTTACCCAAATAACGGATATGTACCCAACCGAACCCAACCCAATTGGTCACCCATTCTTACCCCAAATTGGATATTCCCCCTCCAAGGCCCGATGACTAACCTAGCCATCAATCCCCACTGCCCTGGAGCACCCCCATGCAAACCCGTACCGATTTCTACACCGCCTCCCCAGACGCCATGAAAGCCATGCTCGCCCTGGAAGCCGCCGTCGGCAAGCTGTCCATCGAACTGCCCCTGCTGGAACTGATACGCCTGCGCGTCTCGCAGATTAACGGCTGCGCCTTCTGCCTCGACATGCACACCGCCGACGCCCGCAAAGGCGGTGAAACCGAACGCCGCCTGTACACCGTCTCCGCCTGGCGCGAAACGCCGTTCTTCACCCCGCGTGAACGCGCCGCCCTGGCCTGGGCCGAGAGCCTGACCCTGATCAGCCACACCCACGCCCCGGACGAAGACTTCAACACACTAGCCACTGAGTTCAGCCCGCAGGAGCAGATCGACCTGAGCGTGGCCATCACCACCATCAACAGCTGGAACCGGCTGGCAGTGGGCTTTCGCAAAATGCCAAAGTAAGGCTCAACCTGATTTGAAATAGCCCCGTGGCGTGGTGCCGGTCATTCCCTTGAAGAAGGCAATCAATGCGCTGTCGCTGGCAAAGCCCAGCTCAAAGGCGCAGTAGCCGATACTGCGCCCGGTAGCGAGCAACTCGATGACGCGCATCAAGCGCCACTGCTGGCGCCATTGCTGATACCCCAGGCCGGTTTCCCGCAGGAAGATCCGGCCGATGGTCTTGGTGCTGGCGCCGACCTGCTTTTCCAGTGCTTGCAGCGTGGGCGGCAAGCGTTCGAGATGGGCCAGCAATGGTGCCAGGCGCTTGTCCTGCGGCAAGGGCAGGAGCATGCGTTGCTCGGCCGCACCCTGGATTTCCTCCAGGCACAACGCCAGCAAATGGGCATATCGGCCGGTGTGCCAATTAGTCTCGAAGGGGGCCATGGCCATCGGTTCCAGCACCGCGCGCAACAAGGCGCTCACTTCGATCACCCGAACCTCTGTCGGCAACAGGGTTGCAACGGCCGGGCTTACGTACACCGAGCGGTAATCTACAGCCTTGCTCATCACCGCACGGTGACGCACACCGCAAGGTATCCACGCTGCGCGGGTCGGTGGCAGCAGGCACAGTTGATTGTCCAGGGTAATGCGGGTGCAGCCTTGTTGGGTAAACAACAGTTGACCACGCCGGTGGTGATGCAGGCCGGAGTCGTGGTCGCCGAGAAGGGCGGCTATGCCGATGACGGGAGCCAGGTGGCTGTCAGGGTCGAAGGATGCGTCGGCGGCGAGCCATGCCATGGTCTGTCCGATTTCATGGATAGATTGTCGAAGTCTGGATAATACTCCAGTCCCCGCCGCTTAGAATCCTTCCGCTTGTTTTCCCGTGAAGGTGCGATCCATGACATCTAAAAACGTGTTGGTGCTGGCCGTGGCGTTGCTGATGTTCCCGCAACTGGCCCAAACCCTCTATAGCCCGGCCCTGGGTGATATCGGCCAAGCCTTCGCCGTCGGACCTGAACGGGCCGGGCAGACATTATCGGTGTACTTCCTGGCGTTTGCGTTTGGCGTGGTGGTGTGGGGCCGGTTGTGTGATCGCTGGGGCCGGCGCCCAGTGATGATGGCCGGGCTGGGACTGTATGTCGCCGCCACGCTGTTGGCCTTGAGTGTGAGCACGTTCAACGGTCTGCTGTTGGCCCAGACCATCGCGGCCTTCGGCGCAGCGGTTGGCTCAGTGGCCACGCAGACGCTGTTGCGCGACCGTTTTCACGGCGCGCAGTTGGCCCAGGTGTTTTCCGTGATGGGGATTGCCCTGGCCGCCAGTCCGGCAGTCGGCCTGTTCAGCGGCGCGACCCTGGTGCAGTATTTCGGCTATCGCGGCATGCTCACGGGTTTGCTGCTGACCGCGGCGGGATTGTGGTTCGCCTGCCTGTGGGCCTTGCCCGAGACGCGTCCGGCGTCCCTGCCGACCTCGCCCCTGGGCCAAACCGTGGGCCTGATGCTCCGGGACCCCGGGGTATGGCGTTCCGTTGGCCTGGTGGCGGCGTTCAATATTGCGCTGTTTGGTTACTACAGCGTGGGGCCGTTTATCTTCGCGCGGGTGGGCTTGTCTGCTGCCGAGTTCGGCTACAGCGGTGTGTTGCTCGCGCTTGGATCGGGGCTTGGGGCATGGCTGAACAAAGCCTTGCTCAAGCGTGGCCTGAATGGCGAGCAGTTGGTGCTGGTCGCTGCAGGGGTGGCGCTGTCAGGCGGTCTGTCTGTCCTGATGTTGCAGGACAGCTGGCTATTCGTGGGGCCGATGCTGCTGGTGGTGCTGGCGTTCGGCATGGCGATTCCCAACGTGCTGGGGGCGGCATTGGTGGATTATCAAGACCGCCTTGGCACCGCTGCGGCCGTTTTTGGCTTGCTCTATTACCTGGCGATTGGCGCCGGGTTGACCTTGGTTACCTGGGCTCAGGACCTTGGCTGGAGCCTGTTGACGTGCGGCCTGGCGGCGCTGTGGCTGGCAGCGCCGCGTATGTTCAGAAGTTGACCGAAGCACTCAGTCGCGCCGTCAAGGGCGCGCCCTGGAACAGGTAGTCATCGCCCATGTATTCGCCCGCGTCGCGCCAGTAGCGCTTGTCGAACAGGTTGTCGACGCTCAGGCGGAACACCGTCTCATAGCCGCTCACTTTGGTGGTGTAGCGGCTGCCGACGTTCACCACTGCGTAATCCCCCACCTCCACATTGCCGCTACGGTTGGCGTACTTCTTGGCGCTGTATTGCACGCCGCCGAGTACCGCCAGGCCGTTCACCCAAGGCAATGCATAATCGGCATACACACTGGCGCGCAGCTTGGGCACGTTGATCGCTTGGTGGCCCTCATAGTCCGCAGTCCCGCTGCCGGTCACCCGTGCACGAATCGCCGCCACGCTGGTTGCGATCTGCAGGCGCTCAGTGGCCCAGCCATTGGCCGACAGTTCCAGGCCGGTGTTCTTTTGCTCGCCCTGTTGCACATAGTCGAATTGGCCAGTGCCGTCCGGCTTGGCGTATTGGTAGGCCTGGCGGGTCTGGAATACAGCGGCGGTGAAGCTCATGCGGCGCCAGTCGTATTTCACCCCGGCTTCGATTTGACGTGAGGTGGTGGGGGCCAGGGTTTCGCCGTCGTTGCGGGTCGTCCAAGGTGCCTCACCGCCCAGGGACAGCCCTTTGCTGTAGCTGGTGTACAGCGACACATTTTCCACCGGTTTGTAGATCAACGACGCCTGGGGCAGAAATTCGTATTGTTGGGTATGGCGTTGCTGATTGCCGTTTTGGTCGAAGGCTTTTTCATCCAGGCGCACTTCACGGCCGCCGAGGATGGTTTGCCATTGCTCGTTGAAGCGGATGCGGTCCGTTACGAACAGGCCATATTGGCGGCTGTCGAGACGCCGGTGCTTGTCGTTCAACGGCACGTCGGTGGGGGCGAAGGTCGGGGTGTCGACGTTGATGTTGGCGCTGCCGATGTATTCGTTGACCGACTTGCGCTTGTCGACCACTCGGCGAAATGCGCTGGTGCCAACGGTCAGTTCATGGCCCAGGCTACCGGTGTCGAACAGCCCAGTCATGGCCGCCTGCACTTCGTCGTCACGGCGGGTGTCGTCGGGGCTGCGGTAGTCGTAGATGTCGTAGTCGCCGGTGGGGCTGAAGAAAGCAGTGCCGCAATCGGTCACATAGAAACAGCCATAGGCAAACGAGCTGTAATCATCGATCACCACCTTGCTGCGCGCGGCGCTGACACTGCCTTTCCACTGATCGCTGAAGCGGTACTCAAACTTACCGTTGAGGTTCAGCGAATCAATGCCCACTTGCTTCGACCCGCTCTGGTGGCCCAGCAGTTTTTTCGGCGAAGCATCGTGGGGTACTTGCGTGCCGCCGAGCAGTTGGTAGCCCGGCACCGAACGTTGTTGTTTGTTCTGGTATTCCGCATCCAGTTGTAGAACGGCGTCAGGGCTGATGTTCCAGTCGAACGCCAGGGACACAAAGTCGCGCTGGCCATTGGCGTGTTCCACATAGGAGTTGAGGTCTTCATGGGCCACGTTGGCGCGCAGGCCGAATTGCTGCTCGCTGCCAAACCAGCCGCCCACGTCGGTGGCGATGTAGCCGCTGCCGCGATCGTCGGTGGAGACGGTCACCGAGCGCACGTCTTCCGGGCGCTTGGTCACGTAGTTGATCACGCCGCTCGGCTCGGAAATCCCGCTTTGCAGGCCCGCCAGGCCCTTGAGCACTTCGACCTGCTGCTTGTTTTCCAGGGCGACGTTCTGCTCGCCCGTGATGGTACGCCCGTTGATCTTGTAGCTGCTCGCCGCGTTCAGCGAGAAGCCGCGCACCACGAAGTTTTCGTAATAGCCGATGGGCGCATAGCTGTCGCCCACCGAGGCGTCGTTGCGCAGCACTTCGCTGAGCAAGCGCGCCTGCTGGTCCTTGATCAGCGCAGCGTTGATCACCGTGATCGACGCCGGAGTGTCCAGCAGCGGCGCGTCATCGAAGCCGGCCACCGAGGCGGTTTCACTGCGATAGCCGGACTCTTCCTGGCCCTGGACGTTCACCGCTGGCAGTTCGATTTCAGCCGCCAGGCTGCTGCCGATGCCGCCGCTGAGCAGCAGGCCGAGGGCGAAACGTGAGGAAACGACGGGACGAGAACGCAAAACCATGGGGCAGGGCCTTAAAGCGCGGGCGGGGGGCGCATAAGCTAGGCATAAGCGTGGTCTTTTACAAGTCTGCTGCTACGAGGGCGTAGTGCGCTTCAGGGTTTCGCTCGGCAGTTCCTTGAACAACGCCCGGTAACTGTTGGAAAACCGCCCCAGGTGCCAGAACGACCAATTCATCGCCACCTCGGCCACAGTAGAGTCCGGTGAACCCAGCAACTCACGCCGCGCCCCGTTCAAGCGGCGCAACCTCAGCCATTGCGCCGGGCTCATTCCGGTGTAGGTCTTGAAGCCCTGTTGCAACTGACGCAACGGCACGCCGGCAATGTGCGCCAGTTCCAGCAGGTTGACGGTCTCATCCGGTGCATCCGCCGCCCATTCGCCGATGCGCGCCATCAACCGGCGTTCTTCGCTGCGTCGCTGCAACGAGTGGCGGTCCAGGCACACGCAGGCGTTGTCGAGGATGAACAGGCAATCGTCCAGTAGCTGTTGGGTGAGGGCGTCACGGCTGGCGGGGTCGATTTCGGCGGACAAGCGGGTGAGGGTGCCACTCAGCCAGCGGCTGAACAGCCCATTCTGCTGGCAGGTCAACGGTGCCATGAACAGGCCTTCGAGCTTCGCCACATCCAGCCCATGGCGCTGCACGAATTGCGGCCCGAACACCACCGCCACTTCACGGTAGTTTTCCGGGGTGATCCAGGTGTTGTGGCTTTCGCCGTTGAGCATATACAGCGCGTTATCACTGCCGTCGAAACAGAACGCCAACGAGCCCGGCGGCGCGTTGAAATGCTGCTCCACGCGGGTGTTCATGCACTCTTCGTACACCTCCACACCCTGCAAATCCAGATAGCGGATTCGCCCGGCAAAATGCCCTGGGGACATCTGCTGGTACTGCTGCACCCAACCGGGTGTCGCATTGCATTGAGCGGCCACATCACCGGTGGTGAAGGCCTGTACGCGCAAAGCTGTTGCCTGTGTCATGGGTAACCTGGGCGCACTCTATTGGTGCGTTGTGGTTCGTGCAAAGTGGATAGATGCCGCAGGGGCGGCGCATCAAGATAGACCTCAATGCGCCAGGAGTACAAGCCGGCGCATGCACCCAACCCATGACGAGGTCCTTATGAACGCCCCCTTCGATCAGCTGTCCGCCTGGCTGAAAGAACACAAGATTACCGAAGTCGAATGCGTGATCAGTGATTTGACTGGCATCGCACGCGGCAAGATTGCGCCCACCAACAAGTTCCTGCATGAGCGAGGCATGCGCCTGCCGGAAAGTGTGCTGCTGCAAACGGTAACCGGGGACTTTGTCGACGACGAGATCTACTACGACCTGCTCGACCCGGCCGATATCGACATGGTCTGCCGCCCGGTGTCCAATGCCACGTATGTGGTGCCGTGGGCGATTGAGCCCACTGCGATTGTGATCCATGACACCTTCGACAAGCAGGGCAACCCCGTCGAACTGTCGCCGCGCAACGTGCTGAAGAAGGTCCTGCAGCTCTACACCGATCAGGGTTGGCAGCCGATCGTCGCGCCGGAAATGGAGTTCTACCTGACCCAGCGTTGCGAAGACCCGGACCTGCCGCTGAAAACCCCGATAGGCCGCTCCGGCCGCGCCGAAACCGGGCGTCAGTCGTTTTCCATCGATGCCGCCAACGAATTCGACCCGCTGTTCGAAGATGTCTACGACTGGTGCGAAGCCCAGGGCCTGGACCTCGACACGCTGATCCACGAAGACGGCCCGGCGCAGATGGAAATCAACTTCCGCCACGGCGATGCCCTCGACCTGGCCGACCAGATCACCGTGTTCAAGCGCACCCTGCGCGAGGCCGCGCTCAAGCACAACGTAGCCGCGACCTTTATGGCCAAGCCGGTGGCTGACGAGCCGGGCAGCGCCATGCATCTGCATCAGAGCGTGGTCGACATCGCCACCGGCAAACCAGTGTTCGTCGACGCTGATGGCAACAAGAGCCAACTGTTCCTTCACCACATCGGCGGCTTGCAGAAGTACATCCCCAAGCTGCTGCCGATGTTCGCGCCCAACGTGAACTCGTTCCGCCGCTTCCTGCCGGACACTTCGGCGCCGGTCAACGTCGAGTGGGGCGAAGAAAACCGCACCGTCGGCCTGCGCGTGCCCACCTCCAGCCCCGACGCCATGCGTGTGGAAAACCGCTTGCCCGGCGCCGATGCCAATCCCTACCTGGCGATTGCCGCTAGTCTGCTGTGTGGCTACCTCGGGATGATCGAGCAGATCGAACCCAGTGTGCCGGTGGAAGGTCGCGCCTATGAACGCCGCAACCTGCGCCTGCCGTTCACCCTCGAAGATGCGCTCGCGCGCATGGAGGATTGCGACACGGTCAAGCAGTACCTGGGGGACAAGTTCGTGCGGGGCTACGTGGCGGTCAAACGTGCCGAACACGAGAATTTCAAGCGGGTGATCAGTTCCTGGGAGCGTGAGTTCCTGCTGTTGAGCGTCTAAAAAAACCAAAAAAGGGGTGTCGATATGCGTCTTGTGAAACAGCTTCTCCCGCTGGCCCTGGTGGCCGCGTTCAGCAGTGCCAGCCAGGCGGCGCCGACGGTCAGCGTCTATAACTGGACCGACTATATCGGGGAGACGACCTTGGCCGACTTCCAGGCCAAGACCGGGATCAAGCCGATCTACGACGTGTTCGACTCCAATGAAACCCTGGAGGGCAAGTTGCTCGCCGGGCGCACCGGCTACGACGTGGTGGTGCCGTCCAACCACTTCCTGGCGCGCCAGGTAAAGGCCGGTGCGTTCCTCAAGCTCGACCGCGCGCAACTGCCCAACTTCAAGAACCTCGACCCCAAGTTGCTCAAGCTGTTGGAAAAGAATGACCCAGGCAACGCACACTCGGTGCCGTACCTGTGGGGCACCAATGGCATCGGCTATAACGTCGACAAGGTCAAGCAGGTGCTGGGCATCGACCATATCGATTCATGGGCGGTGCTGTTCGAGCCCGAGAACATCAAGAAACTCAACCAATGCGGCGTGGCCTTCCTCGATTCGGCGGACGAGCTGTTCCCGGCGATCCTCAACTACATGGGCAAGGACCCGCGCAGCGAGAACCCCGAGGACTACAAACAGGCCGAGGCCAAGCTGCTGACGCTGCGGCCGTATATCACGTACTTCCATTCCTCCAAGTACATCTCGGATTTGGCCAACGGTGATATCTGCGTGGCCTTCGGTTATTCCGGCGACGTGTTCCAGGCTGCCAATCGCGCCAAGGAAGCCAAGAATGGGGTGAACATTGCTTATTCGATTCCCAAGGAAGGCTCCAACTTGTGGTTCGACCTGCTGGCGATTCCCGCCGACGCGAGCAACCCGAAAGAAGCCCACGCCTTCATTAACTATCTGCTCGACCCTGAAGTGATCGCCAAGGTCAGCGCCTCGGTGGGGTATGCCAACGCCAACCCGGCCGCCAAGGCTTTCATGGACCCGGAACTGGTGAACAACCCCGAGGTGTACCCGCCGCAGGAAGTGCTCGACAAACTCTACATTTCCACCACGCCGACCCCGGCGACCATGCGCCTGATGACCCGGGCCTGGAGCAAAGTGAAGACCAACAAATGATGCAGTCGACTGACCACGCCCGGTCCTACTACCGGGCCACGGCCAACGCCCTGACGGAGCGCCCCGCATTGGGCAGCGACCTGACCGCCGATGCGTGCGTGATCGGCGGCGGGTTCACTGGCGTGAATACCGCCATCGAACTGGCCCAGCGCGGGCTTTCGGTGATCCTGCTGGAAGCCCGGCGCATCGGCTGGGGCGCCAGCGGGCGCAACGGCGGGCAGTTGATTCGCGGTATCGGCCATGACGTGTCGGGCTTCGCCAAGTACGTTGGCGAGGAGGGCGTGCGTTACCTGGAGCGCGCCGGTATCGATTCGGTGGCGTTGGTGGGCGAGCGTATTCGCGAGCACAACATCGACTGCGACTTGCGCTGGGGCTTTTGCGAGTTGGCCAATACGCCGACGCAGTTCGCGGCGTTCAAAGGTGAGCAGGCGCACTTGGCGGCGATGGGGTATGCCCATGAAACGCGCCTGGTGGGGCCGCAGGATATGCAGCAAGTGGTGGGCTCATTGGTGTATGCCGGCGGCCTGGTGGACATGGGTTCCGGGCACCTTCACCCGTTGAATCTGGTGCTGGGTGAAGCGCAGTTGGCCGAGTCTCTCGGAGTGCGGATCTTCGAGCACACTGAGGTGCTTGAACTGATCCACGGCGACACGGTGCAAGTGCGCTGCTCAGGCGGCACGGTACGCGCCGACCACCTGGTGCTGGCCTGCAATGCCCATCTGGAGGAACTGGAACCGCGCTTGAGCGGCCAAGTGCTCCCGGCGGGCAGCTACATCATCGCCACCGAGCCTTTATCGGAAGAAATGGCCCGCCAGTTGATCCCGCAGAACCTGGCGTTGTGCGACCAGAAAGTCGGCCTGGATTATTACCGATTGTCCGCTGACCGCCGCCTGCTATTCGGCGGCGCCTGCCATTACTCCGGCCGCGATCCGGTGGACATCGCCGCCTATATGCAACCGAAAATGCTCAAGGTGTTCCCGCAACTGGCCCATACCGCCATTGAGTTTCAGTGGGGCGGCAAGATCGGCATTACCGCCAACCGCTTCCCGCAGGTGGGGCGCCTGAAGCAGTACCCGAATGTGTTTTATGCCCAGGGCTATTCCGGGCATGGGTTGAACGTGACGCACTGGTGTGCAAAGTTGCTGGCCGAAGGTATCCACGCCGGCCACAGCACGGGCCTGGATATTTTCAGCCAAGTGCCACACATGACCTTCCCTGGCGGGAAAGCGCTACGCTCGCCGCTGCTGGCGTTGGGGATGTTGTGGTACCGGCTGCGAGAGCTGATCTAACCGACACCACCATTTTAAACGGCGTCAGGCCTCGGGTTCGGTGAGTACCTTGCGGAAGGTTTCTACCAGCGGGCGCAGGTTGATCCGATGCCACGCTGCCCACAATGGTGTGGTGTAGCTCAGCCATGGCAACTCCCGCAACACCACGCCGGGCGGGGCATTGCGGCTCAGGCCTTTTTGTACCATCGCCACGCCCAACCCCGAAGCCACCAAGCCCAACGCGGTAAACGGTTCACCGGCTTCCATGGGGATCTGCGGGGTGAAGCCGGCGCGGATGCAGGCAGCAACAAAGTCGTCAGCTGGATGCGCGCCGGGTTTGCGCTGCACGCCGATCCACTCCTGGTCGGCCAGGTGTTCGGGCAACAGCTCACTCATGTGTACCAAGGGATGATGCTCGGGCAGGGCCAGCAGCATCGGGTCATCCAGCACTTGCCGCGCGATCAGGTCCGGGTCATCGGCGGCCGGTGGTTCGTTCACCAGCGCGATATCCAGGCTGCGTTGGCGCAGACCTTCCAGCTGTTCGAGAGACGGCAGGTTATACAGCTTGATATGCACGGTGGGGCGGTCGTCGCGCAGCACGCGCAGGGCATTGGGTAACACACCGGCATGCATGGCGTTTTCGATGTAGCCGATGCACAGCCCACCTTCTTCGCCACGGCCCAGGCGCTTGCCCAGGGATTCCAGGCGATTGGCGTGGGTCAGCAGCGCTTTGGTTTCAGCCAGGAAGGTCTGGCCGTCACGGGTCAGGCGGATGCGTTGCTGGCTGCGTTCGAACAAGGTCAGGCCCAAACGCTCTTCAAGCTGGGCTATCTGCCGGCTCAGCGGCGACTGCGAGATGTGCAGGCGTTCGGCTGCACGGCCGACGTGTTCTTCTTCGGCGACCACTTCGAAGTAGCGCAGTTGGCGGAGATCGATCATGTTAGACCTACGAGGACTCAAGTTGGTCGCAGTATGTCTTGGACGGTCCGATCTCTGCAATCTAGGATCTGCTCAACGGTCACAGCGACCCCTGAACCCATTGAGGATCCACCATGAGCTTGAAAGATAAACTTCCCGGCCAACTCGGCTTCGGCACTGCACCGCTGGGCAACATGTTCCGCGCCATTCCTGAAAACGAGGCACAGGCCACTGTGGAGGCGGCCTGGAACGCAGGCGTGCGCTATTTCGACACGGCGCCGTTCTACGGCTCGGGCCTCTCGGAAATCCGCCTGGGCCAAGCCCTGTCGCAGTACAACCGTGACGACTTCGTGCTCAGCACCAAGGTCGGCCGGGTGATCCTCGACGAAGTCGAGGACAGCGCCCGTGACCTCGGCGAGAAAAGCGGCGTGTTCGAACACGGCCGCCCGAACAAGATGCTCAACGACTACAGCGCCGATGCCACCTTGCGCTCCATCGAAGACAGCCTGACCCGCCTGAACACCGATCGCCTGGATATCGTGTGGATTCACGACATCGCCCAGGACTTCTACGGCGACCAGTGGCTGGAGTACTTCAACCAGGCCCGTACCGGTGCGTTCAAAGTGCTGACTCGCTTGCGCGAAGAGGGCGTGATCAAGGCCTGGGGCCTGGGCGTGAACCGCGTCGAGCCGTGCGAATTGACCCTGGACCTGACGGAAGCGCAACCCGACGGCTTTTTGCTGGCCGGCCGCTACACTCTGCTGGACCACGATCGCGCCCTGCAACGCCTGATGGACGCGGCTTCGGCCCAGAACGTCGAGATCGTCGTCGGTGGCCCCTACAGCTCGGGCATCCTTGCCGGTGGCGAACACTTCGAATACCAGAAAGCCAGCCAGGCGATCATCAGCAAGGTCGAGCAGATCAAGGCGATTGCCCAGGCGTTCGGCGTCAGTGTGAAAGCCGCCGCGCTGCAATTCTCCCTGGCCCATCCGGCCGTGGCGGCGGTAATTCCCGGTGCCAGCCGTCCGGGCAGGATTGCCGAAGACGTCGCGGCGTTGTCAGAAAAGATTCCGGCAGCCTTCTGGCAGGCCCTGCGCGATGCCCGATTGATTTCGGATCGCGCACCACTGCCGCTTTAACTTCAGGAGTTTCAACCATGAAAATTGATGTAAGCGGCAAAGTAGCGATTGTCAGCGGCAGCACCGCCGGTATTGGCCTGGGCATCAGCCAGGCGCTGGCGCAGTCCGGCGCCACGGTGGTGGTGATCGGGCGTGACGCGGGCAAGGTGGATGACGCCTTGGCGAGCATCCGCCAGGCCGTTCCCGGCGCTGACCTGCGTGGTTTGGTGGCGGATCTCGGTACGGCCGAAGGTGCAGAAAAACTCTTCGCCGCCGAACCGCGTGCCGACATCCTGGTCAACAACCTGGGCATCTTCAACGACGTGGATTTCTTTGAGGCCCCGGACAGCGAGTGGACACGCTTCTATGAGGTCAATGTGATCTCCGGTGTACGCCTGGCGCGGCATTACACGCCGGGTATGGTCGAGCAGGGCTGGGGGCGGGTGATTTTCCTGTCGTCGGAGTCCGGCGTGGCGACCCCGGCGGACATGATCAACTACGGCGTGACCAAGAGCGCCAACCTGGCGGTGTCCCATGGTTTGGCCAAGCGCCTGGCGGGCACCGGTGTGACGGTAAACGCGGTGTTGCCTGGTCCGACCTTTACCGACGGCCTGGAGCAGATGCTCAAGGACGCCACCGCACAATCGGGGCGCAGTGCGCGGGACGAGGCGGATGTGTTTGTGCGTAACGCACGGCCGACCTCGATCATCCAGCGCGCGGCAAATGTGGATGAAGTCGCCAACCTGGTGGCGTACATTGCTTCACCCCTGTCATCTGCCACCACCGGTGCCGCGCTGCGGGTCGACGGTGGTGTGGTCGACAGCATGGCCATCTGAATTGTTTTCTATTTTCTGGAGTAATTAACGTGGCAACAGCGTCTTCTGTGATTGAAATCCCGGTCTCGGCCGATCAGGTCTGGCAATTGGTCGGCGGCTTCAACAGCCTGCCGGACTGGCTGCCGTTCATTGTCAAAAGCGAGCCAAGCGATGGCGGCCGCGTGCGTCACCTGCAAACCGCCGACGGTGGCGTGGTGGTGGAGCGGTTGCAGAGCTTTGATAACGTTGGGCGCACCTACAGCTACACCATCGAGCAGTCACCGTTTCCGGTGAGTGCGTACCTGGCGACATTGCAGGTTGAGGCCTTGACCGAAACGTCGGCGAAAGTCACCTGGTCGGGTGTGTTCACGCCGGCGACGGGGACTACGGATGCGGCGGTGGAGGAATTGTTTGCCGGTGTCTACAGCGGTGGGCTTGAGGCGTTGCGCGCCAATTTCCCGGCCTGAAACTGAACCTGTGGTGACTGGGTTTTGTGGTGATTGGGCGTTTGTGGTGAGCGGGCTTGCCCCGCGCCCTCAAAAATCTTGGGAGCGCTACGCACTCCAGCGCGAGCAAGCCCGCTCACCACAGCAAGCCCGCTCACCGAAGTAAATCTCGACAGCGCAAGCTATTCGGGCATGAGCTGCTGGCGGCATTCCAGGACTAATCTGGCACCGCCTTGTTCACTGGTACCCACTTCCAACTTGAACCCATGCAAGTTGATGATCGCCGCCACAATCGACAAGCCCAACCCGAACCCGCCTTGCTGGTCGCTTTCATCCACGCGATAGAAGCGCTGGAACACTGCGTCACGTTCCGCCGCGGGTATGCCGGGGCCGGAGTCGTGCACTTCAATGCGCGTGCTGCCTGCATCATTGACCCCGCGCAAGATCACTTCGCCGCCCGGTGGGGAGAACTTGATCGAGTTGCTCAACAGGTTGGCCAGGGCTTCGAACAGCAGGGCGCGGTCGCCGGTGATCCACGGCAGGGATTCCGGGGTTTCGAGGCGCAGTTGCAACTCGCCTTCTTCGGCCAGCGGCAGGTAGAAGTCGTGCAACTCGCGCAACAGCGGCAGCGGGTCCATGACCAAAAAGCCGGAGCGACGCTGGTGGTCTTCCAGTTCGGAGATACGCAACAGCCCGCGAAAGCGCGCCATCAGCGTATCGGTTTCGGCAATCGCGTCATCCAGCTTCACCGCGTAGTCCGACTCCGCCTCGGCCTCCTGCTTGATCCGGTACAACTGCGCGCGCAAGCGTGTCAGCGGGGTGCGCAGGTCGTGGGCGATGTTGTCGCACACGCCCTTGACCTCGTTCATCAGCTTCTCGATGCGATCCAGCATGGCGTTGACGATGGCCGCGAGCATGTCCAGTTCGTCGCGTCGGTTCGACAGCGGCAGGCGGTGGGTCAAGTCGCCGGCGACGATGGCTTCGGCGCTGGCCTGGATCCCGCGAATCCGCCGCAACGGGCGTCGACGCAATAAGTGCCAGCCGGCAACACCGGGGATAATCGTCAACGAAAGCGCCCACAGCAGGGCATGCCAGATGATCCGGGTCACGCCAAACAGCGAACCGTTGGCGCGCACCAGCACCAGCCAGCGGCCGTCTTCGGTGTGGGTGGCGACAGCGTCGCAGCTGTCCTTGGGCAACTTGGGGTCGTCGGAGTCGACGCAGTTGACCAGGGCGTGGATCTTGCCGTCCAGCGGCAGGTCCGGCGGCACCGCGCGGATCGGCCCACTGAGCGGGCGGAACTGCTCATCGAACAGGCCGTAGGCGTCCACGCCCTTCATGTCGAAGGTCATGCTGGTGGTCAGGGCTTCCACCAGTTCCTCGCCGTCGAAGCGCTGGAACAGGTGCTGGCGCTGCATCAGCGAATGGCGCGACAGGTCGCCCAGGTAACCCGACACCTCGTAATACAGCACCCCCATGAGGATGCAGCTCCAGGCCACGAACAACGAACTGTACAGCGCCAGCAAGCGGCTGCTGGAAGAGCGCCAGCCTTTAGAGGGGTTCAGCAATGACATAACCGGAACCTCGTACCGTGCGGATCAGCGGCGTGAGGCCCGGTGGGTCGATCTTCTTGCGCAGACGGCCGATGTGCACGTCGATCAGGTTAGTGCCGGGGTCGAAGTGATAGCCCCAGACTTCTTCGAAGATCATCATCCGCGACAGGATCTGCCCGGTGTTGCGCATCAGGAATTCCAGCAACTTGTATTCGGTGGGCAGCAGGCTCAGGGGCTGATCGGCGCGACTGGCTTCGCGGCTGATCAGGTTCAGTTCCAGGTCGGCCACGCGCAGGGCGGTTTCGAACTCCTGGACCGTGCTTTTGCGTCGCAGCAGCACTTCGACGCGGGCGGCCATTTCATCCGAGGCGAACGGCTTGGTGAGGTAGTCATCCCCGCCGGCACGCAGGCCGCGCACACGCTCATCCACGTCGGAGAGGGCGCTGATCATCAGGATCGGCGTCGACACACCAATCGTGCGCAGCGTGGTGACGATGGCCAGGCCATCGAGTTCCGGCAGCATGCGGTCGAGGGTGATCAGGTCGTAATCGCCACTTACAGCGCGGACCAGGCCTTCACGGCCGTTGTCTACCCAATCTACATCCAGTCCATGGCTACTCAGCTCGGCGACGATCTCGCGGGCCGTTACGGCGTCATCCTCGATGGTCAAAATTCGGGTCATGGGATTACCTTTCACACTGGAAGACCGCAATCGCCGGCAAGCCGGCTCCTACAGATGTGCGGGCATTTTGCCAAGAAATGGCTGAACGCTTCCTAAATAAAACTTCATGTTGGCAAAACCGCCACATTGACCTCCGGGAATGCATAAAGCCCGCCTGCCACTGCCGTTTCTTGCAACTTGCATGGTCCTGGGAAGTTCAAGTTATTTAACCTGTTGAAATATATAGATATTTATTTTTGTGGCGACTGGCATGGTGCCTGCACTGTCCCTTTTGAGACTTGTAACACTATTTTTCTGCCTTGGAGCACAACAACAATGATCACATCTTCATCCACGCTGCAAGAGTCGAGCGCGCTCTCCGGGGTTTCCTGGGGGGCGATTTTTGCTGGGGCGGCCGCTGCGGCCGCATTGTCCCTGATCCTGGTGCTGCTGGGCTTCGGCCTGGGCTTTTCGGCGGTATCGCCGTGGGCCGACAGTGGCATCAGTGCCAAAGGGCTTGGCATTTCCACGATTGTCTGGCTGGCGTTTACCCAGATCGTCGCGTCCGGGCTGGGCGGTTATATCGCCGGCCGGTTGCGGGTGAAGTGGGCGAATATGCACGGCGACGAGGTGTACTTCCGCGACACCGCCCATGGTTTCCTGGCCTGGGCTGTGGCCACGCTGATTACTGCGGTACTGGTGGTCGGTTCGGTGAGCAGTGTCGTCAGCGGCGGCGTGAAAGCCGGTGCCAGCGTTGCCGCCGGCGCGGCCAGCGGCATCACCCAAGCCGCTGGCAGTGCTGCCAAGGGCGTCAACGGTGGCGACTTCGACTACTACGTCGACAGCCTGTTTCGCGACGATCGCCCGGCCGCCGTCAGCGATGACGCCGCCCACGGTGTGGTTGCCCGCATCTTCACCCGCACCCTGAGCAACGACGGTCAACTGGCCCCTGAAGACCGTGCCTACCTGGCCCAGTTGATCAGCCAGCGCACCAACCTCAGCCAGGCGGATGCCGAAGCGCGTATCGACAAAGTCTACGGCGACGCCCGCAAAGCGTTGGAAGACGCCAAGCTCAAAGCCAAACAAGCTGCTGATACCGCCGCCAAGGTCGCTGCCTACACGTCGCTGTGGACCTTTGTTGCCCTGTTGATCGGCGCGTTCCTCGCCAGCTTCGCAGCCACCTTTGGCGGTCGCCGTCGCGATGCCGTGGTGTATGTCGAAACCGAACACTTCGTACGTTAATTCAAGGAGAACATCATGCGCTCATTACTGCTTTGGTTCCTCGGTGTGCCTATTCCGGTGATCATCCTGATCGCGATCTTCATGCACTGATTGTTGCGTTACCCAAGCCGCGCCTGAGCAACAGGCGCGGCTTTTTGCTGCAAGGCCAGCCAGCTTGTCACCAGCAACACACTTGCCAGTGCCGTCATCATCACCAACGGTGCCGACGTGCCATCGGATAACAGCCCGGTCGCCCAACTGCTCACAGCCGTCAGGAACATCTGGGTGAAAAAGAACAGCCCGGATGCCGTTCCCGCGATTGCACCATAAGGCTGCAGCACCGACAGCTGACAGGCCGGAATCACCATCCCCACCGACACCATGATCAGCACCATCGGCAGCACGATCGCCAGCCATTCCCCCGGCAGCGCGACAGTCGCCAGCGCGAGAATCCCACTGCCCAGCACGTTCACGGCTATGCCGGCGACGATCAAACGGTCTGCCTCGAAGCGCCGCACCAGCCGACGAAACAGGTTCGCGCCCAGCATGTAGCCGCTGATGGTTGCTGCGAATACCAGTGCGTAAGCAGTCGCGGACAGATGAAACCCCCGTTGTAGCAACGCCGATGACTCGCTGATAAACGGAAAATAGGTGCTGTACACGCAACCGATCGCCACGGAGTAACGCAGGAAGTAGCGGTCACGCAGCAGTTGGCCGTAGACGCGCAACAGCCCACGCGGCGGGGCGGCGGCGACTTCCGGCGGGCGGGTTTCAGGTAAACGGCGATACACGACCAGGCACAGCACAGCTCCGATTACGCCCAGCAGCACGAACAGCCCGCGCCAGTGGATGAACGGCAGCATCAGGCTACCCAGTACCGGCGCGGCCATGGGCGAAATTGCCATGGCCATGGAGATCAGCCCAAGCAGGCGTGCTTGCTCGTTGCGGTCGAAGTAATCGCGCACGATCACACGGCCGATCACGGTGGTGCAACAGCCACCCAAGGCCTGGAACAGTCGGGCGATGATCAACACGGCGATGTTGTCCGCCAGGGCACAAGCTGCCGTGGCGAGGACATACAAAAACAACCCGGCCAGCAACACCGGACGACGACCAAAGCGGTCGGTGAGCGGCCCACTGACCAGCAGCGAAATCGCCGAGCCGAGGGCGTACAGCGTCAGGGTCAGTTGCAGCTGGCTGTCGCTGGTCTGGAAGTAATCGGCCATGGCGGGCAGGGCCGGCAGGTGCATGTCCAAGGTCACGCGTGGCAAGGCGATGAGCACGGTCAGCAGCACCAGCCAGAACCCGGTGGAGAGGGCGCGTTGAGTCATGGGGCGTCTCGATGCAAAGAGTAGAGTCCTGACTCTAGCTGCGTTGTGGTTTAATCATTAGGACCACTTGTGCCTTGTTCGATAGGACCACTATGAGCCGAGGAAAAACCGCATCCGCCCTCGACCTGCCGCGTCCCGACACGCTGGACGCGGGCAAGCAGCAGGGCGCCTACGAAGCCTTGCGCGGTGCGATCCTGAACCGCCAACTGCCGGCGGGCAGCCGCTTGCCCTCCACGCGGAGCCTGGCCGAACGCTGGCGGGTCTCCCGTGGCACGCTGGAAGCCGTGTTCGACCGTCTGCACAGCGAAGGCTACGTGCAGCGGGTCGCCGGGTCCGGCACGCGGGTGTGCGCGGTGATCCCCGAGCAGTTCATCGCCGCGCCGTTGGCCAAGGACATACCCCGTCGGCCTGTGGAGTCTGATCTGCCGGACAGTGGTGTGCAGAGCCATGTGCCCTTTGTCGCACGGCGCCCGGATGCCAGCCTGTTCGATCTGAAGAGCTGGGCCCGCTGTATCACCCGTGGGCTGTTGTCAGTCGGGCCGGGCGTGTTGGAGGCGTCACACCCGGCCGGCCTGCCCGAGTTGCGCGCACAGATCGCCGACTACCTGCGCAGCTATCGCGGTCTGCATTGCGAAGCCGATGAGGTGATTGTCACCACCGGCATCCGCCACGCCCTGGACCTGATCGCGCGCAGCGTGCTCAAGGCCGGCGATAGGGCCTGTGTCGAGGATCCAGGCTACCTGCCGGCACGGCGCCTATTCACGCTGGCTGGCGCCAATGTGCAGGGCATCCCCGTCACCGCCGAGGGCCTCGATACTGCGCAACTTCCCGAGACAGCCCGCTTGGCCTACGTCACCCCGGCGCACCAGGCGCCGCTGGGCATGACGCTGTCGGTGTCCCGTCGCCTGGCGCTGCTGGACTGGGCAGCCCGCGCCAACGCCTGGGTGGTCGAAGACGATTACGACAGCGAGTACAACTACAACACCGCGCCACTGGCGGCGCTCAAGTCCCTGGATTCGGCAGACCGCGTGATCTACTGCGGCAGCTTCAACAAGAACCTGTTCCCCGGTTTGCGCGTGGGCTTCATGGTGGTGCCCAAGGCGTTGCGTCGCGGGCTGTTGCGCACCTTGCAACTCACCGGGCATTCGGTGGGGGCCACTGATCAATTGGGGTTGGTCGAGTTCTTGCGCAGTGGCGCCTTCGTGCGTCACTTGCGTGCCTCGCGCCAGGCGTACCAGGCCCGTCGCGATGCGTTGCTGGAATGCCTGGGCGGGCGCTGCGCGGTCAGTGGCCAGCAGGCAGGGTTGCATTTTGTGTTGTGGTTGCCGGCCGGTGTCGAAGAGGGCGATTTCTGCAACCATGCCGCCGAAGCCGGGTTGACGCTGCAGCCTCTGGGCAAGTTCTGTCACGGCGTGAGCTTGCCGCCGGCGGTGATCATCGGCTACACCGCGTTGACCCTGGCCCAGATCCGCTATCACGGCCGAGTTCTCACGCAATTGTTAATAGCGGCTTAACCCGCGCTTGGCTAGACTCGCGCCCCATGAGCCGCCTTTTGCGTTTAGCCCTGGTCTTGCTGTTGAGCCTCACGCTTCCCCTGACCGGGATGGCGGGTGTGCCGTCGAGCACCGAACCCTGCCCGATGAAGATGTCGGACATGCAGGTGATGACCGACATGAACCCTGACTGCTGCCAGGACGGCGTCGATCACGGCAAGGCCTGCAAACCCGGCCAGGAGTGCAAGACTGGCGGCTTGCTGCAACTCTCCTTGCCGGTGCTCAAGGCGCCGTTGAGCCTGGCGCATCCGCTGCTCGTCAGCACCTCTTCGGATTTCATCCCAGACCGCACGCCGTCCGGCGTCTGGCGCCCACCCCGTTCCTGATTCCTGTTGCACCTCAAGACGCATCCCCTGACCGGGATGGCTTTGCTGTGGGCCGCGTAATGCGGCGCGCAGCGCAACGGAACAGGAATTTTCAACATGAATCCCTTCTACATGCGCGCCCTGGTGGTGGGCGTGCTGGCGTGGCCGGCGTGGGCGAGTGCGCTGACCCTGGACGACGCCCTGCGCCTGGCGCAGAACAACGCACCGTCGCTCGCTGCTGAGTCGGCCAAGTTGCAAGCCGCGACCCAGGCGGCGATCCCGGCTGGCGAACTGCCAGATCCGAAGCTGGTGGTTGGCCTGCAGAACTTCCCCATCGGTGGGCCCAATCGCGGCACGTTGTATGGCGATGACATGACTGAACAAATGATCGGTATCCAACAGCAGGTGCCCAGCCGCGACAAGCGCAAGGCGCGTATCGAGCTGGCCGATGCCACGGTGGAGCGCACCGCGGCCGAAGGTCGGATCGAGCGCCTGAACGTGCGCCAGGCCACGGCCCAAGCCTGGATCCGTGCCTATGCGGTGGAACGCAAGGAGGCCTTGTTCAAGGACTTCTATCAGCAGAACCGCCTGCTGCAAGACAGCGTGCGTGCGCAATTGGCCGGTGGTCGCGGCCAGCCCTCGGATGCGGTGTTACCACGACAGGAAGCCGCCGAACTGGCCGGACGCGAAGATGAACTGGTCCAGCAACGCGCCCAGGCCCGCGCGGCGCTCAAGCGCTGGATCGGCCCAGCCGCCAATGAAGCACCCAGCGGCCAGTTGCCCAACTGGGCCATCGACGGGCGTTACAACTTGCATCAACACCCTGAACTGCAAGCTTTTGTGCCGCGCACCCGCGAGGCCGAAGCGCGGTTGCGCGAAGCCAAGGCGCAAAAGACTTCGGACTGGAGTTGGGAAGTGGACTACCAGCACCGTGGCCGTGAATACGGCGATATGGTCAGCCTGCAATTGAGTTTCGACCTGCCGATCTTCCCCGGTCGCCGGCAAAACCCCGGGATCGCCGCTAAGCAAGCCGAGCTGGATCAGCTGGATGCCGAGCGCGACGCGGTCACCCGCGAACACACCCAGCAACTGGATGATGACCTCGCGCAATACCAGCGTCTGGACCGCGCCGTGCAGCGCAGCCAGGACAGCCTGGTGCCCCTGGCCGAAGAGAAGGTCGCGCTGAGCTTGGCCGGTTATCGCGCTGGCAAGGGTGACTTGCTCAACCTGGTCGGCGCCCGACGTGAGCTGGTCGAAGCCCGTTTCAAACAGATCGATGCCCTCGAGCAACGTGCCCTGGTTGGCGCGCAGCTGTATTTCGCCTACGGAGAAGCCTCCCATGATTAATCGACTCCTCGCGGTGGCGCTGTTGGGCGGTGGCCTGGGCGCCGGTTACTGGCTGGCGCAGGCACCAGCGCCCGTCGCGGCCATGGCCGACAAATCGGCGCTGTACTGGTATGACCCCATGTACCCGCAGCAGAAATTCGACAAACCCGGCAAGTCGCCTTTCATGGACATGCAATTGGTGCCGCGTTATGCCGAAGGCGCTGCAGACAGCGCCGCTGTGCAGATCGACCCCCGTGTGGCGCAGAACCTCGGTGTGCGCCTGGCAACGGTCACCCGTGGCGTGTTGGCGTCCACGCTGGAGCTGTCTGGCATCCTCGCCTTCAACGAGCGCGACGTCGCCGTGGTACAGGCGCGGGCGGGCGGCTTTGTCGAGCGCGTGTATGACCGCGCGCCAGGGGATGTACTCAAGGCTGGCGCGCCTCTGGCTGACCTGTTGGTACCCGAATGGGTGGCGGCCCAGGAAGAGTTCCTGGCCTTGCGCCGTAGCGCGGATGCGCGTCTGTTGGCGGCTGCGCGCCAGCGTTTGCGCCTTAGCGGTATGCCCGCCGGGTTGATCGCGCAGATGGAGCGAAGCGGCCGTGTGCAATCGGTATTGACCGTCGCCAGCCCCATCGGCGGCGTGGTGCAAACCCTCGACGTGCGCGAAGGCATGACGATGGCGGTGGGGCAGACCCTGGCGCGCATCAATGGCCTGGATCGCCTGTGGTTGCAGGTTGCTGTGCCGCAATCTCAAGGTGCGGCCCTGGCTGTGGGGCAGGCGGTGGAAAGCCGCTTTGTCGGGCTGCCGGGGCAAGTCGTCAAGGGCGCCGTCAGTGCCATTCTGCCGGCGATTGCCGGCGACAGCCGTACCGTGCAGGTTCGCGTTGAACTGCCCAATGCCGATGGCACCTTGCGCCCCGGCATGACGGCCCAAGTGCGTCTGGCGCAATCCTCCGCGCTATCCGTGTTGCAGGTGCCCAGCGAAGCGTTGATCCGTACCGGTAAACGCACGTTGGTGATGCTGGCCGAGGAGGGCGGGCATTACCGCCCGGTGGACGTCGAGGTCGGCGCTGAAAGCCAGGAGATGACGCTGATCCGCAGCGGTTTGCAGGAAGGCCAGCAGGTGGTCGCGTCCGGTCAATTCCTGCTGGATTCTGAAGCCAGTTTGCGCGGGATTATCCAACCATGATCGCCTTATTGATTCGTTGGTCAGTCGCCAACCGTTTTCTGGTATTGCTCGCGACGTTGTTTGTCACGGCTTGGGGCGTCTGGGCGGTGCAAAACACGCCGGTCGATGCACTGCCGGACCTCTCCGATGTGCAGGTGATCATCCGCACGCCGTATCCCGGCCAGGCGCCGCAGATCGTGGAAAACCAGGTCACCTACCCGATGACCACCACCATGCTTTCGGTGCCGGGCGCCAAGACCGTGCGCGGGTTTTCCTTTTTCGGCGACAGTTACGTCTATGTGCTGTTCGACGAAGGCACCGACCTCTATTGGGCGCGTTCGCGGGTGCTGGAATACCTCAGCCAGTTGCAGGCGCGCTTGCCCGCATCGGCCAAGCCAGCGCTGGGTCCGGACGCCACTGGCGTCGGCTGGATCTACCAGTACGCACTGGTGGACCGCAGCGGCCAGCATGACCTGGCGCAGTTGCGCGCCTTGCAGGATTGGTTCCTCAAGTTCGAACTCAAGACCCTGCCCAATGTGGCCGAAGTCGCGACCATCGGTGGCCAGGTCAAGCAGTACCAGGTGCAGCTCGATCCGCTGGCCCTGGCCAATCGCGGCATTACCCAGGCGCAGGTGGTGGAGGCCATCGGCAAAGCCAACCAGGAAACCGGCGGCTCGGTGCTGAACATGGGCGAGTCCGAGTACATGGTGCGGGCGTCCGGCTACCTCAAGTCGCTGCAGGATTTTCGCGGGATTCCCTTGCGGCTGGACGCGAATAATGTGCCCGTTACGCTTGGCGACGTGGCAACCATTCAGTTGGGCCCGGACCTGCGTCGGGGCGTCAGCGAGCTGGACGGCGAAGGCGAGGCGGTGGGCGGTGTAGTGATCCTGCGCAGTGGCAAGAATGCCCGTGAAGCCATCGCTGCGGTCAAGACCAAGCTGGAACAACTGAAAAGCAGCCTGCCGACCGGCGTGGAGATCGTCACCACCTACGACCGCAGCAAACTCATCGACCGCGCCGTGGACAACCTCAGCCACAAGCTGCTGGAAGAGTTCGTGGTGGTGGCGCTGGTCTGCGGGATTTTCCTATGGCACCTGCGTTCATCCCTGGTGGCGATCATCTCGCTACCGGTGGGGGTGTTGATCGCGTTTATCGTCATGCGCTTCCAGGGCATCAACGCCAACATCATGTCCCTGGGCGGCATCGCGATTGCCATCGGCGCGATGGTCGATGCGGCGGTGGTGATGATCGAAAACGCCCACAAGAAAATCGAAGCCTGGCACCACGCCAATCCGGGTCGTGAACTCAAGGGCGAAGACCACTGGCAGGTCATGACCGACGCGGCGGTCGAGGTCGGCCCGGCGCTGTTTTTCTGTCTGTTGATCATCACCTTGTCGTTCATTCCGGTGTTCACCTTGCAGGCCCAGGAAGGTCGCTTGTTCGGCCCGCTGGCCTACACCAAGACCTACGCCATGGCGGCCGCCGCCGGTTTGTCGGTGACCTTGATCCCGGTGCTGATGGGCTACTGGATTCGTGGACGCATTCCGGATGAGCAGCGTAACCCGCTCAATCGCGGCCTGATCAAGCTCTACCAGCCTGCGCTGGAGGCGGTGCTGCGTCGGCCGCGCCTGACCCTGGTGGTAGCGTTGCTGGTGGTCGCCAGCGCGGTGTGGCCGATCTCGAAACTGGGCGGTGAATTTTTGCCGCCGCTGGACGAAGGGGACTTGCTGTACATGCCTTCGGCACTGCCGGGGCTGTCGACGCAAACGGCGGGTGAGTTGCTGCAACGCACCGACCGGCTGATCAAGACCGTACCCGAAGTCGCACACGTGTTCGGCAAGGCCGGTCGCGCTGAAACCGCCACTGACCCGGCTCCGCTGGAAATGTTCGAGACCACTATCGAGTTCAAGCCCCGTGACCAATGGCGCCCCGGCATGACCCCGGACAAACTGGTGAAGGAGCTCGACCGCGTGGTGCAGGTGCCGGGGCTGACCAATATCTGGATTCCGCCGATTCGCAACCGCATCGACATGCTTGCCACCGGCGTGAAAAGCCCGGTCGGCGTGAAGGTGGCCGGTACCAGCCTGATGCAGATCGACGCGGTGACCCAGGCGGTGGAAAAGGTCGCCAAGGGCGTGCCGGGCGTCAGTTCGGCCTTGGCCGAACGCTTGACCGGCGGGCGTTACATCGACGTGGATATCGACCGGGCAGCGGCCGCGCAATACGGACTGAACATCGCCGATGTGCAGTCGATTGTGTCGGGTGCCATCGGCGGGGAAACCATTGGCGAAACCGTGGAAGGCTTGGCGCGCTTCCCGATCAGCCTGCGCTATCCAAAGGAATGGCGCGACTCGGTGACGGCCTTGGCAAACTTGCCAATCTACACGCCGTCAGGCAGTCAAATCACCCTGGGCACGGTGGCCAAGGTCAAGGTGAGCGACGGTCCGCCGATGCTCAAGAGCGAAAACGCCCGGCCTTCCGGCTGGGTCTACATCGATGTGCGCGACCGCGACCTGGCATCGGTGGTGAAGGATCTGCGCGCGGCAATCAACCAGCAGGTGCATCTGCAACCGGGCATGAGCCTCAGCTATTCGGGGCAGTTCGAATTCCTGGAACGGGCCAATCAGCGCCTGAAACTGGTGGTGCCGGCGACTTTGCTGATCATCTTCGTGCTGCTGTACCTGACCTTCCGCCGGGCGGACGAAGCGCTGCTGATCCTGGCGACTTTGCCGTTCGCACTGACGGGCGGGGTGTGGTTGCTTTACTGGCTGGGCTTCAACTTGTCGGTGGCCACGGGCGTGGGGTTTATCGCGCTGGCCGGTGTGTCGGCGGAGTTCGGCGTGATCATGCTGCTGTACCTGAAAAACGCCTGGGTTGATCGCAAGGATGGGGATCTGCTGGCCGCCATCACCGAAGGCGCGGTGCTACGGGTACGGCCCAAGGCGATGACGGTGGCGGTGATCATCGCCGGCCTGCTGCCGATCCTGCTGGACGACGGCACTGGCAGCGAAGTGATGAGCCGCATCGCCGCGCCGATGATCGGCGGGATGCTCACGGCGCCGTTGTTGTCGCTGTTTGTGATTCCGGCGGCCTATCGGTTGATGCTCAGTCGTCGAAGCCGACCTGCTCATGAATCTCATCCACCTTCAACTCCAACCGGTACGCCACCGCAATAAACAACGCCTGGCACAGGCACAGGGTGGCGCTCAACGAGCGGAAGGCAAACGACGAGCCTTCATTCACCAACAGCACCGCGTTCGCCCGCTTGGCCAGGGGCGACAGGTTGCTGTCGGTGATGATCAGGGTCTTGGCCTGGTGGTGCTGGGCGATGCGCAGGCAGTGCTGGGTCTCTTTGCCGTAGGGCGTAAAGCTGATGGCGATCACCAGGTCATTGGCGCGCACGCTGCGCATCTGCTCGCGGTAGCTGCCGCCCAGGCCTGAGATCAGGTGGATGCGCTTGTTGGTGTGCTGCAGGTTGTAGACCAGGTAATCGGCCACTGCAAAAGAGCGGCGCACGCCGACTACGTAGATATTGTCGGCATTCACTACCAGGTCCACGGCTTTGTCGAACGCGACATCATCCAGCTCCAGCCCCAGGCGCTCGATACCGGACAAGGTCGCGTTGACGCATTCGCGCGCCAGGTCGCCGCCGCTGGCCTTCTGCGACTTGTTGGCGATCATGCTGCGGATGCGTTGCTGGTAGTTCTGCACCGGCGTGGTCTTGTGGGTGTAGGCCTCGCGGAACAACGCCTGCATCTCACTGAAGCCACTGAACCCGAAGCGTTGCGAGAAGCGCACGATGGCCGACGGGTGCACCTCGCACTCGCGGGCGATGTCGCTGATGCGGTCGACCATGATCCGGTCGCTCTGTTGGCTCATGTAGCTGGCGATGCGCTTGAGCTGGCGCGGCAGGCTCTCGTATTCGTCGGTGATCAGCTGCAACAGGCGCTCGGCATTGATCGGAGGGCTGGCGATAGTGTCTTCCAGGGTGGTCTCGGGATCGGTGCGGGACATGGGAAATCCTTCTGGCGTTTTTGTCTGTTGCGCTGATGGGTGGCGCAAGTCTACAGGGTAGGCGCAAAAAAATACCCCGGCATCACGGCCGGCGTGGCCTGCTGAAACGATGCACTGTAGTGGGACTGGCTCTGTACAAGCTTAATGGAAAAAATATTCCAATGAAAAAATATCTGGAATAAATATTGATTGGCGTCGCCGGACGTTCTAGTCTGCTCCCACCAAGAGCGTTTGCCGTCGCCACGTCGGTACAACGCAGGCTGATAAAAATAACAGGAGCCAGCATGGGCCAGACTCGTTTTGCCAGTGGGCGTCAATTGGATCTGATTTGCCTCGGGCGCCTGGGCGTCGACCTTTATGCACAGCAAGTGGGTGCGCGGCTTGAGGACGTGTCCAGCTTCGCCAAGTACCTCGGCGGGTCCTCCGCCAACATCGCCTTCGGCACCGCCAGGCTGGGGCTCAGGTCGGCGATGTTGAGCCGGGTCGGCGACGACCACATGGGGCGCTTTCTGGTGGAGTCCCTGGCCCGAGAGGGCTGTGACGTCAGCGGCATCAAGGTCGACCCGGAACGCCTCACCGCCCTGGTGTTGCTCGGCCTCAAGGACCGCGAAACCTTCCCCCTGGTGTTCTACCGCGAAAACTGCGCCGACATGGCCCTGCGCGCCGAAGACATCAGCGAAGCCTTTATTGCCTCCAGCAAGGCGCTGCTGATCACCGGCACGCATTTCTCCACCGACGGCGTGTACAAGGCCAGCATCCAGGCCCTGGACTACGCGGCCAAGCACAACGTCAAGCGCGTGCTGGATATCGACTACCGCCCGGTGCTGTGGGGCCTGGCGGGCAAGGCCGATGGCGAAACCCGCTTTGTCGCTGACCAGAATGTCAGCCAGCATGTGCAGAACATCCTGCCGCGCTTCGACCTGATCGTCGGCACCGAAGAAGAATTCCTCA
Source organism: Pseudomonas sp. C 49-2 (assembly GCF_003970195.1). NCBI lineage: Bacteria > Pseudomonadati > Pseudomonadota > Gammaproteobacteria > Pseudomonadales > Pseudomonadaceae > Pseudomonas > Pseudomonas sp. C 49-2. Next base: position 27,056 of record NZ_RXYG01000026.1, read on the forward strand.
TCGCGGGCGGCAGTGAAGACTTGCTCGCCGCCCTGCGTAAGGTGCGCGAACTGACCCCGGCGACCCTGGTGGTCAAGCTCGGTCCGCAGGGTTGCACAGTCATCCACGGTGCCATTCCCCCACGTCTGGAAGACGGCGCCATCTACCCCGGTGTGCGGGTTGAAGTGCTCAACGTATTGGGCGCCGGCGATGCGTTCATGTCGGGTTTCCTCAGCGGCTGGATCAACGACGCGAGTGACGAGCGTTGCAGCCAGTTGGCCAACGCCTGTGGCGGCCTGGTCGTCTCACGCCACGCCTGCGCACCGGCCATGCCGACGCCGGCGGAGCTGGAATACCTGTTCAACAGCCCGGTGCCGATTACCCGCCCGGACCAGGACGTGACCCTGCAACGCCTGCACCGCGTGACGGTGCCGCGCAAGGCCTGGAAGCAATTGTTCGTGTTTGCCTTCGATCACCGCTGGCAACTGGTGGATCTGGCGCAAAAAGGCGGCCAGGACCCGTCGCGCATCAGTGATGCCAAGCAACTGTTTATCCAGGCCATCGAACGCGTCGAGAAAAAACTCGCCGAGCAAGGGGTGGAAGCCGACGTCGGCCTGCTCGCCGACCAACGCTTCGGCCAGGACGCGCTCAACGCCGCCAGTGGTCGTGGCTGGTGGATCGCGCGCCCGGTAGAAGTGCAGAACTCACGGCCCCTGGCGTTCGAACATGGCCGTTCAGTGGGCAGCAACCTGATCGCCTGGCCCCAGGAACAGATCATCAAGTGCCTGGTGCAATTCCACCCGGATGACGAGCCGATGCTGCGCCTGGAGCAAGAGGCACAACTCAAGGCGGTATATGAGGCGTCGATTGTCAGCGGCCATGAACTGCTGCTGGAAGTCATCCCGCCCAAGGATCATCCGTCCACCTACCCGGATGTGCTCTACCGCAGCCTCAAGCGCCTGTACAACCTGGGTATCTACCCGGCGTGGTGGAAGATCGAGGCGCAATCGGCCGAAGACTGGAAAAAGCTCGACGAACTGATCCAGGAGCGCGATCCGTACTGCCGTGGCGTGGTGTTGTTGGGCCTGAATGCGTCGGCGGAACTTCTCGCCGACGGCTTCCAGCAGGCCAGCCAGAGCACCACCTGCCGTGGCTTTGCCGTGGGCCGCACGATTTTCCAGGAACCGAGCCGCGCGTGGATGGCGGGGGAGATCGATGACGAAACCCTGATCCAACAAGTCCAGGCCACCTTCGAACAGCTGATCAATGCCTGGCGAAGTGCCCGAACCTGAACCCGTTTTCCAACTTGAAGTGCAATCAAATGTGGGAGCTGGCTTGCCTGCGATGCTGGCAACTCGGTCTATCAGGTACACCGAGTTGATGCCATCGCAGGCAAGCCAGCTCCCACATAAAGCAGATCTCATGCAACTTTGAAAAACAATAAAAGGTGCAGCCATGCCCGCAATCCGAATTGGCATCAACCCGATCTCCTGGAGCAACGACGACCTACCGGCCCTGGGCGGTGAAACCCCCTTGAGCACCGCCCTGAGCGAAGGCAAGGAAATCGGCTACGAAGGTTTTGAACTCAACGGCAAGTTCCCCAAGGACGCCAAGGGCGTCGGCGATGTTTTGCGCCCTTATGATTTGGCGCTGGTTTCCGGCTGGTACTCCAGCCGCCTGGCCCGGCGCTCGGTGGCTGAGGAGATCGAGGCCATCGCCGGGCATGTCGAGTTGCTCAAGCAGAATGGCGCCACGGTACTGGTCTACGGCGAGGTGGCCGATTCGATCCAGGGCTCGCGCATTCGCCTGATCGAACGTCCACGTTTCCACAGTGAACAGGCCTGGCAGGACTACGCCGACAAGCTCACTGAACTGGCGCGCTTTACCCTGTCCCAGGGCGTGCGCCTGGCGTATCACCACCACATGGGCGCTTATGTTGAATCCCCGGAAGACATCGACCAACTGATGCGCCGCACCGGTCCTGAAGTCGGCCTGCTGTTTGATTCGGGTCACTGCTACATGGGCGGCGGCGAACCTATCGAGGTGCTGCGCAAACACATCGACCGCATTTGCCACGTGCACTTCAAGGACGTGCGCAAACCGGTGGTGCAACTGGCGCGTAACCAGATGTGGAGCTTCCCCGACTGCATCGTCAACGGCACCTTCACCGTGCCCGGCGATGGCGATATCGACTTCGCCGAATTGCTAGACGTGCTGCTGGCTGCCCACTACGAGGGTTGGCTGGTGGTGGAAGCCGAGCAGGATCCGGCAGTAGCCCCCAGCTATATCTACGCGAAGAAAGGCTATGACACCTTGCGCGCGCTTCTCAACGAGAGGACTTGAGTGATGAGCTTGTTGGTCAAAAGCAGCAAACGCGGCCAGACCATGGTCGCCCTGGAAGCCGGGCGCCTGGAGTACGTGGGTTTTTCCGCCTACCGCCTGAGCCTGGGGGAAACCCTGCCGGTCAGCGCCGGTGATAAAGAGCTGTGCCTGGTGCTGCTCAGCGGCCGGGTGAACATCGAAGGTGAAGGCTTCAACTGGCAGAACCTGGGTGATCGCCAATCGGTGTTTGAAGACAAATCGCCGTTCGCCGCTTACTTGCCGCCGGGCACCGATGCCCAGGTCACGGCGTTGAGCGACGTGCAGATTGCCGTGTGCGCGGCGCCTGGCACCGAGGGCTACGAACCACGCCTGATCCGCCCCGAAAACTGCAAGCGCAGCGTACGGGGCAAGGGCGCCAACACTCGCTACGTGTGCGACATCCTGCCCGACAGCGAGCCGGCCCATTCGCTGCTGGTGGTGGAAGTGCGTACGCCGTCCGGGCATTCGTCGAGCTACCCGCCGCACAAGCACGATACCGACGACCTGCCGCACCAGAGCTTCCTGGAAGAGACCTATTACCACCAGATCAACCCGCCCCAGGGCTTCGTGTTCCAGCGCGTCTATACCGACGACCGCAGCATCGACCAGGCCATGGCCGTGGAAAACAGCGACCTGGTGGTGGTGCCCAAGGGTTATCACCCAGTCAGCGTGCCCTATGGCTACGAATCCTATTACCTGAACGTGATGGCCGGCCCCAAGCGTGCCTGGCATTTCCACAACGACCCGCAGCACAGCTGGCTGCTGGACCTTTAATCAGCGGTTTGGACGGAGAACAACAACAATGAAGTCGCCTCTACGTTTCGCCCTTAACCGCATGGTTGCCCCCAATCTTTCCCTGCCGGATTTCATCCAACTGGCCGCAACGCTCAAGTGCGATGCGATCGAGATTCGCAACGACCTGGCCGACAAGCAGATCGAATTCGGCACCCCGGCCAGCCGCGTGCGTGAACTGTGCGCGGTGCAGGGCATTACCGTGCTGTCGATCAACGCGCTGTACCCTTTTGATGTGTGGAACGACGAGCGTCGGGCCCAGGCGATCACACTGGCGACCTACGCCCGTGAATGCGGCGCCCAGGGCCTGGTGATGTGCCCGCTCAATGAGCCGGGCGACACGCGCAATGAAGCCCAGCGTGCCGCCGGTTTGCGCACGGCCTTGAGCGAGTTGGCGCCGATCCTGCGCGACTACGGGATTCTCGGCTTTATCGAGCCCCTGGGTTTTGAAGAGTGTGCCCTGCGGCGCAAGCGCGTGGCGGTGGAGGCGATCAAGTCCATCGGCGGCCTGGATGTGTTCCGCCTGGTGCACGACACCTTCCATCATCACCTGGCCAGCGAACATGAGTTCTTCCCGGAGTTGACCGGGCTGGTGCATATCTCCGGCGTGGAAGATAGCGAGGCGCCGCTCAGTTCGATTCGTGACGGCCATCGCGTGCTGGTGGGCGAGGGCGACATCCTGGGTAACGCCGCACAGATCGACACCTTGCTCAGCACCGGCTACAGCGGCTACCTGTCATTCGAACCGTTTGCCGAGAGCGTGCATGCATTGGCGGATATCCAGCAGGCGTTGGGGGCAAGCATCGCCCATCTGCAGAAACGATAAGGGGCGCGAGATGACCACAACAAGACTGACCATGGCCCAGGCCCTGGTGAAGTTCCTGGACAACCAATACATTGAAGTCGACGGCGTACAGAGCAAGTTCGTCGCCGGGGTGTTCACGATTTTCGGCCACGGCAATGTGCTGGGCCTGGGCCAGGCCCTGGAACAGGATGCCGGCGACCTGGTGGTGCACCAGGGCCGCAACGAGCAGGGCATGGCCCACGCCGCCATCGGTTTCGCCAAGCAGCACCTGCGCCGCAAGATCTACGCGTGTACGGCCTCCGTCGGCCCTGGCGCCGCCAATATGCTGACCGCCGCCGCGACCGCCACGGCCAACCGTATCCCGTTGTTGCTGTTGCCCGGCGATGTGTACGCCAGCCGCCAGCCTGACCCAGTGCTGCAACAGATCGAGCAGTTCCACGACTTGAGCATCAGCACCAACGATGCCTTCCGCTCGGTCAGCAAATACTGGGACCGCATCAACCGCCCCGAGCAGTTGATGACCGCCGCCATCCACGCCATGCGCGTGCTTACCGACCCGGCCGAGACCGGTGCGGTGACCCTGGCATTGCCCCAGGACGTGCAGGCCGAGGCCTGGGATTATCCGGATTATTTCCTGCAGAAACGCGTGCACCGCATCGACCGTCGCCCGGCGACCGCCGCGATGATCAGTGATGCATTGGCGGCGTTCCGCGGCAAGCGCAAGCCGCTGATCATCTGCGGTGGTGGGGTGAAGTACTCCGGCGCCAACGCCGCGCTGCAAGCCTTTGCCGAACGGTTTGATATTCCCTTCGCGGAAACCCAGGCGGGCAAGAGCGCCGTGGTTTCCAGCCATCCGCTGAACGTCGGCGGGATCGGTGAAACCGGCTGCCTGGCGGCGAATCTGCTGGCGCCCGACGCGGACCTGATCATTGGTATCGGCACGCGCTACACCGACTTCACCACCTCGTCCAAATCGCTGTTCAAGCACGCAGACGTGAAGTTTCTCAACCTCAATATCAGCCCCTGTGACGCCCTGAAACTGGATGGCGTGCAGGTGTTGGCCGACGCGCAGATCGCCTTGGAGACACTGGCGGATGCCCTCGGCGATTACCGTTCCGGTTGGGGCGAGCAGATCAGCGAGGCCAAGGCGCAGTTGGAGGCCGAAGTGGACCGTGTGCATCAGGTCGAATATGCCGGCGACGGTTTTGTGCCTGAGGTCGACGACCACCTGGACCGCGCGGTGCTGCGTGAATTTATCGAGCTGACCGGCTCGTGCCTGACCCAAAGCCGCGTGCTGGGTGTATTGAATGAAACCCTGGCCGACGACGCCATCATCGTCGCCGCCGCCGGCAGCCTGCCCGGTGACCTGCAGCGAGCCTGGCGCAGCAAGGGCGTGAACACCTACCACGTCGAGTACGGCTATTCGTGCATGGGCTACGAGATCAACGCCGCCCTCGGCGTGAAACTCGCCGAACCGAGCAAAGAGGTCTACGCCCTGGTGGGTGACGGCTCCTACATGATGCTGCACTCGGAGCTGGCTACCTCGATCCAGGAGCGCCGCAAGATCAACGTGGTGCTGCTCGATAACATGGCCTTCGGCTGCATCAACAACCTGCAGATCGGCAACGGCATGGACAGCTTCGGCACCGAATTCCGCTACCGCAACCCCGAGAGCGGCAAGCTCGACGGTGGCCTGGTGCCGGTGGACTTTGCCATGAGCGCAGCGGCCTATGGCTGCAAGACCTACAAGGTCAGCAGCGTGGAACAGCTGCAAGCCGCGCTGGCCGATGCGCGTACGCAGACGGTGTCCACGCTGATCGATATCAAGGTGCTGCCCAAGACCATGATCCACGGCTACCTGTCGTGGTGGCGAGTGGGCGTGGCGCAGGTCTCCACCAGCGAACGCACGAATGCCGCCGCGAAAAAACTCAACGAACACCTGGCGAAGGCCCGGCAGTACTAATAACAAGAGGAGTGTTGTATGTCTTTGAAGCTTGGAGTGATTGGTACGGGCGCCATTGGCCGGGACCATATTCGTCGTTGCAGCCAGACCCTGCTCAACAGCCAGGTCGTCGCCGTGACCGACATCAACCTTGAACAGGCCGCCAAGGTGGTGGCGGACTTGAAGCTGGACGCCGAGGTGTACCCCGACGGCCATGCGTTGATCAACTCGCCGCAGGTGCAAGCGATCCTGGTCACCTCCTGGGGCCCGAGCCACGAAGAGTTCGTGCTCGCCGCCATCGCCGCCGGCAAACCGGTGTTCTGCGAGAAACCCCTGGCGGTCACTGCCGAGGGCTGCCGCAAGATCGTCGATGCCGAGGTGGCCTACGGCAAGCGCCTGGTGCAGGTCGGTTTCATGCGCCCCTACGACGAAGGCTATCGCGCCCTCAAAGCCGTGATCGACAGCGGCCAGATCGGCGAGCCGCTGATGCTGCACTGCGCGCACCGCAACCCGACGGTGGGCGAGAACTACAAGACCGACATGGCGATCACCGACACCCTGATCCACGAGCTGGATGTGTTGCGCTGGCTGCTCAACGACGACTATGTGTCGGTGCAAGTGGTGTTCCCGCGCAAATCCAGCAAGGCGTTGGCCCACCTGCGCGACCCGCAGATCGTGCTGCTGGAAACCGCCAAGGGCACGCGCATCGATGTGGAAGTGTTTGTGAACTGCCAGTACGGCTATGACATCCAGTGCGAAGTGGTGGGGGAGACCGGCATCGCCAAGCTGCCGGAGCCGTCCCAGGTGCAACTGCGCAGTGAAGCGAAGCTGTCCAACGCGATTCTGATGGATTGGAAGGACCGGTTTATCGGCGCCTATGACGTGGAGTTGCAGGCGTTCATCGACAGCGTGCGCGCCGGCCAGGTCGGCGGGCCTTCGGCGTGGGATGGCTTTGCGGCGGCAGTGGCGGCGGATGCGTGCATCGAGGCGCAGAACAGTGAGCAGATTGTGAAGGTGAGCCTGCCGGATCGCCCGCACTTCTACGGCTAAACCACTGAAGAAACCCAATCCAACTGTGGGAGCTGGCTTGCCTGCGATTGCAGTGTGTCAGGCAATACATTTGCAACTGACAAATCGCTATCGCAGGCAAGCCAGCTCCCACAGTTGGATTGGGTTTCCACTTCAAATCAGGAGTGTATGTATGCGAATCGGACTGGTCGGCTACGGCCATGGAGGGCGCTTCTTTCATGCGCCGCTGATTGCAACACTGCCCGGCGCTACGTTTGTTGGCGTGGTGACACGCTCCCCGGAGCGACGACGGCAATTGAACACGGACCATCCCGGCGTAAAAGCCTTTGACTCCATCGGCCAGATCGTCGAGGCCGGTGTCGACGCGCTGGTCATCTCCACCACCCTCAAAGGCCGCCCGGCCCTGGTGCTGGAAGCCATCGAACACGGTGTCACCGTGGTCAGTGACAAGCCCTTTGCCGCTAACGCCGAACAGGCCCAGGCGCTGATCACCGCCGCCGAGCGCCAGGGCACGCTGCTCAGCGTGTACCAGAACCGGCGTTGGGATTCGGACTACCTGACCCTGCGCAAGCTCATCGACGCTGGCGCCCTGGGCAAGATCACCCGCTTTGAGTCTCGCGTGGAACGCTATAGCCCGCACGCCGTGGGCAACGCCAGCGGTGGTGGCTGGCTGCGCGACCTGGGCAGCCATTTGGTCGACCAGGCGTTGCAACTGTTCGGCCCGGTAGATCGAGTGTTCGCCCAACTGCACTACACCGCCGAACACCCCACGGTGGATCACGGCTTCTTTGTCTCCCTGACCCATGCCAACGGCGTGATCTCCCATCTGTGGGGCAACGCCTTGCAAAACAGCCAGGCACCGCGTTTTCGCGTCAGTGGCAGCGCAGGTTGCTACACCGTCGAAGGCCTGGACGGTCAGGAAGAGGCGTTAATGGCCGGCAAGTCGCCGAAAACCGAAGGCGAGCACTGGGGCGCCGAAGAGCATCGACGCTGGGGCTGGTTTGAACAAGGATCGGAGCGTGAGCGAGTACCCTCGGAGAAGGGCTGCTGGACGCAGTTCTATCGGCAGTTGCAACTGGCCGTGCAAGGGCAGGGACCGTTGCCAGTGGACGCCTATGACGCCTTGGAAACCACCCGTATATTGGACGCCGCACGCCTCAGCGCCGAGCGTCAGCAGGTGGTTTCAACAAAAATAGAATAAAATTCTAAAACATGTTGATATGGAAATTATTTTCCAATAAAGTCTTTTCCAGGTTGCATAAAGTACGTTCGGGCTCGACCCGCGCGACTCAACAAAAACAAGATCAAAAACAACCAGGTACCGTCAGATGAAAATCTTCAACGCTGTACTGCGAGTTTTACGCCCCACTCTTGCGCCACGCGGTCTGCCCCGCGCCCGGCCGTTCTACTTCTCCTTCCTTAATGTGCTGTGCGTCGAAAACAAAGGCGCGCTGGTGTGCTGCATTCCAGGCGCACCGGTCGTCCGGCTGCCTGCCGAGATCTGATAAACGCAACGTCCAAAAAACCAACAAGAAAGTGGAGACAGACCGTTCATGAAGACCCCGATCCGTTTTACCGCGCTGGCCCTGTCCATGCTGCTCGCCAGCGGTGTTGCCTCGGCTGCTGACCTCAAGATAGGCGTGAGCATGTCCGCCTTCGATGACACCTTCCTCACCTACCTGCGCGAAGACATGGACAAGCAAGCCAAGTCCTATCCCAAGGGGGATGGCGTGCAATTGCAGTTCGAAGACGCCCGTGCCGACGTGGTCAAGCAACTGAGCCAGGTCGAGAACTTTATCAGCCAGAAAGTCGACGCGATCATCGTCAACCCGGTGGATACCGCGTCGACGGCCAACATCATCAAGGCCGCCACCGCAGCGAAAATCCCGCTGGTGTTCGTCAACCGTCGTCCAGACAGCGCGACATTGGCCCCAGGCGTCGCGGCGGTGACGTCCGACGACGTCGAGGCCGGCAAGCTGCAGATGCAGTACATCGCCGAAAAGCTTGGCGGCAAAGGCAACATCGTGATCCTGCTGGGTGACTTGGCAAACAACTCCACCACCAACCGTACCAAGGGTGTGAAGGAAGTCCTGACTAAGTACCCAGGCATCAAAATCGAGCAGGAACAGACCGGTATCTGGCTGCGTGACAAGGGCATGACCCTGGTCAACGACTGGCTGACTCAGGGCCGCGAGTTCAACGCGGTGTTGGCCAACAACGATGAAATGGCCATCGGCGCGTCCATGGCCCTCAAATCGGCGGGCAAGAAGGGCGTGTTGATCGCCGGTGTCGATGGTACGCCGGATGGCCTGAACGCGATCACCAAGGGTGACATGACGGTGTCGGCCTTCCAGGATGCCAAGGGCCAGGCCGACAAGTCGGTGGAAACGGCGCGCAAGATGGCCAAGAACGAGCCTTTCGAGCAGAACGTGGTGATCCCGTTCCAGCTGATCACCCCGGACAACGTCAAAGACTTCAAATAGCCCTGCATAACAACAATAAGCCGGCAGGGCGGTCTTGGCCGCCCTGCAGATGGAGTACCTCCCTATGCTCGCTCAAGCGACTGTCTCGCAGCCTCCCGGTCTTCAGCCCCAGCCGCTGGAAGAACCTTACCTGCTGGAAATCGTCAACATCAGCAAAGGCTTTCCCGGCGTCGTGGCCCTGGCCGACGTGCAACTGCGGGTGCGCCCCGGCACCGTGCTGGCGCTGATGGGCGAGAACGGTGCGGGCAAGTCGACGTTGATGAAAATCATCGCCGGCATCTACCAGCCCGACGCCGGGGAAATCCGCCTGCGTGGCAAGCCGATCGTGTTTGAAACACCCCTGGCGGCCCAGAAGGCCGGGATCGCGATGATCCACCAGGAACTCAACCTGATGCCGCACATGAGCATCGCCGAGAACATCTGGATCGGTCGTGAGCAGCTCAACAGCCTGCACATGGTCAATCACCGCGAAATGCACCGCTGCACCGCCGAGTTGCTGGCGCGCCTGCGCATCAACCTGGACCCTGAGGAACATGTGGGCAACCTGAGCATCGCCGAGCGGCAGATGGTCGAGATTGCCAAGGCGGTGTCCTATGACTCCGACATCCTGATCATGGATGAGCCGACCTCGGCCATTACCGAGAAGGAAGTGGCCCACCTGTTTTCGATCATTGCCGACCTCAAGTCCCAGGGCAAAGGCATTGTCTACATCACCCACAAAATGAACGAAGTGTTTGCCATCGCCGATGAAGTGGCGGTGTTCCGCGACGGCCACTACATCGGCCTGCAACGTGCCGACAGCATGAACAGCGACAGCCTGATCTCGATGATGGTCGGCCGTGAGCTGAGCCAGTTGTTCCCGGTGCGCGAGACGCCCATCGGCGACCTGTTGCTGACGGTGCGCGACCTGACACTGGACGGCGTGTTCAAGGACGTATCGTTCGATCTGCACGCCGGTGAAATCCTCGGTATCGCCGGGCTGATGGGCTCGGGTCGTACCAACGTGGCAGAAACTATTTTTGGCATCACGCCCAGCAGCAGCGGCGAGATCACCCTGGATGGCAAGGCGGTGCGCATCACCGACCCGCACATGGCCATCGAAAAGGGCTTCGCGCTGTTGACTGAGGATCGCAAGCTCAGTGGCCTGTTCCCGTGCCTGTCGGTCCTGGAAAACATGGAAATGGCCGTGCTGCCGCATTACTCCGGCAACGGCTTTATCCAGCAGAAGGCCCTGCGTGCGCTGTGCGAAGACATGTGCAAGAAGCTGCGGGTGAAAACCCCGTCGCTGGAGCAGTGTATCGACACCTTGTCCGGTGGTAATCAGCAGAAGGCCTTGTTGGCGCGCTGGCTGATGACTAACCCGCGGCTGCTGATCCTCGATGAACCCACCCGTGGCATCGACGTGGGCGCCAAGGCCGAGATCTACCGATTGATCTCATTCCTCGCCAGCGAAGGCATGGCCGTGATCATGATTTCCTCCGAATTGCCCGAAGTGCTGGGCATGAGTGATCGGGTCATGGTGATGCACGAAGGCGAATTGATGGGCACCCTGGACCGCAGCGAAGCGACCCAGGAAAAAGTCATGCAGTTGGCCTCCGGGATGACGGCAGTCCACTGACGTACAGAATAAGAAGGTGATGGGCTATGAACGCAATAACGGATAACAAACCCGCGACGGTACCCACCAAAAGTCGCCGACGCATGCCCACCGAGCTGAGCATCTTTTTGGTGCTGATCGGCATCGGCCTGGTCTTCGAGCTGTTTGGCTGGATCGTGCGGGACCAGAGTTTCCTGATGAACTCCCAGCGCCTGGTACTGATGATCCTGCAAGTGTCGATCATCGGCCTGCTGGCGATTGGCGTGACCCAGGTCATCATCACCACGGGGATCGATCTGTCCTCCGGTTCGGTGCTGGCGCTGTCGGCGATGATCGCCGCGAGTTTGGCCCAGACTTCCGACTTTTCCCGTGCGGTGTTCCCGAGCCTGACCGACTTGCCGGTGTGGATCCCGGTGGCGATGGGGCTGGGGGTCGGGCTGCTGGCGGGAGCGATCAACGGCAGCATCATCGCCGTCACTGGCATCCCGCCGTTCATTGCGACGCTGGGCATGATGGTCTCGGCCCGTGGCCTGGCGCGTTACTACACCGAAGGCCAGCCGGTGAGCATGCTCTCGGACTCGTACACGGCCATCGGCCATGGCGCGATGCCCGTGATCATCTTCCTGGTGGTGGCGGTGATCTTCCATATCGCCCTGCGCTACACCAAGTACGGCAAGTACACCTACGCGATTGGCGGCAACATGCAGGCAGCGCGTACCTCGGGGATCAACGTCAAGCGCCACTTGATCATCGTGTACAGCATCGCCGGACTCTTGGCTGGCCTGGCGGGTGTAGTGGCCTCTGCACGTGCCGCCACCGGCCAGGCCGGCATGGGCATGTCTTATGAGCTGGATGCGATTGCTGCGGCAGTGATCGGCGGTACCAGCCTGGCGGGCGGGGTAGGGCGCATCACCGGCACCGTGATCGGCGCGCTGATCCTTGGGGTGATGGCCAGCGGGTTTACCTTTGTCGGTGTGGATGCGTACATCCAGGACATCATCAAGGGCCTGATCATTGTGGTGGCGGTGGTGATCGACCAGTACCGCAACAAGCGCAAGCTCAAGCGCTGAAGCGCTTTCTTGTAGGAGCCGGCTTGCCGGCGATAGCATCGACACGGTCTCGCTGAAGAGCCCGGTTGACTGCATCGCCAGCAAGCCGGCTCCTACATTTAACCGTTTGTCTTCTATATAGCTCCACAACACTGAATTTCTTGCTATAAACGCACTCCGATGACCATTCGCCGAGCCCGTCCTGGTGCTTTTGGGGGTTATCTCGGAAAAATTGCCTGTCTTTTCAGTTGCTGCGCCCTCAAGTCGGCCTTAGACTGCCGCCCCTCGTAAATTGAGTGCCGGGTGGCGCTTGAAATGAATGGCGCCCTTCCGAGACCTGCAGAGGCCTTCCGGAACGCTCCCTTATTCGCCTTAATGCACGTATTTTTTATAGAGAAATCAATGACAAAGGAAAAGTTGCTGGCCATGCCGGCGGATGACTACATGAATGCCGAACAGCACGCTTTTTTCGAGCAGTTGCTGCAAGACATGAAAGTGGAACACCACGAGCGCATTGAACAGAACCGTATCGCCATTGAAAGCCTGGACACCCCGGCCGACCCGGCCGACGCCGCTTCTGTCGAAGAAGAGCGCACCTGGCTGGTCAACGCCATTGACCGCGACCAGCGCATGCTGCCGCAGCTTGAGCGCGCACTGGAGCGTATCAAGGAAGATTCCTTTGGCTGGTGCGATGACAGCGGCGAGCCTATCGGCCTCAAGCGCCTTCTGATCAGCCCGACCACCAAGTACTGCATCGAAGCGCAAGAGCGTCACGAGCAGATCGACAAGCATCAGCGCCAAGCCTGATGCGGTGAAGCGGGGGACCGTCCAGCGGTTCCCCGGGAAAGACCCGTTACACCCCGTCTATTGATCTGCTGCAAGCCACCCCACTAAAGGCCCATGGATAATGGCCCGATAGTGGCGTTTAATGCAGCGACAATAATGACAAGCAGTGGGGTAACGAAGATGGCTGGAGACGGATCTCTGATGGGCGCAGCAGTGCCACCGCAAGCGGTGGCGCGCGGGCTGCCCGGCTGGCTGACGCCCCTGTTGCAGAGTACCGCCCTGGTGTTGGTCCTGCTGGGCTTGGCGCTCGCCAGCCTGCCGCTCTACCTTTGCCTGCCACTGGCCCTGCTGGTGATCTGGCTGCCTCGATTGAAAAGTCGCACACCTGTTATTGCATCTTCCGATGCCGTCGATGCCATCGGCGAATTGACTCGCGACCTGTCCTACACCACCAGTCATAACGCGTTGTCTGCGGCCGGCGTGGCCTTTTCGGTCAAGCAACTGGCGGCCCGTGTGCAGTCGCAGTTGGGCGCGGCCAAGCAGATTGTCAGCAGCGCCGAGGTGATGATCGGCACTGAAAAGATCACCTCCCAGCTCAGCCGCGAAGCGCTTGGCGCCGCCAGCCAGGCGCATCAACGCAGCACTGAAGGCCGCGAAGTGCTGGCCCAGTCGATTACCCGCATGCACCAACTCAGCCAACGCGCCAACGCCAGCCGTGAGCTGATTGAAGCCTTGAGCCTGCGCAGCGAGGAAATCCAGCGAGTGACCTTGGTGATTCAGTCCATCGCCAGCCAGACCAACCTCTTGGCGCTTAACGCCGCGATTGAAGCTGCTCGGGCCGGTGAGCATGGACGCGGGTTTGCGGTGGTGGCGGATGAGGTGCGTGGGTTGGCGGGGCGAACGGCCACGGCCACCGATGAAGTCGGGGTGATGGTGGCGGACATCCAGCAGCGCACCGCCCAGGTGGTGGAGCAGATTCGCCAGTTATCGGCGGACTTGCATACCGGTGTCGAGCAGGTGGAGCACGCCGGCGAGCAGTTGCAAAGTATCGCCAGCCTGGCGGCCGATGTGGAAGGCCAGGTGAATGAAATCGCCCAGGGCACCGACACTAACCGCACCCAGCTCGACAGCTTGTTCCATGCCGTGGAACAGATGCGCAGCGACCTGGCTGTCAGCGATCAGCAAACCCGCCAGTTGGCCGACGCTGCCGTGCAGATGGAAGGGCAAGCCGAAACCATCAGCGAGCGCCTGGCGGAAGTTGGGCTGGATGACTACCACCAGCGTATCTACGACCTGGCGCGCGAGGGGGCGAGCCGGATTGCTGGGCAATTCGAAGCCGATGTGCAGCAGAACCGGATCAGCCTGGATGACCTGTTCGACCGCAGCTACACGCCGATCGCCAACACCAGCCCGAGCAAGTACCACACCCGGTTCGATAGCTACACCGACCAGGTGTTGCCGCCGATTCAGGAGGCGCTGCTGCCACGGCATGAGGGGTTGGTCTTCGCCATTGCCTGCACTCCGCAGGGCTATGTGCCGACACACAACAAGGCATTTTCCCATGCTCTAACGGGTGATGCGCAGGTGGATGCGGTGCAGAACCGCACCAAGCGCAAGTTCGAAGACCGCACCGGGATCCGTTGCGGCAGCCACCAGCAGGCCGTTTTGTTGCAAACCTATACCCGCGACACCGGAGAACTTATGCATGACCTGTCAGTGCCGATCATGGTCAAGGGCCGGCATTGGGGCGGCTTGCGCCTGGGCTATAAACCTGAGGCAGTAAAGGGCGGGCGCTAAGGATTATTGTTGTTTATGCAATGGAGCTATTCCTGGGATAGCTTTTTCCAACTGGAAGAAAACCGTAGCATGGCCAACATTGTTAGCCAGCTAACTAATGCTGCGGAGAAGCTCCATGCAAAACAAAGTCGATGTCGCCGTGATGATTGGCAGTGGCGTACCTCAAACCCTGCGTGCGCTGGGCCAAAAAGCCTGTTGGGTGGTGTTGCTCAACGGTGAGCAGCGCGGCACCGCCTTTGCCAGTCGTGATGAAGCCGAGGAATGCAGGGCCGCCTGGCAGGCGCTGTTGCGCCTGGAGCAGTCGGACAGCCTGCATTGATAAGGGCTTATTGCGATTGATGCAGGCGTTGATTCAGCTCATCCACGGGAATTGCCCATTCAGCGTCCTCGCGTAACTCTTCCTTGAGAAAGGCCGCTTGCTGAGCAGACCAGAATGGCGCATCGATCAGCTTCACGTCCTCAGGTAAAGGATGCGCGACGATAAAGGCGTCGATGGCGTCCGGGGTCGAGTCCAGGCCCAATTGTTCAAACAAGGTTTCAAGGGTAGGGATTGGCGCGTTCATATCGTTCTCCATGCAGGGTGGTCGTTATGCATGGGAGGGTTGTGGCGCAGCAGAGTTCTATCGGATTGTCAGGACTTCAGCGCCCCGGAATCCACGGCGGCCTTCAAGGCCTTGGCCGACTCTTTTGCGGCGATGGCCGCCGCGTCGACGGTTTTGAACCAGCGGTCTTTTTCCACCTGGTGGGTGGTGACAGTGGTCAGCGGAGGCTTGGCCCGCATAATGATCACTGCTTGGAACTCACCGTCTACTTCCCTTGCGTCGCCATGGATGAAAAATTCGCCGATATCAAATTCCGTCACGTAGAGCCTTCCCTTGGAGATAACTGCACTGGAGAAACCTGGCCCGCAGGGCACAAACTTCAGTGGACGGGCCAGTATGGCAGTTGTTGCGGGTCGGCGGCGCAGTTAAGTTATCGGGCGGACGAAACGACCGCTCCATGGTGTGCTTGCAACTGGGCTTCTAGTTTCTTGGCCAGTTCACAAGCCTTGACATGGCCGCTGCGAAAGCCTTTTATTTGGCCGCTGAGCACTTCACGGATGTGGAAGAAGTTTTTACCGGCAGGTACAACCTGGTAAAGAACCGGATCCGAGTACCCCTCGAAGCCGCCCAAGCGGTAGTATTGAGCCTCGCCCTGGCATGATGAACGGGTGTGCGAAGACATTGCATTGTAGGTTGATCGTTGCATGGCCTGCTCCTTTCGATCGATCCGGTTGACTTGATTGCAACGTTTTGGGTGGTTTTGATTGGTGCTGCTGTTTTAGTATTGTCGTCGGCGATCTGCGCCTGGTTCCATGACAGCGTGTTTATTTGCGCTTGCGTGTCGGAAAACTGCATTTTTAACTGGGTTATTCTCTGAAGTGGGTCGGTCCGTATTCTCTGGCCGTTGAACCTGTGATCTCCTGTGGTGCTTGATGACCTTGCACAAGGTCCATCGCGTACGTCTGTACTGGTCTTATGGCGCGGCAGTGGGTTCTTCTTCAGTTTTTTTCAAAGAATGAGTGATGTGATCGTGCCGTAATGGCCGTTTTTTTGTGCTGCCCGCTCTGGCGGACAGCGCTCTTTTTGATGTGGGGGCGTTTCCTTGGCAGTCAGTAATCTGGATATGCACGCGTTGTTCGTGCTGGGTGATTTGCGCGCAAAGTTGGTCAAACAGTTTCAATCCCGTTTCGTTTACATCACTGAGCAGACGCCGGAAGGTATCTACATCGCCGAGATCGACACCGAGGCGGCGTTGGTCGTGGACGACAAGCCCCGCCTGGAACTCAAAGTTGGCGATCACTTCCGCGCAGCGGTATTGCCCAGCCGTGAAGGTGGCAAATTCGAACTGAAGTTCCGCGATATCAAGTTGACCGTCTATGGCCTGGGTGACTACGCCTTTGTCTCCTCGGCCGAAGGCCAGGGCATCGTGTTCAAGGAAGGCCACAGCGTGATGCTGGTGTTTGCCGCCAACGAGCAACTGCAGGAAGGCCTGACCAAGACCCTGAAAGCCGTGACCGGCAAGGCCGCCAAATGGCGCAAGGGTGAACTGGTGACTTTCAAGGCCAGCGAATAACCAGCAAATTCCACGAACACCCGTTATCTCCCGGAACCTCTACTACAGTTGAGTTGACTTAACTATTCAGAGGCTTCGCGCTTACGCAGCAAAGCCGTCCGCTGTCTGCTGCGATATCGCGAGGTGCAAGGGCATGAAAGGATTGAGAACGCTGTTGGCTGCATCCGTGACGGCCTTGAGTCTGTCCGTGGCCGCATTGCCGGTTTCGGCCGCCGAGACGCCGATACACTTTGCCGATTTGAATTGGGAAAGCGGCAGCCTGATCACCGAGGTACTTCGGGTGATTGTCGAAAAGGGCTACGACTTACCGACCGATACCTTACCGGGCACCACCATCACCCTGGAAACCGCCCTGGCGAAGAACGACATCCAAGTGATCGGCGAAGAGTGGGCCGGCCGCAGCCCGGTGTGGGTCAAGGCTGAAGCCGAAGGTAAAGTGGTCGGCCTGGGCGATACGGTCAAAGGCGCAACCGAAGGTTGGTGGGTGCCGGAATACGTGGTCAAGGGCGACCCTGCCAAAGGCATCAAGCCTCTCGCGCCGGAACTCAAGAGCGTGAAGGACCTGGCGCGCTACAAGGACGTGTTCAAGGACCCGGAATCCCCGGGCAAGGGGCGCTTTCTCAACAGCCCTATCGGCTGGACCTCGGAAGTGGTCAACAAGCAGAAGCTCAAGGCCTATGGGTTGGACGACAGCTATGTGAACTTCCGCAGTGGCTCGGGCGCGGCACTGGATGCCGAGATCGCTTCGTCGATCCGCCGGGGCAAACCGGTGCTGTTCTACTACTGGTCGCCGACGCCGTTGATGGGGCGCTACAAGTTGATCCAGCTGGAAGAGCCACCGTTTGATGCCGAGGCGTGGAAGACGCTAACGGATGCGGATAATCCTGATCCAAAACCAACACGCTCGTTGGCGTCCAAGTTGAGCATCGGGGTGTCGACGCCGTTCCAGAAGGAGCATCCGCAGATTGCACAGTTCTTTGAGAAGGTCGAGTTTCCGATTGAGCCGCTGAACAAAGCCTTGGCGACCATGAGTGAAAATCACACGGCGCCACGGGAGGTGGCCCAGGTGTTTCTGAAGGAACATCCGCAGGTGTGGAAGGCTTGGTTGACCGAGGATGTGGCGCAGAAGGTTGAAGCCAGCCTGAAATAACAGTGCGCATGTACTGTAGGAGCCCGGCTTGCCGGCGATGGCGTTCTATCGGACGCCATCGCCCGGTAAGCCGGGCTCCTGCGTTCAGGTGTTTAGAACCTGGTTTGTACTGCCAGCTCGAATGTCCTTGGCGCACCCAGGTAGTAAGCAGGCGACACATGCGCAAACTCGGCATACACCTCATTCGTCAAGTTGCGTACCCGGCCCGTCACCGAGGTGTGCGAGTCCACTTTATAGCGCAGGAAAGTGCCGAATAGCGTGTAGGCCGGCACCGTCTGGGTGTTGGCGTTATCTGCGTACACCTCGGCCACATAACGCGCATCCACGCCCCCTTGCCAATCCTCGGCAAAATCATAGGTCAGCCACAGGTTCCCCACGCGCTTGGGCACGTTGGTTGGCGTATTGCCTTTGCGTGAGACCACCGCGCCACTGGCGATTTTCTCGTTGAAGTCGTCGTACTCGGCGTCGACCCAGGCGAAGTTACCCTCCGCCAGCAACCTTGGCGTGATGCGTAACGAACTGGCCAACTCGATGCCTTTGGATGACTGTGCGCCGACCGGAATACTGTTGGTCGGGTCCTGCGGATCGGTCACGGCAAAATCCTTACGCTCGATCTTGTACGCGGCCACGGTGGCCGAGCCACGGCCGTCCAGGTAATCGAACTTGCTGCCCACTTCCCACTGTTTGCCCGTCGAAACATCAAACACTTGCGTGGTGGTGTTCGGCTGCTCGGCGGCGGTGCTGTATTGCACATACACATTGGCCGACGGGATGAACTGGTAAGTCAGGCCGACGCGGCCGGTTACCGGCTCCCAGCTGCGCTTGAAGTGGCGGGGGTTGGTGGCGGTGATCGCACGGTGGTTGGTGACGTCCAGGTCGATAGCGTCGTAACGCAGGCCGGTAAGCAGCGAAAGTTTGTCGGTGAGCCCCAGGCGGTTCTCCACGAACACAGCTTTGGTGGTGACCTCGTTGGTCTTGTCCTTGCCGAACTTCTCACGGGTTCGCGGGATGTCGTAGAAGTGCCCGGGATCGAAGTTGTCTGGATTCACTGTACTGTTGCCTGGCACATTCCATGGGGTATTGGTGGTGCTGTTGACCTTGTATTCGAAACCGCCAGACCACGTGGTCGACAATCCGAACATACTGTCATCGTGGCGCAGTTCGAACTGGTTGCCGTTCTGTTCGCCTTGATGGCGTACCTGATAGGCCGTCGAGCGGTTCACCGCGCTGTTGTCGGCGTTGTACTGATAGGTTTCCAGGTTGCGGTAATCGCGTTGGCTGTCCAGGTGGTAGAGGGTGTTTTTCAGGCTGGTGCTGTCGTTGAGGCGGTAGTCGATGATCGAGCGCGCCCAGATCGTGCGCTGTTCGTAGCGACCGTCAGCAACGTTGTAGTTGTTGAAGCGGTTGTGCTTGTCGATCTTCAGCTCGCCCACCTTGGGGTTGAGCACCGGCGTGCCCCAGTAGGGGCTGTCTTCATGCTCATCCTGGTATTCCAGCGCCAGGGTGTGAGACAGGTTGGGCGTGAGGTCGCTGAGCAGGGAAAACGCCAGGCTCCAGGCCTCGCGCTGGTCGCGGTCGATGTAGCTGTGATTGGTGTTGCGGCTTACATCCAGGCGCGCGTAGTGCTGCACATCGGCGCCGGGTTCGGTCAGGGCGTGATTGACACCAAACGCCATGCCGGCGGTGTCATAGCTGCCATAGGTGAGCTGGCCTTCGGCGGCCTGTTCCTCGCGGGTAGCCAGTTTGGTCACGTAGTTGAGCGAACCGCCCACGGAGCCGGCGCCGTTGATCAAGGAGGAGGGGCCGCCTACCAGCTCCACCCGGTCATAGATCCATGCATCTACCGGCCGGGCCAGGCCGGTCGCCACATTGATCCCGTTGAACATCTGGGTGATCTGGCTGCTGGTAAAGCCACGGTAGGAGACAAACCCGCCAAATCCTGGCGGGGGGCTGGCATTGACGCCAGGCAAGGTGTTGGCGGCGTCGCGGAAGGTCTTGGCGCCGTGGCGCTCGATGTCATTGCGGTTGGCGATAGCCACCGACGCCGGGGTTTCGCGCACACTCAAGCCCAAGCGCGAGGCTATGCCGCTGGATTGATCCAGGGCCATGCCAGGCTCGGCGATTTGTTCGCCATCAATGGTGGTCGGAGCCAACTCAAGGGCCCAGGCGCAGACGGGCAGGCAGCCGAACAGGCCCGCCAACAGGGGTAGATGTTTCATGGTTGAATCCTGAAAAACTTGGCTTGAAAACAACGCACAGCCGCCCGTACTTCCTTGCGGAAACGGTGGTCAGTGCAGATTGGAAAGCGAAGGGATCAGGCGAAAACAGGCGGTGCGCGCGGATTAGCCGCAGGCCAGGTGAAGCGGGCAGGGATGTCAGCAGCCAGGACAATAGCCGGCGGTGGCGCATGGGGCTGTGGCAACACCGCCACATTCAGGCTGGAACTCAGCGCTGGGCCCATGCCGCCTGTGGAACACAGCGGGCAACCAAACGCCTTGGACAGCGTTGGCAGGTTCTCTTCAGTGGAGTTGGACGGCTTGGGCGCCTGGGTGCGCGGGTCCACTGTACAAAACTGACCGCCGATGCCATTGAGCTGCATCCCGACCATCTGCCCATGACCGATACTGCAGGCGAACACATTGAACAGGACGCAGCAATAGAGCATCCAGGCAATGAGCGAGCGGTCGGCACGGGCGATTTTCATGGGGCGGCACTTTACCATCAGCCGCCGACGAAATGCCTGCAAAAAATCACCAGGCGACTATCCTCTTTCGCACCTTTTACGGGAGAGCCAGCCATGAGCTTTGTTGTCGCACGATGGATTGTCGGCATTTTCACCTTCATCAGCATGGTGCATTTGTACTGGGCTGCCGGCGGAAAACTCGGCTTCCAGGCCGCTATCCCCCAACTGCCCGGCGAATTCGCGCGTGGGCCGAAACCTGCGTTCAAACCCTCGGCTCTGGCTACGTTTCTGGTTGCCCTGGGGTTGGTGGGCATTGCGCTGATGGTGTGTTTGCGGGCCGGGCTGTATTTCTCGGCGGTGTCCCACGGGGCCTTGCAATGGGGGATCAGCGCGATTGCGTTGGTGATGTTTGCCAGGGCGATTGGGGATTCGGAGTTGGTGGGGTTTTTCAAGAAGGTCGGTGGTTCGCGGTTTGCGAGGTTGGATACGTATTTTTATTCGCCGTTGTGTCTGGTGTTGGGGGTGGGGTTGTTGGTGGTGGCGTGGGGGTGAGGGGGACTAATACCGGGTTTGTCAAAAGCTAGAAGAAGAAAAACAGGCCTGTTCGGTTTTTGATCGCAAGGGTGTTTAGATCGATTATTTTTCTCATGGTAGATGAGTTTTCGGGCGTCAAATGGTTGTTGAGGATCTCTACGGTTTTTGTGAGCTCCACAAGGTTGTAAATGGCTTCGTCTTCGTAATCGTCGATTATTTTTCCAAGCGTGGTGTTTATCGCTTCTAGCGCGCCTGATTGAAGAAGTTTTTTGTACTCTTCAGGGTTGAGGGTAACACTTTCGAGTAAAGATTCTGGGCAGTCGTCTACGTCTAATAAACGCATGGCCTCTAAGGTGAGTGGGGTACAGATTACTTTCATTTTTTGTGTGCCTTTTTATTAAAGTGCGTCGCTTCATTGTATTCGCTTTGCGTTCTACCGATTTGCTTTCCTGAAGGAGAAATCTTGTTGTTAGGAACCACTCCTTCAAGGCTCAAATAGCGCCTTTTACCCGGCTGTGATGGGTCATAGATTCTGAAGTAGTCGCCGTTGAGGTCCTCTACAATTTCAATCCCATTTGCAGGGTTCTTGTAGATCTTCTTCCCTTTGTCTGTCGTCGTCACGATTGGGTGAGTGCCGGTAAACTTGACGATGTTCTCATCTAAGCTTGCTACCTCCCACTTTGAGGAATACTTGGCTGCTCGTTCAGCTCCCCCAGTTTTAGGTAGTTCAGCTTCTCCTGGGTGAACTTGTGCCGACTTAGCCGGATCCTTAGCACTTACATCTGCCCTGCACCCGTTTTCTCCAGGGCAGTTATTCAACCCCGACGGATCAATCCATCCTGTTGGGTTCGGTACGTACTGGTACGCATTGATCCCACCGGCCAACTTCACCGGGTCCGGGGTCAGGTAGCGACCAATATCCGGATTGTAGTAGCGATGACGGTTGTAGTGCAGCCCGCTTTCCAGGTCGAAGTATTGGCCCTGGAAGCGCAGTGGATTGTCGACTTTTCCTATGTCGAGACGGGTGATTTCGCCGTAGGCGCGGTAATGGGCGGACCAGACGATTTCGCCTTTGGTATCGGTAAGTTCCTGCGGCGTACCGAGGTGGTCGAGTTGGTAGTGATAGGGCTTGGTCTCCTTTGGACCAAAGCCTTCCAGAAGCGCCAATGGCCGGAAGCTGTCGGGTTCATAAAGGTAACTGCGATGGCGCTCCGCGTGGTGCTCGGCGATCAGTTTGTCGCCTTGCCAGAAGAACTCGGTGGTTATCCCGTCCACGGTTTTGCTGATCCGCCGACCAAACGGATCGTAGCGATAGCTGGCGGTCTGGCCGTTGGATTTTTTAATGCCGATCAGGCGATGCTGGCAGTCGTAGCTGTATTCAGTAACGAGTTGATGACCTTTGCCGCGTCGTTCGCGGATGAGGTTGCCGAAGGCGTCGTAGTCGTAGTGATGGTCGCCTTGGATCATCAGCCGATTGCCCGCCACGATGTCCGGGCCGGGGCGGTTTTGCATGAGCAGGTTGCCGGCGGGGTCATGGCCGAAGCGTTCTTGCTCGCCTTGGGAGTGGTCGGCGCGGGTGAGGCGGTTTAGCGGGTCGTAGTGGTAGTGGTGTTCGCCTTTACGAGTGTCGAGCAGGCGGGTGAGGTTGCCGGATTTGTCGTAGTCGTAGTGGCGTTGGTAAAGCGTATGTTGCTCTTGGGTGACGGCGTGGGCGTGCAGGCGTTGTTGATCGTCGTAGTGGTAGTGGCTGATCAGTTGGCCTTGTTGGCGTTGGTATTCTTGGCCGGCCTTGAACAGGTGAGAGGTCAGTACCGCGCCGTTCAGTTCGACGGTGGCGAGGTGGTCACCTTTGGTGTGGTTGAACACCACGCGGTTGTTGTCGGGCAGGCGCATGTTTTGCAGTTGACCGCAGGCGTCGTAGTCGTAGCGCAGCGTGCCCCAGCCTTGGTGTTCGGCCGTAAGACGGTTTTGGCTGTCGTACTCGTAGGCCAACGCCCAGTGGTCATCCTCGACGCTTAGGAGATTGCCCTGACGGTCGTAGGCGTAATCGACCAGGTTGCCATCGGGCAGGGTTTTTCTTACGAGGCGTCCGGCGTGGTCGCGCTCGTAGCCGGTAACCAGTTGGCTGCCATCGTCTCCGTGTTCGGTCTTTTCCTGCAGGTTTCCGTTGAGGTCGTAGAGGTAAGCCGTGCGCTGGCCGTCAAAGCCGGTTTCCTGCTGGATCAATCCATTGGCGTGATACTGGAGTCGGTAGGTTTCGCCCAC
>NZ_RXYG01000027.1:0-46431 GCF_003970195.1 Pseudomonas sp. C 49-2
ACCTTGCGCCGTGCGCTGAAAACCCATCTGCCGGATTACATGGTGCCCGCGCACTTCATGTTCCTGGCGCAGATGCCGCTGACCCCCAACGGCAAGCTCGACCGCAAGGGCTTGCCGCAGCCGGACACCGCGCAGTTGCAAGGCGTCTGGGTTGAGCCGGTAACGCCGTTGCAGCAGCAGGTCGCGGCGATCTGGGCGCAGGTGTTGGGGGCCGAGCGTATCGGCTTGAACGATCACTTCTTCGAGCTGGGCGGGCATTCGTTGCTGGCCATGCAGGTGATCTCGCGTGTGCGGCAACTGCTTGGACGAGAGGTCGCCTTGCGTACCTTGTTCGAGGCGCCGCAGTTGGAAGGCTTTGTGTTGGCCTTGCAGGCTGCGGACCAGACGCTGGCGCCGCCGATGCTGGCGGTCGGGCGTGACCAGCCGTTGGCGCTGTCGTTTGCTCAGGAACGCCAGTGGTTCCTTTGGCAACTGGACCCGCACAGCGCGGCTTACCATATTCCCAGCGTGTTGCGCCTGAACGGGCACTTGGATCAACAGGCCTTGCAGCGCAGCTTCGACGCATTGGTGATGCGTCATGAGAGCTTACGTACCCAGGTCCACCAGGACGGCGAGCGTGCGGTTCAAGTGATTCGCCCAGCCACTGCGCTGGTGATTGCACGGGCAGATGCCGACGCCGCCCATCTTCAACAGCAGGTCGAAGCCGAGATTGCCCGGCCCTTCGACTTGCAGAGTGGCCCACTGCTGCGCGTTACCTTGCTGCGCCTGACTGACGATGAACATGTGCTGGTGCTGGTGCAGCATCACATCGTGACAGACGGCTGGTCGATGCAAGTGATGGTCGACGAGTTGGTACAGCTATACGCCGCCTACAGCCAGGGCCAGACGCCGCAGTTGCCGGAACTGGCGCTGCAATACGCCGATTACGCGCACTGGCAGCGCCAGTGGATGGCGGCGGGCGAGCGCGAACGTCAATTGGCGTATTGGCAGCAACTGTTAGGCGGCGAACAGCCGGTGCTGGAACTACCCACTGCGAATGCGCGGCCGGCGGTGCAAAGCTACCGTGGCGCCAGCCTGCAACTTGAATTGCCGCCCGCGCTGGCGGCCGGGCTCAATGCTCTGGCGCAGCGTGAAGGCGTCACGTTGTTCATGGTGTTGCTGGCGTCTTTCCAGAGTCTGCTGTACCGCTACAGTGGCCAGCAGGACATCCGCGTCGGTGTGCCAATCGCCAACCGCAGCCGGGTTGAGGTGGAACGCCTTGTCGGGTTCTTCGTCAACACTCAGGTGTTCAAGGCGGATATCGATGGGCAGCTCTCTGTCGGCCAATTGTTGCAGCAGGTCAAGCGCCGCAGCCTGGACGCCCAGAGCCATCAGGACCTGCCGTTCGAGCAATTGGTGGAGGCCCTGCAACCAGAGCGCAGCCTCAGCCATAACCCGCTGTTCCAGGTGATGTTCAACCACCAGAGTGAGGCGGGGCTGATGACGTCGGGGCAGTCACTGCCGGACTTGCGCGTAGAAGGGCTGGATTGGGGCAGCCAGACCGCGCAGTTCGACCTGAGCCTGGACACCCAGGCTTCGGCGGAGGGTATCCACGCCACCCTGACGTACGCGACCGACCTGTTTGCCCCCGCCGTTCTCGAGCGCATGCTGGCCCATTGGCAGAACCTGTTGTGGGGCATGCTGGATGATCCGCAACAGCGGGTCAGCCAGTTGCCGCTGCTGGAGCCTGTCGAACAGCAGACCCTCGTAAGGCAATGGAATGCCACGGCGCGCGACTATCCACAACAGCCGGTGCATCAATTGATCGAAGCGCAGGTTGCGCAGACGCCGGATGCCCCCGCACTGGTCTTCGCCGCGCAGCGCCTGAGCTATGCCGACTTGAACCGGCGCGCCAACCGCCTGGCCCATCGCTTGATCCAGGCTGGCGTCGGTCCGGACGTGTTGGTCGGATTGGTCGTGGAGCGTTCCATCGAGATGGTGGTCGGCCTGCTCGCCGTGCTCAAGGCCGGCGGTGCCTATGTGCCGCTGGACCCGGATTACCCGCCTGAGCGCCTGGCGTACATGCTTGAAGACAGCGGCGTGAAACTGCTGTTGACCCAGTCCCACCTGCTGGAACAACTACCGCGTGCCGAAGGCATCGAATGCCTGTTGCTGGGCGACTCTGGGTTCGAAGACTTCCCTGACACCAATCCCGGCCTTGCGCTGGACGGCGAGAACCTCGCGTATGTGATCTACACCTCCGGCTCCACCGGCCAGCCCAAGGGCGCGGGCAACCGCCATTCGGCGTTGACCAACCGCTTGTGCTGGATGCAAGAGGCCTACCACTTGACCCCTCGCGATACGGTGTTGCAGAAGACACCGTTCAGCTTCGACGTGTCGGTTTGGGAGTTCTTCTGGCCGTTGATGACCGGTGCGCGCCTGGTGGTCGCGGCGCCGGGGGATCACCGTGATCCGGCGAGGATGGTGGCGCTGATCAACGCCGAACAGGTGACGACGCTGCACTTTGTGCCATCGATGCTGCAGGCGTTCATGCAGGACGCGTCCGTCTCCAGTTGCCAGAGCTTGCGCCGCATAGTGTGCAGCGGTGAAGCGTTGCCGGTGGACGCGCAGCAACAGGTCTTTGCCAAATTGCCTGCGGCCAGCCTGTACAACCTGTACGGGCCGACGGAAGCCGCCATCGACGTGACCCACTGGACCTGCGTCGATGAACAACGCGACACGGTACCCATCGGCCAGCCGATCGCCAATCTGCAGACTTACGTGCTGGATGCCCAGTTGCAAGCGGTCCCCGTCGGCGTGGCGGGCGAGTTGTACTTGGGCGGCCTGGGCCTGGCGCGCGGCTACCACCGCCGTCCCGCGTTGACTGCTGAGCGTTTCATTGCCTCGCCGTTCGAGTCGGGCGAGCGCTTGTACCGCACGGGTGACCGTGTGCGCCAGCGCGCCGACGGTGTGATCGAATACCTCGGGCGCCTGGATCACCAGGTCAAGTTGCGTGGCCTGCGTATTGAACTGGGTGAAATCGAAGCGCGCATCCTCGAAACCGCTGAAGTCCAAGAGGCGTCGGTGCAGGTGGTCGATGGCAAGCATCTGGTCGGCTATCTTGTACTGCAAGCGCCCGGTGAGCACTGGCGCGAACCGCTCAGTGCGCACCTTGCGGCGCATTTACCCGACTACATGGTTCCGGCGCAGTGGGTGTTGC
Source organism: Pseudomonas sp. C 49-2 (assembly GCF_003970195.1). Lineage (NCBI taxonomy): Bacteria > Pseudomonadati > Pseudomonadota > Gammaproteobacteria > Pseudomonadales > Pseudomonadaceae > Pseudomonas > Pseudomonas sp. C 49-2. The sequence continues at coordinate 3,200 of NZ_RXYG01000027.1, forward strand.
TGGAACAGATGCCCCTGAGCCCGAACGGCAAACTGGACCGCAAGGCCTTGCCCAAGCCCGACGCGTCTCAGCACCAGCAGGTGTTCCGCGCGCCACACACCGAGCAGGAACAGCGCCTTGCAACGATCTGGGGCGAGGTGCTGGATGTCGAGCGCGTTGGCCTGGATGACAACTTCTTTGAACTGGGCGGTCACTCGCTGCTGGTATTGATGCTCAAGGAACGCATCCGCAAGGCCACCGGCAAGACGCTGTCGGTCAGCCAATTGATGCTTAACCCCACGGTCGCAGGGCAGGTGAATTGCCTGGGCAACGGCGCGGGGCAGTCGCTGATCGTCAAGCTCAACAGCCAGACCGAAGGCACGCCGCTGTTCCTGTTCCACCCAAGCTACGGTTCGGTGCATTGCTACAAGGCCATCGGCCTGGCACTGCGCGAGCAACGGCCGGTGATGGGCGTGATCTGCCGCGCGTTGGCCGAGGAGGGCAGCGCCGTACCGAGCTGGCAAGCGATGGTCGAGGACTACACCGGGCAATTGCTCGATGCGTTGCCCGAAGGTCGCTATCGTCTCGCGGGCTGGTCCATGGGCGGTAACCTGGCCATGGAAGTCGCCTATGCCTTGGAGCAAGCCGGGCGTGAGGTGGAAGTGGTCGGCTGGATCGATGCTTCGCCGCCTTACTGGCTCAAGGCTTACTGGGACGCAGCGGTGATTGCGGATGACGATGATCTGTCGGTCAACCAGCGCCGCGTTGAACTGTTGCAGGTGATGTTCCCGGCGTCGAGCCAGCAGATCCACACCGCCTGGTTGGACAGCCAGGCATTCTTCAGTGATCAAGCGCAGCAATGGCAGGCACTGGGCGCCTGGGCTGAAGAGGCGTTGGGCGAGACGTTCCGGGAAATCAAGGCAAGCTTGCTTGAAGGGGATGAAGCGCAGATCTCCTGGGAGCTAGACCGCACCCTGGGCCAGCGGCTCAAGGACGCCGACTTCAAACCGCTCAAGGCGCCGATCCGCTGCTGGTGGGCCGCCGGCAGCCGTGCAGGCCAGCATCGCCAATTGATTGAAGCGACCATGGAGCAGGTGGTGGGCCAGGGGTGTGTCCAACAGTCGGTGCTGATCGACTCCACCCACGATCGCATCATCGATAACGCTGCGTTTGTGCAGAGCTTCGCCGATGCGATGAAGTAACGGTCGGCAGCAACCCAAGCCCCTGGCCTCTACGGCCAGGGGCTTTTTTGTGCCGGGTGTACGGGCAGGCAGGCACTAAAAAGCCCCTGGTCATTGCGCATGGCCAGGGGCTTGGTTGGAACCGCTAGCGTCTATGCATCAGAAGTTCCAGCGGGTGCTGAGCATGATGTTACGCGGGTCACCGTAGTAGACCGAATTGTAGAAGCCGATGTTGGTGTAGTACTTCTTGTCGAAGATGTTGTTGACATTGAGGCTGGCCGATACGTTCTCGGTGACCTGGTAACGGGCCATCAGGTCCACCAGCCAGAGCGGATCCTGGGAGAGTTTATCCTGGCTGCCGGTGGTGTAGTTGTTGGTCAGCACCTTCCAGCCCGTACCCTGCCAGCGCACGCCGCTGCCCAGGGTCAGCTTGTCGAGGGCGCCGGTCAGCTTGTAGCTGGTGTAGAGGTTGATTTGGTCTTCCGGCTCCCAGGTCGAGAGTTTTTCACCGTCTTTGTCGCGCATGATCTTGTGCGTGTAGCCCGCCTGCAACTGCCAGCCGGGGGCCAGCTCGCCGGAGACTTCCGCTTCATAGCCCTTGGTCTTGGCCTCGGTGCCCTTGGACGCGTAGTCAAGACCAGGGTAGCTGTCGGGTATGTAGTCATTGTCGTCGATGGCACGGTTTTTCTCGTGTACTTCGAAGTAGGCGAGGCTGGCGTTGAGGCGGCCATCGAAGAATTCGCCCTTGAAGCCGACCTCATAGTTCTTGCCTTCATCCGGTTCGATCGGCTTGTTGTTGCGGTCGCGGTAGTCGTCCTGAGGCAGGTAGATCTCGGTGAAGCTGGCATAGGCCGAGAGGTTCTCGGTGAAGTCGTAGGTTAGGCCGGCGTAAGGCACGACCTTGCCGGTGTCCTTGACCTGGCTGGTGCCGCTGACCTCGTAGTTGTTGACTCGGGTACCCAGGATCAGGTGCCAGTCATCGGCCAGGCTGAAACGGCCGGTGATGTACTGGGCGCTCTGGCGGGTCAGCTCGTCGTTGCGCTTGGTCTGCGGGCCACGGTCAGGCTTGGGTGCGTCGCCGTCCCAATCGAAGTAATCGTGGCTGTTGTTGTAGTTGGTGGCGTTGGTGTAGTCGCGGCCCAGCCAGCGGGAGCGCGAGACCGAGGCGCCGACCACCAGTTCATGCTCGCGGCCGAACAGGCTGAACGGCCCGGTGGCGTACAGGTCGCCGGTGTCGCTGGTGGTCTCGCCATTGTAGGTACGCGTAAGCAGCGAAGCCTTGCCGGTGGCTGCGTTCGGTGCTAGCAGGGCGGACAACGGTGCCTTGTAGCCGTTGATCTGGTGGTTGTACTGCGCCTTGCCAACCCAGCCGTTATCGAACGTATGTTCCAGGGTCGCGAACCCGGTGCGGGTGTACTGGGCCCACTTGCTGTACTTGGCGCCGTTGTTGAACGAACGCGAGGTGCTGATGCGGTTGCCCTCGGAATCATACAGCGACGCTGCCCCTGACCAGCTGGAGCCTTGTGGGTCGCTGTCCTGGTAGTCACCGCCGACGGTCAGCAGCGTGTCCGGCGCCAGATCGAATTCCAGGATGCCGTAGTACACGTTGGTCTTGCGCTGGTAGTGATCGAGGAACGTGTGTTTGTCCTGGTAGGCCGCCACCGCACGGCCGCGCACGTTGCCGGATTCGGTGAGCGGACCGCTCACATCCACTTCCGAGCGGTAGTTGTCCCAGGAACCGGCGCCCAGGTCGATGTAGCCCTTGAATTCCGAGGTCGGCTTCTTGCGGACCATGTTGATGGTGCCGCCAGGGCCACCGGCGCCGGTCAGCAGGCCGGTCGCGCCCTTGAGGATTTCGACGCGGTCGTAGATCACTGTGTCGGTCAGGGTGTGGCCGGACGAATACTGGGCGTCTTGCAGGATGGGAATGCCGTCGTACTGGAAGTTCTGGATGGCAAAGCCACGGGAGAAGTAGCTGGTGCGTTCGCTGTCATACGCGGCAACAGTGATGCCGGGGGTATGGCGCATCACGTCGTCGATCGACTTGAGGTTGAAGTCATCCATGGCCTGGCGGGTCACCACCGAGATCGATTGCGGCGTCTCCCGTGGCGTCAGCACCATGCGGGTCGCGGTCGCGATGGTTCCGGGTGTATAGGAACCCGAACCTTCGGTAATGGTGCCGAGCTGGTTGGCGGTCACCTGGGTGGCGCCCAGCTCCAGGGCGGACGAGCGGCCGGCAGTCAGTGTCATTGTGTTGCCTTGCAGGTCGAAGTCCACGCCGGTGCCGGTCAGCAGCGTGGTCATGGCCTGGCCAGGCTGCAACTTGCCCTTGACCTTGTGGCTGCGTTTGCCTTCGACGTCGGTCGGGCTGTACAGCACTTGCAGGTTGGCCTGCTTACCAAATTCTTGAAGAGCGCTACCCAGCGACTGTGCAGGGACATTCAGCTCGATCTCCTGCGCCTGAACATAACCGGCGACTGGCAGCGTCAGCGCAACGGCAATCGCGCCAGGTAGCACGTGGGTGTTCAAGAGGCGGCGCATGGAGAGTGCCTTGCTCAAGGGACTCAGACCAAATGTTGCTGGCATGGGTGAATTCTCTTCTAGGTATTTAGTGGGCAGATTTTAAATATTTGTTGGGGTTGGTTCTCATTACCACTAGTGAGACGTTCCTACCTGCAGAAACCGGAAAAGAAATTCACGCCGGTTCCATTTCGTGCACCACTTGGCCGGCGCGCAGGCGCACCAACTGGTCGGCGATGTCGAAGTAGCGGTCGTCGTGGCTGATCACGATGATGGTCTTGCCCAGGCGCTTGAGGTCCGGGAGCAACTCGGTATAGAAAACGCGGCGGAAGGCCGGGTCCTGGTCGGCGGCCCATTCGTCGAACACCAGCACCGGCCGTTCTTCCAGCCAGGCATTGACCAGAGCCAGGCGCTTGCGCTGGCCGGTGGACAGGTCGGTGGTGCTGAACACGCCGTCCTTGACGCTGACCTTGTGCGCGATTTCCAGGCGCTCCAGGTACTTGGTCGCGCTGTCCAGTGACTGGGTGGCGCTGCCTTGGACCAGGTCATCGAACAGGTAATAGTCAGCAAACACCGTGGTGAACAACTGGCGGTAGTCGTCGCGCGCCGGATCGGTCACGGTTTCGCCATTGAGGCGAATTTCCCCGGCCTGGGGTTGGTACAGGCCCAGCAACAGCTTGATCAGGGTGGTCTTGCCGCAGCCGTTCTCGCCCACGATAAACACGATGTCGCCCTGCTTGATGCTCAGGTTGATCGGCCCAAGGTGGAACGGTTGGCTGCCTTCCACCGGCGGCGGGCTGTAGCTGACGCCGCGCAGTTCCAGGCTGTTGACTACTGGCGTGGGGGCTTCGCTGCCATCCATCAACAGGTGGGGTTCGGGCGACGAGAAACGGTCGGACAATTCGGTGATACGCGCAAACGCAATCCGCGCCTTGCCGATGATTGGCAAGTAACCCACCACGTGCTCCAAGGGGCCTTTCATGTACAACAGCACCAGTACGAAGCCAGTGATCACCGCCGGGTCCGGGTTGGGGCTGTAGGCCTGCATCGCCAGGGCCAGGCCGATGACCACGAAAAACAGCATCGAGCCGAAGGTTTTGGCGACGATATAGATGTTCACCGAGCGCACCTGGATATCGCTGATGCGGTCGGCGGTTTCCTGGATGCGGTGGGTGTTCATGCGGTAGCGGCGGGGCCGGTGGATGCGCAATTCCTTGGCGCCCGAGGCGATTGCGGAATAGTAGCGTTGCAGCTCGTCTTCCTGGTCGCGGGCCTCATCGAAACCGCGAATGCCCTTGGCACCGGCGATGAATTGCACGCTGCTGCCAATGATGATGGCGACCACCATCATCAGGAACATCGGCACCGACAGGTAGGCCAGGTAGCCCAGGCAGCCCAGGGTCACCGTCGTTGCGATGGCCAGCGGAGTGAACGCGAAGGAAAAGTCACTGATGGTGTCGACGTCATGGGTCAGCACCGGAATCAGGCGGTGGGAGCGGTACTGTTCGATCTGTTCGATGGGCGCCGACAGCACCTTTTCACCCAGGTCCTTGCGCAGGGCCGCGATAATTCGCTGGCCGACGTAGTTGGTGCCGATATCCGAGACGATCGAGCTGGTCAGGGCCAACAGGCACAGCGCCGCAAACGTCAGGATCACCCCCTGCGTCATCCCGGTCGTAGAGTGCAGGGCGTTATTGATCGTCGCCAGCAGCAACGTGATGGCCAGGCCGCCGGCCATGCCCAGGGCGACGGAGACCGTCACGATGGTGCGAAAGGGCCTGAGCAATGCGAGCAGACCGTTGAAGGCGCCGCGCTTGGGGTCGGTCATAAATACTTCCCGGAAAGTGAAAAAAGAGGGGGCTGGGCACACAGACCCTTACCCATGACAAACGAAGGATTGGCGCGACTATTTAGCTCGGTGTGCCGGGCGGTGGCGGGGGTGGATAAATTGCACGGGGGCTGGTTCGTTCTTGTGGTGTAGGCGCACGCGTATTGGCGTGCCTGATCTATCCAGCGAGAGCGAAACAATGACGAAAAAGAATCTGGTGTACGTGTGGTCCCTGCGCAATGCCGCGGCCGACAAGGCCGGGCAGCCGGTGGCCTACAAGGATCATGAGCGCTACATGATGTCGGTGCTGGAATCCCTGGCGGGGGCGCTGAACGACACGCCGCTGGGCGAGGCCTACAACCTGGTGGGCGTGGTGTATGACGATGACGAGCAGAACCCGCGGGATCAGCAATTGGTGGCCGACTACGGTTTTGCCTACCAGCCGGGGCGCCAGTGGCTGTATCCGGCCGACCTGCGCGTGCAGGGGCGGCTGGTCAATGACTTGCTGCTGAGCGTGCCGTCGACCTATCGACGCCTGCCACGGGGCAGTGCGGAACATATCGCCGGCAAGCAGGATTTCGAACGCCGCCTGCATGACACGCTGGTGGAATTGAAGGCCGATATCGTGGTACTGGACGGCCTGCTGGTGATCCTGGATGAGCTGGTGCGCCCCGGTGCGCCGTTTGCCCGGCGCATCATGAATATCCATCCGGGCATTACCCGTATTGAATCGCCGTACGAGCGCCGTGGTGCCTACGCCACCTGGAACGCCTTGTATGGCGCACGTGGTCTGACGGTTACGGATTGGGCGACCAAGGCCACCACGCCTTCGGAACCGCTGTACCTCACCGGTGCCTCGTTCCACTACGTCGACAACGGCATTGATTCGGGTGAAGTGTTCCACGACGTGCTCAAGACCGAGATCACGCCGGAAGACACCATCCTCGAATTGCGCTGGAACAACTTCAACAACAGCCTGTTCCCGGCGTTGCATGAAGGGCTGGCGTTGTTGGCGCAGAAGGGAATCTAAGCGGGCACGGTTAAGAATGTGGGAGCGGGCTTGCTCCCACATTAAATCTCCTGGGTGTTACAGGTCGCGCACTACGCGGAACCCAATCCAATCCCCCCGCGTCTGCGGATAGATGGTGTTGCGATTGCCCGAGCGCGAAAATACCGGCGCCTCACCCCAGTCATTGCCCCGGATCATGTAGCCCTCGCAGTTAGGCTCCATCCACGCGCTGCCATCGGTAGGCGCGCCGATGTAGTTGGGGTGTTCGCAGTCGGCCACTCGTTCGTAGACGTTGCCATGCATGTCGTACATGCCAAACGCATTCGGCGGGTAACTGCCGACCGGCGACGAGTAGCTGTAGCCATCTGCGGGGCCATAGGTATTGGCGTGCTTGGCGATGCTGTAGTCCTTGCCTTCATCGAACGGGAAGGGGAACGGCCCGGTAGAACCGGCGCGCGCGGCGTACTCACGCTGGGACTCGCTGACCATGTGGTACTGCTGGCCGGTCTTTTTCGACAGCCAGGCCACATAGCTTTTGATGTCGTCCATGTCCATGCACACCGCCGGCTGACGCGGGCCTTGGGGATAGCGCGGCTTGCTGGCGATGCATTCGCGGCCGGGGCGGGTGTCGCCATCGGCGATCTTCACGCCGGTCTGGCGCACGTAGCTGTCCCATTCGCCGGCGGTGATGTGGAAGCGGCTCATGGCGAATGGCTTGGCGAAGGTCACCTCATGCATCGGGCCTTCATCCGGCTCGCGGCCGACTTCATCCTCGGGCGTGCCCATGGTGAAGGTGCCGGCGGGCAGCACCACCATTTCCGGGCAGTCCTTGCAATCCTTGAACACCTTGCCGGGTTGCGGCGCGGCGGCCTGGGCCAGGTTGGGCAGCAAGGCGCCGCACAGGGCGGTGAGCGCCAGGGCCGTGAGGGGTTTGTTCATGTGGGCCTCTCATTCAAAGGGGAAAAGGTGTGCGTCACGCCCGCTGGCTCAGCAAGGTCATGAAGCGCTGGATCTCGGCGGAGGAATTGAGCAGGCCGGGAGCGGTGCGGATCACCGGGCCGACATCGCGGTCCACCGCGTCGATCACCACGCGGTTTTTCATCATGTAGGCCGCCACGGCATCACTGTCCTGGCCTTTGACGCGGAAGAAGGTGAAGCCAGCGGACAGTTCAGGGCTGTGCGGGGTGACCAGTTCAATCTTCGGGTGGGCCAGCAATTGCTCTTTCAGTTCGGTATTGAGTGCGTGAATCCGCGCCTGCACCTGCGCCTTGCCCAGTTGCAGGTGCAGCTTGAAGGCCTCGTCCGCCGCCCAGCGATGCTCGAAGGCGTGGTAGCCGCCCGGGGTCATGCGGGTGGCGAAGTCCTTGTCTTCGGAAAAGGTCGGCACCATCGGGGTCACGTCGTTGTTTTGCGGGTCGCGGGCGCAGACCAGGCCCGTGCCGCGTGGGCCGAACATCCATTTGTGGGTGCCGGCGATGAAAAAGTCGCAGTGCATGTCCGGGAAGTCGAGGTTTTCCACGCCGAAACCGTGCACGCCGTCCACCACATAGAGGATGCGGTCCTTGTCGTCACGGTTGCGGTTGTGTTCTTCCACCAGCTTGCCGATCTCGCCGATGGGCAGCTTCACGCCGCTGCCGGACTGCACCCAGGTCATGCCGAGTACGCGGGTGTTGGCGCGGATATTACGCTGGATGTTGCCCAGCACCTCGTCGACCGATACGCGGTTGGCGTTGTCGAACAGGCGAATCTTGCGGACCTGGGTCTGCTCCTTGCGCACCCGGAAATCCAGGCTGAACTCGGTGGCGTAGTGTTCGTGGACGGTGGTGAGGATCTCCTGGTCAGGCCGCACCTTGATCCCGCCATAAATCATTGCCAAGCCTTCGGACGTACTTCCGGTCAGGGCGATTTGCGGTGGTGTAGCCTTCAGGTAGCGGCCAGCCCACTCGCGCACCTGGCCTTCGCGCTTCCAGGTTTCCTGCAGGTCCCAGTCCATGGCCAGCCCTGGGTTGCGGTCGATCTGCGCGCGGTAGCGCTCGATGGCCTCGCGCACCGGCTTGGGGTGAGTTGCCACCAGAAAGTTGGAAAAATGCAGGTAGTCCGGGTCCTGGTTGAACAGTTGCTTGAGTCCCGTCCATGGGTCATCGGTTGCTGCGTTGGCGGCGATGGCCTGCGGAAGCAGGGCGGCGCCCAGTGGCAGGCTGGCGGCAAATACCCCAGCCTGCTTGAGAAAGGTACGGCGGTCGGTCATGGACGGGCTTCTAGATGATTAGCGGTTGGCCAAGGGCTTGGCGGCTTTTTGGACCTGGTCCCACACCCGCAGGAAGTTGCCTCCCCACAGCTTGGCGATATCGGCTTCGGAGTAACCGCGCTGGATCAGTTCGGCGGTGACGTTGCGTATTTCGCCGACGTTGTTCCAACCCTGGACGCCGCCGCCATCGTTGAAGTCCGACGACAGGCCGACATGGTCGATGCCGATCTTGCGCACGGTGTAGTCGATGGCATCGCCCAGGTCCTTGAGGGTGGCCTTCGGTTCTTCATCGAGGATGCCGTACAGCGCGCTGGCGTACTCGCCGAACTTGTGTTCCGGCCAGGCGGCGATGATCGCGTCGCCCGGCATCAGCGCCACGGCCAGGTTAGGCAGCGGCGGCAGGTCGAAGCGTGCGCGCAGGGCGTTGAGTTTGTCCTGGGTCGGCTGGCTCAGCGGGCGCAGGTAGGCAGAGAAGCCTACGATCTGCACCACGCCGCCACTGTTTTTGATCAGTTGCAGCTCTTTGTCGCTCAGGTTGCGCGGGATATCCACGGAGGCGCGCGGCGCCGAATGGGACGCCACCATCGGCGTGCGGCTCAATTGCGCCACTTGCTCCAGCGCCTTGGTCGACATTTGCGACACATCGATGATCACCCCCAGGTCATTGAGGCGGTGCACCGCTTGTTTGCCGATGTCCGACAGGCCATCAAGGGCGTCGGTGGAATCATTGAAAAACGGCAGTGGTCGCGATGAGTCGGACCAGGCGTTATTGCCCACATAGCTGAAGCCGAACATGCGCATGCCGCGCGCCGCCCACAGGTCCAACTGGTTCAAGTCGTTGCCCAGCGGGTAGGCGTTGAGCATGCTGATAAAGATCGCAAACTTGCCTTCGCCATGCAGGCGCCGGAAGTCATCCGGGGTGTAGGCGATGGCGACCTGATTGGGGAAGTCGCGCACCATGCCGCTGATGATCTTGTAGCGCACTTCCTGTTCGTTGCGCGCGGCCTCGACAAAACCGTCGGTGGGTTTGTGCGGGGCGTTGGGGCCGTTCCAGATTTCCGGCCAGCCGAAGATGGTCAACGCTGCGCCGGACAAACGCCCGCGTGCCGCCTTGATCAGGTCGAACTGGCCTTCGCCGTCCTTGTCCGCCTCGTTGCCGGCGGTGCCGAAATCCACGGGCACGGTGATATGGCTGTCGAACGACAGCAGCCGGTCCTGCATTTCGTTGGCCTGCTTGATCACCGCCAGCGGGTAGCCGGCATTGCCCTTGAACCAGTGATCCCAGACCAGGAAACCGGCCCCGGCCCCGATGGCCAGTGCCAGCGGCAGGCCGATGTACAGCGCCTTTTTCGAACGTGGTTTTGTCATTGCCATCTCAGTCAGTTGAGGCCTTCGCTATCAGGGAAGAACGAGTGATCGGCGGCAAAATTTAGGCGGCGAGGGCGCCTCGGTAAATTTCCCCGGCGGGCAAACGTTCTAGCTCTGATAAAGCCGTTTCCTAAGGTAGACAATGACCATCTCTCGACGTGGGTTCATCGCAGGCCTGGCGCTGACAGGCGCTGCCGTGCCTGCCGCTTTCTATGCCCATCGCGAGTTGACGCGCGAAGAAGAATTCCCCATCACCCCCGGCGAAGCCACGGTGGACCTGGCCGACACCGCCGGCCAGCATTTGGCAAACACCCTGCGTGGGGTGTGGGACCTGCGCCTGGAAGGTCGCGACGCCGGCCTCAAAGGGCTGCCACTGCAAGATTTGCAACTGCTGCTCGACATCGCGCCCCGTGGACGCGGTTTGCGCGGTTACCTGGACACCGCCGCCCACCTGCGCGCCGAAGAAGGCGAGCCGCGTTACCGTGTGCTGGGTGACCTGCTGACGGGGGAGAGCGCTGTGCTCTACTGGCGCCTGATCGACCGTGATTCGGTTGACGGTACACCCGCCTATGAATTCAAGATGACCCTTGATGAGGTCTGGGCGGCCTTTGCCAACGCTGGCAGCAGCACCCTCAGTGGGCAGATCCTCGACCTGGATCGGCCACTTGCATGGGTTGAGCGCGATAATCGCTTCATCGCCCACAAGCAGTGGTTCCCCGAAGCCCGCCAACGCATCGGACTCAACCCGACCCTGCTGGCCTGGCTGATCGCCCCCGAACACCGCCTGTTCCACCAACTGTGGCACGCCACCCGTGACCAGTGGCACAAGCTCTCCGAAGAAAAGCGCGATGCCCTGCGTGGCATCGGCTGGCAACCCGGCCCACGCGGTCAAGAGCGCGATGCCCGGGGCAAACGCAAGGACCGTAACGGCTCGGGTATCGACTTCTTCTTCATGCACCGCCACATGCTCGGCACCGCGCGCTCCATGCAGGATCTGCCCTCGTGGCCGCAATTCCCCGAACCGCAACCGGCCCTGGAGCGTGATCGCCTGGGCTTTCTGCGTTACTTCGACAACCACGACGGCTTCGCGCTGCCGCCCACCTGGTCGGCGCCGGACGACACCGAATACACCCAGTGGGTCAGCGACATCAAGGCCGCCGAGACCTATCACAGCAACTTCCAGGTGTGGGAGTCCCAATACCGCGACCCGCGCTACCTGGCCAAATTCACCCTGGGTCAGCTGGGCTCCGAAATGGAGCTGGGCCTGCATGACTGGCTGCACATGCGTTGGGCCTCCGTGCCGCGCGACCCCTCCAACGGCGCCCCCGTGCCCATGGCCCGTGACCCCGCTGACTTCGCAGCGCGCTGGTATGCAGCGGAAAACGACTTCCTCGGCGACCCGTTCTCATCCCATGTCAACCCGGTGTTCTGGCATTTCCATGGCTGGATCGACGACCGCATCGAAGACTGGTTTCGCGCCCATGAGCGCTTCAATCCGGGCGAAGTCCAGCGCCTGCAAGTCAACGGCGTGGCCTGGTTCGCACCGGGCCGTTGGGTAGAGGTCGGCGATCCCTGGCTTGGCCCGGATACCCATGGCTGCAGCACCACGCCGGGGTTGCAGGTGGGCAAGTCGATGGAGATGGACCCGGAGGTCATGAAGCTGGCCCTGCGCATTACCTTTGGCGAAGACGAGGGTATGTTGCAGGGCCTGTTCAAACGGGTGCCAAAGCGGCCGTGGTATGCGCGTCACCTGAAGCTGAAAACCCCTTGAATGGGGCTGTGGTGGGCGCTCCCACCACAGATTGAACCAACCCAGTTCCTCCTTGTCCCCGCTTCCCATGTCACCCCCCGCCTGCCAAATCCCTTAATTTTCCAAGCCTGCCGGAAGCCTCTCCAGGCCCCCGGCTGCGCCCGCTTTTTTTTGATGCGGGGCGCACAGCACCCGATTCAAGCGGCAGCTGAAAACGGACTTTCTTCTCCACCGTGACTTATCAGGCAGGTTACCCCATGCAGTTCAGCGAATTATTGGCAGCGATTTCCACCCATGCGATCCGTCTGCAACTGGAAGAAGGCGACCTGATCATCCTGGGCGATGACGAAGCGCTGGACGATGCGCTGTGGGATCAATTGATCGCCCACAAGCCCCGGTTGCTCGAACTGGTGGCCGAACATGGCGGCGACTGGCTGAGTCCGGCCTACCGCATCACCCCGGACATGCTGCCGCTGGTCAGCCTCGACCAGGCAGCCATCGACCGGATTGTCGCCGCCATCCCCGGCGGTGCGGCTAACGTGCAGGATATCTACCCACTGGCGCCGCTCCAGGAAGGCATGCTTTACCACCATCTGTCGGCGGAGCAGGGCGATCCGTACGTGTTGCACGCGCAGTTCGAGTTCGACAGCCGTGGGCGTCTGGAGGCCTTTGCCGAGGCGCTGCAGTGGGTGATCGATCGCCACGACATTCTGCGTACCTCCATGGTCTGGGAGCGTCTCGATGAGCCGTTGCAGGTGGTGTGGCGCAAGGCGGCCCTGTCATGCGAGGCGGTTGATTTCGATCCGCGTAGTTATCGTATGGACCTGGGCCAGGCGCCGTTGCTGCGCCTGGTGTTTGCCGAGGATTCGCTCACTGGGCGGGTGGCCGCGACCCTGCTGTTCCACCACACCATTCTCGACCACACCGCCCTGGACGTGGTGCGCCATGAAATCCAGCTGTACCTGGCCGGCGAGCACGCCCAGGCGGGGGAGCCGGTGCCGTTTCGCAGCTATATCGCCCAGGTACGTCATGGCGTCAGCGAGCAGGCCCACGAGACGTTCTTCCGCGAGATGCTGGCGGACATCGATGAGCCGACGCTGCCTTTCGGTTTGCAGGACGTGCAGGGTGACGGCCTGGGCATTGACGAGGCACGCATCCCCGTCGACAGCCTACTGAGCCGCCGCCTGCGTACCCTTGCGCGCCCCCTTGGCGTCAGCGTGGCCAGCATGATGCACCTGGCGCTGGCCCGCGTTTTGGGCGTGGTCTCCGGGCGTGACGCAGTGGTGTTCGGCACCGTGATGCTCGGCCGCATGGGCGCTGGCGAGGGTGGTGAACGGGCCCTGGGCATGTTCATCAACACCTTGCCCCTGCGTGTGGATGTGGGCGAACAGGGCGTGCGTGCCGGGGTCAAGGCCACCCATGAACGCCTCACCACCTTGCTCAACCACGAACATGCATCCCTGGCGCTGGCTCAGCGTTGCAGTGGCGTGGCGGCACCGACGCCGTTGTTCAGCGCCATGCTCAACTACCGCCACAGCGCCGCCACGGACATGGCCGAGGTGATCGAAGTCGCTGAGGGCATCCGTGTACTGGGCGCCGAGGAACGCACCAACTACCCGCTGACGGTCAACGTCGATGACCTGGGTGAAGACTTCGCGCTGACCGTGATGGTCGACGCGTCCATCGGTGCCGAACGGGTCGCCACTTACCTGCACACCGCCCTGGCAAGCCTGGCAGGCGCCCTGGAGCAACGACCGGACATGCCGCTCAGCGGCCTGAACATCCTGCCCGACGCCGAACGCCACACTCTGCTGCACCGCCTCAATGAAACCTCCGCGCACTACGCCGACACCGCCTTGATCCATCAGCAAGTCGAAACCCACGCCGCCGCCCAGCCCGAAGCCATCGCCTTGCGCTTCGACAACCAGCGCCTCACCTACCGCCAACTCAACGAGCGCGCCAACCAGGTTGCCCATCGCCTGTTGGCCCAAGGCATCTGCCCGGACGACCGCGTGGCGATCTGCGTGGAACGCGGCCCGGAGATGATCATCGGCTTGCTGGGCATTCTCAAGGCCGGTGCGGGCTATGTGCCGATCGACCCGGCTTACCCGCTGGAGCGCATCGCCTATACCTTGGCGGATAGCGCGCCTGTGGCCGTGCTGGTGCAAGCCAACACCCGTCATCTGGTCGGCGACCTGCCGCAGATCGACCTCAATGGCTTGCGCGGTGAGTCCCTCGTCAACCCACGGGTCACTGTCAGCCCGGCTCACCTGGCCTACGTGATCTACACCTCCGGCTCTACCGGCCAACCCAAGGGCGTGATGATTGAACACCGCCAGGTCGCTCGACTGTTCACGGCCACCGAGCACTGGTTCGGTTTCAACGCCAACGATGTGTGGGCGTTGTTCCATTCGTTCGCCTTCGATTTCTCGGTGTGGGAAATCTGGGGCGCGCTGATGCACGGCGGCCAGTTGCTGATCGTGCCGCAACTGGTCAGCCGTTCGCCGGATGAATGCTATTCGCTGCTGTGCGAGGCGGGCGTGAGCATCCTCAACCAGACGCCGAGCGCCTTCCGCCAATTGATTGCGGCCCAGAGCCAGCACCCGCAATCCCATTCCTTGCGCCAGGTGATCTTCGGCGGCGAGGCGTTGGAGCCGGGCATGCTCAAGCCGTGGTACGCCCGGGCGATCAACGCCGGCACGCAATTGGTGAATATGTATGGCATCACCGAAACCACCGTGCACGTGACCTATCGCGCCCTGGAGGCGGCGGATGCGCAATTGGTCGGCGTCAGCCCGATTGGTGTGCGCATTCCCGATTTGCAGTTGTACGTGCTGGATGCGCGTCGCGAGCCGCTGCCGTTGGGGGTGGTCGGTGAGTTGTACGTCGGCGGCGCCGGGGTGGCGCGCGGTTACCTCAACCGTGAGGCGCTGACCGCCGAGCGTTTCCTGGCCGACCCGGCCACCGGCCAGCGCCTGTACAAGACCGGCGACCTCGGCCGCCTGCTGGCCGACGGCAGCGTCGAATACCTGGGCCGTAACGATGACCAGGTGAAGATCCGCGGTTTCCGTATCGAACTCGGCGAGATCGAAGCGCGCCTGGCAACTGCCCCTGGCGTGCGTGACGCGGTGGTCATCGCCCGTGAAGACGAGCCGGGCGACAAGCGCCTGGTGGCCTACGTGATCGCCGAAGGCGAATGGCAGGCCGCCGACCTGCGTGACCACCTGCTGCTGAGCCTGGCCGAGCACATGGTGCCCAGCGCCTTTGTGCAGATGGACAAATTCCCGCTGACCACCAACGGCAAGCTCGACCGCAAGGCACTCCCCGCGCCGGATGCCGACGCCCTGGCCCGTCGCGGCTACGCAGCGCCACAAGGCGCGGTGGAAACCGCCATCGCCGCGATCTGGCAAGACCTGCTCAAGCTCGATCAGGTCGGCCGTGACGACAACTTCTTCGAATTGGGCGGCCATTCGCTGTTGGCGGTCAAGCTGATCGAGCGCATGCGCCAGGTCGACCTCAGCGCCGACGTGCGCGTGCTGTTCGGCCAACCGACCCTGGCGGCACTCGCTGCCGCTGTGGGTGGGCAACAGGAGGTGCAGGTCCCGGCCAACCTGATTACCCAGGCCAGCCAGCACATCACCCCGGACATGGTGCCCTTGGTGGAGCTGGACCAGGCCGCGCTTGACCACATCATCGAGAACGTACCCGGCGGCATCAGCAACGTGCAGGATATCTACGGCCTGGCGCCGTTGCAGGCCGGCATTCTCTACCACCACCTGGCGACCACCGAGGGGGATCCCTACGTATTGCAGGTGCAGTTCAGTTTCAATGATCAGGCGGCGGTGGACGCGTTCATCCAGGCATTGCACAGCGTGATCGAGCGCAACGATATCCTGCGCACCGCGATTCTCTGGGAAGGCCTCAACGAGCCGGTGCAGGTGGTCTTGCGCCAGGCAACACTGGCCGTTGAGCGTAGCGACGAGTCTCTTGCCCAACTGCAACAACGCTTCGACCCGCGTCACTTCCGCCTCGATTTGAGCCGCGCTTCACTGATGCGCTTCGCCTACTCGCAAGAGCAGGGCCGTTTGGTCGGCATCCTGTTGTTGCACCACATCCTGCTGGACCACACCGCGTTGCAGGTGCTGGTGGACGAAATGAGCGCCAGCCTGTCCGGCAACAGTGCGCAGTTGCCCGACGCCGTGCAGTACCGCAACTATGTTGCCCAGGCGCGACTCGGGGTCAGCCAGGCGCAGCACGAAGCGTTCTTCAGCGAAATGCTCGGCGATATCGATGAGCCGACCCTGGCCTTCGGCCTGCAGGACGTGAATGGCGACGGTAGTGGCATCCTTGACGCCCACCTGCCGCTGGAGCCGGCGCTCAGCCTGGGTTTGCGCGAACAGGCGCGGCAACTGGGGGTGAACACCGCCAGCCTGGTGCATTTGGCTTGGGCCCAGGTGCTGGGGCAGGTGTCCGGCCAGCAGGACGTGGTGTTCGGCACCGTGTTGCTCGGCCGCATGCAGGGCGGCGAGGGCGCCGACCGTGCGCTGGGCATGTTCATCAACACCTTGCCGCTGCGGGTCAGCCTCGGCACTGTCGGTGTGCAAGCCGGCGTGCGTGCCACCCATGCACGCCTGGCGCAATTGCTCGGGCATGAGCACGCCTCATTGTCCCTGGCCCAGCGTTGCAGCGGCGTGCCGGGTTCGCTGCCGCTGTTCAGCACCTTGCTCAACTATCGCCACAGTGCACCGGGGGAGGCGCCGGGGGACAGCCCATTCGCCGCCTCCGGCATCCAGATTCTCAGTTCCGAAGAGCGCAGCAATTACCCGCTGGTACTCAACGTCGATGACCTGGGCACAGGTTTTGCGCTGACCGTCCAAGGTGTGGCGACCCTGGATGTGCAACGCGTGGGCGACTACATGCTCACCGCGCTGCGCAACCTGGTGGCCGCATTGCAGCAGGCGCCGACCACACCGTTGCAGGCAGTCTCGATCCTGCCGGCTGCCGAGCGCCATCAGTTGCTGGTGGACTTCAACGCCACCGCCCGTGAATACCCGTCGCAGCTCACCGTACACCAGTTGTTCGAAGCCCAGGCGCTGGCCCGTCCGGAAGCCGTGGCGGCGGTGCATGGGCAGCTGTCCTTGAGCTACCGCGACCTCAACCGGCGTGCCAACCGCCTGGCCCACCACTTGCTCAACCAGGGCGTGCAACCGGGCGAAAGCGTGGCGATCGCACTGCCGCGTTCCCTCGATCTGCTGATCTGCCAGTTGGCGATCCTCAAGTGCGGCGCGGTGTATGTGCCGCTGGACGTCAACGCGCCGGTCGAGCGCCAGGCGTTTATCGTGCAGGACAGCGGTGCGCACCGGGTGCTCAACAACCTGGCCGACCTGAACCTGGACGCCCAGTCGCCGCGTAACCCTGAACTGCGGCAGTCTGCCGAAAGCGTCGCCTACATCCTCTACACCTCCGGCTCCACCGGGGCGCCCAAAGGCGTGCAAGTGCCGCACCGTGCGATCTCGCGCCTGGTACTCAACAACGGTTACGCCGATTTCAATGCGCGTGATCGCGTGGCGTTCGCCTCCAACCCGGCGTTCGACGCGAGCACCCTCGACGTGTGGGCGCCGTTGCTCAACGGTGGCTGCGTGGTGGTGGTCGAGCATGCGGTACTGCTGTCCCAGGCGGCGTTTGCGTCGTTATTGCAGGAGCAATCCGTCAGCGTGTTGTGGATGACCGCCGGGTTGTTCCACCAGTACGCCGACGCGCTGATGCCGGTGTTCCGCCAGTTGCGCTACCTGATCGTTGGCGGCGATGTGCTCGACCCGCAGGTGATTGGCCGCGTACTTGAACACGGCAAACCCCAGCACCTGCTCAATGGCTACGGGCCCACCGAAGCCACCACCTTTTCCACCACCTTTGAGATGACCTCGGTGGGCGAGGGTGGCATTCCCATCGGCCGGCCGATTGCCAATGCCCAGGCCTATGTGCTGGACCCACGCCAGCAACCCGTACCGTTGGGCGTGGTGGGCGAGCTGTACATCGGTGGCGCGGGCGTGGCCAAGGGGTATTTGAACCAGCCGCAACTGACCGCCGAAAAATTCATCCCGAACCCGTTTGGTGAAGGCTTGCTGTACCGCACCGGTGACCTGGCCTGCTGGCAGGTAGACGGCACCTTGCTGTACCAGGGGCGCAATGACCTGCAGGTGAAGATCCGTGGTTTCCGTATCGAACCGGGCGAGATCGAGACCTGCCTGGCCAGCTTCCCGGGTGTAAAAGACGCCGTGGTGCTGGCCCGTGAAGACGAACCTGGCGACAAGCGTCTGGTGGCCTACTACACCGCCCGTGAGCCGTTGGACATCGAAACACTGCGCGCCCACCTGCAAGGCCAACTGCCGGATTACATGGTGCCGTCGGCCTACGTGTGGCTGGCGCTGTTACCGCTCACCGCCAACGGCAAGCTCGACCGCAAAGGCCTGCCGGTACCCGACCAGAGCGCGCTGCTCAGCCGTGGTTTCGAAGCGCCGGAAGGCGAAGTGGAAACCCAGCTGGCGCAGATCTGGCAGGACGTGCTCAAGCTCGACCGCGTTGGCCGTCACGATCACTTCTTTGAGTTGGGCGGGCACTCGTTGCTGGCGGTCAGCCTGATCGAGCGCATGCGCCAGGTCGGCCTGAGCTGCGACGTGCGTGTGTTGTTCAGCCAGCCAAGCCTGGCGGCGCTGGCCGCCGCCGTGGGCAGTGGCCGGGAAGTCGTGGTGCCGGCCAATGGCATTCCAGCGGGTTGTACCCAGATCACGCCGTCGATGCTGACCCTGGTGCAGCTCGACCCGGTGGCCATCGAACGAATCGTCGCGAACGTGCCGGGCGGTGCGGCGAACGTGCAGGACATTTATCCGTTGGCGCCGTTGCAGGAAGGCATTCTTTACCACCACATCAGTGCCGAACAGGGCGATCCGTACCTGCTGCAATCGCGCATGGCATTCGACAGTATCGAGCGCCTGCACGCGTTCATGGGCGCGCTGCAACAGGTGGTGGCCCGCCATGACATCTTGCGTACCGGGGTGGTCTGGGAAGGGCTGGACAGCCCGGTGCAGGTGGTGTGGCGCCAGGCGCAGCTGGTTGTCCAGGAGGTTGCCTTGGACCCGGCGGACGGCGGCGTCATCGAACAATTGCACGCGCGCTTCGACGCCCGCCATTACCGCCTGGATATCACCCAGGCGCCGCTGCTGCGCATGGTTTACGCCCAGGATCCGCAACACACCCGCGTCGCGGCGATCCTGCTGTTCCACCACCTGGCGCTGGACCACACCGCCATGGAAGTCGTGGGCCAGGAGATGCGCGCGTTCCTGTTCAACCAGGCGCAGGACTTGCCCGAGGCGGCGCCGTTCCGCAACTACGTGGCCCAGGCGCGCCTGGGTGTCAGCATGGAGGAGCACGAAGCGTTCTTCCGCGACATGCTCGCTGACGTGGATGAGCCGACCCTGCCGTTCGGTGTGCAAGATGTACAGGGCGATGGACGTGACATCGAAGAAGCCGAATGGCCGGTGGATGCAGCCCTGGCCCGGCGGGTGCGCGAACAGGCGCGGCAGTTGGGCGTCAGCGCGGCGAGCCTGATGCACCTGGCCTGGGCGCAGGTACTGGGTCTGGTGTCTGGGCGTGACGACGTGGTATTCGGCACCGTATTGATGGGCCGCATGCAAGCCGGTGACGGCGCGGACCGTGCGCTGGGCATGTTCATCAACACCTTGCCGCTGCGGGTCAATGTAGCAGCGCCGGCTGCGGTTGCGGTCAAGGCGACCCATGGGCGCTTGAGCGCCTTGCTTGGCCACGAACATGCGTCCCTGGCGCTGGCCCAGCGTTGCAGCGGCGTGGCGAATGCTTCGCCGTTGTTCAGTGCCTTGCTCAACTACCGCCACAGCACGCCTGGAGAAATGGCTCGCGACGGCCATGGCATCTGGGAAGGGGTGCAACTGCTCGGTGGTGAGGAGCGCAGCAACTACCCGCTGACGTTGAGTGTGGATGACCTGGGCGAAGGCTTCGGCCTGACCGTATTGGCGCTGCCGCAGATCGGCGCCCAGCGGATGTGTGCCTACATGCATAACGCCATCGAGCAGTTGGTCGAGACGCTGGAAAGCGCACCCAAGACCCCACTCAATCAATTGCCGATCCTGCCGGCAGCGGAGCGCGAAACCTTGCTGCGCGAGTTCAATGCCACCGCCAGCGATTTCCCCACGGGCCACACGGTGCATGGGGCTTTCGAGATCCAGGCCGAGCGCCAACCCCACGCCATCGCCGTGGTGCAAGACGGCGAATCGCTGACCTACCAACAGCTCAACACACGTGCCAACCAGTTGGCCCATCATCTGCTGCAACAGGGCGTACAGCCTGATGACCGTGTCGCCCTGTGCTGCCGTCGCGGCCCGCAGATGCTGGTGGGCTTGCTCGGCATCCTCAAGGCCGGTGCCGGTTACGTGCCCGTCGACCCGGCGTATCCCGCCGAGCGCATCGCCTACTTGCTGAAAGACAGCACGCCTGTAGCGGTGTTGGCCGAAGCCAGTACTCGCGATCTATTGGGCGGGGTTGCCACCCTCGACCTGCACGATCCGCGCTTGCAGCAGCACGCCGTCAACAACCCGCAACTCGGCAGGCTGACCCCGGAGCACTTGGCTTACGTCATCTACACCTCCGGTTCCACCGGCCAGCCCAAAGGTGTGATGGTGGAGCACCGTACCGTGGAAAACCTGGTGCACTGGCACTGCGAGGCCTTTGGCCTGGATGCGACGGGCCACACCAGCAGCGTCGCCGGTTTCGGTTTTGATGCGATGGCCTGGGAGGTCTGGCCGGCGCTGTGCGTGGGTGCCACCCTGCATCTGCCACCGGCCGATGTGGGCAATGAAAACATCGATGAGCTGCTCGCCTGGTGGCTGGCGCAACCGCTGGACGTCAGCTTCCTGCCAACGCCTGTGGCCGAATACGCCTTCAGCCAGAACCTGCAACACCCCACGTTGCGCATTCTGCTGATTGGTGGTGATCGCCTGCGCCAGTTCACCCAGGAACGCCGCTTTGCAGTGATCAACAACTACGGCCCCACCGAAGCCACGGTAGTTGCCACCTCCGGCCGCGTGCGCGCCGGGCAGGTGCTGCATATCGGCCGGCCCATCGCCAATGCCAGCGTCTACCTGCTGGACGCGCACTTGCGTCCGGTGCCGGTGGGGGTGGCGGGCGAGTTGTATGTCGGCGGCAGCGGCGTGGCGCGCGGTTACCTGAACCGTCCGGACCTGAGCGCCGAACGCTTCCTGCAAGACCCGTTCAACGAGGGCCGCATGTACCGCACCGGCGACCTGGCGCGCTGGTTGCCGGATGGCAATATCGAGTACCTGGGGCGTAACGATGACCAGGTGAAAGTGCGTGGCGTGCGGGTGGAACTGGGTGAAATCGAAAGCCGCCTGGCCGCACTGGACGGCGTCGCTGAGGCGGTGGTGCTGGTGCGCGAAGGGCGCTTGATTGCCTGGTTCACCGAACAGCAACCGTTGGATATCGACACCCTGCGCGCGCAACTGCAAGGCCAGTTGCCGGATGCCCTGGTGCCGGTCGCCTACGTGAAGCTGCATGCATTGCCCCTGACTGCCAACGGCAAGCTCGACCGCAAGGCCCTGCCGGAACCGGATCAGGCGGCGTTGCTGACTCGCGAGTACGCAGCACCTCAAGGCGAGGTTGAGAGCACCCTGGCGCGTATTTGGGCCGAGGTGCTGCACGTGCAACAGGTCGGGCGTCATGACCACTTTTTTGAACTGGGCGGCCATTCGTTGCTCGCCGTCAGCCTGATCGAACGCATGCGCCAGGTCGGCCTGAGTGCCGATGTGCGTGTGCTGTTCAGCCAGCCGACCCTGGCGGCGCTGGCGGCCGCCGTAGGCAGTGGGCGCGATGTGTCGGTGCCGGAAAACCGTATTCCGGCGGACTGTCAGCGCATCACCCCGGATCTGTTGTCCCTGGTGCAACTCGACCAGTCGACGATCGACCACGTCGTCGCCCAGGTGCCCGGTGGCGCCGCCAATGTGCAGGACATCTACCCGCTGGCGCCGCTGCAGGAGGGCATTCTCTACCACCACATCAGCGCAGGGCAGGGCGACCCTTACCTGCTGCAATCGCACCTGGCGTTCGACAGCCTCGACCGCTTGAATGCCTTCGCCCAGGCGCTGCAACAGGTGATCGACCGTCACGACATCCTGCGCACCGCCGTGGTCTGGGAAGGCCTGGCCCAGCCGCTGCAAGTGGTGTGGCGCAAGGCCCGCTTGCAGGTGCAGGCGGATGAGATCGACCAGTTGCACCAGCGCTTCGACCCGCGCCAGTACCGTGTGCCGATGAATCAGGCGCCGCTGATACGCCTGGTGTACGCGCCGGACCCGGCCAACCAGCGCGTGGTCGCGATCCTGTTGTTCCACCACATTGCCCTCGACCACACCGCCCTCGACGGCGTGCGCCACGAGATGCAAGCCAGCCTGCTAGGGTTGCCAAAGCCCGCCGGTGACGCGACGCCTTACCGCAACTACGTGGCCCAGGCGCGATTGGGTGTCAGCGAGGAGGAACATGAGCAGTTCTTCCGTGGAATGCTCGGCGATATCAGCGAACCGACCCTGCCATTCGGCCTGCAAGACGTGCGCGGCGACGGCAATGCTATCGAAGAGGTCCAGCTGAACCTGGCCCCAACCCTCAACCAGCGCTTGCGTACCCAGGCGCGCTTGCTCGGTGTAAGCGCCGCCAGCTTGTTCCACCTGGCCTGGGCGCGGGTGCTCGCCAGCACCTCCGGCCAGGAAAACGTGGTGTTCGGCACCGTGCTGCTGGGGCGCATGCAAGGCGGCAAAGGCAGTGATCGCGCGCTGGGCATGTTCATCAACACCTTGCCGCTGCGCGTGGATGTCGATGGCAGCGGCGTGCGCGTGGCGGTCAAACAGACCCATGCGCGACTGACCGCATTGCTCGGGCATGAACACGCATCCCTCGCCCTGGCCCAGCGTTGCAGCGGTGTCGCCGCGCCGCAGCCGTTGTTCAGCGCGATGCTCAACTATCGCCACAGCGACAGCCAGCAGGCGCCGGTGTCCCAGGCCTGGGAAGGCATCCAGACCCTGGCCAGCGAGGAGCGCACCAACTACCCGTTGACGCTGAACGTGGACGACCAGGGCGACGGCTTCCGCCTCACTGCCATGACCGCGAAGTCGATTGGCGCGCAACGCCTCTGCGGTTATCTGCAAGTGACCTTGCAGGGGTTGGTCGAGGCGCTGGAGCAGGCGCCGCAGTTGGCGGTCAATCGCGTACCGGTGCTGGAGGCTCAGGAGCGTCAGCAATTGCTGTCGGGTTTCAATGCCACCGAGGTGGCCTATGACCTCGACCAGACCCTCCACGGCCTGTTTGAAGCGCAAGTGACGCGCACACCGGACGCCATCGCCGTCAAGGCAGGTGAGCTGGCATTGACCTACGCCGAACTGAATGCGCAAGCCAACCAGCTGGCGCATCACCTGATCGAAATGGGCGTTCAAGCCGATTCGCGGGTCGCGATCTGCGTGGAGCGTGGCCTGGACATGGTGGTCGGCCTGTACGCGATCCTCAAGGCCGGTGCGGCCTATGTGCCGCTGGACCCGGCGTATCCGCTGGAACGTATCGCCTACATGCTGGAAGACAGCGCGCCTGTTGCGGTGCTGGCCCAAGGCGCTACGCGTGGTTTGCTGGGCGACGCGCCGGTGATCGATCTGGATCGCCCGACCTGGCAACACCACGCCATCGACAATCCCCGCGCACAGGCCCTCAGCGCCTACGTGATCTACACCTCCGGCTCCACCGGCCAGCCCAAGGGCGTGATCAACGACCATCCCGGCGTGGTCAACCGCTTGTTGTGGATGCAGGACGCCTACGCCCTCAAGGCCCACGACCGGGTGTTGCAGAAAACCCCGTTCAGCTTCGACGTGTCGGTGTGGGAGTTCTTCTGGCCGCTGTTCACGGGTGCCTGCCTGGTCATGGCGCGTCCTGGCGGGCATAAAGACCCGGCCTATCTGTGCGAGGTGATCGCCGCCGAACAGATCACCACGTTGCATTTTGTACCGTCGATGCTCGACGTATTCCTGGCCCACGGCGATGTCAGCCAGGCGGCCGGCCTGCAACGGGTGATGTGCAGCGGCGAAGCGTTGCCGGGCAGTCTTGTGAGGCGCTTCAAGCAGCAACTGCCGGGCATCGGCCTGTACAACCTGTACGGCCCGACCGAAGCCGCCGTCGACGTGACCGCGTGGAACTGTGCGCGCCCGGACGTGCCGGACAACACGCCGATTGGCAAACCCATCGCCAACACCCGCATGTACGTGTTGGATGGGCAAATGCAGCCGGTGCCCCTGGGCGTGGTGGGCGAGTTGTTCATCGGCGGCGTGCAGGTGGCGCGGGGCTACCTCAATCGTCCCGAGTTGACCGCCGAACGTTTCCTCAAGGACCCGTTCACTGATGGGCGCCTGTATCGCACCGGCGACCTTGGGCGTTACCTGCCCGACGGCAATATCGAGTACCTGGGCCGCAACGACGACCAGGTGAAGATCCGTGGCCTGCGTATCGAACTGGGCGAGATCCAGGCGCGACTGCTGGAACATCCGCAGGTCAACGAAGCCGCGGTGGTGGCCCGCGATGACCGGCTCGTCGCCTACTACACCGGCGTTCGGGTAACGGACCTGCGCGAACACCTGCTGCAACACCTGCCGGACTTTATGGTGCCCGCGCTGTTCGTGCACCTTGACGCGTTGCCGTTGAGCCCCAACGGCAAGCTCGACCGCAAGGCGCTGCCGGCGCCGGGCAACGAAGCCTTGACCGTGCGCGAGTACGAGGCCCCGGTGGGCGATACCGAAATGCTCCTGGCGCAGCTCTGGGCCGAACTGCTCGGCGTGGAGCGGGTAGGGCGCCAGGACAATTTCTTTGAATTGGGCGGGCACTCGCTGCTCGCCGTAAGCTTGATCGGGCGCTTGCGCCAGGAAGGCATGGAAGCCGATGTGCGTGCGTTGTTCGAACAGCCGACCCTGGCTGGCTACGCCGCGATGACTGAACGAATGGAGATCGTCCTGTGAGCATTCACGAACTGCTGGCGACGCTGAAAACCAAGGACGTACAACTCGCGCTGAAGGGTGAGCAGTTGTCGGTGCTAGGCAACAAACAAGCGCTGAGCGATCCGGTGATTCTTGCCGCCTTGCGCGAACACAAGCCGGCGTTGATCGAACTGATCAAGGCCGGCGAGTATTCGGCCGCCAACGAGGTGCCGGCCAATGGCATCCCGGCCAACGCCGAACGGATCACGCCGGCCATGTTGACCCTGTCCGAGCTGAGCCAGGAGGAGATCGACCGCATAGTTGTCACGGTCGACGACGGCGTGGCAAATATCCAGGACATCTACCCGCTGGCGCCGCTGCAGGAAGGCATTCTGTTTCACCACGTCAGCACCGAGCAGGGCGACCCTTATGTGATGCAGTCGCAGTTCGCCTTCGACAGCGTCGAGCGCTTCGACGCGTTTGCCCTGGCCCTGCAAGGGGTGATCGACCGTCACGACATCCTGCGCACCGGCGTGGTCTGGGAGGGGTTGCAACAGCCGTCGCAAGTGGTGTGGCGCAGCGCGCGTCTGCCGGTACAGGCGCTGGAACTGGACCCGGCTGACGGTGATATTGCTGCCCAACTGCACGCGCGGTTCGATGCTCGCCATTACCGGCTGGACGTGACCCAGGCGCCGCTGTTGCGCCTGGCCTGGGCGAAGGACCCGGCGCAGGGGCGCATCGTCGCGATGCTGCTGTTCCATCACATGGCCCTGGACCACAGCGCCCTGGAAGTGGTGCGCCATGAAATGCAGGCGTTCCTGCAAGGCCACGCCGGGCAACTGGGTCACGCCGTGCCGTTTCGCAACTATGTTGCGCAGGCGCGGCTGGGTGTCAGCGAGCAGCAACACGAGGCGTTTTTCCGGCAGATGCTCGGCGATGTGGTCGAGCCGACCTTGCCCTTCGGCTTGCAGGATGTGCAGGGCGATGGCCGTGACATCAATGAACTGGATTGGCCGCTGTCGGACGCACTCAACCAGCGCCTGCGCGCCCAGGCTCGATCGCTGGGCGTCAGCGTTGCCAGCCTGTTCCACCTGGGCTGGGCCCAGGTACTGAGCGTGCTGGCCGGCAAATCCCAAGTAGTGTTCGGCACCGTGCTGATGGGCCGCATGCAAGGCGGGCATGCCACGGACCGCGCCTTGGGCATCTTCATCAACACCTTGCCGTTTCGCGTGGACGTGGCTGGCGACGACCTGCGCAGCGCGGTCAAGGCCACCCACACGCGACTCACCGCGCTGCTGCGCCACGAACATGCGCCCCTGGCGTTGGCGCAAAGGTGCAGTGGGGTGGTGGCGCCGACGCCGTTGTTCAGTGCGTTGCTCAATTATCGCCACAGCGGCACCGGCACCAACAGTGAAGCCGTGGCGGCGTGGCGGGGCATCGAAACATTGCGTTCGGATGAGCGCACCAACTACCCGCTGACCCTGAGCGTGGATGACCTGGGCGATGGGTTTATCCTGCGTCTGTTGGCGACCACCCAGGTCGATCCGCAACGCGTCTGTGCCTACCTGCAAACCGCCCTGGACAACCTGGTGACCGCGTTGGAACAGGCGCCACACACCGCACTCGACCAAGTGTCGGTACTACCTGCCGATGAGCAGCAGTTGTTGTTGGAACACTTCAACGCCACCCGGGCGGATTTTCCCCAAGGCACCACGCTGCACGCTCGCGTCGAAGCCCAGGCCGCGCTCACGCCGGACGCGATTGCCGCTGTGCATTCGGGCCGTCAGCTGACCTATGCCGAACTCAACCAGCAAGCCAACCTGCTGGCCCATCACCTGCTGGCGCTGGGGGTCAAGCCGGACGACCGGGTTGCCATCGTTGCGCGCCGTGGCCTGGACACCCTGGCCGGCCTGCTGGCAATCCTCAAGGCCGGCGCCTGTTATGTGCCGGTCGACCCGTCGCACCCGGCCGAGCGCCTCACGTACCTGCTGACCGACAGCGCCCCGGTGGCGGTGCTGACCCAGCACGCCTTGCTCGAGCGCTTGCCGGCCCTTGAAGTGCCGGTGATCAACCTTGATCGCTACACCTGGCAGCACCACTCAGCGAGCAACCCCAAGGTAACGGTCAACCCGTCCAACCTCGCCTATGTGATCTACACCTCCGGCTCCACCGGCCTGCCCAAAGGCGTGATGGTAGAGCATCACACCGTGGCCAACCTGGTGGACTGGCACTGCAACGCCTTTGACCTGCGCGCCGGGCGCCACACGGCCAGCGTCGCCGGGTTCGGCTTTGATGCAATGGCCTGGGAAGTCTGGCCGGCGCTGTGTGTGGGCGCGACCCTGCATCTGCCACCGGCCCATGACGGCGCCGAAGATATCGACGCGCTGTTGGCCTGGTGGTGTGCGCAGCCGTTGGACGTGTGTTTCCTGCCCACGCCAGTGGCCGAGTACGCCTTCAGCCAGCAGATCGAACACCCGACGCTGCGCACCTTGCTGATCGGTGGCGATCGCCTGCGCCAGTACAACCGGGCGCAGCGCTTTGACTTGATCAACAACTACGGGCCTACCGAAGCCACGGTGGTTGCGACTTCGGGCAAGGTCGAGGCCGGCCAGCCGCTGCATATCGGCAAGCCCATCGCCAATGCCACGGTTTACCTGCTCGATGAGCAACAGCGCCCCGTCCCATTGGGTGTAGCAGGGGAGTTGTACGTGGGCGGCAAAGGCGTGGCGCGGGGTTACCTGAACCGCTCGGAACTCACTGCTGAACGCTTCCTGCAAGACCCGTTCAGCGCCGGGCGCATGTACCGCACTGGCGACCTGGCGCGTTGGTTGCCAGACGGTAACATCGAGTACCTGGGTCGCAATGATGACCAGGTAAAAATTCGCGGCATGCGCATCGAACTGGGTGAAATCGAAACCCAGCTCAACCAAGTGGCAGGTATCCAGGAAGCTGTGGTGCTGGTGCGGGAAGAACGGCTGGTGGCGTATTTCACCGAAAACCGTCAACTCGACCCATTGGCTGTGGGCGACATCCGCGCCCATCTGGTGGCGCACCTGCCGGACTACATGGTGCCGGTCGCCTACGTGAAGCTGGACGCGTTGCCCCTGACTGCCAACGGCAAGCTTGACCGCAAGGCCTTGCCGGCGCCGGACATGGCCGCCGTGTTTACCCGCGAGTACGCCGCTCCCGAAGGCGAAATCGAAAGCGTGCTGGCGCACATCTGGGCCGATGTGCTGCACGTCGAGCGCGTCGGGCGTCGCGATCACTTCTTCGAACTGGGAGGGCACTCGTTGTTGGCGATGCGCATGGTCTCGCAGATCCGCCAGCGCCTGGGCGTCGAGTTGCAGCTCGGCGATTTGTTTGCCAATGCCGAACTGGTGGCCGTCGCCGAGGTGCTGGCCCGGTCCGGCCGCAGCACCTTGCCGGATATCCTGCCGGCCAATCGTGATGAGCAGGTGCCGCTGTCCTTTGCCCAGCAGCGCCTGTGGTTCCTGGCGCTGATGGAAGGCGCCAACACCGCCTACAACATTCCTATCGGCCTGCGTTTGCGTGGGCAGTTGCATGTCGAGGCGCTGCAGCGGGCGCTCGCCCGTATCGTCGCGCGCCACGAAACCCTGCGCAGCCGCTTCGCCCAGCATGGCGATGACGCCCAGGTGCTGATCGTGCCCGCCGAAGATGTGCTGCCCCTGCAAGTGCAGGACCTGCGCCGCCACCCGCAACCCCAGCAGGCGCTGGATGCGTTGATCCACGGCGAGGCTTCGGCGCCGTTCGACCTGGAGCGTGGCCCGCTGCTGCGCGGGCGCCTGGTGGTCATTGCCGACGATCACCATGTGCTGCTGCTGACCCTGCACCATATCGTTTCCGATGGCTGGTCCATGGGCGTGCTCACCCGCGAGTTGATGGCGTTGTATCAAGCCTTCAGCCACGGCCAGCCCGATCCATTGCCGCCGCTGCCGATCCAGTACGGCGACTTCGCCGTATGGCAACGCCTGTGGCTCAGCGGCGAAGTGCTGCATCGCCAGAGCACCTATTGGCAGCAGGCGCTGGCCGGTGCGCCGGCCTTGCTCACTTTGCCCACTGATCGCCCGCGCCCTGCGCAACAGGACTACGCCGGCAGCAGTGTCGAGGTGCGCCTGGACGAACGCCTCACCGCCGGGCTCAAGGCCTTGAGCCAACGCCACGGCACCACCTTGTACATGACCTTGATGAGCGCCTGGGCATCTTTGCTGGCGCGGCTGTCCGGGCAACAGGACGTGGTGATCGGCTCGCCCGTCGCCAATCGCACGCGCAGCGAGGTGGAAGGGCTGATCGGCCTGTTCGTCAACACCCTGGCCGTGCGCATCGACACCTCCGGCGAGCTGAGCACCGAGGCGCTGCTGGCGCGGGTCAAGGCGCTGGCGCTGGAAGCCCAGGCCCATCAAGACCTGCCGTTTGAGCAGGTGGTAGAAATCACCCGGCCGCCGCGCAGCCTGGCCCACAGCCCGCTGTTCCAGACGCTGTTGACCTGGCAGGACAGCAGCGCGCCGACCCTGGCCTTGGGCGACCTGGCCCTGGAAGGCATCGTCGAGAACAGCCATTTTGCCAAGTTCGACCTGTCCCTGGACTTGAGCGAAGTGCAGGGCACGATCATCGGCGCGCTGGAGTACGCGGTGGCGCTGTTCGATGAGTCGACGGTGCAGCGTTACGTCGGCTATTTCACCCGCGTGTTGCAGGCCATGGTCGATAACGACCAGGCGGTGCTGGAGCAGGTGCCGCTGGTGGAAGAGCGTGAACGTCAGCATTTGCTGTTCGACTTCAACGCCACCGAGGTGGCCTACGACCTCGACCAGACCTTGCACGGTATGTTCGAACAGCAGGTGGTGCGGACACCGGATGCCGTCGCCGTCAAGGCTGATCACCTTGTATTGACCTATGCCGAGCTGAACGCGCAGGCCAACCAGCTGGCACATCACCTGCTGGAAATCGGCGTTCAGCCCGATTCACGGGTCGCTATCTGTGTGGAACGCGGCCTGGATATGGTTATCGGCTTGTACGCGATCCTCAAGGCGGGTGCCGCCTATGTGCCGTTGGACCCGGCGTATCCGCTGGAGCGCATCGCCTACATGCTGGAAGACAGCGCGCCGGTCGCGGTGCTGGCCCAGGGCGCGACACGCGGGTTGTTGGGGGATGTGCCGGTGGTCGATCTGGATCGGCCGACCTGGCAGCACCAACGTCAAGACAACCCCGGTGTAGAAGGCGTCAGCGCTTACGTGATCTACACCTCCGGCTCCACCGGCCAACCCAAGGGAGTGATCAACGACCATCCCGGCGTGGTCAACCGCCTGTTGTGGATGCAGGACGCCTATGGCTTGCAAGCCCATGATCGTGTCTTGCAGAAAACCCCGTTCAGCTTCGACGTGTCGGTGTGGGAGTTCTTCTGGCCGCTGTTCACTGGCGCTTGCCTGGTGATGGCGCGTCCTGGCGGCCATAAAGACCCGGCGTACCTGTGCGACGTGATTGCGGCCGAGCAGATCACCACGCTGCACTTCGTGCCGTCGATGCTGGACGTGTTCCTGGCCCATGGCGATGTCAGCCAAGCCAAAGGGTTGGTGCGTGTGATGTGCAGCGGCGAAGCCTTGCCGGGCAGCCTGGTGCGGCGCTTCAAGCAACAATTGCCGGGCGGCGAACTGCACAACCTGTATGGCCCGACCGAAGCCGCCGTCGATGTGACCGCGTGGAACTGCGCCGGGCCGGTAACGCCGGACAACACGCCGATCGGCAAACCGATCGCCAACACCCGCATGTACGTGCTCGATGCACAGATGCAGCCGGTGCCGTTGGGTGTGGTCGGCGAGTTGTTCATCGGCGGCGTGCAAGTGGCGCGCGGCTACCTGAACCGCCCTGAATTGACTGCCGAGCGTTTCCTCAAGGACCCATTCACCGACGGTCGCCTGTACCGCACCGGCGATGTGGGCCGCTACTTGGCGGATGGCACGATCGAGTACCTGGGACGCAATGACGACCAGGTGAAAATCCGTGGCCTGCGCATCGAACTCGGGGAAATCCAGTCGCGCCTTACCGACTATCCGCCGGTCAACGAAGCCGCCGTGATCGCCCGCGACAATCGTTTGATCGCCTACTACACCGGGGTGTTCAGCGAGATCGACGGGTTGCGTGCGCACCTGCTGCAGCACCTGCCGGAGTTCATGGTGCCGGCCATTTTCGTGCACCTCGACACCTTGCCCCTGAGCCCCAACGGCAAGCTCGACCGCAAGGCCTTGCCTGCGCCGGGCCTGGAGTCGGTGGTGGTGCGCGAATACGAAGCGCCCCAGGGCGACACGGAAATCGCCTTGGCCAGCCTGTGGGCCGAGTTGCTCAACGTGGAGCGCGTGGGCCGTCACGACAACTTCTTCGAATTGGGCGGGCACTCGTTGCTCGCGGTGAGCCTGATGGGGCGCATGCGCCGCCTCGGGTTGTCGGCGGATGTGAAGGTGTTGTTCGGTCAGCCGACCTTGTCAGCCTTGGCGGCGGCCTTGGGCGGTGGTCGGGAAGTGGCGGTGCCGGCCAATCGCATTGCCGCCGATTGCACCGCGATCACGCCGGATATGTTGCCGTTGGTTCAACTGGATCAGCCATCCATCGAGCGTATCGTCGCCTGCATTCCGGGCGGCGCAGCCAATGTGCAGGACATCTACCCGTTGGCGCCGTTGCAGGCCGGCATGCTGTATCACCATCGTGCGGTACAGGGTGCTGACGACTATGTGCTGCGCGCGCAGTTTACATTCGACAGCCAACAGCGCCTGGAGGCGTTCGCCCTGGCCTTGCAGGCGGTGATCCAGCGCCACGACATCCTGCGTTCGTCGTTCCATTGGGACGGCCTGGAAGAACCGGTGCAGGTGGTGTGGCGCGAGACGTCGCTGCGTGTCGAACGCGGCGTGGTGCCGGAACGGCTTGATCTGTCGCAAGCCCCGTTGATGCGCCTGGTGGTCAATGCGGACAGTGCCACGTTGCTGTTTCACCACCTGGTGATGGACCACATCGCCCTGGAGATTCTGCAACAGGAGATGCAGGCGTTCCTCATGGGCACTCAACACACCTTGGGCGTGGCTGTGCCGTATCGCAACTATGTGGCCCAGACCCGCGTGGGTGCAGAGGATCACGAAGCGTTCTTCCGCGAAATGCTCGGTGATATTGATGAGCCGACCCAGGTCGAACGCCTGGGCGAAAATGAGCAGATTCAACGCCCACTGGATGCGGACTTGAGCCAACGCCTGCGCACCCAAGCGCGGCAATCCGGCGTCAGCGCCGCCAGCCTGATGCACCTGGCCTGGGCCCAGGTGCTGGGCAAGGTCTCGGGCCGCGACAACGTGGTGTTCGGCAGCGTGATGCTCGGCCGCCTGCAAGGCGGTGAAGGCGCCGAGCGGGCCATGGGTGTGTTTATCAATACCTTGCCGCTGCGGGTCGACCTGGGTGAGCACTCGGTGCGCGACGCACTGCGGGCCACCCACGCACGTCTCAGTCAATTGCTCAGCCATGAGCAGGCGCCACTGGCGTTGGCCCAGCGTTGCAGCGGCGTGCCGGCGGCGACGCCGCTGTTCGACACGTTGTTCAATTATCGTCACAGTGCGCCGCAGGCTGCCAGCGAGGCGTGGCAAGGCATTCGGATGCTCAAGGCTGAAGAACACAGCAACTATGGCCTGTCAGTGAGCGTGGATGACCTGGGCGACGGTTTCTTCCTGAAAGTCGTGGGGCAGGGCGCGCGCCGGTTGTGCAGCTACTTGCAAGTTGCCGTAGAACAGGTGGTGCAGACGTTGGAGCAGGGCAGCGCGATGGGCATCAGCCACTTGCCGATCCTGCCTGCTGCCGAATGCCAGCAACTACTGGAGTTCAACGCCACCACGCGACCATTCCCGCGTGAACACACGGTGCAACGCCTGTTCGAAGCCCAGGCCCAGGCGCGTCCTGGCGCATTGGCGGCGCTGCATGGTGGGCAGTCACTGAGTTATGGCGAGCTGAATTCCCGCGCCAATCGCTTGGCCCATCACCTGCTGGGCCTTGGGCTGCGTCCCGGTGATAACGTGGCGATCCTGTTGCCGCGCTGCCTGGACCTGCTGATCAGCCAACTGGCCGTGCTCAAATGCGCCGCCGCCTATGTACCGCTGGACATCAACGCACCCGCCGAACGCCAGGGCTTCATGGTCCAGGACAGCGGCGCGGCCTGGTTGTTGACCCGCAGCGATATTGCCGTCGACTACGGTGTACAACGGTTGGACCTGGACACCTTGGTCCTCGACCCACAACCCAGCCACAACCCCGACCTGTCGCAGTCCTCGGACAGCGTGGCGTACATCATGTACACCTCCGGTTCCACCGGCACGCCCAAAGGTGTGTTGGTGCCCCATCGCGGCATCACGCGGTTGGTGATCAACAATGGCTACGCCGACTTCAATGCCAGCGACCGCGTGGCCTTCGCCTCCAACCCGGCATTCGACGCCAGCACCATGGACGTATGGGGCCCGCTGCTCAACGGCGGCCAGGTGCAGGTGATCGACCACGCCACCTTGCTGGATCCTGCAGCCTTAGGCGTAGCCTTGGCGGATGTAACGGTGCTGTTCGTCACCACGGCATTGTTCAACCAGTATGTGCAGCTGATTCCCCAGGCCCTGGCGGGCTTGCGCATCCTGCTGTGCGGCGGCGAGCGTGCCGACCCGGCCGCCTTTCGCAGCCTGTTGGCCCAGGCGCCTGCGTTGCGCCTGGTGCATTGCTATGGGCCGACCGAAACCACCACCTACGCCACCACCTATGAGGTGCGCGTGCTGGCTGAGGACGCCGACAGCGTGCCGATTGGTCGGCCGATTTCCAACACGCAGATTCATGTGCTGGATGCGCACCTGCAGCCGGTGCCCGTGGGCGTGACCGGTGAAATCTGCATCGGCGGGGATGGCGTGGCGCTGGGGTATCTGAATCGACCTGATCTGACCGCTGAAAAGTTTGTGCAGGATCCGTTGAATTTGCACGCCTTGATGTACCGCACCGGCGACCTTGGCCGTTGGACGGCGGACGGCCTGCTGGACTGCATCGGGCGCAATGACGATCAGGTGAAGATCCGTGGTTTCCGCATCGAGCTGGGCGAGATCGAAGCGCGCCTGGCGACCTTTGTCGGTATCCAGGACGTGGTGGTGCTGGCTCGCGAAGATGCGCCGGGCGACAAGCGCTTGGCGGCCTATTTCACCTGGGCTGATCAGCCTGTCGACCTCGACAGCGTGCGCGCCTATCTGCAAGGCCAATTGCCGGAATACATGGTGCCGTCGGCCTTGGTGCCGCTGGATCACCTGCCGTTGACCGCCAACGGCAAGGTCGACCGCAAGGCCTTGCCGGTGCCGGCCCTGGAAACGTTCAATCGCCGTGAGTTCGAGGCTCCGGCCGATGGGCTGGAACACACCCTGGCCCAGCTATGGGCCGAGGTGTTGAAGCTGGAACAGGTCGGTCGTCATGACAGCTTCTTCGAGTTGGGCGGGCATTCATTGCTGGCGATCCGGCTGGTCAACCTGATGGAAGAAGCGGGGTTGCAGGTGTCCCTGGCTGAGCTGTTCCAGCATGCCAGTGTGGCGTCCGTTGCCGCGATGCTGCGTCAGCGTACGGATGAGC
This sequence comes from Pseudomonas sp. C 49-2, assembly GCF_003970195.1. Lineage (NCBI taxonomy): Bacteria > Pseudomonadati > Pseudomonadota > Gammaproteobacteria > Pseudomonadales > Pseudomonadaceae > Pseudomonas > Pseudomonas sp. C 49-2. The sequence continues at coordinate 37,753 of NZ_RXYG01000027.1, forward strand.
CGGTGCGTGACACGTCGGTGATCACGGTGCGCAGGGGTGGTTCGCAAGCGCCGCTGTTCCTGGTCCATGAGTTCAGCGGCATGGACGTGTACTTCCCGGCGCTGGGTCAGCATTTGCCGGGTGACTATCCGATCTACGGCTTGCCAGGCGTGGCGCTCGGCGAACCGCATCTGAACACGATGGAGGGTCTGGCTGCGCGGCTGGTCGGGTTGATCCGAGGCGTTCAACCCCATGGGCCTTACCGGGTTGCCGGCTGGTCGTTTGGCGGGGTGCTGGCCTATGAAGTGGCGATGCAACTGCTGGGGCTGGATGAACCGGTGGCGTTTCTCGGTTTGATCGACAGCTACCTACCGCGCATGACTGACCAGGGCAAGGCGCGCTGGAGCGGGCCGGACGCGCTCAAGCGGCATTTGCTGTTGCAGTGCACGGCGTACTGGAAAACACAGGGAGGTGTGGATGAGTTGGCGAGCCTTGGGCAGTTGGAGGCGCAGGTTGGACAGTTGGACTTTGCAGGCTTGCTGCAACGTTGTCGCGATGAAGGTGTGCTGCACGCGCAAATGGCAGCGGCGACGGACGCGGACCTCTTGAACTACATCGAGCGGGAAGTCGGTCACGGGCATGCGTTGGCGCATTACAGCCTGTTTCCGTTGCCGATCGCGGTGCATCTGTTCAGTGCGAGTGAGCGGCCGACCGAGTTGTCGCGGCGCAGTGAAACCTTGGGGTGGAATGAGGTGTTGGCGCCGGGGCAATTGCGCCAGGTGGCGGTGCCGGGGGATCACCAGAGCATGATGCAGGCGCCGCACATCCAGGCATTGGGCCAGGCGATGGCTGAGGCCTTGGTGACATGCACGCCGCAGGTTCAGGCCCCGCATCATCCCTTGCTGCGGATTCAGAGTGGCCGGGCAGGGTATGCGCCGGTGTTCTGTGTGCCGGGGGCAGGGGACAGCGTTACCGGGTTTATCGGTTTGAGTGAGGCGTTGGGACGCGACTGGCCGTTGTTTGGTTTGCAGCCGCGCGGGTTGGACGGTGAGGCGGTGCCCCATAGCCAGGTGGAAGCGGCGGCGGCTTGTTACTTGAAGGCGTTGGAGCAGGAGTGTCCGCAGGGGGCGGTGCATTTGGTGGGGCATTCGTTTGGGGGCTGGGTTGCGCTGGAGATGGCGTTGCGGTTGCAGGCGGCGGGGCGGGAGGTGGCTTCGTTGACGGTGATTGACAGTGAGTCTCCGGAGCGCGCCGTTAGGCCTTATACGACGACGGCGGCGTTGGTGCGGTTGATTGAGTCGATGCAGTTGTCGGCGGGGAAATCGCTGGGGATAGATCTGGAGAATTTTTCCGGGAGTGATGAGGTGGCGCAGCGGCGGCAGTTGCATGCAGGGATGGTCGGCGTTGGTCTGTTGCCGGGGCGGTCGGCTGTGGATGCGATGGATGGGCCGGCGCGGACTTATGCGGCGGCGTTGCGCACGCGGTATCGGCCTGGGTTGCGCTTTAACGGGGTGGTGCGGTTGGTGTTGGCTGAGGATCCGGCGTTGGATGCGGCGGGGAATCAGCGGGAGCAAGGGTTGATGGTTGAGGGGTGGCGGCGGCAGGGGAGTGGGTTGCAGGTTTGGTATGGCGGGGGGAATCACTTTACGTTGCTCAAGGCGCCCAACGTTTTGGGGTTGGCGCGGTGGTGGTTGGATGGGGTTGTTGTTGGGGAGGTGGTGTCTTGAGCGGGTTGTTTGGGTACATATCCGTTTCTTCGGTAACGGCTACTTATGGTTCCGCTCTTACAGCGGCTCACTTTTGGAAAGGCCGGAAGCCGGCCCAGCCAAAAGTAAGCAAAAGGCCTTCGCCCCACCACTCGGCACCTCGCCTAGGCTCGGTGTGCCCTCACTCCGGCTTTGGAGCGTGGGCCGCTGCGATGGGCCATCCTTGGCCCAGCGCGGCTAACCCGGCGTCCTGCCGGGTTACCCACGCTCCAAAGCCTGCGTTCGGCCAGCGTGGTTTTACGGGGCGCCGAAGATCAAAAGCCAGATCAAAAGCGACTCGCTTCGCATCGTGGATACGCTTTTCGTCTTCTGTAGGAGCCGGCTTGCCGGCGAAAAACGTGAGGCCGCTGCGTTCATTCTGGTTTGCTGCGTCATCGTTAACGACCATCGCTGGCAAGCCAGCTCCCACACGACCGCGTTTGCCCTTGCCTTTGCTCCACACCACTCAAGCCGGCTGTCAGGCCGCTGTGCTCTTGCTTTTGATTTTGATCTTAGGCGCCCCGTCAAACACGCTGGCCGAACGCAGGCTTGAATCCGTGGGTAACCCGGCAGGACGCCGGGTTAGCCGCGCTGGGCCAAGGATGGCCCATCGCGGCGGCCCACGGATTCAAGCCGGAGTGAGGGCATGCCGAGCCTAGGCGAGGCACCGAGTGTTGGGGCAAGAGCGTTTTGGTTACTTTTGCGCTTTTCAAAAGTGACCCGCTGTAAGAGCGGAACCAATAGTGGCCGTTACTCAAATAACGGATATGTTCTCGATCAAAGGTCATCTATGCAAAAGCCAACGCTACGCAAACTAGGAATGCTCGCCACACTGGCCATCGCCATAGGCTTGATCATCTATACGGTCCAAGCTCCCGCCGACGCACCGCAATACCTCACCGCCACCGCCGAACGCGGCAACATCGAAAACGCCGTCCTCGCCACGGGCCTGCTCGAAGGCATCAAACAGGTCGACGTCGGCGCCCAAGTCTCCGGCCAATTGAAATCCCTCAAGGTCAAAGTCGGCGACAAGGTCAAAAAGGGTCAATGGCTAGCCGAAATCGACCCATTGATCCTGCAAAACACCTTGCGCAAAGCCCAGGTCGACGAAGAAAACCTCCAGGCCCAACGCCGCGCCACAGCGGCGCAGCTCAAGCAGGCCAAGTCCGTATACGAACGCTACAAAGGCCTGCAGATTGACGAGTCAGTCTCCCGCCAAGACTTCGAAGACGCCGAGTCCACCTTCCAGGTGCAACAGGCCAACTTGCTGTCCCTGGACGCGCAGATAAAAAGCGCCCACATCCAGATCGACACCGCCAAGGTCAACCTGGCCTACACCCGCATCGTCGCGCCCATCGACGGCGATGTGGTGGGCATCGTCACCCAGGAAGGCCAGACCGTGATCGCCAACCAACTGGCGCCGGTGCTGCTCAAGCTGGCCGACCTGGACACCATGACCGTCAAGGCCCAGGTCTCCGAGGCGGATGTGATTCACATCAGCCCCGGCCAGCAGGTCTACTTCACCATCCTCGGCGAGGCCGACAAGCGTTACTACGCCAAGCTGCGCGGCACGGAACCGGCGCCACAGAATTTCCTGGAAACCCAGACCGCCGGCACGCCGAAGCAGAACACCGCAGTGTTCTACAACGCGTTGTTCGATGTGCCTAACCCCGACCACCGTCTGCGCATCGCCATGACCGCCCAGGTACGTATCGTGCTCGACACCGCCGAGGCCGCACTGATGGTGCCGGTGGCGGCGCTGGGGGCGCGCAACAACGACGGCAGTTACTCGTTGCGGGTGCTGGACGCGAAAGGCAAGGCAGTGTCGCGGGAGGTGAAGACCGGGATCAACAACAACGTCAAGGTGCAGATCCTCGAAGGCCTGGCCGAAGGCGACAAAGTGGTGATCGGCGACGCCACGCCCGCTGTGGCGGGGAACTGACGCATGACTCAGCCACTGCTGGAACTCAAGGGCATCACCCGTAGCTTCATGGCCGGCGAGCGTGAATTCATCGCGCTCAAGGGCATCGACCTGACGATTCACGCTGGGGAAATGGTCGCGATCATCGGCGCCTCAGGCTCAGGGAAATCGACCCTGATGAACATCCTCGGCGGCCTGGATTACGCCACGGCCGGCAGCTACAAGATCAACGGCATCGAAACCCGTTCCCTGGGGGATGAGCAGTTGGCCGAGCTGCGCCGTGATTACTTCGGTTTTATCTTCCAGCGCTACCACTTGCTGGCGCATCTGAGTGCCTTGCACAACGTGGAAATGCCGGCGATCTACGCCGGCACACCGGAAACCCAACGCCACAGCCGCGCACGGGAGTTGCTCGCGCGGCTGGGCTTGTCCGGTCACACCACCCATCGTCCCAGCCAGCTCTCCGGTGGCCAGCAGCAACGGGTGAGTATCGCCCGCGCCTTGATGAACGGCGGCGAAGTGATCCTCGCCGACGAACCGACCGGCGCCCTCGACACCCACAGTGGCAAAGAGGTGATGCGCATCCTCGCCGAGCTGCACGCGGCGGGGCACACGGTGATTATCGTCACCCATGACCCCAAGGTCGCGGCGAACGCCCAGCGCATCGTCGAGGTCAGTGATGGCGAGATTGTCAGCGACAAGACCAATGAGAGTGCTGGCCTGGAGTTGCCCAGCGAAACGCCCATCGAGCCAAAACGCAGTGGCGCCCGGCGTTTGGTGGCGAGCCTGGGGTTGTTCAAGGAGGCCTTCAACATGGCCTGGGTCGCGCTGGTGTCTCACCGCATGCGCACGTTGTTGACCATGCTCGGTATCGTTATCGGCATTACTTCGGTGGTGTCGATCTCGGCCATCGGTGAAGGCGCCAAGCGTTATGTGCTCAAGGACATTCAGGCGATCGGCAGCAACACCATCGACATTTTTTCCGGCACCAGTTTTGGCGATAGCCGCGCCTCGGCCATCGAGACCTTGATGCCTTCGGATGTGGACGCGTTGAACCAGTTGTATTACGTCGACAGTGCCACGCCGGTGGTGGGCCGCAACCTGTTGCTGCGCTTTGGCAATATCGACCTGGATGCGCAGGTCAATGGGGTGAGTGACCGCTATTTCAAAGTGAAGGGCTTGAAGCTCGAAGCCGGTATCGCCTTCAGCGAAAGCGATGCGCGGCGCCAGGCCCAGGTGGTGGTGATCGACCACAACACGCGTCACCGACTGTTCGGGCCGAACGTCGACCCGCTGGGCCAGGTGATCTTGGTGGGTAACCTGCCGTGTACCGTGATTGGGGTCACCGCTGACAACAAGAACATGTTCGCCGCCAGCAAGGCGCTGAACGTGTGGGTGCCCTATGAAACAGCGGCAGGGCGCTTGCTGGGGCAGCGCCATCTGGACAGCATCACCGTGCGCATCAAGGACGGCCAGCCGAGCAAGGTGGTCGAAGACAACGTCAACAAACTCATGCTGCAACGCCACGGCACCAAGGACTTCTTTACCAACAACCTCGATAGCATCATGCAGACCGTGCAGAAAACCAGTCGCTCCCTGGCGTTGCTGCTGTCGTTGATCGCGGTGATCTCGTTGCTGGTGGGGGGCATTGGCGTGATGAACATCATGCTGGTGTCTGTCACCGAGCGCACCCGTGAGATCGGCATTCGCATGGCGGTAGGGGCGCGGCAGTCGGATATCCGCCAGCAGTTCCTGGTGGAGGCGGTGATGGTGTGTTTGATCGGCGGGCTGATCGGGATCTCGCTGTCCTATGCCCTGGGCTTTCTGTTTTCGTTGTTTGTGAAGGAATGGGAGATGGTGTTTTCCCTGGGCTCGATCATCACGGCGTTTGCCTGTTCGACGTTGATCGGCATTGTGTTTGGCTTTGTGCCGGCCAGGAATGCGGCGCGGCTGGACCCGATCGAGGCGCTTGCCAGAGATTGAGGTTTGTCAGCCAATAGAGATTAAATGTGGGAGCGGGCTTGCTCGCGAATGCGGTAGTTCAGCCAATGAATCTGTTGACTGACACACTGCATTCGCGAGCAAGCCCGCTCCCACATTTTGAACAGGTATGTCTTAAAAGCCTGTGTTGTCCTCAGTGGCATACATCCATCGCAACAACGAATGCCGCCCGCTGATCCCCAGTTTGATCGACGCGCGCTTCAGGTAGCTCTCGATGGTGTTGACCTTCAACGCCAACTGCTCCGCCAACTCCGGCGCGGTCCGCCCGGCGAGCAGGCCCACGCACACCTCAAGCTCACGGTTGGATAGGGTCAGCCCCGACTGTACCAACCGTTCTTCGATGCGCCTGCGCAGGGTTTCGAGGCCCTGGTTTTCCGGCACCACCGCGTCGCTGTCCTGACGGCACGGTTGGATCGCGGCGATGTGCTTTTCCACCATGGGCAGCAGCAAGGTGGAGAAGTCCTGCAACATGCTGCGCTCCTGGGGCGAAAAGCTTTCGGACTGGTGCGAGCGATACACCGACAAGACGTAGCGCACGTCATCCTTGCGGCGGGTGAGGTGCAATTGTGCGGCCGGTTGTTCGTCGCCCAACGCCTCCACCGAATCGGTGTAGACCGGGCTGATCTTGCGGCGGGTTTGCCCGTCGGCGCTGACCTGCAATTGCGTGATATGAGTGGCGTCCACTGCCAGTTGGGTGAGGATCAGGTCATGTAGCATGCGTGGGAAATGGCGGCTGCCGGTGCTGGCGATGACTTTGCCAATATGAGGGAACAGCTGTGAGTTCATCATTTCGTCCATGAGGCGTGCAGGTATTCGGCTTTATAGCAGCGGGGATTAAGATTCAAGCCAATGCGAATAACCTACCGTGATAGTCCTTCCCGCCGGACCTATGCTAGTACAGCCTGGCGACGGGAAGGGGATCCAATCTTAAATAATCGGATTAAAAACTCACAAGCTTAGAAGGACGCGTGAGGGTAGGCGTGCACTTGGCCAGTGCCTGTTGCACATCCGCCAACAGGTCGGCCACATCCTCAAGCCCCACCGACAAGCGCACCAACCCTTCGCTGATACCGTGCGCTGCACGTTCCTGCGGGGTGTAGGTGGAGTGGGTCATGCTCGCCGGGTGCTGGGCCAGTGACTCGGCATCACCCAGGCTGACCGCCCGGGTGAACAGCTTGAGCGCATTCATGAAGCGCCGACCGGTTTCGATGCCGCCCTTGAGCTCGAAGGCAATCATGCCACCGGGTAGTTTCATCTGCTGTGTCGCCAGTTCGTACTGCGGGAAAGAGCGCAATCCCGGGTACGTCACCGACTGCACGGCCGGATGCGCCTGCAGGGCTTCGGCCACGACCTGGGCATTGCTGCAATGACGGTCCATGCGCAGGGCCAGGGTCTTGAGGCCGCGCATCAACAGCGAAGCGTCCTGGGGCGACATCACCGCCCCAGTCAAGTCCTTGAGGCCCTGCAGGCGAATGCGCTGGGCCAGTGCCTGGCTACTCACCGCAATGCCCGCCGTGATATCGCCGTGGCCGCTGAGGTATTTGGTGGCCGAATGCACCACCACATCGGCGCCCAGGTCGAGGGGGCGTTGCAGGTAGGGCGTGCAGTAGGTGTTGTCGACCACCAGGGTGACGTTCGGCTGCTGGTGGGCGAGGGCGGCCACGGCAGCGATATCCACCAGTCGCAGGTTGGGGTTGGCCGGGGTCTCGCAGTAGATCATGCGGGTGGCGGGGCTGAATGCGGCTTGCAGGGCCGCCAGGTCAGTCAGGTCGACATGCCGCACCTTGATACCGAATTCGCCGATGCCATGGTGAAGCAGGGCAAAGGTGCAGCCGTACAGGGTCTGGCTGACGATCACTTCATCGCCAGGGCGCAGTAGGGTCCAGAACGTCGCGGCGATTGCGCCCATGCCGGAACTGAACGCCACTGCGGCCTCGCCGTTTTCCAAGGTGGCCATGCGTGATTCCAGCAGCGCCAGGGTTGGGTTGGAAATGCGCGTATAGAAGTGGCCGCTCGCTTCACCGGCAAAACAGGCGGCGCCGTATTCGGCGGTTGGGAAAGCAAAGGTGGCTGACAGGTAAATCGGAGGGACGAGTGCGCCGTGATGGTCTTTTGGGTCATAGCCGTGGTGGATGGCGCGGGTGGAAAAGCCGAATGCATTGTGTTTATTGTTCATGTCGGACGCTCCTTATTTCCTACAATGCTATGCTCATAACCACAGATGAACTTTGCAATATTTGCTGCTAATTCCCGTGTCCTGGGATGAAAATCTTATAAAAATAAAGAATAGAGGCACGTTATGCCCGTCAGTCTGGACCGTACCGACAAAGCCCTTTTAAACGCGCTTCAAGGCAATGCCCGTCTCACGGTGGCCGAATTGGCCGACCGCGTGTCCCTGACCACCTCGCCGTGCTGGCGGCGGGTGCGGAACCTGGAAGAGAGTGGGGTGATCAGCGGGTATCAGGCGATTCTGTCGCCCAAGGCGCTGGGGTATGGGGTGACGGCGTTTGTCAGCATCATGATGGAGAGTCACACCCAGGAGATTGCCCGGGCGTTTGAGCAGCGGTTGCTGGAGATTCCTGAGATTGTGGCGTGTCATAACGTGTCGGGGCGGTATGATTTCTTGTTGGAAGTGGTGGCGAAGGATCTGGAATCGTTTGGGGAGTTTGCGCGGGAGGTGTTGCAGACGTTGCCTTGTGTTAAGGAGATTTATTCGAGTTTTTCTTATAAGTCGGTGAGGGGGTTGAGGGTGATTCCGTTGCCGGGGTGATGGGGGGGTGTGTTGTGTACATATCCGTTGCTGCGGTGATGGCTGATATGGGTTCCGCCCTTACGGCGGCTCACTTTTGAAAAGCGCAAAAGTAAGCAAAACGCTCTTGCCCCAACACTCGGCACCTCGCTTAGGCTCGGTGTGCCCTCACTCCGGCTTGAATCCGTGGGCCGCCGCGATGGGCCATCCTTGGCCCAGCGCGGCTAACCCGGCGTCCTGCCGGGTTACCCACGGATTCAAGCCTGCGTTCGGCCAGCGTGTTT
>NZ_RXYG01000028.1:0-31995 GCF_003970195.1 Pseudomonas sp. C 49-2
GGATTCAAGCCGGAGTGAGGGCACACCGAGCCTAGGCGAGGTGCCGAGTGTTGGGGCAAGAGCGTTTTGCTTACTTTGCCGCTTTTGCAAAGTGAGCCGCCGTAAGGGCGGAACCATAAGCGGCCGTTACCCAAACAACGGATATGTACTCAGCCTGGCCGAGACATCACCGCCAAACGCACCGCCAGCACCGTCAGCACCGTCGCCAACCCCCACTTCTGCAACCAGGCACCTTTCGAGCGCCTGGCAAAAAACCGACTGAGCACTCCACCAAACACCCCCAGCAGCACATGAAACACCGCTGCAATCAAAGTCAGCACGCCCCCCAGCACCATCAACTGCACCGCAATAGACCCCGCCTCCGGCCGTACAAACTGCGGCAAGAACACCAGAAAAAACAGCAAAGCCTTGGGATTGAGCAAACTGTTGAGCATGGCTTGCAGGAACACCCGCCCCAAGGGCACACGACTGACATGCATGGCGTCGCCTCCAGCATTTTTCTGCAACGTCTTGAACACCAACCACAACAGGTAAACCACCCCGGCATACCGGATCAGGTCAAAGGATGGCGGCCAACTGGCAACCAATGCCGTCACCCCAGTGGCGGTCAAGGCGGTCAGCAGCAGGTCCGCCACGCCGATGCCGAGGGCCGACGCCATACCACCCCGCCAACCATGGGTCACGCCATGGCTGATCACAAAGGCCATGTTCGGCCCCGGCGATAACAGCAACAACAGCACAGCACCGGAAAATACCGCCAGGGTCGCAAGGTCGATCATGCTCAAGCCCTCCACCGGGAAAGCCCGCAGATTAGTCCGTGCACGTTAAGCGGACAAAAAATTGTGCTGGATACATTCTTCTCGGGTAATTGCGAATCGCCACGACCAACGTCTAGAATGCGAAACATTATCAATTAAGACAGCTGCGCCAGGATGCCCATGTCGAGCGATCACCCACTGGACCATGCCGCTATCGGCCAGCTTTACCATGCCCATCATGCCTGGCTGCGCGGCTGGTTGAGCCGCCGCACCGGCTGCCGTGAACACGCCGCCGACCTGGCGCAGGAAACCTTCGTGCGCCTGCTCAATGCGCGCCGTCAGCAAACCTTGCAGCAACCGCGCGCGTACTTGAGCAGCATCGCCCGCAGCCTGATGATCGACCAATACCGGCGCCGTGAACTGGAACGCGCCTACCTCGAAAGCCTCGCGCATTTCCCGCAAGTCGAGGTGCCATCGGAAGAAACCCGCCTGTTGATCCTCGATAGCCTGGAGCGCATCGACCGCCTGCTCGACCAGCTCAAGCCGCGCGTGCGCGAGGCCTTTTTGCTGGCGCAACTGGACGGCCTGACCTGCGCGCAGATCGCCCTGCGCCTGGGCGTGTCCAAGGCCACGGTGGAGCGTGACCTGTCCAAGGCCCTGCACGCGTGTTACCGGTTGCGTTATGTCGAAGGCTGACGCGCAACTGGTCGACCAGGCCATCCAGTGGATGATCACCCTGCGCTTCAATGTCGCCGACGACGCCGCCACGGCCGCGTTCGATCGCTGGCTGCACACCAGCGCCGAACACCAGCGGGTGTGGCAGCGGGTGGTGACGATGAATGACGACCTCACCCAACTGCCGGCCCAGGTCGGTCGGCATGCCCTGCGTGGGGCGCGCCAACGGATCAGTCGCCGTGAAGGCTTGAAACTGCTGGGCCTGGTGGCCGGCGCCGCCGGTTTGACCTGGCTCGGTCGCGACTACACGCCCCTGCCCGCCTTGATGGCGGACTACCGTACCGCCATCGGCGAACGACGCTGGGTGGCATTGAACGACGGCAGCCGGATCCAACTCAACAGCGCCAGCGCGATCGATGCATCGTTCAACGCAGAGCGGCGCCTGGTGCAGTTGCGCCAAGGGGAAATCGTGGTGAATACCGGGACCGACAACCGCCCGTTCTGGGTCCAGACCCGCGACGGTTACCTGCGCGCCCTCGGCACGCGATTCCTGGTGCGCGAAGAAGCCCACGGCACCCTGCTTGCCGTGCAGCAAGGCGCGGTGGCGGTGTTTGCCGACAGCCAAGCGGCCAGCGCACGCCAGGTCTTCAGGCCCGGCGAATCGGTGGTGTTCAACCGCAACGGCATTCGCCCGGCGGTCGCCAACGGCCTGGATCCCTGGGCCTGGAGCGACGGCGTGATCAGCGCCCACGACATGCGCCTGGACGACTTTCTCACCGAACTGGCCCGCTACCGCGACGGCGTGTTGCGCTGCAGCGAGGCAGTAGCCGGGTTGCGGGTGTCGGGGACTTATCAGTTGGATGACACCGACCAGGTGCTGGGCCTGGTGGCGCAATCGCTCAAGCTTGATGTCACTTACCGCAGCCGCTATTGGGTGACCGTTTCACTGCGCGTGTGATTTTTCAAAAAATAAATGAGGTGAATGCTCATTGCCGCTCGACCTGTAAGGAAAGGCCGATCAACAGGCCGGTTTTGTCCACTTCCTTCAGGAGCATTCCGCGGTCATGCAAGCGTTCCCCTCCCCACGTTACCCCCTCAAGCGCGCGGTAAAGGCCGCCTTGCTTGGCGTCTGCCTGAGTGGCGCCCTGCCCTTGGCCGTGATGGCCGAAACCCCGGCCAGCGACACCCAGGCCCGCGACTGGAACATCGCCGCCGGCGCCCTGGCCAACGCGCTGGACCAGTTCGCCCGCCAGGCCGGCATCAGCCTGTCGTACGACGCCACCAGTGTCGCCGGCAAAACCAGCTCGGGCCTCAATGGACGCTTTGATCCTCAGCAAGCGCTCGAACAACTGCTGCGCGGCCAGGGCCTGCAAGCCCAACGCCAAGGCAACAGCACCTGGATGCTGCTGCCGCAAGCAGGCGACGCCAGCACACTGAACCTGGGCGCCACATTGATCAACGGCGAACGTTTGGGCGCCACCACCGACGGCACCGGTTCCTACACTACCGGCGCGGTCACCATCGGCAAGGGCGAACACAGCCTGCGGGAAACCCCGCAATCGGTGAGTGTGATGACCCGCCAATTCATGGACGACCAGAACGTCACCACCATCGATGACGTGATGGAACGCACGCCAGGCATCACCTCCTACGAATCACCCATGGGCGGCAAGTACTTCTACTCCCGAGGCTTCAAAATGCTCGGCCAATACCAATACGACGGCGTGCCCCTGGACATGGGCAAGGACTACGTCCAGGCCGACAGTTTCAGTGCGAATATGGCGATCTACGACCGTGTGGAAGTGCTCAAGGGCGCCGCCGGCATGCTCAAGGGGGCCGGCACCGCCAGCGGTGCGGTGAACTTCGTGCGCAAGCGGCCCCAGGCCAAGCCCACCACCAGCCTGTCGTTGTCCGCCGGCACCTGGGACAACTACCGTGCCGATGTCGACACCGGCGGCCCGCTGAATGACAGCGGCACCCTGCGTGGTCGTGCGGCGGTGAGCCAACAGACTCGCGGCTCCTACATGGACATCGCCAAGCGCCAGGATCAGGCGTTCTACGGCGCGCTGGATTTCGACCTCACGCCAGACACCACCCTGGGTGTCGGCGCGAGCTACGAAGATGTCGACGCCACCCCGTGCTGGGGCGGGCTGCCGCGCTACGCCGACGGCAAAAGCGCCAACCTGAGCCGCTCGACCTGCCTCGGCCAATCCTGGAACGACTGGCAAAGCCGGCGCACCACGTTCTTCGCTGACGTGACCCACCACTTCAACGATGATTGGAAACTCAAGGTCGCGGCGGTACACAGCCGCAATCTGCAAGACACAAAATATGCCGCCAGCGAAGGCACCATCAACTACGGTGACCCGGCGCCCACGGCCAACTCCTATGCGGCGTTGATGGACTACGACCACAAGGACTACGGCCTCGACGCCTATATAGACGGCAAGTTCGAAGCCTTCGGCCTGGAGCATGAACTGATCCTCGGCGCCAACGGCAGCCGCGGCACCCAGGACGACGTGTACGCGATTCAGAACCTGCCCAAGCGCCAGAGCATCTATCAACCCGACCACCACTTCCCGGAACCGACCAACAACACCTTCTGGCCGAACATGTACCGTGGTGGCACGGTCAAGGAAACCGCCACGCAATACGGCACCTACGCCACCTTGCGCCTGCGCCTGGCCGAGCCGTTGATGTTCATCGTGGGCAGCCGCGTGAGCTGGTATGACAACCGTCGCGAGTCCTACAACCTGGGTTGGGGCGAGTGGTCGCTGCAGGATGCACACAGCAAGGAAACCGGCGAAGTCACGCCGTTCGCCGCGCTGATCTACGACCTTGACGAGCACCTGTCGGTGTACGCCAGCTACGCGGATATCTTCCAGCCGCAAAGTTCCTACGCCACCGCCGACGGCGCAGCGCTCAAGCCCAAGATCGGTGACAACTATGAGCTGGGCATCAAGGGCGAATGGTTCGACGGTCGCCTCAACAGCTCCCTGGCCCTGTTCCGTTCCATCGAGAAAAATGGTGCCGAAACCGACTACGCCAGTTTCTGCCCGACCTCCGCCGATGGCTATTGCTACACCGACAAAGGCAAGGTGCGCGCCCAGGGCGTAGAGGCCGAAATCAGCGGTGAAGTGCTCGAGCGCCTGCAAGTATTCGGCGGCTACACCTACACCCAGACCAAGTCCCTGAACAACATCGACACCCTTAAAGAAGGTGGCGTATCCAACACCTACGTGCCTCGGCACATGCTACGGCTGTGGGGTGACTATCAGCTCGACGGTGCGTTGTCGAAATGGAGCGTAGGCACCGGTGTCAATGCACAAAGCAGCAACTACCGCGTGCAGGGCATCAAGCTCGAACAGGCCGGTTATGCGACCTGGAACGCCCGCGTGGCGTACCGTATCGACGACACTTGGACCGTCGCACTCAACGGAAATAACTTGTTTGATAAAAGCTACTTCAACACCGTCGGCACAGCCTCCTGGGGCAACTTCTACGGTGAACCGCGTAATTTCACCGTGAGTTTGAAAGGCGACTTCTGATCCGGCAAAAGCCCCGAAAGCAGGGCGCTTAGTGCGCCCTGCAACTCCCTCTTTGTCCCCCTTTCCTACGTCGCTTCGAAAAAGGTTTTTCCATTAAGCAGGAAAAATCTCACATTTGTTCCTACACTCAAAATCAGCCCTGATGACCGAGTGTCCAGACAAGGAACGTCAATAAAATGCCGAACAAAAGACTCATTAAGCTGTCTAGCATGCCATTTCCGCACCACAGTCAATTCATTGACTGAGTACAGTAAGGGAACACTCCTTTAGTCACTACCCCCGCAAAACCCCCTTCAAATGGATAGCTACATTTTGAATGGAAAGTTGCGTATTACCCAGAGTAGCCAGTTTGACCAGCGCTCCAAAGCAGCCTGCTGCTTTAGTGAACAAACAATCAAACAGCGAAGCCTGGAGTGCAATGAGGGATGTTTTTATGCGAGAGAAGTCGTCCGTCGACAGTTTGTTTTTAACGCGCGCCGGGTTTGTTGAGTTTTTTGTTGTTTTCGTCAAATTGATCCATGGCCTGACGGCCATTTTGCCCCCACTGGTCCTGGTGTTCTTCCTGGACCCGATGGACCCAGAGCTGCGTGCCCACTTCCTGGGCCTGCTGGTGTTTTTCGCGGTACTGACCATCATTCTGTTCCAGGCCCTGGGCATCTATTCCGAAGAATTGTTCAGCAACCGGCTGCGCCTGAAAACCAAGATCAAGGCCTGGTCGGCGGCCTTCTGTTTCCTGTTGTTCATGTACCAGATCCTGCAAATGTTCCCGCAATTGACCCCACGCAACCTGGTGACATGGTATGTGGCCAGCCTGGCGTTGTTCTGCGTGGAGCGCTTGGTGATGCTGCGGCTGTACCGTCGGCTGATGCGTGCCGGGAAATACCTGCAACGCACGGTGATCCTGGGTTTTACCGACACCGCCGTGCACGTCGCCGATCACCTGCAGCGCAACGGAGATATCCGCTCCGGCCTGATCGGTTTCATCGACGACCGCACCGAGCGCATTCCCAAGGAGCTGAGCAAACTGCCCCTGCTGGGCAACACCCGCGACCTGGAAAAACTGATCCGCGCCGAGCAGGTCAATCAAGTGATGATCTGCCTGCCTTGGGCCGCCGAGCAGCGCATCCACGGTTTGGTCAACCGCCTGCGGCAGTTATCGGTGAACGTGATGCTCGTGCCGGACATGGCCGCCCTGCGCTACGGCCACAGCAAGATCACCGATGTGGGCGGCATCCTGATGTTCAACACCTCGCAATTGCCATTGCGCGGCTGGTCGCCGGTGATCAAGCGCTGTGAGGACTTCCTGCTGGCCAGCCTCGCGCTGGTGTGCCTATCGCCGGTGATGCTGGCAACGGCGATTGCGATCAAGCTCGACTCCAAAGGCCCGGTGCTGTTTCGCCAGAACCGCTACGGCTACAACGACAATGAAATCCGCGTGTTCAAGTTCCGCTCGATGTTCACCGATCAGAGCGACTTCACTGCCGAACGCCAGACCACCCGCGAAGACCCGCGCATCACCCGTGTGGGCCGCATCATCCGCAAGACCAGCATCGACGAGCTGCCGCAACTGTTCAACGTGCTGCTGGGCAACATGTCCATGGTCGGCCCGCGCCCGCATGCCACGGCAACCAAAGCGGCGGGCGTTCCCTTCGAAGTGGCGGTGAGCGAATACAGCTCACGGCATCGGGTGAAGCCGGGCATCACCGGCTGGGCACAGATCAACGGTTACCGGGGGGAGACCGACACCCTGTTCAAGATCCAGAAACGGGTCGAGTACGACTTGGAGTACATCTCCAAGTGGTCGGTGTGGTTTGACTTGTACATCGTCTTCATGACGGTCCCGGCCGTCCTTTCCACCAAGGAAGTCTATTGATGAACACACTCAACGGATTAATTCCCTGCATCATTTCCGGTGGTTCGGGCACGCGGCTGTGGCCGGTGTCTCGGCAGAACATGCCCAAGCCGTTCATGCGCATGCGCGACGGCCAGAGCCTGCTGCAAAAAACCTTCCAGCGCGCCGCCAAATTGCCCGGCGTAGAAAGCGTATTGACGGTGACCAACCGCGACCTGCTGTTCCGCACCCTGGATGATTATCGCCCGGTCAACAAAGCCCACCTGCCCCTCGACCTGTTGTTGGAGCCGTTTGGCCGCAACACGGCGGCCGCGATCGCTGTGGCGGCGCTGCATGTGCAGGAACACTACGGCGGCGACGCGCAGTTGCTGGTGATGCCCGCCGACCATTTGATCCTCGATGAAGTGGCGTTCGCCGAAGCCGTGACCCGGGCCCGCGAGCTGGCCGAAGCCGGCTACCTGGTGACCTTCGGCATCCAGCCGGACCACCCGGAAACCGGCTTTGGCTACATCGAACAAGGCGAGCCGTTAAGCACAGGCAATCGGGTCAAACGCTTTGTCGAAAAGCCCGACCTGGCCACCGCCCAAGCCTACCTCGACGGCGGCAAGCACCTGTGGAACGGCGGCATGTTCTGCTTCAAGGCCAGCACCTTGGTGGACGAGCTCGCCATCCATGCCCCTGATGTGCTGGAAGCGGCGCGCGCCGCGCTCGACCACAGCCAGAGCCTGCAAAACAAGAGCTCGCACCAGCGTGAACTGGACTCGGACGCCTTCGGCCGTGCGCCGGATATTTCCATCGACGTGGCGCTGATGGAGAAGTCCAAGCAAGTCGCCGTGGTGCCTTGCGACATCGGCTGGAGCGATATCGGTTCCTGGGAAGCCCTGCGCCAACTCACCCCCAGCGACGCTCATGGCAACCAGGTCAATGGCGAGGCGATTCTGCATGACGTGCACAACTGCTACATCGACTCGCCCAAGCGCGTCCTTGGCGCCGTGGGTGTGCGCGACCTGATCATCGTCGACACCCCGGACGCCCTGCTGATCGCCGACGCCCACCGCAGCCAGGATGTGCGCTACATCGTCGCCGAGCTCAAGCGCCAGAACCATCCGGCGTACAGCCTGCACCGCACGGTCACCCGGCCGTGGGGTACCTACACCGTGCTGGAAGAAAGCAGTCGCTTCAAGATCAAACGCATCGTGGTCAAGCCGCAAGCGTCGCTGTCGCTGCAGATGCACCACCACCGCAGCGAGCACTGGGTAGTGGTTAGCGGTGCGGCGCAGATCACCAACGGCGAGCGCGAGTTCCTGATCAACGCCAACGAGTCCACCTACATCCCCGCCGGGCACAAACACCGCCTGACCAACCCCGGCATCATCGACCTGGTGATGATCGAGGTGCAGAGCGGCGAGTACCTGGGCGAGGACGACATCGTGCGCTTCGACGACATCTACGGGCGCGCCCCGGCAGACGTGAAGAAATGACATGCGTACGTCACTGATCATCCCGACCCGTAACGCTTCCAGCCACCTGGCGCGCCTGTTGCCGGCACTGAAGATGCAGACCCTGCAACCTGACGAGATGCTGGTGGTGGACAGCGCCTCCAGTGATGACACCGTGGCGCGCTTTCGCGAATTCGGCGCACGGGTCGAAGTGATCGACGCTCGCGACTTCAACCACGGCGGCACACGGCGCTGGGCCAGCGAACAAGTGGCCGGCGACGCGCTGATCGTGATGACTCAGGACGCGATCCCCGCCACCCCGGAGACCTTCGCCAACCTGCTCGCCGAATTGCAGCAGGACCCGCTCTACGGCGTGGCCTACGGCCGCCAGCTGCCGCATCCGGATGCGGGTGTGCTGGGCGCGCAATCGCGACACTTCAATTACCCCGAGCAGAGCCGCAGCAAGAGCCTGGCCGATGCGCCGGAGCTGGGGATCAAGACCTGCTTCAGTTCCGACTCGTTTTCCGTGTACCGGCGCAGTGTGCTGGAAGCGGTGGGCGGTTTTCCGGCGGATGTGATCGGCAGCGAAGACGCCTATGTCGCGGCGCGCATGCTGCTCGAAGGCTACAAAGTGCGCTACGCCGCCACGGCGCTGGTGCATCATTCCCACGATTACAAACTCTTGGATGAATTTCACCGCTACTTCGATATCGGCGTGTTCTACGGTCGCGAACCGTGGATCAAACAGGCCTTTGGCGACGCGGGTGGCGAAGGCAAGCGCTATGTGCTGGCCGAACTCGCGGCCTTGCGCAAAGCCGGAGCCTTGCACCGCGCCCCCGAAGTGCTGGTGCGCAGTGCGTTCAAACTGCTCGGCTACCGGCTGGGCCATCTGGAGCGTCGCCTCCCCCTCGCCCTCAAGCGGCGCATCAGCATGTTTCCCGGTTATTGGAGGTGAGCATCATGACCCACAGGAAGTCCCCCTTGATGAAACGAACCCTGCTCGTCGTGGCCATGTTGGCACTGGCCGCCTGCAATACGCCGGCACGCATCGTCCCGCCCGACGGCGATACGGTCGAGGAAGGCAAACGTGCCCTCGACCAGCTTGCCCAACTGCCGCCGGCGGTGGAACGCATCCGCATCGGCGACCAGTTGCGCATCGTGCGCGATGCCGGCGAAATGCCGACACTGTCGGCGTTCAACGTCAGCACCATTTATGAGCTGACGCTGTACACGGTGCAGACCGACGGCAAGATCAACTACCCGTTCCTGGGGCCGGTGCAGGTCGCCGGTCGCCCGCCTTCGGAGCTGGCCACGGAGTTGACTACCAAACTGGCGCCCATTTACCGCGAACCGCGCGTAACGGTAAACATCAACCAGGCGCCGGGCAGCTCGATCATCGTCGGCGGCGCGGTGAACAACCCGACGGCGGTGCAGCTCGGCACTGCCAACACCCTGGAACAAGCCATTATCGGTGCCGGCGGCGTCAGCCCGGCGGGTAATGCGAGCATGGTCGCCCTGCTGCGCGAAGACGCCCAGGGCGCATATCGCGCGTACTTCCTGGACTTCAGCCAGTTACTCAAGACCGGCCCCAACGGCCGCAAACCCGTGCATCTGCAACGCGGCGATGTGGTGTTCGTGCCCAAATCCAACGTGGGCGAACGCATCCAAGGGGTGGATACCTACATGAACCAACTGATCCCATTCACCAAGTCCATTGGGGTGGGCTACAACTACACCCGAACCAGCGGCGGCAATAACTAAAGGAGCGACATCCCATGATCGAGATCCGTTCTTTTCGTGATCTTCTGCGCTTGTTCTTCATCTTCCGGCACGAGTTCAAACTGGCGGCGATTGCCGCGCTGGTGATCATCCTGCTGGGGGCGTTCCTGCTGCCGGCCAAGTACGAATCCACCGCGCGGCTGTTGGTGAAGCCGGGGCGTGATTCGACCTTGCCCATCGAGATCAGCAACCGCCAGGCGCTGGTGATGCCCAGCACCCAGCGTGACCCGATTGTCGACGAGGAGCGCCTGCTAACCGGCCGCCCCATCGTGCGTGCGGTGGCCGAGCATTACCTGGAAGTGATCGAAAACGCACCGCCTCCGGAAGGTTTCTGGAAACGCACCAAGTACTACGTCAAGAGCGGCGTGGGGGCGGTGTTCGACGGCGTGCGCGTGGTCATGGAAACCGTGGGCATCGTCGAAAAAACCACTGCAGTCGAACGCCTGGCCGCCAGCCTGGAGAAGAACTTCGAGGTGAGCCACGCCGCCGGCTCCACGGTGATGGACATCACGTTCAAGTGGAGCGACCCGGAAATCGCCCAGGCGGTGGTCAAGGATTGGGTCGAGACCTACATCAACGAGCGCACCGAGGCCTTGGGCCGCAAGAGCCTGTATGCCTTCTATGAAGGCCAGGTGGCCAACAGCGCGACCGAGATCAAGAGTTACAAGGAACAGATCCTCACGCACCTGAACCAGATCGGCGCGGCGAGCATCACCGACCGCCTGGAGGATCTGTCCGAGCGCATCAACGTACTGCGCGGCGAGACCTTCAATACCACGCGGCTGATCGCGTCCTCCGATAGTGCCATTGCGAGCACGCGCACCCAGCTCAAGGGCCAGCCCAAGGAAGTCACCACGGTGCGCCAGATCGCACTGAACCCGCAGCAGCAGGATTTGCGTCGCCTGCTCAACCAGAAGCTGCTGGAAAAGGCCGACATGATGCGCACCTACACCGACAACGCGCCGCCGGTCAAAGCCCTGGACGCGTCAATTCGGGCCATGCAGGTGCAGGTCAACAACGAGAGCAACACGGTGCAAGCCTCGGAAAACCGTGCGCCAAACACCCTGGAAATCCACTTGCAGCGCGTGTTGCTGGATGAAACCAGCAACAACCTGGCGCTGCGTACCCAACTGGTTCAACAGCAGAAACAACTGGTGAACCTGGAAGCGCAGCGCAAGGAGGCCCTGGAGATTGAACCGGAGCTGGCCCGCCTCTCCCGGGAGCTGAACACCACCGAGCGCAACTACGCGCTGTACGTGGATAACCTGGAAAAATCGCGCATCGACCGTGAGCTGGACAACAGCCAGATCAGCAACATCGCCGTGATCGAAGAAGCCACCCTGAACCCGGGCCGCATCTTCCCGAAAACCCTGGTGATGCTGGTGTTGGCGATCCCGTTTGCCATCGTGGTCGGCCTGCTGGTGATCTACCTGTGCTACCTGCTCGACCAGCGGATTCACGACGGCGGCCTGGTGGAGCGCAAGTTCGGCCTGCCCCTGTGGACCACCCTGCCGGAGCTGGACACCTCCACCGCGCAAACTACCAACGCGTTCAATGCGAGCATCTACCGTTTGTACAGCCTGCTGCAGCCCGACCGCATTGCCGAGCAAGGCCTGACCCTGGGCCTGACCTCGGCGCGCCATGGCGAAGGGGTGACCTTCGTGGTGGAGCAACTGCGCCAATTGCTGCATGAGAACGGCATCAATGTGCGGGTCGGTGGGCTGGAAGCCGCCGCGCCGGGCGAAGTGGTGCTGCTCGACGCCTCGGCCCTGCTGGACAACCGCGAAGCGTTCGTCAACCTGCGCCGCGCCGACCTGATCGGCCTGGTGGTGGAAGCGCGCAAAAGTACCGTGCCGGTGGTGGAGCATGCGCTGTCGATCCTCAACACCGCGTTTGGCAAGGTGGACGGCATCATCATCAACCGTCGCAAGTTCGAAGTGCCGAGCAAAGTGCTGCACACCATCGGCAAATACCGGGGAGCGTTCTGATGCGCATCGCCTTGCTCGCGCCCTTGCCGCCGGAAAAGAACGGGATCGCCGACTACGCGAACCATTTCCGCACGGCACTGGAACAACTCGGTGTGACGGTGCTGACACCGTTGGCCGGCGTGGCGGGCAATTGCGAGGCGATCAAGCAAGCCATCGGCGGTTTCGACTGGCAAAGCGTCGATCTGGTGCACGCCGAACTGGGCGGCGGGCGGCTCGGGGAATTCCTGGCCTTGCGTGAACTGCGCAAGGCTTATCCGCAGTTGCCGTTGACCGCCACCGTGCATGATCCGGAGCGCATCGTGTGGCGGCGTGAGCACCTGCCCTTCCCCTTGAATCTGTTGGAACGCCTACCCAGCCCATTGCCCCAGGCGGCGGTGGTGCTGGCCGACCCGCTGACCCTGCGCGAAGAACGCCAGGTCGCCAAGGGGCTGACCCGGCTGGTGACCCTGACCCGCCTGGGTGCAGACTGCTTGACCCAGCGCATGCAACTGCCGGCCGGCAAAGTCGCAGTGATCAACCACGCCAACCTGGCGATTGCACCCGCGCCTCTGCCGTCGCTGGACACCCTGCGGCTGCTGTATTTCGGCTTTATCTACCGGGGCAAAGGCATCGAAGACCTGGTGCAAGCCTTGGCGGATGTCTTCAAGCAAGCCCCCGAATTGCGCGACCGCGTGCGCTTGACCCTGGCCGGCGGCACCGCCGCCGAAATGGCGTTTGGCGCGGGCGGCAACTACCTGGAACAGCTGAACGCGCAGATCGCGGCATTGGGCCTGACCGACGCCATCGACTGGCAACTGAACCTGCCGGCCGATCAGATCGCCCAGACCATCCAGGCCCACCATGTAATGGTGCTGCCCTACCGTGAATCGAAAAAACTCGGCCTGCTCGGGCGCCAGCGCGGCACCAGTGGCGCGTTGTCCTGGGCCGCCGCCTGCGGGCGCGGCGCGATCACTTCCGACGCGCGCGCGTTCGCCGAGGAAGTCGCCAGCGGCAACGGCGCGATCTACCCCGAAGGGGATGTGGCCGCGCTGGGCGAACAACTGCTGCGCCTGGCCCGCACGCCATCGCTGGCGCGGGATTGGGCCGAGCGCGCCGGGGAAATCGGCCGCGAACGCCTGTGGCCGTTGACCGCGCAAAAATTCAAACAGCTCTTCGAGCAAGCTATCAGCGGAGCCCCTTATGGCGCGTAAACGCACCTATCTCGCTACCTTTGCGCTGGTTGCCGCCTTGGGCCTGACCGCATTCTTATGGGGGCGCCAGGCGGATGCCGAAAGCCATGTGCTCAAGGGCTCCAAAGAAGTGGTGTGGAAGGATTTTCTGGGGGTGAATGCGCAGTTCCTGTGGTTCAGCCCCGAGCGTTATCAAAAGCAGATCGACCGCCTCAAGGCCCTGGGCCTGGAGTGGGTGCGCCTGGATTTGCACTGGGACCAGTTGGAAACCGCGCAAAACCAATACAAGCTCGCCACCCTCGATGAACTGGTGGGCAAGCTGCAACAGAACCAGATCAAGTCAGTGTTTTACCTGGTGGGTTCGGCACGCTTTATCACCAGCGCGCCACCGCTGTCGCTGTACCCGGACCAGTACCCACCAAAAGACCCCAACGTGTTCGCCAACCGCATGGCGCTGCTCTCCCAGCGCTACCCCAGCGTCGATGCCTGGCAAGTCTGGAACGAACCGAACCTGATCGGCTTCTGGCGCCCGGTGGCGGACCCGGCCGGCTACGCGAACCTGTTGACCGTCACCACCAACGCCTTGCGCGCCGTGAACCCGAACAAACCGGTGGTCGCCGCCGGCATGGCGTTCTTCAGTGAAATGCCCAACGGCCAGACCATGTTCGACGCCTTGGGCGCACTGGGTTTGGCCAGCCTGAACACGATCATCTCCTACCACCCCTACACCCAACTGCCCGAAGGCAACGACCCGGCCAACCTGGACTTCATCGCCAAGACCACTCAGCTCAACCAGGCCCTGCGCAACGGCGGCGTGCAAACCTTGTGGAGTACCGAGTGGGGCTGGTCGACCTACAAGGGGCCCAAAGACGCCCAGGACATCATCACGCCACAGGCGCAGGCCGACTACGTGGTGCGCCGCCTGGCGCTGATGAGCGCGATGGATTACGACAAGATTTTCCTGTTCACCCTGAGCGACCTCGACCAGCGCGCCAGCGTGCGTGATCGCTCCTATGGCTTGCTGGACATCGACACCAATCCCAAGCCGGTCTACACCGCGCTGAAGAACTTCCTCGATATCAGCGGACCGAAGCTCACACCGGGCGATCCGCCAGCCGCCGACGCGCTGCCCGACGGCTTGTTCAGCATTGGCTGGACCCGCACCGACGGGCGCAAGCTGTGGTTTTTCTGGTCAGCCCTAGGCGGCAACGCGCACTTGCCGGGCTTGGCCAGCGCCACCCTGTACGACCCGCTACGCGGCACACAAACCCCGGTGAGCGGCACCGATGGCCTGACCGTTCCGGTCAAGTCGAACCTGCAAATTCTGTTATGGGAGTGAGGCCTGCCATGCGCATTTTATGGATCCTGCCCTACTCGCCCTGGCCCGCCACCAGCGGTGGCAAGACGCGCCAGTTCCACCTGCTGCGCAGCCTGGCCGCGCGTGGGCACCGGATCACCTTGCTGCTGCATGACAAACACCCGGTATCGCTGACCGACCGCCAGGTGCTGGAGGCCTTTCTCGAACAGTTGATCATCCTGCCGCGTCGCCCGTTGCGCAGCGTCACGACGCTGCTCGCCGGGCTGTTCGCGCCTTACCCGTTGCTCGCCAGTGTGAATGGCCTGTCGGGTGGATTGCAGGACACCTTCAACTGGTTACTGGGTGAACATTGGGATGTGGTGCAGATCGAACACAGCTACAGTTTTCAACCCTATGAAGAGGCACTGGCGCGTAAATCCCAGCCGTTCGTGCTGACCGAACACAATGTCGAATCAGCCCTTGGTGCGGCCACTTATGACCGCTTGCCAGGTTGGTCGCTGCCCTTCATTCGCTATGACCAATGGCGCTATACCCGCTGGGAACGCCGGGTGATGCGCCAGGCCACGCACGTGGTGGCGGTCACCGACAGCGATGCCAAGACCCTGGAAAAAATCGCCGGCAAACCCGTGTCGGTGGTGGTCAATGGCGTGGATTGCGATCACTTCGCCGCCGCCCGACCCGACCCGTCGACCCGCCGCGTGCTGTTCCTCGGCAACTATGAATACGCGCCCAACGTCGACGCCATCGAGTGGGCCCTGGATGAAATCCTGCCCAAGGTCTGGGAGCGTTGCCCGGATGCGCGCATGAGTGTGTGCGGTTTCGGCATGCCGGACAGTTGGCGTGAACGCTGGCCGGACCCGCGCATCGAGTGGCAAGGGTTCGTACCCAACCTGCTGAAACTGCAGTCGAGCTGTTCGGTGTTTCTGGCGCCATTGCGTCACGGCGGCGGTTCCAAGCTCAAGGTGCTGGAAGCACTGGCTGCCGGCTTGCCGTTGGCAAGTACCGAGCAAGGCGTGTCGGGGTTGGACCTGGTGGAAGGCCTGGACTACCTCGGCGGACAGACCGCCGTGAGCCTGGCCGACGCCGTGGTGCGCCTGCTGCAATTTCCCGATGCCGCCGCGCCCATGGGCGAAGCCGGCCGGGCCTATGTGCGGCGCGCCCATGACTGGAGCGTCGCCGCCAGCCAGTTGGAAAAGGTGTACGCCAGCCTTTCGCCCGTGAATCAAAAGGAGCCCGCATGCGTGTAGGCCTGGATTACCGCACCGTCGGCACCTCGCCGCAATCGGGCATCAGCCGCCAGGTGTATGCGCTGGAAAGCGCCCTGCACGGTCTGCCGGGCATCGAGCTTGAGCGGTTTACCGTGGCGCCCCTGGGCGATGAAACCCGTTTGCTGGCCCATTGCCCGGCCTGGGGCTGCGCCAAGACCGCGATGCACCAGCCGCAGAATCGCCTGCGGTTCGAGGCCGGTTTTTTGCCGCGCGCATTGCGTGAACAGCAGATCGACCTGTACATCAGCACCTTCAATATGGGCCTGCCATTGCCGCCCAAGCCGAAGGGACTGCGCACGGTCGTGCTGTTGCATGATCTGTTTCAAATCACGCTGAACAACTACCACGCCAACCGTCTGAAGGCGCTGATCTACAAGACCAGCGATCGCCTGTCGATTGCCTACGCGGTGCACAGCGCTGACCGGGTGTGGACGCCGTCGCACTACAGCGCCGATGAAACCGCGCGGTTGTTTCCCAAGGCTGCCGGCAAGATTCGCGTACTGCCCAATCAGGTCGATGGCTTTTGCGAACTGGCGGCGGACCTCAGTGCGCGCCAATTGCCAGAGCGCTATTGGCTGCTGGTGGGCACGCGTGAGCTGCGCAAGAACGTGCCGTTCCTGGTCGACGCCTGGCGGCAGGCGCGACAGCAATCCCCCGCCGTGCCGGAGTTGGTGCTGGTGGGCAGCCTTGAGCATTTGCCCGAGGCCCAGCGTATCCTGCCGGGGATTCGTGCGCTCAGTGGTGTGTCGGACGCTGAATTGCACGCGCTGTACCGCCAGGCCTCACGCCTGTGGCAGCCGTCCTATGCCGAAGGTTTCGGCCTGCCGGTGATCGAAGCCTTGAGCGTCGGCACCCCGGTGGCGGTGGCCAGCGGCACCTCGCTGGATGAAATCACCCCGCCATCGGCGCCGCGTTTTTCGCCCACCGACGGCCCGGCATTGACGCAATTGATGCTCAGCCTCGGCGAGCGCGCCGATGACGAATCACCCGAGCAAAACCGGCAATGGGCACAACGCTTCAACCATCACGCCTACCGCCGACGCCTGGCCGAATTGATCGAGGAATTGAAGTGAGAGTGAACCTGCCCAGCCTCGTCGCCATCCTCCTAGGCCTGTTGTTTGGCGCCGTCGCCCTGTTGTTGTCGCCGGCCAAGGCATTCCTCGCCGTGGTCGGCGTGGCCGGTGCGGTGACCATCCTGCGCTTTCCATTCTGGGGCCTGTTGCTGTTCGCCCTGGTGGCTACGTTCATGCCGTATTCCACGATCAACCTGGGCATTCGCAGTACCGTCAGCGAAGCCATCCTGGCGCTGACCTGGGGCGCGGTGCTGTGGAACAGCTTCCTGGCACGCTGGCCGGATACACCGAGCCTCACTCGACGCCCGACCGACCAAATGCTGTTGTGGCTGATGGTGTTCAGCGTGTTTCCCTTCATTGTCGGCCAGGTCACCATCCACGCCGACAGCAGCGGCGTGGCCAACTGGCTGCGTTGGTTGCTGAACTTGTCGGGGGTGTTCCTCTGCGCCAAGTTGCTGGTGGACCACAAGCACCGCGAATCCATGGTGATCGCCCTGCTGCTGGGCAGCCTGGCCATGCTGGTGCTGTCGATTGCGGTGTTCGTGCGCACGCGCTCCGGGGCCGGCATTGCGCCGGTGCTGGCACTGTTCAACTACGGCAACTTCGACATGCTCAAATTCGGCCTGGAAGCCATGTCTTCACGCATGGGCTCGCCGTGGATGCACCCGAATGCCATCGGCGGGATCATGGCGCTGTTGCTGCCCCTGGCCTTCTGTTTCGGCATGACCGAGCAAGGCTGGAAACGCGCGCTGGGCCTGGGCGTGGCATGCCTGGGCGCGGCGGCCTTGCTGTTGGCGAGTAGCCGTGGCGCGATGGTCAGCCTCGCGTTGGTGCTGCTGTGGATGGCCACGCGCCGGGTGCCGTATACCGGCCGCCTGCTGATGATCGGCGCGGCGCTGACCGTCGTGTTGGTGATGGCCTATCCACCGTTGCAGGAACGCTTGGCGACGATCTTTTCTTCGAGCAACGCCAGTACCGAAGTACGTTTCGACGAATACCGCATGTTCCCGCAGGCGGTAGCATCGTACCCATTCGGCATCGGCTTCAAGGTCGATCCACCGGTGCCGGACACTCACTTGCTGGGCATCTCCAACCTGTGGCTGAACTACATCTACAAAACCGGCATCGTCGGCATGCTGTTCTTTATCGCGGTGACCGTACGCTGGTGGCGTGAAGCGCGCCCGGAAAACGGTCCGATCCGCCTGACCAAGGACAACGCCATTTGGCTGGGTACCACGGCGGGGATTCTCTCGGCACTGGTCAGTGGCCTGTTCGACCACTACTTCAGCTTTGCGGTGGTGATGGTCGCGCTGTTCTGGCTGATGGTCGGCATCAACGTGTTGGAGGCACGCCGGCTATTTCCGGCACGCCTGCCGCAGGTGAAACCGGTGGTCTTTCGCAAACCCGTGCTTGATGGCGCCAAGCCCTGATGCTGGGCTCTGCCGTCTGGCTGACGCTGGCGACACTGCTGGGCCTGTGCCTGGGTTTTGCCCGCGAATGGCTGCTGGTGGCGGCCTGGGGCGCGGGCGAGCGCAGTGATGCATTCCTGATCGCGTTGTTTTTGCCGGAAGCGCTGCGCATGTCACTGGCCGGCGGCGTGCTGAGTGCCGCGGCGCTGCCGCTGTACCTGGCGCGCAAGGACGACGAACGCCTGGGCTGGCTGGCGGTATTGTTCCCGGCACTGTTGCTGATCGCGCTGGTCACCAGCCTGCTGCTGACGCTGCTGGCGCCGTGGCTGGTGCAACTGCTCGGACCGGGCTTGGCGGCGAGCGCCACGGCGCTCGCCAGCAGCAACTTGCAGATCGTCGCCTGGTGCGTGCCGGGGTTGATGCTGCACGCGCTGTTCAGCATCCCGTTGCAGGCCAGCGAACGGTTTGTGCTGGCCGGCCTGGGTTCGTTGTTGTTCAACCTGCCACCGGTGACCTACCTCGCCCTCGCTGGCACCGCCACCCAACCGCACTCGCTGGCCCTGGCATGCCTGGCCGGCAGCCTGTTGATGCCGTTGGCGTTGCTGCCCTCGATGTGGCGCCAGGGCTGGCGGCCGTGGCGCTGGCAATTGTCGCTCGCGCCCCTGCGGGAATTGGGCCAGCGCATCGGTCCATTGTTACTGAGCAACGGCGCCAGCCAGGGCCTGGCGCTGATTGAACGGCTGGTGGCATCGCTGCTGGGTGAAGGCGCGGTGACCTGGGTCAACCTGGCACGCAAGCTGATGAACCTGCCGCTGATTGCGCTGATGAGCCTCAACCAGGTGCTGCTGGGCATGATGAGCCGCCGCCAGGGCGATGAACGCCTGGCCCTGCTTAAACGTGGCCTGGAAACCGCCAGCGTATTGACCCTGCCCGCCGGCGTCGGTCTGGTGGCGGCGGCCCCGAGCCTGGTGGCGTTGCTGCTGCCCAAGCAATCGCTGGACTCACCGCTGCCTCTGCTGCTGGCCTGGTTTGCCGTACCGCTGGTATTCGGCGCCTGGAACGCCTTGCTCGCGCGTTACGCCTATGCGGCCGGGGACACGCGCCAGCCACTGCGCTGCGAACTGCTCGGCAGCCTGGTCAATGTGCTGCTGCTCGGCGTGCTGCCGTTTGTGTTCGGCCTGGCGGGGATTCCGTTGGCGGCACTGGCCGGGGTGATCTGCACTGCGCTGCTGCTGATGCAACGCCAGGCCTTGCTCGGCGCCCTGCCCTGGGCGCGGAACTGGCTGCTCAGCGCCGTACTCATGGGCGTGGCGGCGTTGGCGCTGTTTCGGATTGAAGACGTGTGGCTGCAACTGGGGCTGAGCATCCTGGCCGGCGCCGTGGTGTTGCTGGGCATGGGGCTGTGGCTGAAGCCGTGGCGCAAGGCATGAATGATCGACCGGGGATAGGCGGATGAAACATCGTTGGATTCAAATGGACATTGCCAAGGGTATCGGCATCCTGATGATCGTGTACGGTCACAGTTGGTTCGTGGCGAACTCGCTGGAGCTGCAGTACCCGATCATAGCCTCGTTCATCTTGCCGTTGTTCTTTTTCCTGTCCGGCGTGTTCTTCAAGCCCGAGCAGCCGTTTGTGGAGATGGCCGTGCGCAAGGCCGACGGTCTACTCAAGCCGTTTTTCTTCACCATGCTGGTGTATGTGATCGTACGCGACGTGTTGCGCGGCCAACCCCTGCTGCCGGACATCGGCGGCGTGCTGTATGCCTCGGTGGATACCATTCCCTGGCAGGCGCTGTGGTTTCTGCCGCACTTCTGGGTGGCGATCCTGTTCAGTTGGGTGATGCTGCGCCTTATCCAGCGTTTGAAGCTTTCATTGCCGGTGAGCTGCCTGCTGATGGCGGTACAACTGTTAATCGGCATATGGGTACTGCCGTGGTTCTGGCAAATACCGGTGAGCGTCGGCGGGCAGACCTGGACGTTGCCCGGCCTGCCCTTCGGCCTTGAAATCACCCTGATCAGCAGCACCTACTTCATCTGCGGCTACCTACTGCGCGACTGGCTGCGTCGACATGAGGGATCGTGGCTGGCGCTGCTGATGTCGGTGGCGTTGTTCGCCGCCGTGTTCCTCTACAGCCACGCCACCATGGACCTGGCGCAGCGCCGCTACGACCATTGGCTGTGGACCAGCCTGCTGGCGGTGCTCGGCGTGTACGCGTGCTGGTCACTGGCGCGGGTGTTGATGGTGTCGACCGTCATCACGCGGGCGATGACCTACATTGGCCAGAACACCTTGATCCTGCTGATCTTCCACGGCGAGATCCAGCACAAGACGGTTGACCTGCTGGAGCGCCTGGGGCTGCACGCATTTGTCGCGGCTTGCGTGGGTTTTGTGGTGGCTGTGGTGGTGCCTTTGCTGATCGGGGAAGTGATCAAGCGGGTGGCGTTTTTGCGGTTTTTCTACTTTCCGTTTCCGGTGCGCAAGCCACAAAAAACCCTGTAGGCGTTCGCACCTACAGGGTGTTGGGTTCAGTCGTCGAGTTGTTGCGGGGCTGGCTTGGCGCCGTGTTTGGCAGGCTTGGCGCCCTTGGCTGGCGCCGGGGCGGCAGGTTCAGGCTCCGGGGCGGCTGCGGTTTCTTTCTCGGCCATCGGCATCTGGTCAATAGCGCTGAAGAACTCCTTCAGGTCGAGGGTATCCGGTGGCACGGTCTTCTCGACTTTCTTCTCGCCGTCCTTGCCCACCAGGATCACCTTGGTGCCACTGCCGGCACCCAGTTTGAGGGCACGGATCAGCGCGTTGGTTTCCGGAGGCGTGAGCTTTTTATTGTCCTTGGGGTCCTTGGCGAACTTCTCGCCTTCAGCGCCGATACTGCCGAACTTCACGGTGTAGAACACCATGCTGCGTTCTTCAAAGGACTGCTTGGTCGCAGGCTCGTCCAACTGTTTCTTGAGGGTAGCCAAGGTGTTGTTGCCGGAATCAAGCTCCACCACCACCAGCGGCCGGGCCTTGCCCAAGTCTTGCTTGAGCGGGTTGATATCATCAGCAGCCAACAGCGGCCCCGTAAAAGCCATCAAGGTAGCCAGGGTCAGCGACCGGATGAGCATGCGCACCTCCTTTGTATTCCATGCAGGGTTCTTGAGTTTCATGTCTGCGACATTCAAATTCAAGGATGATTCCTACAGCACTATAAGAAAGCGTAGGACAGGACGCCCGCTACGCAAGGGTTTGGTGGGCTCGACTGTCATTGTTTCCACTGATTTCGGAAACATCATGAGGCCTTCCACTCCGGCCAATGCCGCGCAAATACGGGGGCGACGACAGGGTCGGTATCCACCTGTGCCAGGCTCTGGGCAAAGCCCGGCGCCAGGCCGTTCAATGCCTCTCGTGCTTCATCCCAGCGCGACACCGCCGCCGCCATGAGGCCCAGCGCATTGGGCACGCCGTTCGGCGCAAACAACTGCCCGGCGAACTGATCGGCGAACACTACCCAGGCCTGGTGCAGGTATCGCCGAGTGCCCGTCACCAGTTGCGCCTGCGCCGTTTCGTTGACGTTGCCGAGCCAGCGTTGCGGGTAGTCGATGATGCCGATGGCCGAATAGCAATTGGCCGCGATGTACACCAGGCCGCGGATGATCTGCGCGCGGTTGCCGGCCAGCAGGTCCGAGGCGGGATATTCCAGGCCGAGGTGGATCAGGATCGCGGCACTTTCCGTCAGCACCTGGCCATCGGGGGTGACCAGCGTGGGCACCTGCTTGAGCGGGTTGATCCGGGCCAACTCATCACTGCCTTCGCCCTCCGCCCAGGAGGCCGCGTCCACCCGCCGCCACTGCACTGCACAGCGCTGCAGGGCGATTTCGATCATGCAAGAGCCGGATTCGTCGATGCCATACAGCGTGTACATGGGGGTTTTCCTCCTAGCGTTGCAGTTTGGCCTGCAAGTTGGCCTTCACCTGCGGCCATTCCGAATCGATGATGCTGAAGCGCACCGAGTTGCGCTTGCGCCCATCGGACATGATGCGTTCGTGGCGCACGATGCCTTCCTGCACTGCGCCGAGGCGCAGGATCGCGGCGCGGGACTTTTCGTTGAGTTCATCGGTGGTGAATTGCACGCGCACGCAGTCGAGCACTTCGAACGCGTAGGTCAGCAACAGCAGCTTGGCTTCGGTGTTGATCGCGCTTTTCTGCGTGGACAGCGCCAGCCAGGTATGGCCGATTTCCAGTTTGCGATTGACCCGGTCGACCTTCCAGAACCGAGTGCTGCCGACCACTTGGCCGTCTTCACGACGCACCAAAGTGAACGGGATCACGCTACCGGCATCACGCCCTGACAGGGCAGTATCGATGTATTGATCGACGGTGTCCGGGCCCGGCACGTTGGTGACCTTCAGGTTCCACAATTCGCCATCGGCGGCGGCGTCGAGCAAGGCGGCCTTGTGTTCCCTTTGCAGGGGCAGCAGTTCGACCGTGGTGCCGGTCAGAGTGATCAGGGTCATGGTGGCAGCGCCGTCTGGGTGGTCATCAGAGACAGAGAGTGCAGGCTGCCACCCTGACGAATCAAGCGTTTTAAAACAAGCCCATCTGACCGCCCACCAGGGTGCTGAAATCGTCATTCACGAACGGCAGGATCGCATCCGCCACCGGCTGCAATTGCCGGGTGACGTAGTGGTCGTAATCGATGGGCGCTTGCCGCACTTCCAGGGGTTCCGGGCCATTGACGCTGATCACGTAGCTGATCCAGCCACCGCGCTGGTACTGGCGCGGGCGGTTCAGGCGGTCGTTGTATTCATCGGCCAGACGCGCGGCGCGGACATGGGGCGGCACGTTGCGCTCGTAGTCGTCCAGCCGGCGGCGCAGGCGTTTGCGGTAGATCAGCAGCTCATCGAATTCGCCGCTGAGGGTACGGCGCACGTAGTCGCGGATGTAGTCCTGATGGGGCTGGCGATGGAAGATGCGCTGGTAGAGTTCCTGCTGGAATCGACGGGCCAGGGGCGACCAGTCGCTGCGCACGGTTTCCAGGCCTTTGTAGACCATTTCTTCATTGCCATCGCTGCGTACCACCAGGCCGGCATAGCGTTTCTTGCTGCCCTCCTCCGCGCCACGGATGGTCGGCATGAGGAAACGCGTGAAGTGGGTTTCGTACTGCAACTCCAGGGCGCTTTGCAGGCCGAGCGCGGTGAGCAGGTGCTCGCGCCACCAATCGTTGACGTGCTGCACCAAGGCTTGGCCGATACGGCTGGCGTCCTCTTGGGAATGCGCGCTGCCGAGCCACACGAAGGTGGAGTCGGTGTCGCCGTAGATCACCTCATAGCCTTGGGCTTCGACCAGTTCGCGGGTCTGGCGCATGATCTGGTGGCCACGCATCGTGATCGACGAGGCCAGGCGTGTATCGAAGAAGCGGCAGCCGCTGGAGCCGAGTACGCCGTAGAAGGCGTTCATGATGATTTTCAGCGCCTGGGACAGCGGCGCGTTATGTTCGCGCTTGGCCACTTCGCGGCCTTCTGAAACCCGTGCGACGATGGATGGCAAACAATGCCGGGTGCGGGAAAACCGTGCGCCGCGAAAGCCTTCCACCGAGTCACTGTCGTCAGGATGTTTGAGGCCTTCGATCAAGCCAACCGGGTCGATCAGGAAACTGCGGATGATCGACGGGTAGAGGCTTTTGTAGTCGAGCACCAACACCGATTCGTAAAGGCCCGGGCGCGAGTCCATGACAAATCCGCCGGGGCTGGCCTGGGGCGGCTTGTCGCCCAGGTTCGGCGCAACGAAGCCCTGGCGGTGCATCAGCGGCATGTACAAATGGGTGAACGCGGCGACGGAGCCGCCATTGCGGTCGGCCGGCAAGCCGGTGACGCTGGCGCGCTCCAGCAGGAACTTGAGCAGTTCGGTCTTCTCGAAAATCCGCGTGACCAACTCGCAGTCCTTGAGGTTGTAGCGCGCCAGGGCGGGCTTGTCCTCGGCGAACATGCGGTTGATCTCGTCCATGCGCTGGTACGGCGTGGAAATGTCCTTGCCTTCGCCCAACAGGGTTTGCGCGACGTTTTCCAGGCTGAAGGATTCGAAATTCCAGGTGGCCGAACGCAGGGCTTCGATGCCATCGATAATCAAGCGCCCCGCCGCCGCCGCGAAGTAATGGTTGCGGCTGCCGTGTTCGCGCCAGGCCATCGGTTCTTCACCACGGCCAAGCATGAGCGGCACGTTGAGGCGCTGGGCATGTTCGTGGAGCACGCGCAGGTCGAACTGCACCACGTTCCAGCCGATGATCGCATCGGGGTCGTGCAGCGCCAGCCATTGGTTGAGGCGTTCGAGCAGTTGGGCACGGGTGTCGCAGTAGTCGAGCTTGAAGTCCACCGCGTCGGTGTTGTTCGGCGGGCCAAGCATGTACACCTGGCGCTCGCCGCAGCCTTCGAGGGCGATGGAGTAGAGATCGCCCTGGGCGGTGGTTTCGATGTCGAGGGACACCAGTTTCAGCGGCGGACGGTAGTCGGGCGCGGGTTTCATCTGTGCGTCGCAGAGCACACCGTTGGCGTCGGGTGTGCCGCCAAACCACACCGGCGCGGTGATGAAACGCTCCATCATGTAGCGCTCGGGTGGGCGCACGTCGCCTTCGTAGACATCAACCCCGGCAGCGCGCAGGCGTTTTTCCACATCCATCGCCTGGCGGTGCTGGCGGGTGTACAGGCCGAGGACGGGGCGGTGATGGAAATCGCACAGCTGCAACGGGCGCAACTCGATATCGCGCTCGCCCTTGAGCAGCCAATCCAGCGGCTTGCGATGGGCCTCGGGGATGAACATCACCGAGGTCTGCACGGGTAGGCGGATCAACCTCGGGCCGCGGTCGGTAGCCAGCCAGAAGCTGACCTCCGTGCCCGCCGGGGTATCGCGCCAATGCCGGGTCAGGACAAAACCCTGCTGTAAATCCACCGTACCGCACCTCAGGAATCGCTTTCAGGGCGTGATTCTACTCGGCATCCGCGCGCGCAGACCGTGTTAGTAAAAATTTGTTGCATCGCGTTAATAATAATTACTATCATTTGCACCGGAGTCGTATCCGCGCAGTGAGGACGCGCAACGCCGTTGCCCTTTTCCTCACACATGACGGTTAGCCGTCAGGATCGCCCATGCCCGCCCCATTCGCCGTGCCGTTTCGCCCGACCCTGCTCGCCCTGTGCTGCTCCCTGAGCCTCAGCGCTCATGCTGCCACCCCAGCCACCCCGCAGGATGCGAACACCGGTCAGGAGGGCAACACGCTGGAACTGGGCGCTACCAACATCAATGCCGACGCCCCCGCGCCAAGTGCCCTACCCCCGGTGTACGCCGGCGGCCAAGTGGCACGCGGAGGTCAATTGGGTGTGCTGGGCAACCAGGACATCATGGACGTGCCATTCAGCATGGCCTCCTACACCGAGAAACTGATTCGCGACCAGCAGGCCGAGACCGTCGGTGACGTGCTACTCAACGACTCGTCCGTGCGCCAGGCGTCGGGGTTTGCCAACCAGGCGCAGACCTTCATGATTCGTGGCCTGCCACTGAATGGCGACGACATTTCCTTCAACGGCTTGTACGGCATCCTGCCGCGCCAGATCATCTCCACTGACGCCTTGGAGCGCGTGGAAGTGTTCAAGGGTCCCAATGCCTTCATCAACGGCGTGACGCCCGGCGGTTCGGGGATCGGCGGCGGTGTGAACCTGCAACCCAAGCGCGCCGATGATGTGCCGTTGCGTCGATTCAGCACTGATATCAGCACTGATGGGCGGGTGGGCGAACACTTGGATATTGGCCAGCGCTTCGGTGAAGACAACCGTTTTGGCGCACGGGTGAACCTGTCCCAGCGCGAAGGCGATACCGGTATCGATGATGAAAGCCAGCGCTCGAAGCTGTTTGGCGTCGGCCTGGACTACCGTGGCGATGCGTTGCGCTTGTCGAGTGACTTTGTGTACCAGAAGCAGCGAATCAACGGCGGGCGCAACTCGGTCTTCCTGGGCACCGCCACCCATGTCCCGGATGCACCGTCGGCCGACACCAACTACGCGCCAAGCTGGAGCAGCACCAACCTTGAAGACACCCTGGGAATGCTGCGCGCCGAGTATGACTTGAACGATAACTGGACGGCCTATGCGGCGGCAGGCGCCAAGCACACCCGCGAAATGGGGCAGTATTCATCTGTCACCCTGACTGACAACAGCGGCAACGCCCTGGCGAGCCGCTCGACCATTGCCCACGAAGAAGACAACCGCAGCGCCATGGGCGGCCTGAATGGCAAGTTCCAGACCGGCGCTATCAGTCACCGCCTCAACTTCGGTTTGGCCGGTATCTGGACCCAGGCACGCAACGCCTATGTGTTCAACGCTTCGTCGACAGCGACTCCAACCAATATCTACGACCCGGTAACCGGCGCACCGCCCACCTTGAACAACCCACGCAATACGCCAGGCACTGATTTCAGCGACCCAACCATTACCGCCAAGACGTTCGTGCGCAGCGCAGCGGTCTCCGATACCTTGGGGTTCTTCGATGACCGCCTGTTGGTCACGCTCGGCGCGCGCCGCCAGCAGATGGTGGTGCAGGGCTACAACTACATGAGCGGGACCCGCACCGCCAACTACGACGAGTCGATCACCACTCCGGTCTACGGCTTGGTCTTCAAGCCGTGGGAGCACGTGTCCTTCTACGCCAATCGCATCGAAGGCCTGGCCCAAGGGCCGACATCTCCCGTCAATTCGGGCAACCGGACCATCATTGGCGGTGGACAGGCGTTTGCGCCCGCGCGCTCCAAGCAAATCGAAGCAGGCGTCAAGGTTGATATGGGCACCTATGGGGCAACACTGGGTGTTTACCGTATCGAACAACCTGGGGCCGGTTACGTTCAAGTCATCGATGCAACGACAGCGCGTTATGTCCGCGAAGGCCTGCAGATCAACAAAGGCGTTGAGTTGAACGTCTTCGGCGAACCGGTCAGCGGCCTGCGCCTGCTGGGCGGCGTGACCGTCATGAAGACCGAACTCAAGGACACGCAAAACGGCGCCAACGACGGTAACCGCGCAATCGGCGTGCCTTCGTTCCAGCTCAATGCCGGCGTGGATTGGGATGTGCCTGGCCTGCAAGGCGTGACCCTCAACGGCCGCATGTTGCGTACCGGTGGGCAGTACGCCGACGCCGCGAACAACCTGAGTCTGCCGGCATGGAACCGCTTCGACGTAGGCGCGCGCTACAACTTCAAGGTGGCCCAGCGTGACGTCACCCTCGGCGCCACCATGGAAAACGTCGCCAACGAAAAGTACTGGGAATCGGCGCAGGGCGGTTTCCTGAGCCAAGGCGATCCACGTGTCGCCAAGCTGTCGGCCAGCGTGGACTTCTAACAGGGCGGCAACAACGTGAGCCGGCAGATTTGCGCATCGCCGGCTCACCACTAGCCTCAGGGCTTCTCTCACATGGAAGTCTGACAATGAAGTTATCTCGTTCCCTGCGCCAGGCAATCGCCCTGGCCACCCTTCTGTCCGCCGGCAACCTGGTGGCCCATGCCGCCGATATCCCGCTGTCCAAATCCCTTGAAGCCGATGAAGTCACCACCAAAGTGCTGGCGGTGGATGCCGCCAAGCATCAGGTCGTGCTTGCGGGAGCTGAGGGCCGTGAGGTGCATGTGCAGCTCACCGATGACGCCAAGGACCTGGGCAATCTCAAGGTCGGCGACCAGGTCAAGGTGTTGACCACCCACTCGGTCGCGGCCGTGCTGGACACCGACGTGGACAAGAGCGCACCAGACGCCAGCGAAAAAACCGGCGTGATCCGCGCCACCGCCGACAACCCGAACCCAGGTGGCGCGGCCTTCCGCCAGGTGCAGGTGCAGTTGAAGATCACTCATATCGACCTGAAGAAAAACCAGGTCACCCTGGAGAATCCAGCCGGTGCGACGAAGATGTTGAACGTTGAGAAACCGGAAATCCGTGCCGGCCTCAAAGACCTCAAGGTCGGGCAGAGTGTGGTGGTGACTTACACCGACACCCTGGAGATCACCACCGCTCACGAAGGCTGAGACCAGTGAAAGGCGGGCATCACTGATGATGCCCGTTACCCTCAAGCCTGGCGGGCCCGGCTCAGGTAGTTTTCGATGTTGCCCATCTGTTCGTCCCAGCCACGGGAATTCATTTTGAAGGCCTTCTGCCGTCGTGCCTCAGGCACGGCATCGAACCCGGATTCGACCACCCGCAGCAGAATGCCCGGCGCCCGATCCTTAATCGTGAACTCCACCAACGTTGGGGTTTCCTGGTCGTAGTCGACACCCTCCTCTACCGCAAAGGGATGCCACCAGAAAGAAAACAGTGTTTGCGGCAGGATGCGTTCGATCCTGGCCTTCCAGATCACATGTTCGTAGCCCGGATAAGTGATCGGCGCCTCGATACTTTGCCCGGCAACGAAGGTTTTGCCTGTAAGGGCGATACCAAACCATTGGCCGAATTGCTCGGCATCGGTGATGGCCTCCCAGACCTGTCTACGTGACGCGTTGAGCAGGGCTTTTCGTTCGATTCGATCCAATACGTGCATAAGTCACCTCCTCCATTGACAGTAGGCGACATCGAACAATGCGCAACCTTTCGGCCACGCATTGGTGTTGCGACTTACTTCAGAACTTCCACTTGGCGTTGACCATCGCATTACGCGGCTCGCCATAGGAACCTGAGTTGAACGTGCCCATGCCGTCGTAATACTTCTTGTCGAACAGATTGTTGACGTTCAGTCCTACGGACAAGTGCTCATCCACCTGGTAGTTCGCCAACAGGCCCACCACAGCGAAGGGATCCTGGACCGCCTTGTAGTACGGCCCGGTGTAGTTGATCTGCGTGGTGGCGTACATCTCGCTCTGCCAGGTGACATTGCCGCCCACCGTCAAACGGTTCAGGGTGTCTGGCAGGCGGTAAGTGGTGCCGAGCTTGAACAGGTTGATCGGCTGGTTGACCTCCACGCGCGCTCCGTCCTTGGCATGCGACTCGCGGTAGGTATAGCCGCCGAATACGTTCCAACCGGCGGCCACTTCACCGGAAATCACAGATGCGCAGCGTGTCGGCGAAAGGTAAATTGTCCCCCTCCCCTTGAGGTGATCACGATGACTCAACAGCTCCATGGAAGTTGCTTCTGCAAGGCCGTGCACTATCAACTCGACAGCCTGGATATGCCCATCAGCCACTGCCATTGCGACAGCTGCCGCAAGGTGCATGCGGCGGCATTTGTGGCGACGGCAGGCGTGATGCGTGAACACTTTCGCTGGACACAGGGCCAGGAGTTGCTGGCGTCCTTCGAATCGTCGCCGGGCAAACTGCGGCATTTCTGCTCGCGCTGTGGTTCACACCTGATGGCGGAGCGAGAGCATCAACCCCACGTCATTGTGCGGGTGGCGACGCTGGATGACGATCCGGGCGTCAGGCCCACCGCGCACATCTGGACCGCCCATGATGTGCCTTGGCTGGTCTACGAAGACGTAGATCAATGGGACGAGTGGAAAGCCTGAATCACACCTTGGGGTCGCCGGGCGCTTTTGCCGGCGTCGCATATTGTGGTTTCAGATGGCCTTCCTGGTCGAGCAGCCAGGCGTCCATGATCTGGCGCACCACCGGGCCTGCCACGCGGCCACCGGCCTCGCCGTTTTCGATCATCACCGAAATTACGATCTTCGGGTGTTCGGCCGGCGCGAAGCCAACAAACAGGGCATTGTCGCGATGGCGTTCCAGGGTCTTCTCTCGGTTGTAGCGCTCACCTTGCTTGATCGCCACCACTTGCGCCGTACCACTCTTGCCGGCGATGCGGTATTGCGCGCCTTGTGCGGCAGCGCGGGCGATGCCACGCGGATCGTGCATCACCAGTTGCATGCCGTGATTGACCTGCTCCCAGTCACGCGGGTCCTTGAGGACCACGTTGGGCATGGGGTTTTCATCCACGGGTGGCACACCATTAATGGTCTTGGCCAGGTGCGGTCGGTTCCACACGCCTTTATTGGCGATCAGTGCGGTAGCCTGGGCCAGTTGCAGTGGCGTGACCTGCATGTAGCCCTGACCAATGCCGAGGATCACGGTTTCGCCCGGGAACCAGGGTTGCCGGCGCGTGGCGCGCTTCCAGGCCTGGGAAGGCATCAGGCCGGCGGACTCTTCGAACATGTCCAATGAGACTTTCTGACCCAGGCCGAACTCAGCCAGGTAGTCGTGCAGGCGATCGATGCCCAGCTTGTGGGCCAAGTCGTAAAAGTAGGTGTCGTTGGAACGCATGATGGCCGCGTCCATGTCCACCCAACCGTCGCCGCTGTGGTTCCAGTTGCGGTATTTGTGGTCAAAGTCCGGCAACTGGTAGTAGCCAGGGTCGAATACTCGGGTTTGAGCAGTGACAACACCACTGTCCAGCCCCGCGATGGCGACTTCCGGCTTGATGGTCGAACCTGGCGCGTAGAGCCCGCGTAATACACGGTTGAACAGCGGACGGTCGATGGAGTCGTGCAGCGCGGCGTATTCCTTGAAGCTGATACCGGTGACAAACAAGTTCGGATCAAAACTTGGCTTGCTGACCATGGCCAGTACTTCACCGGTTTGCGGGTCCAGTGCAACCACCGAACCACGGCGATCACCCAAGGCTTCTTCTGCCGCTTCCTGAAGGTGCACGTCGAGGCTCAGCACGATGTTTTTGCCGGGGATCGGGTCGGTGTGCTTGAGTACGCGCAGTACGCGGCCCTGAGCATTGGTCTCGACCTCTTCATAGCCGACGTGGCCATGCAACTCGGATTCGTAGAAGCGTTCGATACCGGTCTTGCCGATGGACTGCGTACCGCGGTACTCCACGGAGTCGAGGGCTTTGGATTCCTTCTCGTTGATCCGGCCTACGTAACCGATGGAGTGCGCAAAGTGAGCGCCCAACGGGTAATGGCGGACGAACTGCGGTTCTACGTCTACGCCAGGGAGGCGGAACTCGTTCACGGCCAGTAGCGCGATCTGCTCTTCGGTCAATTCGTAAAACAAGGTCACAGGGACGAAAGGATGGCGCGCCTGTTTCAGCGCCTTGTCGAAGACAGCGCGGTCTTCGGTAGGCAGGTGCAGCAAGCTGACGATAGCGTCCAACTCCCCCTTGAGGTCGGTGGTGCGTTCGCGGGTGATGGTCAGGTTGTAGCTGGGGCGGTTGTCGGCCAGTACCACGCCGTTACGGTCATAGATCAACCCACGCGTCGGGGTGATCGGCAATACGTGGACACGGTTGTTCTCGGAAATCGTGGAGTGATAGTCGAACTGTACGACCTGCAGAAAGTACATGCGCCCCACCAGCGCGCAGGTGATGCCGATCACCAACAGCGCGCAGGCGAGCAGGCGCTTGTTGACTAGGCGGTTCTCTTTCTCGTGATCTTTGATCGGTATGGGTTCAGGCATTTCTACAGCATCTCGTTGAATAAGGTCGACGCCGCGTCCTGCGGATGAAAGATCAATCCCTGTGAAAATGTGCTGCACCATACCAAAAATGCGGAAACACTTTGTATCGAATTCCCGAACGGCATGCTGATGAGCCGTTTTTATGAGAGCAATTGCACAGAGGAGTCACAGGGTTGTCGAATTGATTTGCGAGGACTGAAATTTTCGACCGCCCAAAACAAAACCCCATCTGCTTTCGCAAATGGGGTTTCGGAATTTAATCTTGACGATGACCTACTCTCACATGGGGAAACCCCACACTACCATCGGCGATGCATCGTTTCACTAC
>NZ_RXYG01000029.1:0-30674 GCF_003970195.1 Pseudomonas sp. C 49-2
TCGTCAACGATGATGCAAAAAAACGGGATACACACCAACGTATCCACGATGCGAAGCGAGTCGCTCTTGATCTTGATTTTGATCTTAGGCGCCCCGTCAAACACGCTGGCCGAACGCAGGCTTGAATCCGTGGGTAACCCGGCAGGACGCCGGGTTAGCCGCGCTGGGCCAAGGATGGCCCATCGCGGCGGCCCACGGATTCAAGCCGGAGTGAGGGCACACCGAGCCTAGGCGAGGTGCCGAGTGTTGGGGCAAGAGCGCTTTGGTTACTTTCGACTGGGCCGGCATTCCGGCTTTTCGAAAGTGACCCGCCGTAAGGGCGGAACCAATACCAGCCATCACCCAAATAACGGATATGCACTCCAAAAAACCCTCACAAATTCTCATACCGATTCATATCCAACACCCCCTCCTCAACCGGCGTAGTCTCTCGAATGTACTCCGACAAATCATGGAAATACTGCCAAAACAGCGGATGACTACGCCGCACACCCCAACGATCCACAATCTTCTCAAACCGCTTGGCATCCTTGGCCCGCTCCATTTCAGCCACAAACTCCGGCACTTCCTGCGCCGGAATATTGAACATAAAGTTCGGATAGCTGCTCAACACACCCGGATAGATGGTCACTGTGTCCAGGCCCGGCTGATAGCGATAAGCCTCACCCAACAGAAACGCCACATTACTGTGAGCACGATTGCGCAACATGCTGTAGACCACACGCTTACCGCTGGCAGTCTCAACCCGCAGCATCGTCGCTTCAGGCAATAGATCGATAACCTTGAGCCCGGCGGCCGGGCGTGAGGTCAGGCGGCTCAGCGCTTGCTCGGCATCCTGCAACGCCGGGTCGATACCATCACGGGAGCAATAGGCGCCAGTGCAACGGTTGATCGGGTCCGGGCTGACATTCAAATCGCCATAACGCGTGAGCAACTGGTTGGCAAAGTCGCGCTTCGGATCGTTTTCGCTCAGATGCAAGCCGGTGGGCTTGTCGTCATCAATCGCCTCATAGTCCAACCACAACTTGAGCTTGCCACTGTTCTGATACCAGTCATCGAGGAAGTCTTCGCGGGAGTCTGCGGGCATCAGGCGCAGGAAGTTCTGCTCGGCGCCGTTGCGGATCAGGTCGAAGTACAAGCGGGTCTGGGCTTGGTGCGACACATTGCCGAACACATCAAAATTCACCGCCAACTGATAATAGGTGCGCTCCAGCAACGGATAGTCAAACAGCCACATCGTCTGCGGCACTTCACCAATCAAGCCCTTGGTCACCGAGGCACTGTCGAAGTGGCGGAAAATGCTCAGCAAGGCGTTGTCATTCCCGGCCCACAGCGACGACCAGCTTGGCGCGGGAACGTCCGCATAGTTGTCACGGCGCAGCGCTTCGTATTGATTACGCTTGTCACGGTAAGCGAGCCACAGGCTCAGCACACTGCCTACGTCATCGTTCTGCCCCGGCATGGCCAGCAACGGCGTGGCCTGGCCGCGATAACGCGCATCGGTGATGTAGAGGTCATGGTCCGGGTCCTGGAACAGGGTCCAGAAATTGTCGCGGATCACGTCCGTGGCGATCTGCCCACGGCACACGGGCCCACGAATAAAGGTGCGTACGAAGTACTCGGCGTTGTCCAGCATGAACTGGTAACGCGCCTTGGCTGGAATCGCCTCGAAGGTTTCGAAGGGGTTGGCACGACGGCCCGGTCCGTAGCCAGGCAAGGCGTTGACCTGCCAGTTGCCGGCGTAGAACAGCGCTTTGATGCGAGCCATTTTCTCGGCGCTGAGCGGGTACGTGATGTGGGTTTTATGCACGATCACGCCCTGCACCGGCCACAGACGGTAGTAAACCTGGGTGCCTGGGTCATCGTTCGGGCGGCGAGTTGCGATCAGGTCAATCGGCTGCCCGCTCGGCGTACGCGAGCGCACCCACTGGAAGAAATGCCCCGGCTCGCCGTTTTCGAAGTAGATATGGGCGAGGAACAAATGCTCGAACAACCAGCGCGCTACCAGGCTTTCCCTGGCCCCGGGCTGGTTGAGCAGGTTTTCCCACTGCTGTACCTGCAGCGCTTCCTTGGCGCTGGGCGCCAAGCCTTGTTCATCGATAGCCGCGCCGGACGCGAGCCAGCGTTGCAATGTCTGGTACTGCTGGTCCGTCAGGCCGGTGACCGCCAGCGGCATGCCCTCCTTGGGATGGGCACCCGCGTAGGCATTGAACTCGCCGGGCATGGCGCACATGTTCTCGCGGTTCAGGCCCAGTACGATGTCTTCGGGCAGCTTGGCGTTGGGTTGCAGCGGTGCGTTATGACCCAACTCCAGCATGCGCGCCATCAGCGCAGCCTGGCTGCCCTGTGCATCCAATACTGAGTAAAAGCCCTTCTGCTGCCAGGCCTGCTTGCCGAAAGCGTCATAGAACAGCCGAGTGGTCGGCGTTGCCTGGCTGCGCTCGCCATCGTAGACCGGTACTTTGCTCGCACCGCGCGCCACGCCTTCGGCGCTGCCCAGGTTCAGTTGGCAGGCGGAGTCATAGCAGGCATGGCAAGCCACGCATTTCTCGGTGAAGATCGGTTGAATATCGCGGGTGTACGAAATCGCCGGGGCGGGTCCGTCGGCCTGCGCAATGCAGGCGACCAGTGCCAGGGCGGCACTGGTGATGAGGCGAAGTGACATGTATCCGGTCCCGATTCAATACGTACGCTAAAAATTTGCCGGTGATTCTACCGGGCCACGCCCCCGCCCAACATGAACGATATTCATGCAAAAACTGCGCATGCTCTAAATCGGCACAGGTTTGTTATGATTCACGCCCTCCGAAATGCCTGACCAGAGTAGTCCCATGTCCGATCGTAGCGTTCGTCTGCAAGCCCTTCATCAAGCCCTCAAGGAACGTATCCTGATCCTCGACGGCGGTATGGGCACGATGATCCAGAGCTACAAGCTTGAGGAAAATGACTACCGTGGCAAACGCTTCGCCGATTGGCCAAGCGACGTCAAGGGTAACAACGACCTGCTGGTGCTCACCCGGCCCGACGTGATCGGTGGCATCGAAAAAGCCTACCTGGATGCTGGCGCCGACATCCTCGAAACCAACACCTTCAACGCCACGCGCATCTCCATGGCCGACTACGGCATGGAAGAACTGGCCTATGAACTAAACGTAGAGGGCGCACGCCTGGCGCGCAAGATTGCCGACGCCAAGACCGCCGAAAACCCGGCCAAGCCGCGTTTCGTCGCCGGCGTGCTCGGCCCGACCAGCCGCACCTGCTCGCTGTCACCCGACGTGAACAACCCCGGCTACCGCAACGTGACCTTCGATGAGCTGGTGGAAAACTACACCGAGGCCACCCAAGGCCTGATCGAAGGCGGCGCCGACCTGATCCTGATCGAGACCATCTTCGACACCCTCAACGCCAAGGCCGCGATCTTTGCCGTGCAAGGTGTATTCGAAGCGCTGAACATCGAACTGCCGATCATGATCTCCGGCACCATCACCGACGCCTCCGGCCGTACGCTGTCGGGCCAGACCACCGAAGCGTTCTGGAACTCCGTGGCCCACGCCAAGCCGATTTCCGTGGGCCTCAACTGCGCCCTGGGCGCCAGCGAGCTGCGTCCGTACCTGGAAGAGTTGTCGAACAAGGCCAACACCCACGTTTCTGCGCACCCGAACGCCGGCCTGCCCAACGAATTCGGTGAATACGATGAGTTGCCATCA
Source organism: Pseudomonas sp. C 49-2 (assembly GCF_003970195.1). Taxonomy (NCBI): domain Bacteria; kingdom Pseudomonadati; phylum Pseudomonadota; class Gammaproteobacteria; order Pseudomonadales; family Pseudomonadaceae; genus Pseudomonas; species Pseudomonas sp. C 49-2. Next base: position 3,708 of record NZ_RXYG01000029.1, read on the forward strand.
CAAACCGCCAAGGTCATCGAAGAGTTTGCCCAGAGCGGCTTCCTCAACATTGTCGGCGGTTGCTGCGGTACCACGCCGGGCCACATCGAGGCTATCGCCAAGGCCGTGGCCGGTTACGCACCGCGCCAGATCCCGGATATCCCGAAGGCTTGCCGCCTGTCGGGCCTGGAACCCTTCACCATCGATCGCAGCTCGTTGTTCGTCAACGTCGGTGAGCGCACCAACATCACCGGCTCGGCCAAGTTCGCGCGCCTGATCCGCGAGGACAACTACACCGAAGCCCTGGAAGTCGCCTTGCAGCAGGTGGAAGCCGGCGCCCAGGTGATCGACATCAATATGGACGAGGGCATGCTCGATTCGAAGAAGGCCATGGTGACCTTCCTCAATCTGATTGCCGGCGAGCCGGACATCTCCCGCGTGCCGATCATGATCGACTCCTCCAAGTGGGACGTGATCGAAGCTGGCCTCAAGTGCATCCAGGGCAAGGGCATCGTCAACTCCATCAGCATGAAGGAAGGTGTGGAGCAGTTCATTCACCACGCCAAGCTGTGCAAGCGTTACGGCGCCGCCGTGGTGGTGATGGCCTTCGACGAAGCCGGCCAGGCCGACACCGAAGCGCGCAAGAAAGAGATCTGCAAACGCTCCTACGACATCCTGGTCAATGAAGTCGGCTTCCCACCGGAAGACATCATCTTCGACCCGAACATCTTTGCGGTCGCGACCGGTATCGAAGAGCACAACAACTACGCCGTCGACTTCATCAACGCCTGTGCCTACATCCGCGACGAACTGCCGTACGCGCTGACCTCCGGCGGCGTGTCCAACGTGTCGTTCTCGTTCCGTGGCAACAACCCGGTGCGTGAGGCGATCCACTCGGTGTTCCTGCTGTATGCGATCCGCAACGGCCTGACCATGGGCATCGTCAACGCCGGCCAGTTGGAGATCTACGACCAGATCCCGGCCGAGTTGCGCGACGCCGTTGAAGACGTGGTACTCAACCGCACGCCGGACGGCACCGACGCCCTCCTCGCCATCGCTGACAAGTACAAGGGCGACGGCAGCGTAAAAGAGGCCGAGACCGAGGAGTGGCGTGGCTGGCCGGTGAACAAGCGCCTGGAACACGCTCTGGTCAAGGGCATCACCACGCATATTGTTGAAGATACCGAAGAATCGCGGCTGTCGTTTGCACGCCCGATCGAAGTGATCGAAGGCCCGCTGATGTCCGGCATGAACATCGTCGGCGACCTGTTTGGCGCGGGCAAAATGTTCCTGCCCCAGGTGGTGAAATCCGCCCGCGTCATGAAGCAAGCCGTGGCCCACTTGATCCCGTTCATCGAGCTGGAAAAAGGCGACAAGCCGGAAGCCAAGGGCAAGATCCTGATGGCGACGGTGAAAGGCGACGTGCACGACATCGGCAAGAACATCGTCGGCGTGGTGCTGGGTTGCAACGGCTATGACATTGTCGACCTCGGCGTGATGGTGCCGGCGGAGAAGATCCTGCAGGTGGCCAAGGAGCAGAAGTGCGACATCATCGGGCTGTCCGGCCTGATCACGCCCTCCCTGGATGAGATGGTGCACGTGGCTCGCGAGATGCAGCGCCAGGACTTCCACCTGCCGCTGATGATCGGTGGTGCTACCACGTCCAAGGCGCATACGGCGGTGAAGATCGAGCCCAAGTACAGCAACGATGCCGTGGTGTATGTCACCGACGCCTCGCGTGCAGTCGGCGTGGCGACTCAGTTGCTGTCCAAGGAGCTGAAAGCCGGCTTCGTGGAGCGTACCCGCGAGGAATACGTGGAAGTGCGCGAGCGCACCGCAAACCGCAGCGCCCGCACCGAACGCCTGAGCTACCCGGCGGCCATCGCCAAAAAGCCGCAGTTCGACTGGAGCACCTACACGCCGGTAGTGCCGACCTTTACCGGCGCCAAGGTCCTGGACAATATTGACCTCAACGTACTGGCCGAGTACATCGACTGGACGCCGTTCTTCATTTCCTGGGACCTGGCGGGCAAATTCCCACGCATTCTGACTGATGAAGTCGTCGGTGAAGCAGCGACTTCGCTGTACGCCGACGCCCAGGAAATGCTCAAGAAGCTGATCGACGAAAAACTCATCAGCGCCCGTGCGGTGTTCGGTTTCTGGCCGACCAACCAGGTGCAGGACGATGACCTGGAAGTCTACGGCGAAGACGGCCAGCCGATCGCCAAACTGCACCACTTGCGCCAGCAGATCATCAAGACCGACGGCAAGCCGAACTTCTCCCTGGCCGACTTCGTGGCGCCCAAGGACAGCGGCGTGACCGACTACATCGGCGGTTTCATCACCACCGCCGGCATCGGCGCCGAAGAGGTCGCCAAGGCCTACCAGGACGCGGGCGACGACTACAACTCGATCATGGTCAAGGCCCTTGCCGACCGCCTGGCCGAAGCCTGCGCCGAATGGCTGCACCAGCAAGTGCGTAAAGACTACTGGGGTTACGCCAAGGACGAGCAACTGGACAACGAAGCGCTGATCAAGGAGCAGTACAGCGGCATCCGCCCTGCCCCCGGCTACCCGGCATGCCCGGATCACACCGAGAAAGGCACCTTGTTCCAACTGCTCGACCCCGAGGCACGCGAGATGGAAGCGGGTCGCAGCGGCGTGTTCCTCACCGAACACTACGCGATGTTCCCGGCGGCAGCGGTCAGCGGCTGGTACTTCGCCCACCCGCAGGCGCAGTATTTCGCCGTGGGCAAGGTCGACAAAGACCAGGTGGCGAGCTACACCGCGCGCAAAGGCCAGGACCTGAGCGTGACCGAGCGCTGGTTGGCGCCGAACCTGGGTTACGACAACTAAGCCTCGCTGGATTGTCTATGCTGTCCCTCACACACTTGGTGTCGAGGGACCCATGGACGATCAAAAGCCACCGACCTTCTGGCAGATTCTCCACAGCGTCATGGCCGCCGCGTTTGGCGTGCAAAGCGGCAAGAACCGCGCGCGGGATTTCACCCACGGCAAGCCCAGCCACTTTGTGATCCTGGGGGTTTTGTTTACGGCGGTGTTCGCGCTGATGCTGTTTGGCATCGTGCAACTGGTGTTGCACCTGGCTGGGGTGTAAACCCAACCTGACTGTACTGTAGGAGCTGGCTTGCCAGCGATAGCATCACTGCGGTGTGGCTGACAACCGAGGTGAGGCAATCGCTGGCAAGCCAGCTCCTACAGGGGTCCGTATCTATGACTACTGGTGGCTGACCCAGAACACGGCAGTCCCAACCACCAGGATTATCAAGAACAGAATGGCCCAGGCGTCCACGGTACTGTCGGGTTTACGGGCTTTTGTCGAATTGCTCATCGCATCGCCTCTTGTCGGTTTTATCGGTGATAACGTTCAGACACGATCACAGTAAAGTCGACGATTGCCCGCATGACAAATGTGGGTATCGCGATAACCGTTCTCATTAGTCATTTTGGTTATTTGCATATACTCAAACATCACTTTTGCGCATAAACGCAAACTGGTATCGTGCGCCGGCTCCGTTGGGAGTGCGCGGCCGTGCGCGCAGATTTGCCGAGAACAGGACCTATATGTACGTATACGACGAATACGATCAGCGCATCATCGAGGACCGCGTCAAGCAGTTCCGTGATCAGACCCGACGCTACCTAGCAGGTGAACTGAGCGAAGAAGAGTTCCGCCCTCTGCGCCTGCAAAATGGCCTTTATGTTCAGCGCTTTGCGCCGATGCTGCGGGTGGCCGTGCCCTATGGCCAACTGACGTCGCGCCAGACGCGCATGATGGCCAAGATTGCCCGCGACTTCGACAAAGGCTATGCCCACATCAGTACCCGCCAGAACGTACAGTTCAACTGGCCGGCGCTGGAAGATGTGCCGGACATCCTGGCTGAACTGGCCACCGTGCAGATGCACGCCATTCAGACCAGCGGTAACTGCCTGCGCAACGTGACCACCGACCAATTCGCCGGTGTTGCCGCCGACGAACTGATCGACCCACGCCCCTGGTGCGAAATCGTCCGTCAGTGGACCACCTTCCACCCCGAATTCGCCTACCTGCCGCGCAAGTTCAAGATCGCCATCAATGGCTCGACCTCGGACCGTGCGGCCATCGAAGTGCACGATATCGGCCTGGAGCCGGTGCACAACGAAGCCGGCGAACTGGGCTTCCGCGTATTGGTCGGTGGCGGCCTCGGCCGTACCCCGGTCGTCGGCGCCTTTATCAACGAGTTCCTGCCGTGGCAGGACCTGTTGAGCTACCTCGACGCGATCCTGCGGGTTTACAACCGCTATGGCCGTCGTGATAACAAGTACAAGGCCCGGATCAAGATCCTGGTCAAGGCGCTGACCCCTGAGGTGTTCGCCCAGAAAGTCGACGCCGAGATGGAACACCTGCGCGGCGGCCAGACCACCCTGACCGAAGCCGAAGTGCACCGCGTCGCCAAACACTTCGTCGACCCTGAGTACAAGGCCCTGAGCAATCAGGACGCCGAGCTCGCAGCACTTGACCAAGAGCATCCGGGCTTCGCCCGCTGGCGTAGCCGCAACACCCTGGCGCACAAAAAGCCGGGCTACGTGGCCGTAACCTTGTCGCTGAAACCTACCGGGGTTGCTCCGGGCGATATCACCGACAAGCAGCTGGACGCCGTCGCCGACCTGGCCGAACGCTACAGCTTCGGTCAACTGCGCACCTCCCACGAGCAGAACATCATCCTCGCGGATGTTGAGCAGAGCCAACTGTTCACCCTGTGGGGCGAGCTGCGCGAAGGCGGTTTCGCCACGCCGAACATCGGCCTGCTGACCGATATCATCTGCTGCCCGGGCGGCGATTTCTGCTCCCTGGCCAACGCCAAGTCGATCCCGATCGCCGAATCGATCCAGCGCCGTTTCGACGACCTGGATTACCTGTTCGACATCGGCGAGCTGGACTTGAACATCTCCGGTTGCATGAACGCCTGTGGTCACCACCACGTCGGCCACATCGGCATCCTGGGCGTGGACAAGAAAGGCGAAGAATTCTACCAAGTGTCCCTGGGTGGCAGCGCCAGCCGCGATGCGAGCCTGGGCAAGATCCTCGGCCCATCCTTCGCCCAGGAAGCCATGCCTGAGGTGATCGGCAAGCTGATCGACGTCTACATCGAACAGCGCACCGAAGACGAGCGTTTCATCGACACCTACCAGCGCATCGGCATCGACCTGTTCAAGGAGCGCGTCTATGCAGCGAATCATTAAGAACAACGAAGTCCTCGATGAAACCTGGCACCTGCTGCCCAAGGACGCGAGCTTCGACGGCATCTCCAACTGCGACGACCTGATCGTGCCGTTGGCCCTGTGGCGCGAACACGGCCACGCCCTCAAGGCCCGCGACGGCGGCCTGGGCGTGTGGCTGGATGCCGATGAAGAAGCCGAAGAGATCGGTGACGACGTGGAACACTTCCAGGTCATCGCCCTGAACTTCCCGGCCTTCACCGACGGCCGCAACTACTCCAACGCACGCCTGCTACGTGACCGTTACGGTTACAAAGGCGAGCTGCGCGCGATTGGCGACGTGCTGCGCGACCAGTTGTTCTACCTGCGCCGCTGCGGGTTCGATGCCTTCGCCCTGCGCGCCGACAAAGACCCGTACGAAGCGCTGGAAAGCCTCAAGGACTTCTCGGTGACGTACCAGGCAGCCACGGATGAACCGCTGCCGCTGTTCCGTCGTCGCTGAGTCTTGGCGTATGAAAAAGCCCTGGCATGCCAGGGCTTTTTTACGCATTGAGTTTGACCGACGCCAGCACCTGCTTTTGCCCCATGCTGCAGGGCACACCTTCCGGCTGCGCCCGCACCGCTTCGATCACCCCCAGCAATTGCGCCTTGCTGTGGGCCAACTGCGCTTGCATCTCTTCGATCTGCGCGACTTTGCGCTCCAATGCCTCGATCAACTCTTCGCGCTTGTGCTCGCCCGGCGCCGGCATCAGTGCCTTGAGTTCCTGCAAGGTAAACCCCGCCTGTTGCGCGCTCTGGATCAGTTGCAGGGTTTGCAGCGCCTCCGGCGCGTAACGCCGATAACCATTGGCCTGGCGCCCCACCTGGCTGATAAGCCCCTCAGCCTCATAAAAGCGGATCCGCGAAGCCGCTAACCCACTCTGCTTTGCCAGCTCACCAATATTCATCACCGCCCCTGCTTGACATTAAAGTTAACTTTAAGCTTAGCCTGAGGCCTCCCCCGCTCAGGAGTCAACCCATGTCACCCTTTGAAGCCCTGCAATTGCCCAATGGTCAAGTCCTCTCCAACCGCATCGCCAAGGCCGCGATGGAAGAAAATATGGCCGATGGCAATCAGGCCCCGTCGCGCGAATTGAAGCAGTTGTACAAGGCTTGGGCGCAGGGCGAGCCCGGCTTGTTGATCACCGGCAACGTAATGGTCGACCGCCGCGCCATGACCGGCCCCGGCGGCGTGGCGCTTGAGGATGAGCAGCACCTGGCGAGCTTTCGCGAGTGGGCCGACGTGGCGCGCGACAACGGCGTGCACTTCTGGGTACAACTCAGCCACCCAGGTCGCCAGACGCCGGCCAACCTGCGCCAGCAAGCCATTGCACCGTCCGCCGTGGCGCTCGACCTGGGCGGTTTCTCGAAGATGTTTGCCACGCCCAAGGCCATGACCGAAGACGACATCCAGGACGTGATCCAGCGCTTCGCCACCAGCGCACGCCTGGCCGAGCAAGCCGGGTTTACCGGTGTGCAGATCCACGGTGCCCATGGCTACTTGCTCAGCCAGTTCCTATCCCCGCTGAGCAATCAGCGCACCGACCGCTGGGGCGGTTCCCTGGAGAACCGCGCGCGGCTGTTGCTGGAAGTGATTCGTGCAGTGCGCGCTAACGTCAGCCCGTCGTTTTGTGTTGCCGTCAAACTAAACTCTGCCGACTTCCAACGGGGCGGCTTTGCAGAAGCCGACGCACGCGCCGTGGTCGAAATGCTCAACCCGTTGCCCATCGACCTGCTGGAGTTATCCGGTGGCAGTTACGAAGCACCGGCCATGCAAGGCGAAGCACGTGACGGTCGCACCCTGGCACGTGAGGCGTACTTCCTGGAGTTCGCCAGCCAACTGGCGACCATCGCCAAGATGCCGGTGATGGTCACCGGCGGCATTCGCCGCCTGCCCATCGTGCAACAGGTGCTGGACAGCGGCGTCGCCATGGCCGGGATCGCCACGGCCCTGACGCTGGAGCCGCAACTGATCCAGCACTGGCGCGAAGGCCGCGACCCCAACCCGCAACTCAAGCCCATCGACTGGAAGCGCAAACCCCTGGCGTCCCTCGCCATCCTCGCCGTGGTGCGCTACCAGATGCGCCGCCTCAGCCGCGGCCATTTGCCCAAAGCCAATGTTGCGCCGTGCATGGCGTTGGTGCGCGACCAATGGTTTCTGGCGCGGCGTACCCGGCAGTACCGGGCAGCCATGACGCAATCTTCACATTAAAGGATGAACATCCGCCGTGATCGAACTGTCCCCTATTGATCAGCAGTTTTTAACCTCACTGACGATTGGAGTTCTTCATGGCGAAAATCAACCTGGCCCAGCAATTGGCGACCACCCTTGAACAGGCGGGCATCAAGCGCATCTGGGGCCTGACCGGCGACAGCCTGAACGGCCTCACCGACGCCCTGCGCACCATGGACAGCATCGAATGGATGCATGTGCGCCACGAGGAAGTGGCTGCCTTTGCCGCCGGCGCCGAAGCGGCGGCCACCGGAGAACTGACCGTATGCGCTGGCAGTTGCGGGCCGGGCAACCTGCACTTGATCAATGGCCTGTTCGACTGTCATCGCAACCATGTGCCGGTGCTGGCAATTGCCGCGCAGATCCCGTCGTCGGAGATCGGCCTGAACTACTTTCAGGAAACCCATCCGCAGGAACTGTTCAAGGAATGCAGCCACTTTATCGAACTGGTGACTAACCCCGAGCAGATGCCCCATGTGCTGCACCGCGCCATGCGTTCGGCGATCCTCAATCGGGGCGTCGCGGTGGTGGTGATTCCGGGCGATGTGTCGCTGCTAGAAGTGGAAGACAAGCTAAAGCCTTGGCCAGCCTTGCATGCGCCACGCACGCTGCCGGCGGAACAGGACCTGCAACGCTTCACCGAGATCCTGGAAAGCAGCCAGAAAACCACCCTGCTGTGCGGCAGCGGCTGTGCCGGCGCCCATGATCAAGTGGTGGCCCTGGCCGACGCCCTCGGCGCTCCCGTGGTGCATGCACTGCGCGGTAAAGAGCATGTGGAATGGGACAACCCGTTCGACGTAGGCATGACCGGCCTGATCGGCTTCAGCTCCGGCTACCATGCCATGCTCGACTGCGACACCTTGATCATGCTCGGCACCGACTTCCCCTATCGCCAGTTCTACCCCACTGACGCCAAGATCATTCAGGTCGACCGCAATCCGCAGGCCCTCGGCCGCCGCGCCACACTGGACCTGGGTATTGCCGCGGATGTCAGCGAAACCATCGGCGCCCTGCTGCCGCGCCTGACGCGCAAGACCGATCGCAGCTTTCTCGAAACCTCCCTGAAGCACTACGAGAAAGCCCGCCAAGGGCTGGACGACCTCGCTCAACCCTCGAAAGCCAATCGACCGATTCACCCGCAATACGTCGCACGCCTGCTCAGTGAATTGGCGGATGACAATGCGATCTTCACCGCCGATGTCGGCTCGCCCACCGTGTGGGCTGCGCGCTATTTGAAGATGAATGGCAAGCGCCGGCTGATCGGTTCGTTCAACCACGGCTCGATGGCCAATGCCATGCCCCAAGCCATTGGTGCCCAGGCAGCCTTTCCGGATCGGCAGGTGATCTCGATGTCGGGTGACGGTGGTTTCGCCATGCTGATGGGGGATTTCATCTCCTTGGCGCAGTTGAAACTGCCGGTGAAAGTCATCGTGTTCGATAACTCTTCCTTGGGGTTCGTTGCCATGGAAATGAAAGCTGCGGGCTATCTGGATGCCGGTACCGAGCTGAAAAACCCGGATTTCGCCGCCATGTCCAACGCCATGGGCATCCTCGGCATTCGCGTGGAGCAGTCCGAAGACCTGGAACCGGCCCTGCGCCGCGCCCTCGCCCATGACGGCCCGGTGCTGGTGGACGTGGTCACCGCGACCCAGGAGTTGGTGATGCCGCCGACCATCAAGCTGGAACAGGCCAAGGGTTTCAGCCTGTATATGCTCAAGGCGGTGATGAGTGGCCGGGGCGATGAAGTGATCGAACTGGCGCGCACCAACTGGTTGCGCTGAACCCAATGTGGGAGCGGGCTTGCTCGCGAATGCAAGCTGTCAGTTGATAAATACATCGACTGACGCTCCGCTTTCGCGAGCAAGCCCGCTCCCACAATTTGATCTCGTTGCAAATCAAGCGTGCTGTTTTTCGACCCATTTACCGTAGGCATCGATAAACGCCTGCAGGAAAGGCTTGGTCTTTTCCGACACCTTGCCCGCCTCGTCAAACACACTGCCCGCGCCACCCAGATAGGCCTCCGGCTGTTGCATGCAGGGCACATCAAGGAACACCAGGGACTGGCGCAGATGATGGTTGGCGCCAAACCCACCAATCGCACCCGGCGACACACTGATGATCGCGCCCGGCTTGCCACTCCAGGCGCTCTGGCCGTAAGGCCGCGAACCGACGTCGATGGCGTTCTTCAGCGGGGCGGGCACGGAGCGGTTGTATTCCGGGGTCACGAACAACACCGCGTCGGATGAGCTCACTTGTTTGCGGAAAGTACTGTAGGCTGCCGGCGGTGTGGCCCCGTCAATGTCTTCGTTGTAGAGCGGCAAATCGCCAATTTCCACAATGTTCAACTTCAGGTTGGCAGGGGCCAGTTCGGCCAGTGCCAGTGCGACCTTGCGGTTGATCGAGTCTTTTCTCAAGCTGCCGACCACGACGGCGACGGTGTAGACCTTGCTCATTGGGGTTTCCCGACGTCTGACTAAAGGAGCTTGTAGTTATAGAGTCTTCGCGGCGTGTTCACCAGAAGGTTTTGATATTCCTGCAGGCGTTTGCCTGGCACTGCGACACGTAGGAAGCATCTGAAAATATCAGCGAATAGTATTTTTATTCCGTAAGTAAACTACCCCGCTCCATGACGGTCTACAGAACCGCAAATCGAGTGTTTATCTCCAGAGGTTCTAAACAGATGGCAGCAGTATTAGTCGGACAGTTTCATGCCAGAGACGCAGAAGGACGCGTGTATTCGGTGCATGAGTTCCAGGAATCCAACCCGGCGCAAGGCGACCTGGCTGGCTCGGCACCTACCACCACCTACAAGCTGGCCATTGGCGACCGTGTAGAGAAACTGGAAGGCGACGAATTCAAATTGATCCAATCTGGCACCATTCTTGTGCGCGAATCGCAAACCACCCTCGCTTCATAAGATCTCGCCCTATCCACCTGCTCAGTCCTGGCCATTGACGGCATTGACTGGGCTGGGGTGATCACGGACGACGGATCTCCGTGACCTCAATGCCCTGCTCTCCCTGCACCTTCTTCAGTGTCACCATCAGCCGCCCCCTCTCGCCGTCAACGGCATACAGCGAACGCTGGTAGCCTGCGGAGTTGTAGCCGGGATGCGCGACCACCTGCCTGACCAACTCCATGCCCAGCACCGAGCCCACCTGCTCCACTACCTGTTCCTGGGAACGGATAAAGGCTTCAAGTGCCAGGTTTTCCGGCGGAGTTTCGCTTTGAGTGTCGAAGAGATAAGCAGCCACACAGCCGACGGTCACCAGGACCAGCAGTTGCTTGACCGTTACCCCGAGGCATATCGAGGGTAAAGGCATATGAGACCAGACCTGTTTTTGTTGTTAATGCCGGTAGCCGGCTGTGGTCGTTGATGATCAGCGCAGCCATTCTATTGAATACCCGGCCCGCTGCACATAGACTCCGGCGATGCGTTTACGTCATATCGAAGTGATTCAGGCCATCTTGCAGACCGGACACCCAGGCTTGGCCGCCGAGTGGTTGCAACTTTCCGTGGGCGATGTAGATGCGGCGCTCAAGGACGCCGAGCAGCAGCTCGGGTTCATGCTGTTCGCCAGTGTGCGTGGACGTTTGCAGGCCACCCGGGAAACCCTGGAACTGCAAGCCGAAATCGCCCACGTCTATGAAGCGCTGGAGCCGGTGCAACGTCTGGCCAGCCGCTTGAAACACCATCATGCCCCCACTCTGCGCGCCCTCTGCACGCCGCCCCTGGCCAATCAACTGCTACCGCAAAGCATTGCAGCGTTGCGCCGACGCTTTCAGGACACACCGTGCAACCTGTCGAGCCAACCAACCCGAGAGATTGTCAGGAGCCTGCTGCTGCACGAAGCCGATGTGGGTTTGAGCCTGCATGACCCGGAACACCCGCAAATCCACAGCACGGTACTGGCCCAAGGCAAACTGCAGTTGCTCGCCCCCCATGGCTGGCTCAAGCCCAAACAGAAATACATCGCGCTACAGGACCTGGCCGGGCAATCGATGATCGGCCTGGAAGGCCAGGACCCGCTCAGCCGCCTGCTGGATGCCAAGCTGCAGGCCCTGCGCCCGCTGCCGGTGGTACAGACGCGCGTACAGACCTACCAAATGATGCGCAGCATGGTGGAAGCCGGAGAGGGCCTGGCGGTGGTTGACCCCTTCACCGCCTTTGGCGCACGGGAGGCGGGGCTGGATGCGTGCCCCGTGTCGCCGCCGATCATGGTCAGCCTGTACGTGCTGACCCTCAAGGACGGCGCGTCCTCGCCGGCGCTGAATGCGCTGCTGGAGATCGTGACGCAGAAGGCCGAGGGCCTGCTGGCGGGTTAAGTCTTGTCGACTTCGCTTTTGAACAGCCGATACCAGAATATCGCCACTTCGTGGGTCTGCGGGTCGATGCCGCGATAGCGCAGGTGGTCGACCCCACCCATCACATAACCGCAACGCTCGTACAAACGGCAGGCGCCGAGGTTGTTGTTCTGGGTTTCCAGCATCATGCCCGGCAGATTCTTTTTGCGACTCCAGAACTGCGCCACATCCAGCAACGCCTTCGCCACCCCGTGACGCCGCGCAGGCAAGGCCACCGCCAGCTCATCGACATGGGCAAAACCGTTCCAGTTGGTGCTGACCACAATATGCCCCACCGGGCGATCATCCAGGTAGGCCATGAAGATCGCGCTGTCGGGCGCATCGCGGAAACTGGCGAACTCTTCGGGGTCGATGCCATAGCACTTGCGGTACGGCAAGATGCGTTCCACGGGCCATTGATCGACCCGCTTGCCCATCTGCGGCTCACCGTAGGCGCTGACCTCAAAGCTGAAATCATTGCCCCACACGTAGGCATCAAAGCCTTCGTCGGCAACCCTTACACTGAGCCCCGGATACTTCGGGTTCATTACAGCTTGCATAACCATCCTTAACCCTTGATGCAATCGACGGTGTAACAACGACCACTGCCGTCATCTTCGTGTTGCAACCCATGAACATCGGCGACAAAACCGGGGAAACTGCTATCGAACGTCCGGGCAAACGCCAGGTAATCGATGATCGAGCGCGTCGACTCGGTAAAGCGCTCGCCCGGCATGATCAATGGGATGCCAGGCGGATAAGGCACCAGCATTACCGCTGCGACGCGGCCTTGCAAGGCGTCAATGGAGACTGCCTCCACTTCGCCCCTCACCAACTGGTCATAGGCGTCCGCCGGTTTCATCGCGATTTCCGGCAAGACGGTGTACATGCGCTTGAGGTGTTTGGCCGTGGCATTGCTGCGGTAACAGCCGTGCAATTGGTTGCACAGGTCGCGCAAACCCAGCCCTTGGTAACGCGCCGGCCCTTGTGCAAACACCGAAGGCAGGCAACTGGCCAGGCTGACATTGGCGTCGTAACTGCGCTTGAATTCCAACAGCTCGGTGAGCAAGGTACTCCATTTGCCCTTGGTGATGCCCATGGAGAACAACACAAGGAAAGAATACAGCCCGGTTTTTTCCACCACCAGGCCACGCTCCCAGAGGAATTTGCTGACGACCGCTGCGGGAATTCCGCAATCGCTGAGGGCACCGCCGGCATTGAGGCCGGGCATCACCAGCGTGACTTTGATCGGGTCCAGCAACACATAGTCTTCGGCCACGTCGCCGAAGCCATGCCAATCATCCTCAGGGTGCAACAGCCAATCTGCGGTGACGACGCGGTCGATTCCCGCTACTGATGGCGGCTGCCAGATCGAAAACCACCAATCCTCTTCAGCAATGTGCTGGCGCAGGTTGGCCAGGGCACGGCGGAAACTCAACGCCTCATCGAACATTTCCTGCAACAGCGAACGCCCGGCCGGGCCTTCCATCATCGCCGACGCCACATCCAGCGAGGCAATGATGCTGTATTGCGGCGATGTGGAGATGTGCATCATGAAGGCTTCGTTGAAACGGTCACGGTCCAGCTGGCGTGCGCCGCCGTCCTGCACATGGATCATCGAGGCCTGGCTAAAGGCCGCCAGCAGCTTGTGGGTCGAGTGGGTGGTGAATACCAGCGGGCTGTCTGGCGTACGCGAAGTACCCATCCCGTAGCGCCCGGAGAAGAACTCATGAAACGCGGCATAGGCGTACCAAGCCTCGTCAAAATGCAACACCTCGACGCTGTTGCCCAGTTGCTGCTTGATCAGCTCGGCGTTGTAGCACAGGCCGTCATAGGTGGAGTTGGTCACCACGGCCAGTTTCACTTTCGGCGGGCGGCCACGGGTGAGCGGGCTGGCGTCGATCTTGGCGCGGATGGATTCGGGGCTGAATTCGCTCAAGGGAATCGGGCCGATAATCCCCAGTTCGTTGCGTTCGGGGCACAGGTACAGCGGGATGGCGCCGGTCATGATGATCGAGTGCAGCACCGACTTATGGCAATTGCGGTCCACCAGCACCAGGTCATCACGCCCGACCATGGAGTGCCAGACGATCTTGTTCGCGGTGGAGGTGCCGTTGATCACGAAGAAGGTGTGGTCAGCGCCAAAGTTGCGCGCAGCGCGGGCCTCGGCTTCGGCCAACGGGCCGGTGTGGTCCAGCAACGAGCCGAGTTCAGGCACTGATACCGACAGGTCCGAGCGCAGGGTGTTTTCCCCGAAGAACTGATGAAACGCCTGCCCCACCGGGCTCTTGCGGTAGGCCACGCCACCGCCATGGCCGGGGGTGTGCCAGGAGTAGTTGGAGTCAGCAGTGTGCTGCACCAGTGCCTTGAAGAATGGCGGCAACAGGCCATCCAGGTAAGTGCGCGCCGCACGCGCGACTTGCCGCGCGAGAAACGGCACGGTGTCTTCGAACAGATAGAGAATGCCGCGCAGTTGGTTGAGTTCACTCATGGCGTCAGCCGGTGCGTTCTCCAGGGTGACTTGCTCGCCCAACGCAAAGATCGGCAAATTGGGCGCCCGCAGCCGCGCCAGGCGGATCAGCTCGACCATATTTTGCAGCAGGTGGGTATTTTCACCAGCCCCTTCGGCGGCGATCAGCATGCACGCCAGGCCATGATGGGTAGAAGCCACCAATCGCCCTTCGGCGTAATCCACTGCGGAAAAAATACTGAAACCCTCTTGTTCCAGCTCCCGGGCGATGCCTCGGACCCGGTCACCGGCAACGGTGTCGGCCTTGATGTCGCGGTGCACGATAAGGACAGGGAACTTCAGGTCTTTGTACATGAGTGCTTGCAGTCCTGAGGGCTATGCACTCAAGGGTAGAAGCTGGGGGGCAATGACGCGAATGAAGATTTCGAAAGCACAGTGAATCACTGTAGGAGCCGGCTTGCCAGCGATGAGGCCGTTGAATCTTGCGATGGGTTCAAGGGCGCCATCGCCGGCAAGCCGGCTCCTACAAGGTTTGCATTATTGCTGGGTCAGGGTCGACCACAACGCCGGCGCGCCGGCCGATTTGGCAATCGCTTCCAGACGCGCCGCATGCTCGGCCAGATCCTGCTCACTCGCCCGGATAATCGTGCTTGGCTTGCGATCAGCCGGCAACCGGCGGATTTCCGAAGGACGGTTGCCCGAGCCTTCCGCCGAACCGCTGCCATCGGAGGCGTTACCGGCCAGAGACAGGCTGGTCTGCCCACCGGTCATGGTCAGGTAGACGTCGGCAAGAATCTCGGAGTCAAGCAAGGCGCCGTGAAGCTCACGACCGGAGTTGTCGACGCCATAACGTTTGCACAAGGCATCGAGGCTGTTGCGCTGGCCGGGGTGACGCTCACGGGCCATCATCAAGGTGTCGAGGATCGAGCAGTGCTGGGAAATATCCGCGCGATCGGTCTGCCCCATCAGGGCAAATTCGTTGTTGATGAAGCCGACGTCGAACGCCGCGTTATGGATGATCAGTTGCGCGCCGTTAATGAATTCGAAGAACTCATCGGCAACTTCAGCGAAACGCGGCTTGCCCTTGAGGAATTCGTCGGTGATGCCGTGGACGCCAATCGCGCCCTCGTCACTGTCGCGGTCCGGTTGCAGGTAGACGTGGAAGTGACGCCCGGTGAGGCGGCGACCCATCAATTCGACACAGCCGATTTCAATGATCCGGTGGCCGTCGGTCACCGGCATGCCGGTGGTTTCGGTATCGAGTACAACAGATCGGATGGCCATCAGGGTTCAGCTCTCAACGGTGTAGTGTGATTCAAGGGTCGCGATATTAACACGTGAGTCGGCATCAGCTCTGCTTGTAGCCGCGCACTTCGTCCACGCCACGGTTGGCCAACTGGTCGGCGCGCTCGTTGCCAGGGTGGCCGATGTGACCGCGCACCCACTTCCAGGTGATGTCATGGCGATTGCATTGCTCATCGAGCAGTTGCCACAGGTCGGCATTCTTCACCGGTTCCTTGGCCGCCGTCTTCCAGCCGCGCTTCTTCCAATTGACCATCCACTCGTTGATGCCCTTCATCACGTATTGCGAGTCGGTCACCAACAGCACGTTGCAACGGCGCTTGAGTTCTTCCAGGCCGCGAATGGCGCCCATCAACTCCATGCGGTTATTGGTGGTATTGGGTTCGCCGCCCCACAACTCTTTCTCCACGCCCTTGCACACCAGCAACGCGCCCCAGCCGCCAGGGCCGGGGTTGCCCTTGCAGGCGCCATCGGTGAAGAGTTCTACGCTATCGGTCATCGGTTGCTCGGTATTCATTCAAAAAGAGGGTCATGCGTCGCTTTGCTTGCGGTTGACCTTGGCCATTGGCATCGGCACCAGCTTGCCCATCGGCTCGCGGCGCACCTGTTGCACTGGCCGCAACCCAACCACGATCTTGCGCGCCACCAGCAGATAGAAGCCGCCACCCGACAATTGCCAGGCACCTGCGCGGCGCTCCCAGCCGGCCAGACGGGCTTGCCACTTGGTCGACGCAAGCGGCGGACGATAGCACCCGAAGCGACGTTTCTCCAGCGCGAAGCCCAGCAGGTTCAGCCAGTCCCCCACCCGTTGCGGCGAGATGCAACGCGCTTGGCGCAAGGCGTCGTGGGCGAACACATGGCGCAAGCCCCAACTGCTCCAGGGGTTGATCCCGACAATCAGCAAATGGCCACCCGGACGGACGCTGCTCGCCGCTTCGCGCAGCAAGCCGTGGGGCGACAGGCAGAAATCCAGGCCATGCTGCAACACCACCACATCGGCGGCGTGTTCGCTCAACGGCCAGGCCTGTTCCTCGCAGACAATCTCCACCCCCGGCAACGGTGCACCCAGGCGCACATTACGCTGCACCTGGGGCGCACACGGCGGCGTTTCGGCCGAAGGGCCGTAATGCACCAGGTAGCCGCCAAAGAACCGGCCCAACTCGTCTTCGAGCATGCGTCGTTCTTCGTCCAGCAGAAATTTCCCGATCGGACCGGACAGCCATTCACGGGCTGCGCTGATCAGGGCCAGCCACTCAGGATCGGCCTGGGCGAACGCTTTATCAGTCATTGCATTCTCCAACTCGCCTAGACGTTCTAAGATGCACCAATGTGTTCAGCTTGGCGAATCGAAGAATGATACAGATCAGTGCCCTGCCCGCCTTCACCGATAACTACATCTGGTTGTTACAAGACCCGAGCACCCTGCGCTGCGCCGTGGTCGACCCCGGCGATGCCGCGCCGGTGCTGGCCTGGCTCAAGCTAAACCCTGAGTGGGTCCTGAGCGACATCCTGATCACTCACCACCACCACGACCATGTCGGCGGCGTCGAACAACTCAAACGGGTGACTGACGCCAAGGTCTACGGCCCGGCCAACGAAAAGATCCCGGCGCGGGACGTAGCCTTGAACGATAACGACCGCATCAGCGTGCTCGGCTGGGACTTCGACATTTATACCGTGCCCGGCCACACCCTGGGCCATATCGCCTTTTATCACCAGGGCGTGCTGTTCTGTGGCGATACCCTGTTCGCCGCCGGCTGCGGGCGCCTGTTCGAAGGCACGCCGGAACAGATGCACACCTCACTTGAGCGCTTGGCCGCACTGCCCGCCGACACCTTGGTGTACTGCACCCACGAATACACACAAAGCAACCTCAAGTTTGCCCAGGCCGTCGAACCGGATAACGCCGATATCGCCGAACGGGTGGAAAACGTCCGCCAATTGCGCGAACGTGGCGAGATCACGCTGCCTTCCAACCTGGCCCTGGAAAAGCGCACCAACCCTTTTCTGCGCACCTCTGAAACATCCGTTAAACAAAAAGCAGACGAACGGAATGGCCGCGACAACCGCTCTGGGGCCGAGGTGTTTGCTAGCTTGAGGGCTTGGAAAGATAAGTTCTAACGGGATGCAATCTGATACGTAATTTCTGAATGGTTGACCGGAACCAAACGGGTTTCTAGAATCGCCCGACATTTTTGCCCGGAACTTACTTCCAGCCAATGTCGTCATCTATTCGTAAATCCAACCATTCAGACGCATTGACCCGCCTGGCTCAAGCTGTGGCGGTGGCTGTGTCCGCTACGCTGGCGGGCTGCCAATCAAGCAATTTCACCGCACAATCCACCGTGCAACCCAAGCCAAACCTCAGCGCCAATATCAAACAGAAACCCGTCATCTGGCTTTCGGAAAAGCCGGCTCCCGAAGTGCCCCAGGATGTTTGGGAACGTATGCGACGGGGCTTTCAATTGCAGGATGGTGTAGGCGTCAACCCACGTATCGAGCAACAGCGACTGTGGTTCGCTAGCAACCCTTCCTTCCTTGAGAACGCCGGCGAACGCGGCAGCCTCTACATTCATTACATCGTCGAACGCCTTGAAGAACGCAACATGCCCCTGGAGCTGGCGCTGCTGCCAGTGATTGAAAGCGCCTACAACCCAATGGCCTATTCGCGCAGCGATGCAGTCGGCTTGTGGCAGTTCATCCCCTCCACCGGGCGCTACTTCAACCTGCGCCAGACCCGCGCCTATGATGGCCGTCGCGACATCACCGCCTCCACCACCGCCGCCCTTGACTACCTGACCCGTCTGCACGACATGTTCAACGGTGACTGGCTGCTCGCCCTTGCCGCCTACAACGCAGGCGAAGGCACGGTGAGCCGGGCGATCGAGCGCAACGAAAAGCTCGGCCTGCCGACCGACTACTGGAACCTGCCCCTGCCCCAGGAAACCAAGGACTACGTGCCCAAGTTCCTGGCGCTGTCCCAAGTGGTGCTGGCGCCCGAGGCCTATGGCGTCAACCTGAACCCGATTGCCAACACGCCGTATTTCGAAGTGGTTGAAGTCAAGCAAAGCATGGACCTGTCACGGGTTGCCGCGCTGGCCGAGATCGACGAAGACGAACTGTTCCAGCTCAACCCCGCGCTGAAGCAGCGCACCACCCTGGATGGCCCGCAGCATCTGCTGGTGCCGAGCTCCAAGGCGCAACTGCTCACCAGCACCCTTTCGACGATGAAGCCTGAAGAATTGCTGGCGATGCGCCCGAAAAAGCAGGTGTTCGACGAAGTCGAGACCGCGCGGGTTGCCGGGCGTACCCGCAGCTACAAGGTACGCAGTGGCGACAACCTGACGCTGATCGCCAAGGCCAACAAGGTCGATGTGCATGACCTGCAGCGCTGGAACAAGCTCAACGGCCAGGCCCTCAAGGTCGGCCAGACCCTGGTGATGCAGGACACGCGCAAAGTCGTGGCCAGCAGCAAGAAGCCGGTGCAGTACAAGGTCAAGAAGGGTGATTCGCTGTACATCGTCGCCAAGCGCTTCAACGTTGAGATGCAACATCTCAAGCGTTGGAACCCGCGTACTGGCCAGGCGCTGAAGCCGGGGCAGATGCTGGTGGTTTCCGGGCCGCGCTGAGGTTTCTGGAACACTGAGGAACCCATGTGGGAGGGGCTTGCCCCCGATAGCGGTAGGCCAGCCAATGAATCTGTTGGCTGATGCATTGCTATCGGGGGCAAGCCCCCTCCCACATTGGTTCTGCGTCAATCCAACGGCCTTTTTCCAACCGGAACAAGCTGTTACTGTACCGATCATAAAGCGCAAGCCGCCTGGATCGGATCCCTGACTTGAAGCGTCCCCTCCTTCTACTAATAAGTCTGGCCTTGAGCTTTGGTGCGAATGCGGCGATTACCGAGAGTCACGGTTATACGCAGTTCGGCAGTCTCAAGTACCCGGCCAAATTCACCCACTTCGATTGGGTAAACCCTGCAGCGCCGAAAGGCGGGACATTGCGGGTCATGGCCTTTGGCACCTTCGATACGCTCAACCCCTATACCTTCAAGGGCTCCAGCCCGGTTTCCACGCCTAATTTCCTGCAATACGGCGTCAACGAGCTGAACGAGCCGTTGATGGTGGGAACCGGCCTGTACGCGCCCTCCGGCGATGAGCCCACCTCCAGTTATGGGCTGATCGCCCAGTCGGTGGAGTACAGCGAGGACCGCAGCTGGGTGGTGTTCAACCTGCGCCCGGAAGCGCGCTTCCACGATGGCAAGCCGATCACCGCCTACGACGTGGCGTTTTCCTATCGCACCCTGCTGACCGAAGGCCACCCGCAGTACCGCACCAACCTGCAGGAAGTGGCGCGAGTGGATATCCTCAACCGGCACCGCATCCGCTTTGTGTTCAAGCGCGCCGGCAACCCGTTGTTGATCCTGCGCCTGGGCGAATTGCCGGTATTGCCCCAGCACTATTGGAAAAACCGCGATTTCAAGGCCACCACCTTCGAACCGCCTTTGGGCAGCGGGCCGTACCGCATCAGCAAGGTCACGCCTGGCCGGCAATTGGTGTTCGAACGGGTTAAGGACTATTGGGGCAAGGACCTGCCGGTCAACCAGGGTTTCTATAACTACGACAAGGTCGAGGTGGAGTTCTATCGCGACAGCGACGTGGCCTTCGAAGCCTTCAAGGCCGGCGAATTCGATATCTATATCGAGCATCAGGCCAAAAACTGGGCAAATGGCTACAACTTCCCGGCGGTGAACCGGGGAGACGTGATCAAGGCGCAGATTGCTCACCAGATCCCGACCCAGAGCCAGGGTTTGTTCATGAACAGCCGGCGGCCGACGTTCAGCCAAACCAAGGTGCGCGAAGCCCTGGGCCTGATGTTCGACTTCGAATGGACCAACCGCACCCTGTTCAGCAGCGCCTACAAACGCACCTTGAGCTATTACCCCAACAGCGAATTCTCTGCCACCGGCGTGCCCACCGGCCATGAATGGCTGATGCTCTCGCCCTACCGCGAGCAATTGCCGGCCAACCTGTTTACCCAGCCGTTCAGCCTGCCACAGACCGACGGGCGCGGTATCCCCCGCGAAACCATGCGCCGCGCCCTGGCCTTGCTCGGGGACGCCGGCTGGAAACTCTCCGGCCAACGCCTGCTCAACAAGGACGGGCAACCGCTGCGCTTCGAGATCCTGCTGGTCAACCCGAACCTGGAGCGCATCCTGCAGCCCTATGTCGAGAACCTGATCAGCGTCGGTATCGACGCGCGCCTGCGCACCGTCGACCGCGCCCAGTACAAGCAGCGCCTGGATCAATTCGACTTTGACATGATCCTGATCACCCTCAACCAGACCTTGAGCCCGGGCCTTGAGCAGTGGCAGTACTTCCACTCCAGCCAGGCCGCGATCAAGGGCAGCAAGAACTATGCAGGCATTGCCAACCCGATTGTCGATCACCTGCTGGAACAACTGCTGGCCGCCAAGACCCGCGAGGAGCAACTGGCCGCCGGCCGTGCCCTGGACCGGGTGCTGCTGTGGCAGCACTACAGTATTCCCAACTGGTACCTCAACTATCATCGCTTGGCGTACCGCAACCGGTTCGCCTTTGTCACCACGCCGCCCTATAGCCTGGGCCTGAGCGCGTGGTGGCTGAAAGCTTCGGAGAAAGCCCAATGATGTATTTGCGTACTGCACTGCTCGGCGGCCTGCTGCTGTGCACCGCGGCCCAAGCCGCCCCGCAACATGCGTTGACGCTCTACAACGAACCACCGAAATACCCCGCCGACTTCAAGCACTTCGACTACGTCAACCCGGATGCGCCCAAGGGCGGCACCTTCCGCGAGTCGGCCATGGGCGGCTTCGACAGCCTCAACCCCTACATCAGCAAAGGCGTGCCGGCCGATAACCTCGGTTTGATCTACGACACCCTGGCCATGCAAAGCCTGGACGAGCCCATCACCGAATACGGCCTGGTCGCCGGCAAGATCGAAAAAGCCCCGGACAACAGTTGGGTGCGCTTCTACCTGCGCCCGGAAGCCCGCTTCCATGACGGCCACCCGATCCGCGCCGAAGACGTGGTGTTCACCTTCCAGGAACTGATCAAGGAAGGCTCGCCGATCTACCGCACCTACTACGCCGACGTCGACGAAGTGATCGCCGAAGACCCGCTGAAGGTGCTGTTCAAGTTCAAGCGCACCAACAACCGCGAATTACCGCTGATCCTCGGACAACTGCCGGTATTGCCCAAGCACTGGTGGGCGACCCGCGAGTTTGCCAAGGGCAACCTCGAAGTCCCGCTGGGCAGCGGGCCGTACAAGGTCGCCGAGGTCAAGGCCGGGCGCATGATCCGCTACGAGCGGGTCAAGGATTACTGGGCGAAGGACCTGCCGGTCGCCAAGGGTTTCTACAACTTCGACAACCGCATCACAGACTACTACCGCGACAGCACTGTCTCGCTGGAAGCCCTCAAGGCCGGGCAGTTCGATTACTGGCTGGAATTCAGCGCCAAGAACTG
This sequence comes from Pseudomonas sp. C 49-2, assembly GCF_003970195.1. Classification (NCBI taxonomy): domain Bacteria; kingdom Pseudomonadati; phylum Pseudomonadota; class Gammaproteobacteria; order Pseudomonadales; family Pseudomonadaceae; genus Pseudomonas; species Pseudomonas sp. C 49-2. The sequence continues at coordinate 25,801 of NZ_RXYG01000029.1, forward strand.
GGCCAACGCCTACAACATCCCGGCGGTGGCCCAGGGTCGCCTGATCAAGGAAGAAATCCCCAACGGCAACCCCACCGGCATGCAGGGCTTCGTGTTCAATATGCGCAAGCCGATGTTCCAGGACGTACGTGTGCGCAAGGCCATCAGCCTGTTGCTGGATTTCGAGTGGAGCAACAAGCAACTGTTTAACGGTGCCTATACCCGCACCCGCAGCTACTTTGAAAACTCGGAGATGGCCGCCACCGGCCTGCCCGGCCCGGATGAACTGGCGATCCTCGAACCGCTGCGCGACAGAATCCCGCCCGAGGTCTTCACCCAGGCCTTCGAACCGTCCAAGACCGACGGCAGCGGCATGATCCGCACCCAGCAGCGCGAGGCCTACCAACTGCTGCAAGAAGCCGGCTGGCGCATCGTCGATGACAAGATGGTCGACACCACCGGCAAACCGGTGAAAATCGAGTTCCTGCTGGCGCAGACAGAGTTCGAGCGCATCCTGCTGCCGTTCAAGCGCAACCTGGCCGACCTGGGCATCGACCTGGCGATCCGTCGGGTCGACGTGTCGCAGTTCATCAATCGTATTCGCTCGCGGGACTTCGACATGCTGGTGGGCAGCTTCCCGCAGTCCACTTCGCCGGGTAATGAGCAGCGCGAGTTCTGGAAGTCGTCCAGCGCCGACAAACCCGGCAGCCGCAACTACATGGGCCTCAAGGACCCGGCCATCGACCAACTGGTGGAAGAGCTGATCGACGCCGACTCGCGCAAAAGCCTGGTGGCGCATGCCAAAGCCCTGGACCGCGTGTTGCAGTTCGGCTACTACGTGATCCCGAACTGGCACATCAAGACGTTCCGCGTGGCGTATTGGGATCACTTGGGCCACCCCAAAGTCCCGCCGCGCTACGACGTCGGCACCGCCACCTGGTGGGCCAAGCCTGACGTAAAACCCGCCGTCACCTCAGACCCAGACACCAGCGCCGATCCGGCGAGCGGAGGCGATTAAATGCTGGCCTATATCTTTCGCCGCCTGTTGCTGATCATCCCCACGTTGTTCGGGATCCTACTGATCAACTTCGTCATCATCCAAGCCGCTCCCGGTGGTCCGGTGGAGCAAATGATCGCCAAGCTTGAAGGCTTCGAGGGCGCCACCAGCCGCATTGCCGGTGGCGGTTCCGAAGTGTCGGTGGCCGGCTCCAGCAGCTACCGCGGCGCCCAGGGCCTGGACCCGGCGCTGATCAAGGAAATCGAGAAGATGTACGGCTTCGACAAATCGGCGCCGGAACGCTTGTGGATCATGGTCAAGAACTACGCCCAGCTGGACTTTGGCGACAGCTTCTTCCGTGACGCCAAGGTCATCGACTTGATCAAGGAGAAGATGCCGGTGTCCATTTCCCTCGGGTTATGGAGCACGCTGATCATGTACCTGGTGTCGATCCCACTGGGGATCGCCAAAGCCACGCGGCACGGCAGCCATTTTGATGTGTGGACCAGTTCGGCGATCATCGTCGGCTATGCGATCCCGGCGTTCCTGTTTGCAATCCTGCTGATCGTGGTGTTTGCCGGTGGCAGTTACCTGGACTGGTTCCCCTTGCGCGGGCTCACGTCGAACAACTTCGACGAACTGAGCTGGGGCGGCAAGATCCTCGATTACTTCTGGCACCTGGCGCTGCCCATCACGGCCCTGGTGATCGGTAACTTCGCCACCATGACCCTGCTGACCAAGAACAGCTTTCTCGACGAGATCAACAAGCAGTACGTGGTCACCGCCAAAGCCAAGGGCCTGACCAACCACCGCGTGCTGTACGGCCATGTGTTCCGCAACGCGATGTTGCTGGTGATCGCCGGTTTCCCTTCGGCGTTCATCGGGATCTTCTTCACCGGTTCCTTGTTGGTGGAGGTGATCTTCTCCCTCGACGGCCTGGGCCTGATGAGTTTTGAAGCGGCGATCAACCGCGACTACCCGGTGGTGTTCGGCACGCTGTTTATCTTCACCCTGCTGGGGCTGATCGTGAAACTGATCGGCGACCTCACCTACACCCTGGTCGATCCGCGCATCGACTTTGCCAGCCGGGAGCATTGAGATGAATCTATCCCCCCTCAATCGCCGCCGGTTCGAACGGTTCAAGGCCAACAAACGTGGCTGGTGGTCGCTGTGGCTGTTTCTGATCCTGTTCGTGCTGAGCCTGGGCGCCGAGCTGATCGCCAATGACAAACCGCTGGCCGTGCACTACGACGGCGGCTGGTACTTCCCGGCGCTCAAGCGCTACCCGGAGACCACCTTTGGCGGTGAATTCCCGCTGGAGGCCAACTACAAGAGCCCGTATATCCAGGAGCTGCTCAAGGCCAAGGATGCCTGGACGTTGTGGGCGCCTATTCCGTTCAGCTACCAGAGCATCAACTACGACCTGAAAGTGCCGGCGCCCGCGCCGCCTTCCAGCGTCAACCTGCTGGGCACCGACGACCAAGGCCGCGACGTACTGGCGCGGGTCATCTACGGCTTCCGTGTGTCGGTGCTGTTTGCCCTGACGCTGACAGTGCTCAGCTCGATCATCGGCGTGATCGCCGGGGCCCTGCAGGGCTTCTACGGCGGCTGGGTGGATTTGGCCGGGCAGCGCTTCCTGGAGATCTGGTCCGGCTTGCCGGTGCTGTACCTGCTGATCATCCTCGCCAGTTTCGTGCAACCCAACTTCTGGTGGCTGCTCGGCATCATGCTGCTGTTTTCGTGGATGAGCCTGGTGGACGTAGTGCGCGCCGAGTTCCTGCGCGGGCGCAACCTGGAATACGTGCGCGCCGCCAGGGCCTTGGGCATGCAGAATGGCGCGATCATGTTCCGGCATATCCTGCCCAACGCGATGGTGTCGACCATGACCTTCATGCCGTTCATTCTCACCGGCGCCATCGGCACCCTCACCGCCCTGGACTTCCTCGGCTTCGGCTTGCCGGCCGGTTCACCGTCGCTGGGTGAACTGGTGGCCCAAGGTAAATCCAACCTGCAAGCGCCGTGGCTGGGCATGAGTGCCTTTGCCGTGCTGGCGATCATGTTGAGTCTGCTGGTGTTTATCGGCGAATCCGCTCGCGATGCCTTCGACCCGAGGAAATGAGATGAATCAGGACAATCTGATCGAAATCCGCGACCTCTCCGTCGAGTTCGTCACGGGCGACCATCACCACCGCGTGGTGAACAATGTCAGCTTCGACATCAAACGTGGTGAGACCATCGCCCTGGTGGGTGAAAGCGGCTCAGGCAAATCGGTGACCGCCCACTCGATTCTGCGCCTGCTGCCCTACCCACTGGCGCGGCACCCCTCCGGCACCATCAACTATGCCGGGCAGGACCTGCTCACGCTGAAAGAAAAAACCATCCGCCACATTCGCGGCAACCGCATTGCGATGATCTTCCAGGAGCCGATGACCTCGTTGAATCCGCTGCATTCCATCGAGAAGCAGATCAACGAAGTACTCGGCCTGCACAAGGGGTTGCAAGGCAAGGTCGCCACCCAGCGGACCCTGGAGTTGCTGGACCTGGTGGGCATTCCCGAACCGCACAAACGCCTCAAGGCCCTGCCCCATGAGCTGTCCGGTGGCCAGCGCCAACGGGTGATGATCGCCATGGCCCTGGCGAATGAGCCGGAGCTGCTGATCGCCGATGAGCCGACCACGGCCCTCGATGTGACCGTGCAGTTGAAGATCCTCGAATTACTCAAGGAATTGCAGGCGCGGCTGGGCATGGCCCTGCTGCTGATCAGCCATGACTTGAACCTGGTGCGGCGCATCGCCCACCGCGTGTGCGTGATGCAAAAGGGTTGCATCGTCGAGCAGGCCGACTGTGAAACGCTGTTCCAATCGCCCCAGCATCCGTATACCCAGGAACTGCTGGCGGCGGAGCCCAGCGGCGGACCGGCCGGCAACGAAGTCGGCCCTCCGTTGCTGGAAGTCGATGACCTGAAAGTGTGGTTCCCGATCAAGAAGGGCTTTTTGCGCAATACCGTCGATTACGTCAAGGCGGTGGACGGCATCAACTTCAGCCTGCCCCAGGGGCAGACCCTGGGAATCGTTGGCGAAAGCGGCTCGGGCAAATCGACCCTGGGCCTGGCGATTCTGCGGTTGATCGCGAGCAAGGGCGGCATTCGTTTTGAAGGGCAGCAGTTGGATAAGCTCAGCCAGCAACAGGTGCGTCCGTTGCGTCGGGAGATGCAGGTGGTGTTCCAGGACCCGTTTGGCAGCTTGAGCCCGCGGATGTGTGTCAGTGAGATCGTTGGCGAGGGGTTGCGTATCCATAAGATGGGGACGCCGTTGGAGCAGGAAGCGGCGATTATTGCGGCGCTCAAGGAAGTCGGGTTGGATCCGGACTCGCGGCATCGGTACCCCCATGAGTTCTCGGGTGGGCAGCGTCAGCGCATTGCCATTGCCCGGGCGTTGGTGCTCAAGCCGCGCCTGATTTTGCTGGATGAACCGACATCGGCGCTGGATCGCACGGTGCAGCGGCAAGTGGTGGAGTTGTTGCGCAGTTTGCAGGCCAAGTACAACTTGACCTATCTGTTTATCAGCCATGATTTGGCGGTGGTCAAGGCGTTGAGCCATCAGTTGATGGTGGTGAAGCATGGCCAGGTGGTGGAACAGGGGGATGCGGCGGGGATTTTTGCCGCGCCGCAGCATGGGTATACGCGGCAGTTGTTGGAGGCGGCGTTTTTGGTGCCTGGGGTTTAGGTTTGACTGGGTGAATATCCGTTGGTTGGGTGATGGCTACTATTGGTTCCGCCCTTACGGCGGGTCACTTTTGGAAAAGAGCCCCAAAAGTAACCAAAATGTATGGTCAGCCCACCTTTTGCTATCCAGTCACGATGAACGGTAAATCAGGCTTGCGCTAATGTATCCGGGCT